>OZ252104.1:2775000-3685180 GCA_965248405.1 Parvibaculaceae bacterium
ATGAATGTCAGCGGTAAAGAAAGACGGCTGTGGCGGCACGAGCCAACAGACGGCGGCAATTGGGATTATTTCGATGAACAGGGACGCTCCATGCGGAAGTTCCTGATGAAAACGCCTATTGATGGCGCGCGCATCTCGTCCGGCTTTGGCAATCGCCGTCACCCGATTCTCGGATATACACGCCTTCATGCAGGCACCGACTTCGCTGCGCCAACCGGCACCCCCATCTATGCAGCGGGCAACGGCACCATCGAAATGGCACAGCGCAATGGTGGCTACGGCAAATATGTCCGCATCCGTCATGCCAATGGCTACCAGACAGCCTATGCTCATATGAGCCGCTATGGACGGGGCATTCGCAAAGGCGTTCGGGTGCGTCAAGGCCAGGTGATCGGGTATGTAGGCAGCACAGGCCGCTCGACAGGGCCGCACCTTCACTATGAGGTGATCCGGAACGGCACCAAGGTAAATCCGCAGCGTATTCGCGTCCCAACCGGCCGCACGCTTTCGGGCGACCAATTGGCCGCGTTCCAGGAATCCAGGAACAACATCAATACGCTGATGGCAGAGGCACCGTCCATGACGCGCCTGGCCGAAGCGAACATTGATAACTGACATTAAAACGCCTCCAGCGCCGCTTGAAAAAGCGGCGCTCGGGCTTGTCTTTGTCACCGTTACAATCTGGTCGTCGATCAATCCTGCGGACACGCTGACCTGGTGGCTTGAAGCACTCCCCGCCATTTTCTTGTTTCTGGCACTCGTTGCGACGCACCGGGCGTTTCCCCTGACCCGCCTCACCACCTGGGCGATCTACGCCCTGCTGCTCATGATGATGGTCGGTGCGCACTACACCTATTCCGGCGTCCCACCGTTTGATTGGCTGAAGGAACAGCTCGATCTGAGCCGCAATCACTACGACCGTGTAAGCCACTTTTTGCAAGGCGTGACCGTGGCACTTTTTGCCAGAGAGATCACCCGAAGAAGCATAGAAGTCCGGCGCAGTGCGACGCTCTTCATCCTCATCATCCTCGCCACACTCGGGGTGAGCGCAGGCTGCGAACTGGTTGAGTGGCTCGCTGCAGAGATCTTCGGCGATGGCGCACAGGAATTTCTCGGCATGCAGGGCGACGTCTGGGACGCTCAGAAAGACATGGGACTCGCCCTAATCGGCGCCTTCGTCACCATTGGCCTGTTGCGCAAAGCCCAGGACCGCCAGATTGACGGAACCTGACAGCCCCGTCCCCGACATTTAGTGCCATCAAAATTGGCTGGCGGCACGCACCCTTATGCCGTCGCCTCTTCCCTCTTCCTCCGAAGGTCGGGATGAAGACTTGCACCCAGTATGTGCTCATTGCGCCCGATCACATGGTCGGTGCTCCCGACAATCAGCGGGTCAGGTCCGCGAACCACATGATGGTTCTTGTCCGGATAAGGCAAGGCACTCAGGAAATGCTGCATGCAATTGAGCCGGGCGCGCTTCTTGTCATTGGACTTCACAATGGTCCAGGGCGCATCGGCCGTGTCCGTGTAGAAGAACATCGCTTCCTTGGCTTCCGTATAATCATCCCACTTGTCGAGAGACGCCCGGTCGATCGGCGACAGTTTCCACTGTTTGAGCGGATCGACCTCGCGCGACGCAAAGCGGCGCTTCTGCTCGTCCTGCGTGACGGAGAACCAGTACTTGAAGAGACGAATACCACTTTGCGTCAGCATCCGCTCAAGCTCCGGCGCTTCGCGCATGAACTCCAGATATTCTGTAGGCGAACAAAATCCCATCACCCGGTCGACGCCCGCCCGGTTGTACCAGGAGCGGTCAAACATCACAATTTCACCGCCAGCAGGAAGATGTTCGATATACCGTTGAAAAAACCATTGGGACTTCTGGCGATCCGTCGGCTTCGGTAGAGCGACAACGCGGGCACCACGAGGATTGAGATGTTCCATGAAACGTTTGATCGTCCCGCCCTTGCCAGCGGCATCACGGCCCTCAAAGAGGACAACGATCTTCTCGTTCGTTTCTTCCACCCATTTCTGAACTTTCAAAAGTTCGACCTGCAATTCTGCCTTATGACGTTCATAGGCCGGGCGCTTCATCTTGGTCTTGTACGGATAGGCTCCCGTTTCGAACGCGTGCCGGATCGCTTCCGGATCACGGCGCATCTTCGACAGGGTGTGCCGCTGCTCTCCGGCTGTGGGCTTCGCCATCGCTTTTGGTCCAGAACTTGGATCAGTGCCAGGCCCAGTCTTCGGCCCAGTCTCCAGCTCAGGGGAACCGGATGCGCTTTGAGCTGACATGGCAGCCTCATCTGGCTCCACAGCTATCGGCTCAACCGCCTCAGGCGCGTCAACAGGCTTCTTCTCACCATCCGCCGGTTCTACTGGTGTCAATTTCTCGGTCATGGGCCACCCCTCCAATCGAATTCAATAAAGACATAAGGATATCCTTATGTCTCAATATAATTCATTGACCCAGATCAAGAGACCAGAGAAAGCTAATCCGATGGTTTAGGATTCCTTAGTGACAGCCCAAAGGCTGAAGAACGCCACAGCAAAGACTGCACGTGCCGTTCCGACCGCGGCTGAGGCCCGTTACTGCAGAAAGTCAACGATTGCGGGGGTCACCGTCTCCGGGGCCAGTAGGGGCGCATAGTGATCTTCGCCCTCCACAATCACCAGCGACCCGTTTGGAATGGCTGATGCCATCGCGCGGGTATGATTCTCTTTGATAGAATCAAACTCACCCGCCATCACAAGCGTCGGGCTTGAGATGCGCTTAAGGTCCTCAACCGTGAACGTCGGTTGGGTATCCCACATGGTCATGAGCTTGCCATGAAAGACCGGCCAATGATCGGGATCAGGCGCGACCGACTGATAGAAAGACCTGACAACCTCCCAGCGAGGATCATCGGGGGAGGAATTGACGCCCTCACCCTCCTCGTCCGGGACCAGGCCGTCTGTATGGAAATTGGAGCCGTAGGTCACCAGCTTGCCGACACGGTCCGGATAGCGGATCACCATATCAAGGCCGATATTGCCGCCATCGCTCCACCCGACAATGTCTGCTTTCTCAAGCCCTAGATGATCCATCAGCGCAATCATGTCGTCCGCCATTTGCGCATAGGAAAGAGGGACACCCTCCGCATCACTCGTGCGGCCATGGGCCCGACTGTCCGGCGCCACCACAAAATGATCTACGGCCAATGCAGTGATCTGATTGTGCATGGTCTCGATAAAGGCGCTGCCCCCGTGCAGAACCAGCACGGGCGACGCGTCAGCATCTCCTTGCCCATAGGTTTCGTAATATAGCGAGATGCCGTTGATCTCAGCGTAGGCTTCCGTCTGCACATTCCCCGGGATGAGCTTCCAGACATAGAAACCGACAATGCCATTGCTCGTGCGGTCCAGATAGACAAAGGCGCCCACTGCCAGCACAAGCAGCACACCCAGACCCAATAGTAGCTTTTTCATCGGCAACACCTCCCAGCCCAATGAACTTACGTCACTGCGCAAGAAACCCAAATCGGCAAAACTATTCAAACTTACCTTTCTTGCGACGGCGCTTAACTCTCCCTTGCCCAAAAATGTTGCGACTGGGCCGGCCGCCAAGACGGCAGTTATTCCGACGAAGTTCGGAATGCAATCCCTCAACTCGCGCTCCGAGATGCTGCATCCTACGCCGAAGTTCCCTCAACCTCCCAGCAACCTGCCTCGCTTCACGAAATGTGTGTCTGTAAGAATCAATTTCCAACTGCACGCCTTCCATGGCCGCCAACGCCGCACTGATAGCAACGGTTCTATTAGAATCACCCTTTGAGGCGAGCACCCTGATCGCGGACACAACGAGCGCCCAATTTCTTACAAGCGCACCTAATGGCACCAACAATGCAACCAAAGAAACACCTTTCCGAAAAGCCACATCAACCAATTGCTGAATGTCAGCCTCCACTCTCCGCAAATCTCCCGAAAGCTGTTCACCCTCTGCCAAAGCGCGCTCAACATCAATCAATAGCTGCTGACAAATCGAGCTCTGCTTTTCCAACAATATCGGCGCGCGCCCGGTTGCTTGCGCAAGCGCGTGTCGGACGGAATGGCTCTGAAATTCATCTTGGCACATGGATCACACCCCCTGTCGGAAAAGACCGCCACTAAAGCATGCTCTCACCACAGGAGGATAAGTTTGGAAAAGATTTGGGTGATGAAAGGAGCGCTGTCGGAAACAAACAGCGTTTCTCCCATTCTTTCGTCCGTCCAAATCGTTGAGGCGGGGATTAGTGAAGTTGCTACCCACGTTGCTTTAGAGCCATCTGCGCATCACGAATGACCAGTGCAATTCTCTCCAAGGGCTCAAGCGCATCAGCCTCTACCAATGTCACCAACCGCCCCTGACGTGAGTTCTCATCGCTCTTCTTGAAAGTGAGATGATATTTTTTCCCTCTGACCAATCGCATACCCGCCATAAACAAGAGAACACAGGACGTGAAGATCAGAAACACCATCACATACCCCCAAACACTCAATGCTTGGCCGTACATAAGGACGGGCACAACCCTCTCCACAAGGTCAACAAAGAACCAGACAAATCCAACACTGAGTAAAGCAAGTGTTGGCTCACTCTCCTTGTTCCAGAGCCGATGTTCCGCGCGCAGGTTTACGATCTCCTCGAGAGGATAGGTGGCGGTCGCGGTCTTCACCGCAGCATCTGTCACCTCACAATCTTCGTCCCGATAGAAACTGGCCACCCCACGCCCCCAATTAAAACGGCAAAAAGCAGAACAAAAGTAAAACATAAATTTTTGTGAAGACCAACAAAAAGGGCCGCGCATGCAACGCAGCCCTTCTCTCATCTCTTTGGCTTGAGGCTTACTCTGCAGCTTGAGCCGCGATCTCCCGCCCGTTGATCACCAGACCATCAGGCACGGCACTCACGAGCACGGTCTCACCATCCTTGATGACACCTTCCAGCAGCAGGTCTGCCAACGGGTCCTGCACACTGCGCTGAATGACCCGCTTCAAGGGCCGCGCGCCGTAGACCGGATCATAGCCCTTATCAGCGATCCAGCTGCGGGCCGCCTCATCCAATTCCAGAACGATCTTCCGGTCGACCAGCAGCGCATCAAGACGTTTCATCTGGATGTCGACAATGCCGTCCATCTGTTCCCGCGTCAGACGATGGAAGAGCAGGATCTCATCCAGCCGGTTCAGGAACTCAGGGCGGAAGCGGCTGCGCACCACATCCATCACCTGGTCGCGGACAGCTTCCGTATCCTCGCCCTCTTTCTGTTCGGCGAGGAACTCGGCGCCGAGGTTCGACGTCATGATGATGAGCGTGTTCTTGAAGTCGACCGTACGGCCCTGCCCGTCTGTCAGACGGCCATCGTCCAACACCTGCAGCAACACGTTGAAGACATCCGGATGGGCTTTCTCGATCTCGTCGAACAGCACCACCTGATAGGGACGGCGCCGCACCGCTTCCGTGAGCGCGCCGCCTTCCTCATATCCGACATAGCCAGGAGGCGCGCCGATGAGACGCGAGACGGAATGCTTCTCCATGTATTCCGACATGTCGAGGCGGCAGATCGCCTGATCATCATCAAAGAGGAAGTCCGCAAGTGTCTTCGTAAGCTCCGTCTTGCCAACGCCCGTGGGGCCTAAGAACATGAAAGAGCCGATCGGCCGTGACGGGTCCTGCAGACCAGCGCGAGACCGGCGCACGGCCCGTGAGACAGCGCTCACCGCCTCCGCCTGTCCGATGACACGGGCAGAAAGCTCCGTTTCCATCTGCAGCAGTTTTTCGCGTTCGCCTTCCAGCATCTTGTCGACGGGGATACCCGTCCAGCGGGAGACGACTTGCGCCACATGTTGGGCGGTCACCGTCTCTTCCACCATGCCGTCACCGCCGTCCGCGTCTTCACTTTCAGACAGCTGCTTCTCAAGCTCGGGGATCACGCCGTACGAGAGCTCACTCGCCCGCTCCAGATTGCCGCTCCGCTGCGCCTGAACGAGCTCGTTGCGGGCAGCCTCCAGTTCTTCCTGAACCTTTTGAGCGCGCCCGAGTTTCTCCTTGTCCCTCTGCCACACAGAGGTAACCGACGCCGATTTGGACTCAAGGTCGGCCAAATCGGACTCAAGCTTTTCAAGCCGGTCCTTGCTGGCGCTGTCGGTTTCCTTCTTCAGCGCTTCCCGCTCAATCTTCAGCTGAATGATGCGCCGATCCAGTTCGTCCAACTCTTCCGGCTTGCTATCCACCTGCATGCGCAAGCGGCTGCCGGCTTCGTCCATCAGGTCGATGGCTTTGTCCGGCAGGAATCGGTCAGAGATATAGCGATCCGACAGCGTGGCCGCTGAGACCAGTGCCGCATCAGAGATACGCACTCCATGATGGAGTTCGTACTTTTCTTTCAGACCGCGCAGGATGGAGATCGTGTCTTCCACCGTTGGCTCTTCGACCATGACAGGCTGGAACCGGCGAGCAAGCGCCGCATCTTTTTCCACATGCTTGCGGTACTCATCGAGCGTGGTTGCGCCAACACAATGAAGTTCACCGCGCGCCAGCGCAGGCTTGAGCAGGTTCGACGCATCCATCGCGCCATCTGTCTTACCGGCACCGACAAGCGTGTGCATTTCATCAATAAAGAGGATGATCCCGCCATCCGCCGCACTCACTTCATTGAGCACTGCTTTCAGGCGTTCCTCGAATTCGCCGCGATATTTCGCGCCTGCGATCAAGGCGCCCATGTCGAGCGCTAGAAGCTTTTTGTCTTTCAGGCTCTCCGGAACGTCACCATTGACGATCCGAAGCGCCAGCCCCTCCGCAATCGCCGTCTTACCCACGCCGGGCTCACCGATGAGAACCGGATTGTTTTTGGTACGCCGTGAGAGAACCTGCACCGAGCGGCGGATTTCCTCATCTCGCCCGATCACCGGATCAAGCTTGCCGTTTTCGGCATCCTCCGTGAGGTCGCGGGCATATTTATTGAGCGCATCATAGGCGTCCTCTGCCGAGGCGCTGTCCGCTGTTCGTCCTTTACGCACTGAATTAATGGCCTCGTTGAGTGCCTGGGCCGTCACGCCCGCATTTTTGAGAATGCCTGCCGACGCCGCACCCTGCTCAATCGCCAATGCCAATAAAAGGCGCTCGGCGGTTACGTAAGAATCGCCGGCCTTCTTGGCGACCTGTTCCGCCTGATCAAAGACGCGCGCTGTTTCCGGTGCAAGATAGATCTGCCCCGCGCCCCCGCCTTCCACCTTCGGCATCTTGGAAAGCTCAAGCTCAACCGCTTCTAGTGCCGCGTCGGGACGACCGCCTGCCGCACGAATGAGATTGGCCGCCAGGCCTTCTTCGTCATCCAGTAAAACTTTGAGAAGATGTTCCGGCGTGAACCGCTGATGTCCGGAACGCAGTGCCAGCCCCTGCGCTGACTGAACGAAGCCACGGCTCCGATCTGTATATTTTTCAAGATCCATCAGGACCCCCATTTCAAGCACGCACCGCTTGTCCCTATATGCCACCGAGTGTTTCCAGGTGAAGTGGCCCCGGTTCACCGTCCGGAAACACGACACAAAACAACTTGTGGCAGGCCACAAACGTACGCCTCAGCCATCGAACTTTTCGAACACTGAACCCAGCGCCCGGTGAGCGAAATGGCTTAGATCAAGACCAAACGCGAGTGCACGAACAAGAGTATGTCGCACAAACCGTTGACGACCTGCCAAGATCACGGGTGAATTTGGACCTTCGGTCCCAAATTCATGAATGTGATCGCCTCTGAAAGAGCGAGTGGGATGGCCGGAAAACCGCTGCGCTTGGTCCCACTATTAGGCAACCCAGCCTGATCGCGCTTTTCCTGTCCCACTCGGGAAGCATCGACTTGAAATATATGGGTGTGACATCCGAGCAACACAAGGGTTTGCCCGGAATCTACTGCAAAAAATCGCCGAAAACAGCCTTTAGGCGGTCACATCTTCCGATGCGGGCTTGTCGTCGCCCCCATCCGACTTAGCCTTTGCAGGGCGGCGGCGGCGGGGAGCCCGACGACGGGGCGCCGGCTTTTCTTCCGCGTCTGCCTCGGCAGCTTCCGCGTCAGCCGGCACCTCATCCGAGGCAGCTTTTTCAGCCGTTTCCTCGCTCGCCTGCTCTTCGCCAGCTGATTCCGCATCTTCACCATTCGCCCGGCCATTGCCACCTCGACCATCGCGGCCTTGGTTTTCCTGCCGGTTCTGATTCTCCTGGCGATTCTGTTCTTGCTGCGCCTGAGCCGCAACGATCAGCCGGTGATAATGCTCGGCGTGTTGGAAATAACTTTCCGAAGCGATGCGATCACCGGACGACTGGGCGTCACGTGCCAGCGCCTGGTACTTTTCGTAAATATGGCTTGCCGTGCCGCGGATTTTTACATCCGGCCCGTTGCTTTCCATACTCCGGCTAAGGGGATTTTGTGGTTTACGTCCGCGCCCGCGAGAGCGCTTCTGGTTTTGGCCCTGCCTCATATCACTCCGGCTCTATCTACCAGTTGAAAATACACTGTCCACAGCGACCCCGCGGCCCGTTTCTGCGTATTCGCAGACAAAACCACGAGACGAAACTCGCCAGGACTAAGCGATTGCCCTTCTATGTGTGTCCATTCTCACGGCCCACACACTGACCCAACCCATGCTCAACACGCCCCATCAACAGAAGGGGCAGAAGTCATGAAGAAATATGCCAGACGCTCAAGCTACAAATTGATCAGCTAGAAGACGTCCAATGGGGCTTCCCACCATATTGTGCCCCTGCCTCCCATCTCCAGCCCGGCCGGTCCTCCCGGCGGCGAAATGTGTCTAGAGGCTTGAATCTCTTCAAGGAACCTACCCTCTGAGGGCCCCATGTCAAAATGTTTTTTTGCCCGTCAAATTGACTGTTTTACTTTGAGAACCCGTGGAACACCGGCGAGATCCGGATAAACGCCGCAAACCTCAAGACCAACTCCTGATGTAATGGCTGACACATCTTCCAGCTGACCAACCCCCAATTCCCAAAAAGCGGCACCATCTGGCGTAAGCAACCGAAGAGTTTCTTCGGAGACAGCCCGGTAGGCAACCAAGCCATCCCTTCCCCCATCAAGGGCAGCCATGGGATCATGCCTCCGCACTTCCGGCGAGAGAGAGGCGATATCCGCGGTTGGAATGTAAGGCGGATTGGAGATGACGACATCAAACGGGCCATCCAGTCCCTCTCCCCAATTGCCAGTCCGAAAATCCGCCCTGCCCGCGAGATCGAGATGAGCAGCGTTCTCCCGCGCGATGTCGATGGCACCAGAGGATCGATCAACACCGACGCCATGAGCGTTAGGAAGTTCAGACAGAAGAGCCAGAAGCAAACAACCCGTCCCCGTTCCAAGATCAAGAAGGGTGAGCGACGCGCTCTTGTCTGACACATGGTGCAGAACAGCCTCGACCAGAGTCTCGCTATCCGGACGCGGGTCCAGCGTTTCGGTGCCAAGTTGAAAGGGCATCCCCCAAAATTCGCGTGTCCCCAAAATGCGTGAGACCGGTTCCCCGGCAAGGCGCCTCTCAATGAAACCATCCAGCATGACAAGAGCATCTGTTGGCACGGTCTGATCGGGATCAGCAATCAGCGCGACATCATCTACCTGCGTCGCTGCTGCCATGAGCAGGCGTGCGTCGAGCTCAGCTGAGGGAATATCGGCGGCACGAAATTGAGCCAGGAGATCGCGATAGACGGCACCGCGCGAGGAGGGCGTCAGATGCGCAGAAGAGGTCACGCGTCTGTCTCTTCTCCAAGTGCCGCAAGACGGGCCGCCTGGTCTTCCGCGATCAACGCATCGATCAGTTCCGCAACGCCATCGCCTTCAATAATCTTGTCGAGCTTATGCAAGGTGAGGTTGATCCGGTGGTCCGTCACACGGCCTTGCGGGAAATTGTAGGTCCGAATGCGTTCAGACCGATCACCGGAGCCCACCTGACCCTTACGGTCATCGGCCCGTTCTTTGGCCGCACGCTCCCGCTCTGCGTCATAAAGGCGGGCGCGCAAAATCTTCAAGGCCTTCGCTTTGTTCTTGTGCTGCGACTTCTCATCCTGTTGTTGCACAACAAGACCGGTAGGCACGTGGGTAATACGCACAGCGCTGTCCGTCGTGTTCACATGCTGACCGCCCGCCCCGCTGGCGCGGAACACATCAATCCTGAGATCCTTATCCTCTATCTCGATATCGACCTCTTCCGGCTCCGGCAGGACTGCGACAGTTGCGGCAGACGTATGGATCCGTCCACCGGATTCCGTCGCCGGAACCCGCTGCACCCGGTGCACGCCAGACTCGAATTTAAGCTTCGCGAATACCCCCTTGCCACTGATCGAGGCCGTGACTTCCTTGAAGCCGCCCACATCGCCAGCAGAGATCGACACAGGCTCTACCTTCCAGCCCTGCGATCCGGCATAGCGCTCATACATGCGGTAGAGATCGCCTGCAAAGAGGGCTGCTTCGTCGCCGCCGGTCCCTGCCCGCACTTCCAGAATGACGTTGAGGTCGTCCGCCGAATCTTTTGGCAGCAGCAGAATCTGCATCTCCTGCTCAAGCTTCGGCAGGGTCTCGGCAAGCGCGTCCAGCTCTTCCCGCGCCATCTCCGCCATTTCCGGATCGTTCAACATCTCTTTCGCATCCGCCTCTGCCTGGCGCGCTTCTTCCAAGCCACGCGCCGCTTCCGCAACAGGCTGCAGCTCAGAGAATTCTTTAGAGAGCGCGACAAATCGGTCGGGCGAGACATCTGCGTTCATTTCAGCCTGAACAGCATCAAAACGATCAAGGACTTTGGCGAGTTTTTCGTGAGGGATCATGAATAAAAACAATCAGAGAAAGAGGAAACGAAATCAGACAGGCCTGATCTCAGCTAATCCCCGGCGAGGACCGCCGCCTTATCTCCTGCAGCCGCGTCTTCAATTGCACGCGCCGCCTCAATCTCTGCTGCTTTCTCTTCAACCAACTCGACCAGATGATCGATCATCTTGTCATTGGCCATCTTATGATCCGGAACACCACGCAGATAGACCATGCCGGACCCGGCACCGCCACCGGTAAACCCGATATCAGTTTGGGAAGCTTCACCCGGCCCGTTCACCACACAACCGATCACCGACAGCGTCATGGACGTGGAGATATGCGCAAGCCGCTCTTCAAGAATGGAGACCGTCTCAATCACGTTGAACCCCTGACGGGCGCAGGACGGACAGGAAATAATGGTGACACCGCGATGCCTGAGATTGAGTGATTTCAGAATCTCAAATCCGGCTTTGATTTCTTCTACCGGATCGGCCGAGAGGGAAACACGGATTGTATCGCCGATCCCGGCCCAGAGAAGCGAGCCCATGCCAATAGCGGATTTCACGGTGCCGCTCATCAAGCCACCCGCTTCCGTGATCCCCAGATGGAGAGGACAATCAACCGCTTCCGCCAAACCCTGATAGGCCGCCACTGTCATAAAGACGTCGGACGCCTTCACGCTGATTTTGTATTCACGGAAATCATTGTCTTCGAGTAGCCGCACATGCTCCAGAGCACTTTCCACCATCGCATCGGGGCAAGGCTCACCATATTTTTCCAGCAGGTGGCGCTCAAGCGATCCAGCATTCACCCCGATGCGAATAGAACATCCATGGTCCTTCGCCGCCTGCACAACTTCACGCACCCGCTCGGCAGATCCGATATTGCCAGGGTTGATCCTGAGACACGCAGCGCCCGCTTCTGCCGCTTCCAAAGCCCGTTTGTAGTGGAAATGAATGTCCGCAACGATGGGGACTTTCGCCGCCTGGACAATCTCTTTCAGAGCCGCCGTCGATGGCTCATCCGGGCAGGACACGCGTACAATATCGGCACCCGCGTCCTCAAGCTGCCGGATCTGGTCGATGGTGGCAGCCGCGTCGGATGTAGGGGTATTCGTCATCGACTGAACGGCAATCGGCGCGTCCCCGCCAATCGGCACAGGGCCGACATGGATTTGACGGCACTTCCGCCGCTCAATATCACGCCAGGGACGAATGCTCATGTTGGGACTACCATCTAGTCAAAAAGATTACTGAGCGTTCTATAGCAAATGCCAGAGCCGTTTTCAGGAAAAGTGCCAAATTACTTCTTTGGGGTTTTCCGCCAAAGCCTAGGGCGAAAACGCGACAAAAAAGCCTGCCCAACCCCAGTAGGGAAGGAGGCTTTTAGACCTCCTGCGACATCAATTCTCAAAGAAGGCCGGAATTCGCGAAAAGTCAGGTTTAGCGACGCAGAAGATCGTCAGGGTTAAGCGACTTACCAGTCAGGACCAGGCCTGACGGGCCCGCGGCACCCAAAAGAGCACCATCGACAAAAACCTCAAACGCACCGGCATCGCGTGCAACCAGAATGGCGCCAGCATCGACCGGTGCCCGGTACATCTCACCCTCAGCCAGTGTCTGATTGAGGAGTACCGATCCGTCACCTGCTTCAATGCGAAGCCATGCTTGTTTCACGGCCCGGACGGTAACGCGAGCACCTTCGTTCTCAAGGCCGTAAACCCGTGCGCCGCCAACGGCCAACGCCAAATCGTCCGCAATCGTGACGGACGGCTCTTCGCTAGGCGGTGTCGCCGGCGTCAAGGCCGCAACCTCTACCGCCCCAGCAGGGGTCTCGACATCAGTGGCAGGAGTGTCCTCAGCAACGGCGGCAACCGCCTCAGGCTCAACCATAGGTGCATTGGCAATCGGCTGGCCAACCGCTGGGATATCACGCGCACTACCGGCAGCTGAGGCGCTGTCACCAGCGAGACTCGCCACAGGCGCTGGCCGCGCAATCTCCCGTTCAGCCGCGGGAGCTTGAGCCGTCGTAGGTGAGGCGATCCCCAAGCGTTCCGGCACAGGTGGGACGCGCTCCGTCACCATCCTGTCCGCTGACACAGACAAGAGCCAGGCTCCATAAACGCCTGCACCTAACAGGATCGCCAGAACAAACAACGAGCCTTTCGGAAGCCGCGCATCATGGCGCACCTCCTGATAGGAAAATTCGGCCAGATCTGATGCCTCAGTCTCAACCTCTGTCTCTGACTTATAGAGCGCAACCAACTCAGCCGCGTCCAGGCCCAGATAAACCGCGTAGGTCCGCACAAAACCGATGGCATAGGCGCGGCCTGGCAAATCATCGTGGCGGCTTTCTTCAAGAGCTTCCAGATAGGGGCGGCGAATGCGAAGCTTGTCGGAAACTGACTTAAGGTCTTCACCTGTCTTCAACCGCGCCTTGCGGAGGACTGTACCAGCTTCTTCCCCGTCCAAAGGGGTATCCGCCGTGATGTCACGCAGGTGAATGCGTCGACCCTCTTCACCACCGTCAGCGGCTGCAGAAAATCTCGTTACGTTCGTCATTTCACTTTCCGAACTCATCGGCCTTCCCGGTCTCACACATCAAGTTCCGTACCTGAATGCGAGCTTCTCGTCTCATCAGGGCGACTGACACCGCCCGGTCATTTGTTTCCTTCCCTGGATGAGACCCGCGCTGATTCAGCGACACACGGCCAACGAAAAACCTCAGAAAACAGCCATTCTTCGGCTATTTTGACCTGAACTTCCCCTCATCCGGAGACATCATATGCGTCAACATCTCGTCAGAAAAATGACGCTGCACAATACTATTCCCCAATTGTGCACACCTGATGGTTAAATAAATCAAAAGAAGTACCGCCCTGTAAATAAAGAGTTGGTCTGGTAAGGCAAATTCTTCTTAAATTGCAATTCCACGGGCATCAGCATAATCGCGAAGTGCCGTTCTCACACTTGCATCCGGCAGGCCGTATAAACCTTCCATAAAGCTTTCGAGGTCGGCCACATTAAGCGAGCGCACCATCATCTTCACCGGGCCGATTGCAGCGGGAGACATGGAGATGGTCCGAAGGCCGAGCCCCAGAAGCGCCATCGCTTCTAGCGGGTTTCCTGCCATTTCACCGCACAGAGAAAGCGGAACGTCATGATGAGCACATAGAAGCACGACCTGACGCAGGAAATTCAGAGCGCCAGGGCTCAGAAGATCATAGCGGTTCGCGACCCGAGGATTACCCCGGTCACTGGCATAGAGGAACTGGATCAGATCATTGCTGCCGATGGAGACAAAATCGACCTTAGGCAACAGGGCTTCCATCTGCCAGAAGAGGGCGGGGACCTCAAGCATCGTGCCCACGGCAACCGAGCGGGGTTTTTCCCGCCCATGTTTGTCGAGACGCGCGAGTTCTTTGTCGACCAAGGCCCGCGCACGTTCATACTCCGCAACATCAGCGACCATGGGGAACATGAGACGCAGATCCCGTCCGACTGCCGCTGCAAGCAAAGCCCGCACCTGATGCCTCAGCAGAGCCGGACGGTCTAGTGCAATTCGGATCGCACGCCATCCAAGCGCAGGATTTTCCTCTTCAGCCTGCTGCATGTAAGGCAGCATCTTATCGCCGCCAATATCAAGCGTGCGAAACACGACCGGAAGATCGCCAGCGCTCTCCATCACATCGCTATAAAGCTCAACCTGTTCCCGCTGGCTCGGGAGCTTTGAGGCAATCATGAACTGAAGCTCTGTGCGGAAGAGACCGATACCGTCTGCACCACTTTCTTCCAAATGCGGGAGGTCAACCATCAGGCCCGCATTCACATTGAGGGCAACCTGCACACCATCCAGCGTCACCGAAGGTTCATGACGAATAGCCTTGTACTGTGCCTGACGCCGCGCACGGAAGCGTGCCTTTTCAGAATAGGCATCGACAATGTCCTGGCTCGGGCGGACGTAAAGCTCACCCGTATCCCCATCGACGATAACGGCATCGCCATCCTCAACCCGCTCCAGGATACCGTGCGCACGTCCGATGGCCGCAATACCAAGAGCTCGAGCCACAATGGCGACATGCGCGTTGGACGACCCTTCTTCGAGCACCAGACCGCGCAGCCGTTCCTTGTCATAGTCCAGCAATTCTGCCGGGCCCATATTACGCGCAATGATGATGGCATCTTCAGGAAGGTCGCCACTTGCCGACGAGAGAGCCACGCCGGTCAAGTGTCTCAAAAGACGGTTCGCCAGATCGTCGAGATCATGCAACCGGTCCCGCAGATAGGGATCGGTCTGACGCATCATCCTTGCGCGGGTATCATTCTGCACGCGCTCAACAGCGGCTTCCGCCGTGAGACCTGTTTTCACTGCCTCGAGCATGCGCTTCAGCCAGCCCCGGTCATTGGCGAACATCCGGTAGGCCTGCAGCACCTCACGATGCTCGCCCGCATGACTGAGATCAGATGTCGTCAACATCTTGTCGATGGACGACCGCAACTCATACACGGCTTTTTCAAGACGCTCGGACTCGACCTCGACATTCTCTGCAATTAACCGCGTGACATGTACACGCGGCTCATGAAGGACCGCATGGCCAAGTGCCAGGCCACTTGAGAGCGCAGTTCCCTCAAGATAATGCGGGCGCTGAGCCGCAGCATCCTGCCCGTCATCGTCAAACGAGATCAGATCAGAGGCGGCAGCGAGCTCAGCCAGGACCATCGCGATGGTCTCAAGAGCTTCAACCTCTTCCTCGGAATAGTGACGCATGGTGCGGTTTTGAACCACCAACACACCAGCAACCCGACCGGAACGAAGAATAGGCACACCCATAAGCGATTTGTAGATCTCTTCACCGGTCTCAGGCCGATAAGCGAAGTTGGGATGAGCTTGTGCATCAGACAGATTGAGCGGTCTCGCATGGGCCGCGATATCACCCACCAGACCTGTACCCACTTTCAGCCGCGTTTTGTGGACAGCAGACGGCTTCAGACCTTCGGTCGCAAATAGCTCCAACTCGCTATTGGGCTGCATCAGGTAGATCGAGCACACTTCGGCAACCATGTTCTGAGCGATCAGGTGTGCCACCTGATCGAGGCGCGCTTGCGACTCGCTCACCTCCGCCATGGCTTCACGCAACCGGCGCAGGAGGACGCGGGGGCCTTGCGTCGCGGGCATCAGACTGCACCTCGCGAGAAGAACCGCACACCCGTAAAACGGGCTGCACAAATATGCGCCTTCGTAACCGACATCTGCTCTTTCTTATCTAAACGTGTCGTTTTATGCCGCAGCTTCGTCATCAAGACCATAGGCAGAATGGAGAGCCCGCACGGCAAGCTCTGTATATTCCGCCGAAATGAGAACACTCACCTTGATTTCAGACGTTGAGATCACCTGCAGGTTGATGCCTTTATCCGCGAGTGTTTGGAACATCTTCTGCGCAACACCTGTGTGTGACCGCATGCCGATCCCGATGACCGAAACCTTTACGACATCCGTATCACTCAGGATTTGCTCATAGCCGATCGTATCACAAGCCGCCTCAATCACAGCGACAGCCCGTTCCAGGTCCGCAACCGGCACGGTAAAGGTCAAGTCCGTCCGTTCGCCGTCTTCAGACACGTTCTGCACGATCATATCGACATTGATTGCGGCATCCGCCAGTGGGCCGAAGATACGCGCCGCAACACCTGGCTGGTCAGCCACCTTGATCAATGTGATCTTGGCTTCGTCTTTCGTATAGGCAATGCCGCTTACGACTTCTTGTTCCACGATTTCTTCCTCGCCACAGACAAGTGTCCCCGGACCAACATAAGACGGTCCGCTTCCGGTTCCTTGAGGTGAATCAGGCGCATCAAAACTTGAGCGAACCTGTAGACGTACATTGTGCACCATGGCCAGTTCCACAGACCGAGTCTGCAGAACCTTGGCGCCGAGCGATGCCATTTCAAGCATCTCTTCGTAACTGATTTTATCGAGCTTCTGTGCCTTCGACACGATGCGCGGGTCTGTCGTGTAGACTCCGTCCACATCCGTGTAGATGTCGCAGCGCTCTGCATTAAGAGCCGCCGCCACCGCAACTGCGCTGGTATCGGATCCGCCACGCCCCAGCGTCGCAATACGGCCATCGGGGCTGATGCCCTGGAAACCGGCAATGACAGCCACCTGCCCCTGGTCAATGCGCTCACCGAGCTTGGATGCGTCAATATCGGCAATCCGGGCAGCGCCATGGGCATCATCTGTCAGGATCGGGATCTGCCACCCGAGCCAGGAGCGCGCAGATACCCCCATTTCTTGAAGGGTAATTGCCAGAAGGCCGACTGAAATCTGCTCGCCAGCCGAAACGACAGCGTCATATTCCCGCGCATCGTGAAGCGCCGCCGCCTCTTTGGTCCATGTAACCAGCTGATTGGTCGTGCCCGCCATCGCAGAAACAACCACGGCAACCTGATGCCCGGCGTCAACTTCCCGTTTCACATGGGTCGCCACATTGCGAATCCGCTCTAGATCAGCAACAGACGTACCACCAAATTTCATGACCAGTCGGGCCATCGTCTCTAACCTTCACGCAAGTGGCCCATACCCGATAAGGTGGCGCGGTAAACTGGACCACGTGATCAGGCCATGCACATATACAGAAACAAAAGCGGTGTGCTTCCGAGGCAGAGACCTCATCAACCCATCCGCTTTTGCGGGGCCATACATACTCGGATGAACCCCCATCCGCAACATGGGCCGAACCATCTGCCCCCAAAAGGAGCCCTTTGTGACTGAAGCCGCCCAAAGCACCACATCCAGCGTCGATGAGGACGAAATCGCCCGTTTTTCTGCGATGGCCGCTGAATGGTGGGACCCGACGGGCAAATTTGCGCCGCTGCATAAGTTCAACCCCACACGACTGGCTTTCATCAGGGAGCGGGTGATCAGCCATTTTGGGCTGGATTCTGCAAAAACCGCACCATTTGACGAGCTCGCACTGCTGGATATCGGCTGCGGAGGCGGTCTGTTAAGCGAACCGATGACACGCCTTGGCGCAACGGTCGTGGGCGCAGACGCCGGCGACGCCAACATCAAAACCGCCAGTGTTCATGCCCAGGAGCAGGGCCTCGATATTGACTACCGGGTCACCACCGCAGAGGAACTTGCCGCTTCCGGTGCCCAATTCGACGTCATTCTGAACATGGAAGTGATCGAACATGTGGCGGACCGCGACGGCTTCCTCGTGTCCTGTGCACAGATGCTGAAACCCGGCGGTGTCATGTTTTGCGCAACCCTGAACCGGTCTCTGAAAGCGTTTGGATTGGCGATCGTCGGCGCTGAATACATTCTGAGATGGCTCCCCCGCGGAACACACGATTGGAACAAATTCATTACGCCCGCAGAACTCTTCAAAAGCATCGAGCGTACAGGCCTCGAAGTCGTGGAAGAAACCGGTGTCACCTACAACCCCTTGTCTGATCGCTGGTCTCTTTCAACCGACATGGGTGTCAACTATATGATGGTGGCCACCAAACCGAATTCCGCACCATGACTGACCCAAGCATCGATCTTGAACCGAAGAACATGCCGCGCCAGAAGCGCGCCAAAGAGACCTATAAGCGGGTCCTTGATGTTGCCGCTCGTCTGCTGGACGAAGAAGGGGTGGAACGCATTTCCACAAACCTGATCGCAGAAAAGGCGGACGTGACACCGCCGACGCTCTATCGCTATTTCCCGAACAAATATGCTGTCCTGCGGGCTCTAGGCGACAGGCTGATGCAGGAACAGAACGAGGTGTTCGATGCGTTCTTGACAGAAGCTGGCGATAGTGTCGACGCCCAAATGGAAACCACTTACCAAAACCTGGTCGAGACACTGCGCGTTACAGAGCAGCATCCTGGCGGATTGTCGATCATGCGTGCCTTGCGCGCCGTGCCGACCCTGCAACAGGTACGGTTGGCCTCCCACCATCAGGTGACCGACGCCTGGGTCGAACATCTGAGCGCTCTGCTTCCCCATATCCCCAAATCGGAATTGTGGATCAAGGCACGCCTCACGGTGGACATCGGATATACCGCCATTGAAATGGCAATGGAAGAACCAAGCCTGTCTTCAGAGACGGTGTTGCGGGAAGCGGCAACCGCCATGAACGCCTATTGGCGGGAGATCATTGACGCTTCAAAATAATAGTCATAACTATTATTTAATTGACCCCTGCCCGAAAAAGGGTTTTTATGTGTTCGCGACACAACCGCCGCACACGAGGGGCATCAATGAAACCTGTTCATTTCAGCGCAAAACTGCTGCTTTTGGTGATGGCCATGGGCCTCACCGCCTGTGGTGAGGAACCTCAATCCGCAGAGGAACGCGCGGCGATTATCGCAGCGGCTGAAACACGTGTACCCACAGACCCTGTACTTGCGGAGAAATATGAGCGGGCCTGCCAGGCCTGTCATGCGGACCCGGAGAACGGCGCCCCGCTTTCCGGCGATACCCGCGCCTGGGCATCACGGTTGGACGCACGAGGGTCCGAGGGCCTGCTGCAAAGCACCCTCAACGGATTTGGGGGCATGCCGCCGCTCGGTGCCTGCCCGGATTGCGGCATCGAAGAGTTTGAAAAACTGATTGCCTTTCTAGCGGGAGACGAAAAATGAGCCTCAGCCGACGCGAAATGATGATGCAGGGGGCCGCCATTGCCGCGTTGGCGACGGGCAAGCCCGTCTCCGCATTTGCAAACACACCTGACCGCCGCATCAAATGGCAAAACTGGTCGGGCGGCCAAAGCTGCTTGCCTGAAGCAAGGCTCGCACCGGCCAACGCGACCGAAGTGGCTGAGATCATCACTTCCGGTCCAAAACCCATTCGTCCTGTGGGAACAGGACATTCATTCACTGCTCTTGTACCCACAGATGGCACCATCCTGTCCCTCGACCGTCTGAGCGGCGTCATCGAGACGAATAGCGACACAATGGAAGCGACCGTCGGCGCCGGAAGCAAGCTGGGTGACCTTGGCGCCCCACTAGAAGAGAAAGGTCAGGCGCTCATCAATATGCCGGACATCAACCGGCAAACTCTGGCGGGCTCCATATCCACCTCGACCCATGGCACCGGAGAAAACTTCGGCTCGCTTTCAAGCTACGTGACCGGCCTCGAACTAGTCACCGCGAGCGGCGACACGCTCTGGTGTGACAAGGACACCCGATCCGACCTCTTCCAGGCCGCCCGCACCTCCCTTGGGGCGCTCGGCATTGTAACCAAGGTGCGTCTGCAAAACCGCACACCCCACCGCATCAATAAACGCACCTGGGTTGTGCCCTTCGACGAGATGATGGAACAGGCGGACACGTTCGCGGCAGAGAACCGGAACTTTGAGTTCTACTACATCCCCTTCTCGTCCATGTGTATGGGGATCAGCCACAATGAGACGGATGAAGCTCTCGCGCCTGCCATTGCAGACGATAATGAAGGGGTGATGACCCTGAAAGCGCTCGGCGACTATTTGGGGTGGGCACCGTCGCTTCGGGAATATTTCATTCGCTCCGCTCTCGAGGACCTACCTGAAGAAACATTCGTCGACACATCCTGGAAGGTCTACCCGAGCGACCGGAACGTGCGCTTTAATGAAATGGAATATCATCTGCCGCGGGAAAATGCGCTGGGCGCGCTGAAAGAGATCCGCACCCTTGTCGAGGGCGAGAACATCGATCTCTTCTTCCCCTGGGAATTCCGCTATGTGAAGTCAGACGATATTTGGCTCTCGCCTTTCCAGGGCCGGGAGAGCTGCTCCATCGCGATCCACAGATATTACGAAGAGGATTACAAACCGCTCTTCTCCGCAGTTGAGCCGATCCTGCAAAAACATGGCGGCCGCCCGCACTGGGGCAAACTGCACACCCTGAAAGCCTCGGACTTCGCGAACCTCTATCCCAACTGGAACGATTTTCTGGCCGTCCGCGAGGCGATGGACCCGGACGGTATTTTCCTCAATGACCATCTGAGGGAGGTGTTCGGGATTGCGTGATCTCCTCAATCAGCTGAAGTCCCGCTTCTCAGGTCTGAGCAGACGCTCGCTGATAGTGGGCGGTGGCGGCCTGACAGCGCTCGGCCTGATGGCACTGTCCCGGCCAGCGAAAGAAGGGGGACCTGTCGATCCCTATTTTGAAAAACTGGGAAACGCGGTGACGACCAAGGGCCTTGCGCGCCCGACGCTGGTGATCGACCTTGCCCGACTTGATCAAAACATCGCGGTGCTGAAATCGCATCTACGGCCCGGCATGGGCTATCGCATCGTCGCCAAGTCATTGCCGTCTCTGCCGCTCATTCGTCATGTTATGGCCGCTGCCGAAACAAACAAGCTGATGTTGTTTCACCAGCCTTTCATCAATCTGGTGGCGCAAGAAGAACCTGGCGCAGACGTGCTCTTAGGCAAACCCATGCCGGTGGCGGCTGCCGCACGTTTCTATGACGAACTGAGCTCAACAAGCTTTGACCCTGCCAAACAGCTGCAGTGGTTGATCGACTCCCCGGAGCGGCTGGCAGAGTATCAAGCGCTTGCGAATGCGCGCGGTCTGCACATGCGTCTCAACCTGGAACTGGATGTGGGTCTGCATCGCGGCGGCCTCACAGACCCGGGTGAATTAGAGGCCATCCTGAAAACCATCGATCAAGACCCGCTGCTCACCTTCTCCGGTTTCATGGGGTACGACCCTCATCTGGCCTCCGTCCCCGACCTTCTGGGTTGGCAGGCAAACGCTATTGAAACCTCAATGGACATCTACAAAGCCTTTGTCGATGTCGCTGCCGCTCACTATGGAGCCGACTGGAAACCAGAGGAACTCACGCTCAATACGGCCGGCAGCCCGACCTATCAACTCCATGACCAGACGGCCCATGCCAATGAAGTCGCCGTGGGATCGGCCCTTGTGAAGCCCACCCATTTTGACGTGGCGACGCTCACAGACCACGTGCCAGCAAGCTTCATCACAACCCCCGTCATCAAGACGGTGGGACAGACAGATATTCCAGGCCTAGAAGCCCTGACGGGTCCTACGCGACTTTGGGACCGGAACACCGCCCAGACCTTCTTCATCTATGGCGGCAACTGGCTGGCAGAACCTGTCTCCCCGCCCGGTCTTCGCACCAATGGTGTCTTCGGGCGGTCCAGCAACCAGGAAATGCTGAACGGATCAGACCTGATTGACCTTGAGCCAAACGACATAATCGTTCTGCGCCCGACCCAAAGCGAGTTCGTTTTCCTGCAGTTCGGCGACATTCAGGTGTTTGAGGACGGCGAGATCACCGAGAGCTGGCCGGTCTTCACCCAAGGAGCCTGAGGGGGGAGCGTGAGAGGCGTGACGGGCACGCGCTTCAGTTAGCCTTGCTTTTATCCTCGCCCGGAAGCGGCGCAACGGAGACACCTTCTTCGATGAGGTCCTTCGCCTCATCGAGCGTTGCCTCCCCATAGATTTCGCGCTCATCCGCCTCACCATAGTGAATGCGGCGGGCTTCATCAGCAAACTGGTCACCGACATAGTCAAAATTCGTCTCAACATGTTCACGCACCTTGCTCATGAACATTTGGACCTGCTCGACCGCTTCCGTCGGCGACGTGCCAGCGCGTTTCTTCTGTTTTGACGTCACAACGGACGGCGCCATCAGAGCCTTTTGCACCTTGACGCTTCCGCAATAGGGACAAGCAATTTCACCGGCTGCGACCTGATCATCAAACGCAGTCGACCCGGCAAACCAGCCGTCAAACTCGTGATCCTGCTCACAGATAAGGCGGTACTTAATCATCACTCACACACCAGAAGGTTTCTCTGGCGCTAGAATAGCACGATCATGGGTCAGACTTGGAATACGTGATCGCGCATCCTTGATTTTCGCAGGGTCAATCTCCGCGAGGATCACACACGGGTCTGTTCCGGCTTCCGCCAACACCTCCCCCCACGGGTCAATGATGAGTGAGTGACCGTAGGTTTCCCGCCCATTCTCGTGGACCCCGCCCTGGGCCGGCGCAAACACAAAACACCCCGATTCAATAGCCCGCGCACGCAGCAACACATGCCAGTGCGCTTCACCGGTTGGTTTCGTGAAGGCAGAGGGGACGGTCAGATAGCCAGCGCCTGCATGCGCAAGCTGGCGATAGAGATAAGGGAAACGAAGGTCATAACAAATCGTCATGCCCAATCGGTCCCCCAAACCAAGCAGCGGCATATCGGCCAGAACCGATACTTCACCCGCCTGATAATTCTTGGATTCCCGGTAGGCCTCACCCTTTCCAAGATCCACATCAAACATGTGGATCTTGTCATAGCGGGCAGCAATCTCACCGGTAGGTGACAGAAGAAATGATCTATTGGCCGCTTTATTGTCCGCGACCTTCACCGCAAGCGACCCGATAAGGAGATGAATACTTAACTCTGACGCAAGGTTCTTAAATGCTTTGAGAGCCCTGTCTTCTTCTTCCGCCACGATGTTGGCGAAGAGACGCTTTGCCCCCAGTTCCATCAAGGCCGTTGTTTCAGGTGTCGCAATAAACTGGGCGCCGCCTGCTACAGCCTCTCGGATGAGCGCGCTGGCATCTTCAATGTTGCGATCAATTTCTATGCCCGTGCGCATTTGAACACAGGCGGCAATGAACGTGTCGGTGGGTTCCGTCACAGGTCAACCGGCGAGGATGGGATCAAGCGCACCCTTTGAGTCGAGCGCATAAAGATCGTCACAGCCGCCCACATGAGTGTCGCCAATGAAAATCTGCGGCACCGTGTGGCCACCACCAGAGCGCGACATCATTTCCCGGCGAAGATCAGGGTCCATGCCCACATCAATCTCTTTGAAGTTGGCACCTTTCTGCGAAAGCAGCCGCTTGGCCTGATGGCAGTAAGGGCACATCATTGTTGTGTATATGGTTACATCAGCCATCGGGTCACTCCTGAACACACTTCCTGGTTGCGCGGGATCATATAGGGGCTTGATCCTGCGGAACAACCCGAACAAGTGTCAGGACATCCACACTTAAAGCCCCCTCTGCGCCCAACCGTTTGGCGCAAGCCTCTACGGTCGCCCCTGTTGTCAGCACATCATCAATCAATAAAAGCCGCTTTCCCTCTACTTTTTCGCCCTTTCCGGGCGTGAGCGCAAAGGCGCCCGACACGTTTCGGCGCCGGGCTGAAGCGGACAGCCCCACCTGCGCCCGCGTTGCCCGCGTCCGGATCAACAAATCGGGAGCACAGGGCACGCCGGACAATCGCGCTACCGCCCGGGCAATCTCTGCAGACTGGTTGAAACGTCGCTGAAACAGCCGTGCCCTATGAAGCGGCACCGGCACAATAACATCCGCATCCGCCAGCAACTCGTGGCCAGCGCGAACCATCCATTTGGCAAAAAGCGGCACAGTCTCCGACCGGTCGCCATACTTAAGACGGGACACGAGCCGCCCGCTGACATCGTCATATTTGAGCGCTGCCCGGGCTCGGCCATAGGCAGGTTTGTGGGCAAGCACTTCTGCACTCAAGGCTCCAGGGCCCGGATCGAAGGGAAATGGAATACCGCTTACCTCACAAAGCGGCGCCTCAATGAAGGTCAGTTTCCTCCAGCAGCTGCCACATACCTGGTTCTCCTCCCAAACGGCTGCCGCACATGAAATACACCGCGGGGGCAGGAGCAGATTGACCGTCCGGCGCAGTGCTGCCTGAAAGCTCCGGCCTGCCATGTCGACGTGCGGTCCCATCATTCCCATAAGAGAAAGATAGGCTGAGATACCGTCTGCGCGAAAGCAACTTGCGCGTGCAGCTGAGATAGCCATAGTGCGCAATATGACGTCTGCTGCCGCCCCGTTTGACCGCCAACTTGTCGCCCGCCATCGCACCCGGGCCGCCCGGACCTTCCCCGAGGCCGACTTTCTGGTGCGCCGGGCGGGGGAAGAGATAGGGGGGCGTCTTCAATCAACCAATCGCAGCTTCAAAACTGCCCTTGATCTCGGATGCCACACTGGGCTCCTCGCCCGTGAGGTCCTGAACCCCGCTGGCGTGGAGACGGTGATCTCCGCTGACATGTCCCCAACCATGGTCGCAGAGGCCCCGTCACCCTGCCTCGTCTCGGATGAAGAGTTCCTACCCGTTCGCTCTGGTTCTCTTGACCTGGTGACGAGCGCCCTCTCCCTCCATTGGGTAAACGATCTCCCCGGTGCCTTGCTGCAGGTCCGCCAGGCACTCAAGCCAGATGGACTTCTCTTGATCGCAATCTTTGGCGGGGAAACGCTCCATGAATTGCGCGACGTGCTGATGCAGGCTGAAGCGGAGTGCGAGGGTGGCGTCTCGCCCCGTATCTCGCCCTTCGCGGATGTTCGTGATCTGGGCAGTCTTTTGCAGCGCTCAGGCTTCGCCTTGCCTGTCGTCGACGCGGACCAGATCATCGTCCGCTACGACACGATGTTCAATCTGATGGGTGACCTGCGAGCAATGGGCGAAACCAACGCCATTGCCAAGCGTAGAAAAGTGCCTTTGAAGCGCGCCACACTAATGCGGGCCGCAGAGCTCTATCAGCAGAAACATGCCGATCCCGATGGCCGCATTCGGGCGACCTTTGAAATTCTCTACGCCACCGGCTGGGCGCCTCACGAAAGTCAGCAAAAGCCGATGCGCCCTGGTACAGCGGCCATGCGTCTGGCGGATGCTCTGAAAACGGAAGAATTGAGTACCCAGGCTCAAACCGGCAAGAACTCTACCGAGGACTAGGTGAGATCGATTGACCGTAAGAGGGTAAAGATATCTCCCCCGATGGTGGCTATAACACCGACAATCGCGACTGCAATCAGAGACGCGATGAGCCCATATTCGATTGCCGTAGAGCCTTTCGTATTTTTAAGAAAAGCTGCACCTACAGCAACGCTCTCCGGCGAAAGATTAACTGAACGCTTTCCATTCATAAAAAGTCCCTCAGCATTGCAACCAACGGTTCATCTGCAGGAGGCATTGGATAGTCGCCCATCCTAACTGGCCGTACCCATTTGAGAGTCTGGCCTTCGGCGGGCGTCGGTATGCCTTGCCACTTCCGGCAGACGAAGAGTGGCATCAAGAGATGAAAATCTTCATAAGAATGGCTGGCAAAAGTAAACGGAGCGAGACAGGAGGCAGTCACATCTATCTCAAGTTCTTCCTTTAATTCGCGGATAAGCGCTGTTTCCGGTGCTTCTCCCAGTTCCACCTTGCCACCCGGAAACTCCCATAGACCGGCCATCGATTTACCTTCCGGGCGCTGCGCCAGCAGAACGCGCCCCTCAATATCGACAAGTGCGCAGGCAGAGACCAGAACGATGGGAAGGTCACTGTCCCCCATCACGCAACCCAGCCAGATTGAGGCCAGCCAGACATTGGAATGACATTTGACGATTTCGTGCCTTTGTTGAGGTCTGAGACAAAACGCCGAACAAGACGCGCGCCCCCGCGCTCCGGCACATCGATGGTCTCAAAGGCCTGTTCTTCAAACCCGTGCCCCCGCAGCACGGCAACAGAGGCTGTGTTCTCCGAATAGACCACCGCATGGATTGTCCGCAGCTTCAATATGTCCTTGCCAAAGGCAATCACCGCCGCAACGGCTTCGCGCCCATAGCCCCGCCCCCAATGCTCCCGCCCGAGCCAATAGCCAAGCTCGGCGCTGTTCTGATCGAGCATCGTCAAGGCAGAGACCCCGACAAACCGGTTTTCAGCCCTTTCCTCAACAGCAAACCGATAGGCTTTCCCACTCGCACGAAGGTCCAGACTTTCATCAATCCACTGATGAGCTGCAGGCACGTCATAGGGGTAAGGAATGGTTTCTGTTTTCTGGAGAAGCAGCGGGTCCGCCGCAAAGGCACTCAACCGTTCCGCATCGCCCTGCGCAATCCAGCGAAGGGTCAAGCGCGGTGTGAAAAGCGAACGCGACCCCAACCCGCCGCCGAGCAGGTGTGACCCATTCATGCGTCCCCTATCGCCTGTGTGTCCGGTCAAAACCTTGCCTGCCCCAAAGATCTGCTGTTATGCATCAGCTGCGGTAATCCGCATTGATACGAATGTACTCGTGGGTAAGGTCACACGTCCACACCGTCGCTTCAGCACGCCCCACACCTACGTCGACCGCAATCTTGATGTCCCGGCCCTTCATGTGCCGCGTCACCGGCTTCTCGTCAAAGCCTTCTACAGCCACACCATTCTTGGCGACGCTGATACCGCCAATATCGATCTTGAGCTTATCGCGGTCCGCCTCTTCCCCTGCTTTCCCGACGGCCATCACGATCCGGCCCCAATTGGCGTCTTCGCCCGCAATCGCCGTTTTCACCAAAGGTGAGTTCGCAACGGAAAGCGCAATGGTCCGCGCAGCTTTGTAACTGGCCGCCCCGGTGACCTTCACCTCGATGAATTTTGAGGCCCCCTCGCCGTCTCTCACGACCTGATGGGCAAGATCCAGCATCAGCTCATTCAGAGCATCGCGGAAGTCACGAAGCCGTGGATCACCTGCTCTGGAAATTTTTGGTACCTGAACATCGTTGGCCTCAGCCGCGGCGGCGGCACCACCCGTTGCAA
Source organism: Parvibaculaceae bacterium (assembly GCA_965248405.1). Taxonomy (GTDB): domain Bacteria; phylum Pseudomonadota; class Alphaproteobacteria; order Parvibaculales; family Parvibaculaceae; genus Mf105b01. Next base: position 2,802,353 of record OZ252104.1, read on the forward strand.
AGAAAAGTACCGTATCGCTCGTCGACGTATCACTATCAACGGTGATGGAATTGAAACTGTCCCGCACCCCAAGCATGAGAAGCGTCTGAAGAACAGATGCCGGAAGGGCCGCATCGGTAAACAGGAAGACAAGCATGGTCGCAAGGTCCGGCTGGATCATGCCGGACCCTTTGGCGATCCCATTGATACGGACATCCATATCCCCAATTTTGACCGTCTTGGTGGCAAGCTTGGGAAATGTGTCCGTCGTCATAATCGCACGGGCGGCTGCTTCCCAGCCCGGGTCCCCCGCATCCACGGCTTTTTTCAGCGCGTTGCCAATCGCGTCGCCATCAAGCACCTCGCCAATCACACCGGTCGACGCGATAAAGACATCCTTTTGCCGGCACCCTGTCATCGCAGCGGCAACGGACGCGGTCTGCCGCACCGTTTGCAACCCCGCTTTGCCTGTAAAGGCATTTGCATTGCCTGCATTGACGACAAGGGCGCGGCCCAGCCCGTCTTCAAGGCCGTTCTGACACCAGGTAACGGGCGCCGCAGCCGTCTTGGAGGTGGTGAAAACACCGCCGACCTGCGTTCCCTCTGCCATTCGCACAACAAGCAAATCGTCGCGCCCTTTATACTTGGTGCCGCTATTTGTCGTTGCGAGTTCAGTTCCAGCGAGCGGCGGAAGGCTGGCCAGCTTTTTGGGCGCCATAGGCGACACCGGTTCCGGCACGCTCTTCTTCGTCGCCTTTTTCGAGGTTTTCTTCTTCGCTGGTTTCTTCGCTGATGCTTTGACGCCGGACTTGGACGCACCCTTGGCAGACGGGATAAAGGACTTGGACATGAAGAAGCACCCTTAAATCAGACAGGCTCAAGCTCTTTGGAACCAAACGGACAGATTGCCCACGACCCAACTGATATGACCTATTCTTGAGGTGCAATCAACGGCCGGGTGCCCTCGCCCTCCGCGCCCACGATTTCAATCGTCGCGGCAGCGCGCATTTCATCCATCATCGCACGTCCTTCCTGCTGGGCGAGTGCTTCAATCACCTGATCTTTCACAAGGTCAAACCCGGGCACCTCTTGAAGGCGGCGGTCCTCCACTTTGATCACATGCCACCCAAACTTGGTCTTCACGGGCGCAGATATTTCACCCGCCTGAAGGGCAAAAGCCGCATCGTTGAACTCTTCAACCATCGTGCCTGTGGTGAAATATCCGAGATCGCCCCCATCAGCCCCGCTTGGGCCTGTCGAATGTTCCTTCGCCAGCGCTTCAAAATCGCCCCCAGCGTCCAACGCGTCGATCACGGCCTGCGCTTCCTCCTCGGTTGCAACCAGAATGTGTCGCGCCTTGATCTCCTCCTGAGGCTCTACCGACCCGACCTGAGCGTCATAGAATTCCTTCGCCGCCTCGTCTGAAATCCGGGAGGTGATGAGCTGCGTCCAATAGACGTCCCTGAGCGCCTTATTCTCGTAGTAAGCCATCCGGCGCTGAACACCCGGATCATCTGTGAGGCCTTTTGTACGGGCATCACTGGAAACGATCACCCGGTCAATCAGGAGGCTGAGCAGATATTCAAACTTTACGTCTTCCGGCACATTGGCGAGCGCCTGCGCAGTCTCTTCCTCTGCCAGCAAAAGGTCTGAAAATCTGATTTCCACCCCATTCACCCGCGCAACAACCACATCATCCTCTTCTGCAGCGACAGCAGGCACAGAAACACCGAGAGAAACAGTGGCAAACAGCGCAGCGCTGAGAAGCCAGGCGGGCATCCGCGCGGCCAGAGAAGTCATCGAAAACATCATGAGAAGGGGACCTTGGAGTATTCAGTGAGACCCGGTTCATCCAGGCTTCAGGTGAGCGGCTATATTGAGGGGTCACAGGTCTTCACACAAGGGTGACGCCATTAAGATTTCGCAATGAATGCAAGACATTAACGAATTTTCGAGTGCAGCTCGGGCGCCCTGCGCAAGCGTTGACAAGAACCAAGCCCCCCCTTACATCAATTGGGTTCGGTTGCGCGCATTTTGGGAACAAAAGGGCTGCTCCAGACACAATAACCGGGCCTCACCGCTGGCGTTCCGCGAGCGAGCTGATCGCCCCAACAAGGTGACATACCCTGATGGCTAGCTTGGGCGCATTTGCCAAGCGGATCTTTGGCTCCAGCAACGACCGCAAGATTAAATCTCTGAAAGCACGGGTAAGCGCAATCAATGCGCTGGAGCCCGATATGGAAGCCCTGTCGGACGAGGCACTCCGCGCCAAGACCCAGGAATTCAGGGATCGCCTTGACGCGGGCGAAACGCTCGACGATCTGCTGCCGGAAGCGTTTGCCACCGTGCGCGAGGGTGCCAAACGAAGCCTCGGCCAGCGTCACTACGATGTACAGCTCATTGGCGGTATGGCGCTCCACGAAGGCCGGATTTCCGAAATGAAAACCGGTGAGGGGAAAACTCTTGTCGCCACACTGGCGGCCTACCTGAACGCGCTCCCGGCAAAAGGCGTCCACGTGGTCACCGTGAACGATTATCTCGCCAGCCGCGACGCCGCCTGGATGGGACAGGTCTATGAGTTCCTAGGCCTCACGACGGGCGTCATTCTGCACGGACTCAGCGACGAAGAACGGCGCGCTGCCTACGCAGCCGACATCACCTATGGCACCAACAATGAACTCGGCTTTGACTATCTCCGCGACAATATGAAGTACCAGCTGGACGCCATGGTTCAGCGCGGACATCATTTTGCGATCGTGGACGAGGTGGACTCTATTCTTGTTGATGAAGCCCGGACGCCGCTGATCATCTCCGGTCCCCTAGAAGACAATTCAGAACTCTATGTCACCGTCGACAAAATCATTCCTTCCCTTGTCGAAGAAGATTACGAGTTGGATGAGAAGAGCCGAACGGCGAACCTGACCGACGAAGGCAACGAGCATGTCGAAGAGCTGCTTCGGGAAGCAGGCATCCTCGAAGAAGGTACGCTCTACGACGTCGAGAATATTTCCCTCGTACATCATGCCAACTGCGCTCTGAAAGCACACAAGCTCTTCCAGAAAGACAAAGACTATATCGTTAAAGGCGGCAAGGTCGTCATCATTGACGAATTCACCGGCCGCATGATGGAGGGCCGCCGCTATTCGGAAGGCCTGCATCAGGCGCTTGAAGCCAAAGAACAGGTCGACATCCAGCCGGAGAACCAGACCCTCGCATCGGTCACCTTCCAGAACTATTTCCGTCTCTACGAAAAGCTCGCTGGCATGACGGGGACTGCGCTCACCGAAGCCGAGGAGTTTATGGACATTTATGGCCTCGACGTTCTGGAAGTCCCCACCAATATCGGCATTGCCCGTATTGACGAGGATGATGAAGTCTACCGGACTGCACGCGAAAAATTCGACGGGATCATCCTGGAACTCGAAGACTGCGTGAAACGCGGCCAGCCGGTGCTGGTCGGCACAACATCCATTGAGAAGTCGGAATATCTGGCCACGCTTCTGAAAAAGAAGAAGGTCAAACACAACGTTCTGAACGCCCGCTACCACGAGCAGGAAGCACATATTATCGCCCAAGCCGGTGTGCCGGGCGCCGTGACCATTGCCACCAACATGGCAGGTCGCGGGACCGACATTCAGCTCGGCGGCAATCTGGAAATGCGGATCGCCGACGAAATCGACGACAGTCTTGATGAAGCGACCCGCGCCAAACGGATTGCCGAGATCGAAGCCGACATTGCGACAAAAAAACAGCAGGCACTGGATGCAGGTGGCCTCTACATCATCGGCACCGAACGCCACGAAAGCCGCCGTATCGACAATCAGCTGCGCGGCCGCGCTGGCCGTCAGGGCGATCCTGGTCGCTCCAAGTTTTATTTGAGCCTTGAAGACGACCTGATGCGGATTTTCGGTACCGACCGTATGGACGGCATGCTGCAGAAGCTCGGCCTCGAAGAAGGCGAAGCCATCATCCACCCATGGATCAACAAGGCGCTGGAAAAAGCACAGCAAAAAGTTGAGGCCCGCAACTTCGACATCCGGAAAAACCTGCTGAAATTCGACAATGTGATGAACGATCAGCGTAAAGCGATCTTCGAACAGCGTATCGATCTCATGCATGCGGAAGACGTTTCAGAAGACGTGCGCGACATGCGTCACGAATGCGTGGACGATCTGGTGCGGGCACACATCCCTGAAAAAGCCTATGTCGAGCAATGGGACGTCGAGGGCCTCAAAGAAGAGACTGTAAAAGTATTCGGCCTCGACTTAGCTCTGGAAGAATGGGCAGACGAAGAAGGTATTGCCGACGAAGAGATTAAGGACCGTATCTATCAGGCGGGTGATGCAGCCATGGCCAAGAAGGTGGCCGATGTCGGCGCAGAGACCTTCCGGCAGATCGAAAAAGCCATTCTCTTGCAGACAATCGACCAGCGCTGGCGCGAGCATCTTCAGATGCTGGATCATTTGCGGCAATCCGTCGGCTTGCGCGGCTATGGTCAGCGTGATCCGCTGAACGAATATAAGACGGAAGCCTTCTCGCTGTTCGAAAGCCTGCTCACCCGGCTGCGCGAAGACGTCACCCGCCAGCTGATGACCCTTCAATTTGTGACTGAGCAACCACCGGAACTGAACGAGCCCGACCTGCCTGAAATGCAGGCCCACCATGTGGACCCGCTGACGGGCCGTGACGAAATGGCGGAACCAGAAGGTGGCGTTGCCGTGGCAGAGCGCCCGCGCCCCGCGCGAAACCGTCCCGCAGATGTCGCCATGGATCCGAACGATCCCTCCACCTGGGGTAAGATTGCACGCAATGCACCCTGCCCTTGTGGATCAGGCAAAAAGTACAAACACTGCCACGGGGCGCTGACCTAGCACCATACCGATGCTTCTTGGGGGGAGGGTTTCGGCATGGAATACCGCCGCGAAATTGACGGACTGAGAGCAGTCGCGGTTCTGCCCGTCATCCTATTTCATGCAGGTGTCGAAACGTTCAGCGGCGGCTTTGTCGGCGTCGATGTGTTTTTTGTGATCAGTGGCTACCTGATCACCTCAATCATTCTAAAAGAGCAACAGACAGGAACTTTCAGTCTCCTTCGTTTCTACGAAAGAAGAGCCCGCCGTATTCTGCCCGCGCTCTTTCTCGTCGCAGTCGCCTGCATTCCGTTCGCATGGATCTGGATGCTCCCGGCCGATCTGGAGAGTTTTGGCAAGAGCCTGATCGCGGTCCCCACCTTTACCTCCAACTTCCTGTTTGCCCGTGAGAACGACTATTTCGCCGCAGCGGCTGAACTCAAACCGCTCCTGCATACCTGGAGTCTGGCTGTTGAAGAGCAGTTCTATGTCTTCTTTCCCCTCCTGCTCATCCTGGCGCACAAGTGGCGCTCTGTAAGCACCACCACCATTGTCATCGCAGTCGGGATTATAAGCCTGGGCTTGGCCCAATGGGGCGTCTTGAACCAGCCAAAGATTGCTTTCTATTTCCTGCCGACGCGCGCATGGGAGCTGATGATCGGCGCCCTCATCGCGGTTTACGTGCTCAGACCAAATGCCGACAAAGTACAGTCGAACGAGGTCCTGGCCGCTTTGGGACTGCTCCTGATCCTGTTTTCCGTGTTTGCCTTTTCCGAGGCGACGCCCTTTCCGGGCATCTACGCACTCGTCCCAACATTGGGAACCGGCCTGATCATCCTGTTTGCTCAGGCAGACACATTCGTTGGACGCCTCTTGGCCACGAGGGTATTTGTTGGCCTGGGTCTTGTCAGTTACAGCGCCTATCTTTGGCATCATCCTTTGTTCGCATTCGCGCGTCACCGCAGTTTGGACGCTCCAACTCTGGATCTGATGCTGGGTCTGTCAGCGCTCTCTATTCTCCTCGCCATCATCAGCTGGCGGTATGTCGAACGGCCTTTTCGTGATAAATCCAAATTTACACAACGCCAGATATTTGCCCTCTCAGGTACATCAAGTGTCTTGCTGGTCGTTGTGGGCATTGTTCTATCTGCCAATAATGGTTTTGCTAGCCGGTCTGCCAACACTGGAATCAAGCTGGCAGACATCGATCACATGCTGGCGCCAAATCACGGCCTCTCCCCGACATGCGAACACCAATTTACCCTCTCTGAAGCATGCACAACCGCCGCCTCCCCCCGCATGGTTCTTTGGGGAGACTCCTACGCGATGCATGTCGCACCTGCGTTGACGTCCAGCGCGGCGGAAATACCCTTTAGACAACATACGGTCTCAAGCTGCATCCCTGTGCAGGACATCTCCATCGTCGGAAATGTCGTCTCACCTGCACGTGCTGAAATTTGTCTTGCACAAACCGAACAAGTGCTGGAGTGGCTGAAATCGCAGGACACAATTGAATACGTCGTTCTTGCCTCACCATTCACCTATCTGGATTTCAACCTGCTAACCGCTGACGGCGAAATCATAAGCGAGAACAAAGACGCATTCGTTCTTGATCGCATGAAGGCCACAATCGAGCTTATTCGTGCCAACGGACAGAAGCCCGTTTTCATTGCGCCGCCACCAGCATCAGGCGCAGATTTGGGGCGCTGTTTCGGCAGAGCGCTCCTGTTTGGCGCAGACCCGCAACGCTGTGATTTCAACTCAGACGACATGTCGCCCGCCTCCAAGGCGACCGACAGACTAATGGCGCAGCTGTCAGAATACGCACCCGTCATCTCCCTCAAGAGTCTAATCTGTGAGAATGAGAATGCCGGTGGGCGGTGCAGTGCAACCATCGATGGCATGCCCATCTATCGAGACGAAGGACACCTCTCCATCAGCGGGGCTGAGTACATTGGCAAGACCTACAATCTGTCGGGCCTCATCATCACCAAAGCAGACGCATTTTGGAATTAAGACTGAGCGGGAACAAAGGCACTCGGTCAAAAAAAGCAATGTCCCGAACGGCACACCGATGGGGACTGATAGGCGCAGGTTTAGAAGCTGTAGACCGACCGAACGACACCCAGTTCCACGGCGGCACTTTCAACAAGCGTCGCTGTTTCCACTTCTGACGAAGACAACCAGAGCGGCACACCACCCCCAAGCAAGACCGGCATGGTGAAAATCTCAAGCGTGTCCAGGCCACCGGCACGGCGAAATTGATGCATCAAGTCGGAGCCGCCCACAATCCACACATCACCACCCTCATATCGTCTGAGCTCCTCAATCAGGGGGCGCACATCGTCGCCGGCCCAGATGCGCGACTTCGGAGGTGGATTAGCAACCTCACGGTGGGTCACCAGGACGACATCCTTGCCGGGATAAGGCCAGTCACCGTCATATGCATCGACAAAATCAAAACTCTTGCGTCCCATAACGACGCACCCAATCGACTCAATAAAGTCTTTGTAGCCGAAGTCACCGCCGTCGAAATCATCCAGCCAACCGACACCATGATCCGCATCAGCGATAAACCCATCCAGACTGGCTGCGATATAGCCTCTGATTTGAGCCATAAATCACTCCTCAGTTCTTTGCGCCCAGGGATAGGCGGCAAGATCGAACTCTGTCGCAATCACTGACGGCCGTCGTTTCATTTGGTCCCACCAACCCGCGAGGCCCGCCTGTTCCTGAAGTAGAACCTGTCCGTCAACGCTCTCTGCAAGATAGGCAATCATCGGCACCGCATGGAGGTCCGCAAGCGTCGGTGTATTGACGTTGAGCGTACCGGTCGACACAAACTTCTCCTCAAAGGTTGCGAGCGATTCCGTCAGGCGCTTCACCATGCGCTCCTTAATGGAGTCATCCGGCCAGCCCCCGACAAGTGAGGTGAAGAGTGTCTGGGTTACAAGCTCCCGGAGGTCAGGCCAGATGTAATGGTCGAGAACGGAAATGGTCGCCGCCATGCGCGCACGATGGGCCGGGTCGCCCGGTGTAAACGTGGGGCCGGGCAAGACCTCATCCAGATAGCCACAGATCGCGCCCGCCTCGAAAAACATCTCCCCGTCATGCTCAAGAGCTGGAACCATGCCGAACGGATGCCGCTCTTTCTGAGCCGCCGGCATGCCTGCGGAGATGAAGTCCACCTCCTCAAAAACATAAGGGACGCCCTTTTCCTCGAGCACCAACCGCACGATCCGCGTATAGGCACTATAGGCTGGCCCGTAGAGCATAATGTCAGACATTAATCGCCGTTTGCCTCGCGACCGAGCTCTTTACCCGCGACATAGTAGTGATAGGCACCCCACAAAGAGACAAAACTCATAAGCAGCAGAGCGTATCGTAAGGATTCAATGCCATAGGTAGGCTCCAGTACATCGCTCAGGATCCCCACCAGCTGTGGGCCAAACCCCAACCCGATAATATTGAGGATGAACAGCATAATAGATGAGATCGTCGTGCGCATATGAAGCGGTGCCCGGCTTTGAATAAGCGCAAAGCTCGGTCCCAGATAGAAAGCGCCCAGGATCGTCGCCGGCACATAGAGCCAGAGAGCCAGTTCTTTTTCCACCAGGAAGAAAGCGAGGATAATGGGCGCTGCGACCACTTTGGCAACAGCCACAATCCAGGGTGTCCACCGCACATCTTTTGCACCCATATGGTCCGCCAGCTTGCCACCGAGAATGGCACCCAGCGCCCCAAAAATCCCAACAGTGAGGGCTAGGAAAACACCGGTCTCTTCGTAGCTCATTTGAAAGCTGCGAATGAAGAAGGAAAAGCCCCAAACAGCCCCCCCATATCCAACGAAGGAAATGATGGTCACACCCATGACTGTGTGAAAGGACGCGCGGTCCGTCCAGATATGACGAAATCCGGCAGCGATCTGGGCACGCGCTTCACCCCAATCAATAGGCCCGGGTTCTGGCGCCTGCTTCCCTTCCGAGAAACCTCGGGGCGGTTCTTTGAGCGTAAAACGCACCAGTAGCGCAATAATCAGTCCAGGCAGCCCCACCAGCAGGAAGGCCGCCCGCCAGCCATATTGAGCAACAACGAAGGCACCGACAGCAAACGCAATCATCGTGCCCAAATAGACACCGAGCGCATAAATCGCCAAGGCACCGCTGCGTTCTTCCGGGGCATACATGTCGGCAATCATGGAGTGTGACGGTGGGCTCGACCCCGCCTCACCGATCCCGACACCGATCCGTGCCAGGGCAAGCGTGCCAAAGCCGGAGACAAAAGCACAAGCAGCTGTCATCAGGCTCCAAATGGAAACCGCAGCGGCAATAATGTTACGGCGATTGGACCGGTCCGCCAGAAAGGCAATCGGCATACCAAGCGTCGCATAAAAAATGGCAAAAGCGATCCCTGAGAGAAACCCAAGCTGCCAATCCGCCAACAAAAACTCTTCCTTCACCGCCGGAAGAACCACCCCCATGATCTGCCGATCGACATAACTTGAGATGTAGGCGAGCAACAAAATACCAAGCGCATATCGGCGATATGTCTTGGACATTGAAAATTCCGTCGCGTCTGCGACCGCTTGAGTAGCCATGTCTCCCCCCGGAGGTTATTTCTTTGCCGCAACCCTACCGGGCGCACAGCAATGCAGCAAAGCAATTCCTCAAAACTCACCTTTTGTTGCGCGGGACGAGCGCCCTGCCATAATGGTGGAAAAGAAACAGGGAGAGATTATGAGCACCCCAACCCCCTTTAAGATCGCTATAGAGCAATCGGTCATTGATGGAATTTTGTCGAAGGTAAAAGCCTATCAATGGCATGAGATGCCGGAAATCGATTCAGGGGCAGACCGCTGGGCCTACGGCGCCGACATGGAATACATGAAAGAACTCTGCGCCTATTGGACAGAGAGTTTCGATTGGCGGGCGGCGGAAGAAAAACTCAACGCCTTCCCCCAGTTCAAAACAACCGTCGAAGATCAGGAAATTCATTTCTACCACGTTGAAGGGTCCGGCAGCGCACCACAGCCTATGATCCTGACCCACGGCTGGCCGGGCTCCGTGTTTGAATTCCTGGACGTGATCGACCTGCTGGCCCACCCGGAAAAGCATGGCGGCGACGCGGAAGACGGCCTGACCCTCGTCATCCCATCGCTGCCCGGCTATGGATTTTCAGGCAAGCCCAAGAAACCACTGGGGCCCAAACGCACCGCTGAGCTCTGGGACAAGCTGATGCGCGAAACACTGGGTTATGACACCTATATCGCCCAAGGTGGCGATTGGGGGTCTGTGGTGTCCGGCAGCATCGCCTACTATCACGGGGTCAATAAAGGTGGTGGATGCAAAGCGGTACATCTCAATATGTGGGGCATTCGGCCCGACATCCAGCCCGAAACGGAAGAAGAGCAGGCATGGGCCGCCGCGGCCGCCTTCGACTTTGAGATGGAAGGCGCATATCTCCGCCTGCAAATGACCAAACCGCAGTCTCTCTCGTACGCCATGATGGACAGCCCCGTTGGCACTGCGGCATGGATCACCGAGAAGTTTTACGGTTGGTCGGATACGCGAGGCCCAAACGGCCCCCACATCGAAAACACTTACACAAAGGATCAGCTTCTCACCAACATCATGATTTACCTGGTGACGGGCACCTTCAACACGGCGACCTGGTTCTACCGAGGAATGATGGAGGAAGGCGGCACCAACATGGCAGCAGGCGATACGCTCGACCTCCCGACCGGTTTCCTGCGCATGCCGGAGGAAGGGACTTTCATCTCCATCCCGCCCCGGTCAATGGCAGAGAAGGGTTTCAACATCATTCAATGGACTGAACCTGACAAAGGGGGCCACTTCGCCGCCTTGGAAACCGGTCCTGTCTTCGCAGATGATGTCCGCGCCTTTACAAAACAGGTGAAAGGCTAACCCATGACCCGTCCCGTCATTCCCGCCGATCCGTTTAAGATCCACGTTCCTGATCACGAGATCGCGGACCTGAAACACCGGCTGGAACAGACGCGTTTCCCCAACGAACCGGATGGAAACGAACAATGGGACTATGGCACCAGCCTTTCCTACATGGAGCGATTGATCTCCTACTGGCGGGACGATTTTGACTGGCGCAAACAGGAAGCCTGGCTGAATTCTTTCCCTCAGTTCAAAGTCGCCCTGACGGACGACATGGACCAGGACCATGAAATCCACTTCGTCTATGAAAAAGGATCGGGCGAGAACCCGATTCCGTTGATCATGACCCATGGCTGGCCGTCCACCTTCCGGGAGTTTCTCGACGTGGTGGACCGGCTAGCCCATCCGGAAAACTATGGACACTCCGGCCCCGCCTTCGATGTCATCGTACCCTCCCTCATCGGCTATGGATTTTCCTCATTGCCGCGCCAACCCATTGGCCCTGCGGTGATGGCAGATCTCTGGCATCAGCTGATGACCGATGTCTTGGGCTACGACACCTATTGCGCGCAGGCTGGCGACTGGGGCAGCTTCGTCACGTCGCGCCTAGCCCTGCAGCATGAAGACGCGGTGAAAGCCATTCACCTCACCATGTTGCCGCTCCGACCCAACTTACGCCACGGCAGCCAGCCGCCCGTGACCGACGAAGAAAGCGCCTGGATCAAGGAAATGCAAACCTGGTGGGCAGGCGAGGAAGGCTACCGCTCGATCCAATCGACCAAGCCGATGGCCCTTGCCTATGCAGTCATCGACTCGCCTGCGGGCCTCGCCGGATGGCTTGCGGATAAGTACTACCGCCTGGGAGACACCGACAAAACACACACCTGGGAAGGTATGGAAGCCCGGTTCCCCATGGATACCATCCTCACCCAGCTGTCTATCTACTGGTTCACCGGCACCATCAATTCCGCCAACACACTCTACAAAGCAGGCCCTGCTGAAGGGTCAGCCGCTCTGAAACCTGGCCAAAAAGTATCTGTACCGACGGCCTATTCAGAATATCCAATGGACACACTGCCCATCACCCCTCGCTCCTGGGCGGAACGCAGCTACAACCTGAAGCAATTTAAGGTGATGGACAAAGGCGGCCATTTCGCCGCCATGGAAGAGCCTGAACTCTTCGCCAATGACGTACGCGATGCTTTTGCTCAGCTTGTCTGAGAAGCCAAGGTCTCCGGCACCCTCGGCACGCCTGCACCGATATCAATCCATTCCATGGATTCAGGTAGAGAGAAGTTTGACGAAGCTTCGCCATACGTCGCTTCTTCGATAATGGTCTGATGCATCATCACGCGAGCACCTGTGCCACTGTCGTCCGACATGGGAAGCGCGACCAGTTCAAATAGACAATCACGACCAGAGTCTGAGCGACCATGTGAGACGATGAGCATACCGCAGGGGCGCATCAGAATTTCTTCGATCTGAACAAAATAGAAAGCCCGGCTTTCCTCGTCCATTTTATAGCCGATAGCCTGGCCCGTCATTTCTTCATCGTAGAAGTCACAGATCGCTGTTCCAGCAAAACGCAGGCGAAATCCGGTCGGCCCACCACGCTCCAAGACCGTGCACCAGGGCATCTGCTTCGCCACACAGATCGGATCCCAAGCGCGATAGGAAGGCATACCTCCGGCATTCAAGCTCGCCCAGTATTCGTATACAACGCGATTGTCGTCACTGCGAAAGTCCGGCACCACCCCATGCTCCAGCCGCCCCAACAATAGTCAAAGCAGGGTGGCATGAATTAGTTTAGCGTTACTTGAGAAAACCATTAGTTTAAAGAAACAGGAATTGAAAATTTCAGCATACGGATAATAAAACTAAGTGGCTGGCACACCCCATCCGAGGTCAATCCACTCAGCCTCTAGATTGTCGGAAACAATAGGGACCGCTTCGCCAAACCCTTGTGTTTCGGACCAAGCCATGTAGACGAGGAGCCGGTCAGCCACACCCTCCGGTCCTGCCATCGGCAAAATCAGAATTTCCGCAATACATTCACGGCCCGACGCAGATCGCACCAGATAAGACGACAATTGCCCGCAGGGAGTAGAAAGCATCGCGCGCTGCATATTGTCCGTTGTGGCAAAAGCCTCCGCAGACGGAAAGAAATCCCCCATCCGACGGCCTGTCAGTTCAACGCCCACAAAGTCACATACCGCGGTACCCGCAAACCGGTACACGAACTTGTCCTCAGGATCCAATTCAAGAATAAGGATGTTGGGAGTGAGTTTTGGAATGTGGATCGGGTCCCAGCAGCGATGCTGTGGGAGACCTCCGTCACGAAGCGATTGCCAATAGGCATAAAGGCGTTCTGTATCGCAATGACGAAATTCTGGCATAGATATTCCACTTAACAGACCCTGCCACAGACCCTTAAGCCTATACCTAAAAGATTTAGTTTTGATTGCTGAAAGGACAGCGTTGATAAAGGGTAAACGGAATCCCTTTACGGGTTGCCGTTCCGCCCCATGGCCATGAACTTCTCCTGACGCTGACGGCGAAGCGACGCACCATCCAGGCCGGCAAGATCACGCAATTCGTGCTCAAGTGCATCGCCCACGTCCGACATCATCTGCGCACGCTCCCGATGTGCGCCACCTACAGGCTCAGGTAAAATCCGGTCAATTACCCCAAGCTCAAGAAGACTTTGGGCCGTCACCTTCATCGCAGCAGCCGCATCTTTCGCTTTGTCGGAGTTCCGCCACAAGATAGACGCAGACGCTTCCGGAGAGGCGACCGTATAAATTGAGTGCTCCAGCATCAGCACACGGCTCGCCGTTGCGATAGCCAGCGCGCCACCTGACCCACCTTCGCCAATAACCAGCGACACAAAAGGCACCTGAATGTTGAGACACGTGTCGATGGAGCGCGCGATTGCTTCCGCCTGCCCCCGCTCCTCGCCTTCGCGACCGGGAAACGCACCAGCCGTATCAATCAGACTGATCACGGGCATAGAGAAACGATCCGCCATTTCCATGAGCCGGACGGCTTTGCGGTACCCCTCCGGCTGCGCCATGCCAAAATTGTGCTTCATGCGGGTCTCGACATCATTTCCCTTTTCGTGACCCATGATGACCACGGACCGCCCGCGGAAACGGCCAAGACCGCCGACTATCGCCTCATCCTCACCGAAACTCCGGTCGCCGGCCAGCGGCGTGAAATCTTCAATCAGAGCGTTCGTATAATCGAGAAAATGAGGACGGTTGGGATGCCGGGCGACTTGTGTTTTTTGCCAGGTATCCAGATTGGCATACATGTCTTTCAACAGCTGAGCGGCCTTTGCCTCGAGCTTTGAAACTTCATCGGAAATGCCCGCCGTCGGATCTTCCTGCGCCAGGAGTTTCAACTCCTGAACTTTCCCTTCCAGCTCGGCAATCGGTTTTTCAAATTCGAGATATGTATGCATGCGCTCTTAAGTCTATTTGACGCCCAAAATACGATCGGCGGCGGCACACTGGCCTGCCACCTATCCGTTGTCAACCATGGCTCCAGATGCCGGTTAATGGCGGGAATCAGCGCAAAATTGCCTGGGCACCGTCAGTCTTTCTTTCCAAGCGGGTGATGGTCGCTCACCAGTTCCCGAAGCCGCTCTTCCAACACATGGGTATAAATCTGAGTCGTTGAAATATCTGCATGCCCCAAAAGCTGCTGCACAGACCTGAGATCAGCCCCATTCGCAAGAAGATGGCTCGCGAAAGCGTGCCGGAGCGTATGAGGGGACAGGCGCACGGGATCAATCTGGGCAATCTCCGCCAGTTCCTTCAGCATCTGGGCAAAGCGGTGGCGGGTGAGGTGACCTGATTTCCCGCGCGAGGGGAAGAGAAATGGGCTTTTCACTTCGCCCAGCGCGTCTTTTCGGCAAACAAGGTATTGAGCGATTGCATCAGCCGCAGGTTCACTCAGCGGCACCAGCCGTTCACGCCCGCCCTTACCCTTCACGCCAAGCATGCGTTCAGCCCCGCCAACAGATGCCACCGGAAGCCCCACAAGCTCGCTGACCCGAAGTCCCGTAGCGTAAAGCACTTGCATCAGACAACGGGCCCGTGCCTGCCGGTAGGATTTTTTCACGGGATCCGCAATTGACGCGCCATAGGTCTCAGACGCCCGAAGCAGGAGATCAACCTCTTCGACGCTCAACGTCTTTGGCAGCGGCCGCGACAATTTTGGGCCCTCGATAATCGCACAAGGGTCGTCAGACCGGACATCGTCACTCATCAGAAACTGAGCGAACTGACGAATGGCAGACAGACGCCGCGCAGAGGTAGATGCCGCGAGCCCTGCCTGTTCCATCAAGGCGAGGTAGGCACGAACATCGCTGCTATCGAAAGACGAAAACAGTTTGCCGCGACCAGTCAGTGTCGCACCAAAGTCCCTGAGGTCACGGGCATAAGCTTCAAGCGTGTTTTGTGAAGCGCCCCGTTCAGCACTGAGCATCTCCAGAAAGGCTTCCAACCGAAACCCATCACCTGGAAGAGCTGAAACACCGACCCCCGTTCCCCGACGCGACATGGTCTCAAGTCCCGTCGCCAACACGCGCCATAAGAGCTTCGGCGGCAAGCCGGCGCGCTTCCTGCTCAAGCCCCACAATTCGCAGCGCCTTAACCGTCTCAGACAAAGTCTGCGGATGTGCTTTGGCAGGCCCGTCCTTCGACAGAGCAGCAAGCACCAGCAACACTGTTTCGCCAACACGTTTCTGACCACTGGCGAGCTTCAACCGCTGCGACACCGCAACAGGAGCCACCTCGCCGCCCGGCAAACCGCCGGAGACCAACAAGGCATCCCAAACGGACGCTGGCATTTGCAGCCCAAGCGCATCCAGCAGCACAATTTCCAGGGCTGCGAACTCGCGGACTTCGCCACCTGAGGCAAGGTCATTGAGCGCCGGCTGCAAAAACATCGGGATCGGCGTCAAAGGCACCGCGCCAGAATCTGCGCCCGCCACTTGAGCAAGAGACGAACCAGAAACTGTGGCCGGGTCAATCAAACGCAGAACCGCCTTGAGTTCCCGCACCTGCTGGGTCCCTGCCTCCGCACCTTCAAGAACAGAGAGCCACATACCCGCGCGCACTCTGTCACCAAGCTCGACAAAAGCACGAACCGCAAGCGGAGCGAAAGATGTCAGCACGTTCGACGGAGGCACACTCGCAAGTGATCCGCGATGCGCGGCAAGGGTCGCCGCATAGGCATCCCCTTCCCTCTCGCGGAAAAAAAGCATCGCCAGAAGATCGGCCCGACCAGCCGGAACACGCTCATCAAGCACAGCCTGATGGAACAAGGCCCGGCGGCGATAGGGCGAAGCGGGTTCAACGCCGACCCGCACTCCGGCCACCTCCTCCAGTGTATAGGAGACGGCCAAATAGGCCGCAGCCATCTGATCGCCATCAATGAGTCCAAGAACAGCGGCCCGTTCCGCCGCCGCTATCCGAATTTCAGGGTCAAGCGATCCGTCTTCCGCCGCTGATACCAGGAGCGACGGTGACAATCGCCGGACACCATTGTCAGGCAGAGACCGCCCGGCCAGCCTCATCATGGCGAAGGTCAAGGGATCAAAGGATTGCGGCTCCGGTGCATCGAGTGACAAACCGTCCGTCGCAGCCGCGGCCAGAGACACAAAGTAAGGCGCATTCAGGCCCTGCTCCCGCGCAAGGTCAATCGTGAGGTTGGCTGCGGCGGTAAGTCCACCGGAAATCTGGCAATAAATGGAGAGCTTAAGAGCGAAAGCAGCGATCGGGTCGACACCCGGGTCGCCTCCGACCGGCAGACCACCCAAGAGCGTGCAAGCCGCGTCTCTGTCTCCGGTTGCCAAAAGCGCCTCTGCAAACGCAATCGCCGCAGCAGGGCTGGGCTGCGAAACACCTGCCCGCGCATAAAGGCGGGCAACATCCTCGGAACGACCGGCCGCATTCAGCCGTTGCAGCCTGAGCGCAAGCAAAGACGGACCACTGCTTGACCCTTGAGGAGGACGCGCACTGGTCAGTAACAATTGTCTGGAGAGTTGACCTAGAACGGACGAGTCAGTTGGACCAGGCACGCGAACGATCAGCTGCTCAACAACCCGCCGGTCCGTGCCAGTCCACATGGCGGCCCCAAGCCCCCCATTGCGGCCATCAAGCAGCCCAACACTAGCCTCGTCCACCTTTCCCAATGCGCCAACTTCGATGCCAGTTCCCGCCTCGCCTGGACGAGCACCCACAGCCCGCGTCGGCAGGTCAGAGCGGTCCCCTGCAGTGGGACCTGAGGGAAAGAGGGTGACGGGGTCATCAACGGGTGCGTCAAAATCATTTGCCACACTCCCTGCATCGCCAACACCTGGCGGCAGGATCCGGATGGGCCCAGTCTGCATCGGTGCATCACTCTGCGCCTGTGGGAAAGGTGGGGAACTATCCAAGGGTTCGCCAAAACCCGTTTCCCAATCCACCGGCGCTTCCAGAACCGGATCCCCCGGCTCGGCGACCGGACGCATACCCTCAGCGCCCGTCGCATCGTCCCTGTTAAAGGGCCAGCTCTGTTCTCGTGGCGGGTGGCGATCAAATGGCCAGTCACTGGAGGCTTCCTCTGCCAGACTGGGGGCGATAGACGACACGAAAAACAAGAGGCCTGTCGCGAGAGGCTGCCATGTTTGTTTCATTGAGGACGCAACCTAACGGGGAAAACTGTCATTGGAGAGTGTTCTCTCCACAGGGCTGGATTGGGGCGCGGTCGACTGAGCCAGATAGACAATACCGGCAAACCCGGCACCTGCCAGGATTGCCAATACCACCAGTCCCCGAACAAAACTCTTCATCGGCCCATCTCCACTGATCGTCCCGGCCTTGGCAGATACCCACGGCCCCGCGGGGGCCTCTGAGCCAAACATTAGGTACTCTGGCTTATTGTGCACATTTGACCAAATTAGGGCATATGGGAAAGAAGGCTGAAACCTGTGGGAGAGTGCAGTAAGATGGCCCAAATAGTCTGTTTTGGGCAGACAAAGACAGTCACGGCCGCCG
The DNA here is from genome assembly GCA_965248405.1 of Parvibaculaceae bacterium. Classification (GTDB taxonomy): domain Bacteria; phylum Pseudomonadota; class Alphaproteobacteria; order Parvibaculales; family Parvibaculaceae; genus Mf105b01. The sequence goes on from OZ252104.1 coordinate 2,820,134, forward strand.
CGCGCTGCTGCGCAGCAGGCTGCAAGCAACAGGTGATGACATGAGCGGCACCCAGCCGCTGAAAAGCAAACCGCCGGCAAATGACGCTGCGCGGAAATCAGAACAAGCAACTTCCGTGGCGACTGCCCTTGGGAGCAAGTCAGTCGTGCTTGTCGGCCTGATGGGCGCGGGCAAAACCACGGTTGGGCGCCGTTTGGCGAACCGCCTGGACCTGCCGTTCGTTGACGCGGATACGGAGATCGAAAAAGCGGCAGGCTCAAGCATTGCCGACATTTTTAAGGAATTCGGCGAAGCACATTTCCGGGACGGTGAACAACGCGTCATTCACCGGCTTCTGGGCGAAGGCCCACAGGTTCTGGCGACCGGCGGCGGCGCTTTCATGAACCCAAAAACACGGGAAGCCGTGAAAGAACACGGTATCTCTGTCTGGCTGAAGGCAGACCTGGACGTTTTGATGAAACGGGTCTCCCGGCGCTCTCACAGGCCGCTTCTGCAAAATGACGACCCGGAAGGCGTCATGAAGCGCTTGATTGACGAGCGCTACCCCATATATGCGACGGCTGATCTAAAGATCGACAGTAAAGAAGGTCCCCACGACGCCGTCGTTGACGAAATTGTCCACGCTCTTGGCATCGAGCTGAATTGCGGTGGGACGGAGACATAGAGTAGATGACAAGCCTCACAGCAGACGAAGTCACGGTTGACCGGGTCACGGTCGATTTAGGCGACCGCGCCTACGATATCCTTGTAGGACCGGACCTTATTGCCAATGCAGGGACGCATATTGCTCCGCTGTTGAAACGCGGGCGAGTCGTGATCGTGACCGACGAAAACGTCGCCAAGCGTCACCTCAGCGATCTTGAGAAAAGCTTCCAGGCTGCGGACATAAAATCGACCGCCTTTGTTTTACCAGCTGGCGAAAAGACGAAGAATTTTGATCAACTTCAGTCCCTACTGAGCGACTTGCTGGACGCAGACGTGGAGCGCGGCGACCTGATTATCGCACTCGGCGGCGGGGTGATCGGTGATCTGACAGGATTTGCCGCAAGCGTGCTGCGGCGCGGCGTCGACTTCGCACAGATCCCCACCAGCTTGCTGGCTCAGGTGGACAGTTCCGTTGGCGGCAAGACCGGCATTAACGTGCGCCAGGGAAAAAACCTCATAGGCGCATTCCATCAGCCAAAACTGGTCCTGGCCGACATTTCTGCGCTGAAAACACTGCCCCCCCGCGAACTCAAGGCCGGGTACGCCGAAGTGGTGAAATACGGATTGATCGACGACGCCCCCTTCTTCAATTGGCTTGAAGCAAATGTCGAAAGCCTCATGGCAGGCAACCCTGAGGCTCTCGCCCATGCCATCGTCAAAAGCTGCCAGTCGAAAGCCCGCATTGTTGCCCAGGACGAACGGGAAGGCGGCGTGCGCGCCCTGCTGAACTTGGGGCACACATTCGGTCATGCGCTGGAAGCGGCGACCGGTTTCTCGGACCGTCTCATCCATGGCGAAGGCGTGTCCATTGGCATGGTTCTGGCTTTCAACCTGTCAGCAAAGCTCGGTCTCTGCGCAGGGCAGGATGCAACCCGCGCCGCCCGTCATCTGGAAGCAGCCGGTCTGCCGACCAAGCTCTCCGATATCCCGGGAGACCTGCCGGGAGCAGAGCGGCTGATTGAACTGATGGGCCAGGACAAAAAGGTAGTCGACGGCACTCTCACATTCATCCTGGCAAAAGGCATTGGCGGGGCTTTCATCACCCGCGACGTAAGCAGCGGCGACCTGCTTGACTTCATGACTGATCAAAAGGCTGTCTGATGGACACCATCGACCTCGTTCTGACAATCGTCAGCATTTTTATATTGCTGTGTCTCTCCGGCTTTTTCTCCGGCTCTGAAACGGCTCTGACCGCTGCTTCTCGGGCGCGCATGCACCATTTAAGCGAAACCGGCGACAAGCGGGCCAAACGGGTGCAAAACCTGACCGAAGACCGCGAGCGGCTGATCGGCGCCATCCTGCTGGGCAACAACCTGGTCAACATTCTGGCCTCTGCTCTCGCGACCAGTCTGCTCATCTATTTCTTCGGCGACGCGGGTGTGGTCTACGCAACCCTCGTGATGACCGCCCTGGTCCTGATTTTCGCGGAAGTCATGCCGAAGACCTATGCCATCTCCCATACGGACCGCATGGCCCTGGCCGTGGCTCCCTTAATCGGTCTGGTGGTGCGGGTGCTTGCACCCATCACTACAACCATTGCCTTCATTGTGCAACGAACGCTTGGCCTGTTCGGCGTGTCTACTGATGGCGCGGATCACGCGCTCTCTGTCCATGACGAACTCCGCGGCGCCATCAATCTGCACCATCAGGAAGGTCAGGTGGTCAAACGCGACAAGGACATGCTCGGCGGCATTCTCGACCTCAGCGAACTTGAAGTCGAAGAGATCATGGTTCACCGCAAAAACATGATCATGGTCGACGCAGACCAACCCACCATCGACATCATCCGCGAAGTGATGCAAAGCCCCCATACCCGCATCCCCCTCTGGCAGGGCGAGCCTGAAAACATTGTGGGCGTGCTCCACGCCAAAGACCTGCTCCGCGCAATTGCCGGTGACGAGGCCGATCCCGAGACGCTCGACATTCTGGGTCTGGCGACAAAACCCTGGTTCGTGCCCGAAACCACGAGTGTTCAGGGTCAGCTCAACGCGTTCCTGCGCAAGAAAACCCACTTCGCACTGGTCGTCGACGAATATGGCGGCCTGATGGGCCTCGTAACCCTGGAAGACATTCTTGAGGAGATTGTAGGCGACATTGCAGACGAACATGACATCGACTTTATTGACGTCAATCGTGAGGCAGACGGCTCTGTCCTGGTCGACGGCACAGTCACGATCCGTGATCTCAACAGGAACATGGACTGGACGCTCCCCGACGAAGAGGCCACAACCATTGCTGGCCTCGTCATCCACGAAGCCCAGACCATCCCGGAGAAGGGGCAGGCGTTTACCTTCCACGGCTTCCGCTTCACCATTGTGAACAAACAGCGCAATCAGCTCACCAAGCTACGCGTACGGCCAGTGAAAGCGGTGACGCCAGCTTGACCCCAATATGCGTTGCCGCCTTGTCTTAGTCACCCCTTGTCTTCATCCGGCGTGAGCGTTTTCAGCTGCATCGCATGAACACGGCTCTCGAGCAGGTCGGCCAGAAGGGCGTTGACCCGACGATGCCGCGCCACCCGGGTTTCCCCTTCAAACAGGGACGAAACAATTGTCAGATGGAAATGAGTCTCGCCCTCCGGCCTTGCCCCGGCATGGCCTGCATGAAGGTGAGATTTATCTGCGACCTCCAGCCTCACCGGCTGCAGCGCTTCACTGACGATTTCCTGGATTTGTTCTGCTATACTCATCCACCCTCTTACCTCTGTGCCCTCTTAACTCCATGATTGCATAGACCTGATATAGATATAGTCCGAAGTTTTGAAACGAGAGCTGCTCCCTTGAATTCCACGTCAAAATATTTCGATTCGATCCGGATCGCGCCTCAGAAAAAGAAGAAAGCTAAACAGGCCAATCGTCCCTGCGAATGGCCGGGTTGCACCGCGACGGCTCCCCACCGGGCCCCCAAAGGCCGTCATGCGGAGGGCCAATACGCCTGGTTCTGTGAGAGCCATATCCGCGAATACAACAAAAACTACAATTTCTTCGCCAATATGTCCGAGGAAGAGGTACGCGGATACCAGGAGCAAAATCGGACCGGACACCGCCCAACCTGGAAAATGGGCATGAATCCGGAGGGCTCCGGCGGCACCAGATTCCAGGCTGACCCAGCGTTTGCCGACACTTTTGGGTTTTTCAAAGAAAATGACCCGTATAAAGAGGCGCCTGAGGGCGGCAGGCGCCGTCTGCCACGCAATGCAGAGAAAAAGGCCTTGCTGGAGCTTGGTCTTGACGAGACTGCCACGATGGACGACATAAAGACCCGCTACAAAGAGCTTGTGAAGAAGTTTCACCCCGACACAAACGGGGGCGACCGGGCTGCTGAAGACCGGCTCCAGAAAGTCATCCAGGCCCACGACTACCTGAAAAAGAGTGGCTTCTGCTAGTCTCCTGCCGCGCTTTTTGAGCATTTTCAGGTGCAGCTGAAACGCTTCACCGTTCGAACATGCAGCAGGTAAAATTTCTGCGCGGGCATAGATCTGCAAGATCACTCCGCAAGCGCAGCCTGCTTTGCCAATTTGCAAGGTAGGGCGGACACGTCTGAACGTGAGATAATGAGATTGCTGGACGCAATTTGGACGGCCAGCAAGCGGGAAAGAGAGAAGAGCAGTATGGAAGCGGAAGTACAGGGCAATTTGTCAGTTGAAGGCCCGGATACAACGGTCAAAGTCCGCGAGGCTTTCGGCATCGACATTGATATGGAAGTGCCCGCCTTTTCAGAGCGCAGTGAATATGTGCCCGATCTGGACGAGAACTATCTCTTCGACCGCGAAACCACGCTCGCCATTCTTGCAGGCTTTGCCTTTAACCGCCGCGTGATGGTGCAGGGCTATCACGGGACGGGCAAATCCACCCATATTGAGCAGGTCGCCGCCCGCCTCAACTGGCCATGCATTCGCATCAATCTCGATAGCCACATCAGCCGGATTGACCTGATCGGGAAAGACGCGATCGTTCTGAAAGACGGCAAGCAGGTGACTGAATTCCGTGAAGGCCTGCTCCCATGGGCTCTGCAGCACCCGGTTGCGCTCGTGTTTGACGAATATGATGCCGGCCGTCCGGACGTCATGTTCGTGATCCAGCGTGTACTGGAAGTTCAGGGCAAGCTTACCCTGCTGGACCAGAACAAGGTGATCCGCCCGAACGACCATTTCCGTCTCTTTGCCACTGCCAACACGATTGGCCTTGGCGACACGAGCGGCCTCTATCACGGCACCCAACAGATCAACCAGGGTCAGATGGACCGCTGGAACATCGTGACAGTGCTGAACTATCTCGCGCACGATGTAGAAACCGACATCATTCTGGCCAAAGCGCAGAACTACGCGAAGACAGAAGAAGGAAAAGCCACGGTCTCCTCCATGGTGCGCGTTGCAGATCTTACCCGCGCCGCCTTCATTCAGGGCGACATCTCAACCGTGATGAGCCCGCGGACGGTGCTCACCTGGGCTGAGAACGCAGAAATCTTTGACGATGTCGGCTTTGCCTTCCGGGTAACCTTCCTCAACAAGTGCGATGAGCTGGAACGGGCAACTGTTTCTGAGTTCTATCAACGCTGCTTCGGGGAAGACCTGCCTGACAGTGCCGCAACGGTCATGGTGGCCTAACTAAATTAAACCTTCAGGACCGAAGGATCGCGTCCATGCAGAACAAGGAAGGTCCGGTCGAACCGTTCAAGCGTGCCTTGACGGCGGCCATGAAGACCATCGCCGAGCAGGAAGAGCTCGCCGTTACCTTTGGCACGGAGCCTCCAGGGCTTCGGGGTCTGCGCGCGCGCTTGCCTCTGCCAAGCCGCGAGCTTGAGCCCGGCGAAGTTGCCGAAGTACGCGGTTTCTCTGACGCCTATGCTCTCCGCCTTGCTCATCACGATGATGCTGTTGACGCCAAGCTCGCGCCGGACGGCAGCAATGCCCGCGCGATCTTTGATGCGGTCGAACAGGCCCGCGTGGAAGCCATCGGTGCCACACAGATGGCGGGCATGGGAGACAACCTGACGGCGGCCCTTGAAAAGCGGTGCAAAGCCCGCGGCTACGACAAAATCACGAACAAAGACGAAGCGCCATTGGCGGAAGCCGTCGCTATGATCGCCCGTGAAAAGCTGACCGGTGCACCTGTGCCTGAAGCCGCTCAAAACCTGGTCGACTTCTGGCGCCCCTGGATTGAAGAGAAAGCGGACGGGGACCTGGACCGCTTGGGCGAAGTCCTAGAAGACCAGGAAGCCTTTGCCAAAGTCATGCGCGATGTCCTCACCGACCTTGAGATGGGTGACGAGCTGGGTGACAGCCCGGAAGATGCGGACGACGACGACCAGGAAGGCGAAGAAGGCGGCGAAGATCAGCCGGACGACGACGCCCAGGCCGGTGAAGCCGAACAGCCCGAAGGCGCCAGCGCCGAACAAGCCGAACTCGCTGAAGGAGAAGGCGAGGAAGGCGAAGAACAGATGGTCGAAGTGGACGCGGACGATATGCCCGCGGACGCAGAAGACATGGAGGACATGGGCGACGGCAATCAGCCCTGGCGCCCGGACGGCATGGAAGAGGCTGCGCGCGGCCCGTCCTACAAAGTTTTTACCCAGACCTATGACGAAGTCATTGGCGCGGAAGACCTGTGTGACATCGAAGAGCTCACACGCCTCCGCCAATATCTGGATCAGCAGCTTCATCAGTTGCATGGCGTCGTATCGCGCCTCGCGAACCGGCTGCAACGCCGTTTGATGGCAAAACAGAACCGGACTTGGGAGTTCGATCTGGAAGAAGGCATTCTGGATGCCGCTCGCCTCACCCGGGCGATCACGGATCCGATGATGCCGCTCGCCTACAAAATGGAGAACGACACCGAGTTCCGCGACACGGTCGTGACGCTGTTGCTCGACAATTCCGGCTCCATGCGCGGCCGCCCCATCACAGTCGCCGCCCTGTGTGCCGACATTCTGGCGCGCACACTGGAACGGTGTGGCGTGAAAGTAGAAATTCTGGGCTTTACAACCCGCGCCTGGAAAGGCGGTCAGGCCCGTGAAAAATGGCTCGCGGAAGGCAAGCCCGGCAATCCGGGGCGCCTGAACGATCTGCGCCACATCATCTACAAAGCGGCAGACAGCCCCTGGCGCCGTGCGCGCCGCAATCTGGGCCTGATGATGCGCGAAGGTCTTTTGAAAGAAAACATCGACGGCGAAGCACTCATCTGGGCGCACAACCGGCTGCTCGCCCGGCCCGAGCACCGCAGAATCATGATGGTGATCTCTGACGGCGCACCCGTCGACGACAGCACCCTGTCTGTCAATGCAGGGAACTATCTGGAACGCCATCTGCGTCAGGTGATCGAAGACATTGAGACACGTTCGCCTGTCGAACTCATTGCGATCGGCATCGGTCACGATGTGACCCGCTACTATGAACGCGCGGTCACCATCATCGATGCAGAGCAATTGGGCGGCGCCATGACCGATAAGCTGGCGGAACTGTTCGACGAACAGACAGGGCCTCAAGGTCGGCGAAAGGACCGGAAGTCGGCGAACAAGCAGCCTGCTGGCCGTGGGCCCAGTGCGTTGAGTAAAACCAGCTTTCAGGATGTTGCCGCCGCGCGCCGCGGATAGATCAGTCCGATAACACGCACCTTCTGTCACCCTCGAGCCTGCTGACCCGAGGGTCCATACAGCCTGTCAGCGCGGTAAAATCCCTCGTATTCAACACGCTGATAGCATCTTCGTTTGAAGCAATTTCCCTCGCGGCTTCCTGCATTCCACAGACAGTTGCCTGTCTCACGCAAACCCTCTTGCATGCGCCCCGCTTGCAGTCTGAGTGTTTATTTTCCTAAATACATCCACTGGATGCTTTTAAGGAGATATGCTCATGACGAACCCTGTGACCTACACACTCGAAGACGGTGTCGCCCACATCACCATGGACGACGGCAAAGTAAACGCCATGTCCCCCATCCTGCTTCAGGCCATACACGACGCCTTTGATCAGGCCGAACAGGACAAGGCTGTGGTCCTCCTCTCCGGCAATGATCGGATTTTTTCCGCGGGCTTTGACATGGGCGTCTTCGCGACGGGAACCGCAGAAGACATCCATCGCATGATGCTGCTCGGCGCAAACCTGATAGTGAAACTGCTGTCCTTCCCCTTTCCCGTGGTTGCTGCCTGTGCGGGAAGCGCATACCCCATGGGAGCGTTTTTGCTTCTCTCATCTGATCTGCGGATCGGGACGACAGCAGACATCAAGATCGGGCTGAATGAAGTACGCATTGGCATGACCCTGCCCCTCTTCGCGACCGAACTCGCGCGCTACCGCCTCGCTCCCGCTTACTTCAACCGCACCGCGACAACAGGTGAGTTGTACGGCCCCGAGGACGCTCAGCGCGCAGGTTTCCTGGACAAAACTGTAGCCCCCGACGCGCTCATGGATACAGCGATAAGCGCCGCGAGGGAATTGCGGGAAAAAGTTGGGATGGGGCATCATCTGGAAACGAAACTGCGCGTGCGGGCGCCAGCGATCGAAGCCGTCAAGGCAGCGATCGAAAAAGAGCTCAGCTTGGAAAGTGCTCAGAAATCTGTCGACCGTAGACAGCAGGCCTAGAGCCCCGTCATGACACCTCACTTTCCAGACCCCAATTACGTCGAACTGCCGGGCCTGACCATGGCTGTCCATCAGATGGGCCCGGCAGATGGTCAACCCATCATTCTTTGTCACGGCTGGCCGGAACTTGCCTATGCCTGGCGGCATCAAATGGAACCCCTCGCAAAAGCCGGATACCGGGTCCTCGCTCCGGATATGAGAGGATATGGGAAGACGGGCGGCCCAACCGGCAAAGGCGCTGTGTCGCTCTATGATATGGAACACCTCACCGGCGATCTGGCGCATCTCTCAGATGCGCTGGATTTGCCACCAGCCATTTTCGTGGGGCACGATTGGGGCGGATTTGTTGTTTGGGACATGCCTCTTCGCCATCCGGACAAAGTCGCGGGTGTCATCGGCGTCAACTCAGCCTACATCCCGCGCCCGGACATGGATCCCATCAAACTGATCAAACTCGTTCACGGGCCGGACATGTACATGCTGCATTTCCAGCCCTATAGCGAAGCAGAGGAAATTCTCGGCCGGGACACGGACAGGGCTCTGCGTTTTCTGCACCGGCGCATGCCCGCCATGCAGAAGAGAGCCACGAAGAAGAGGCCCCTCAATATGCTGAAGTCCATGGAACGCTCAGAGGAGCATTGGCCCGGCATGCCCCTTCACTCCACTGCGGACCATGTTGTCTATCTGCGCGCGTTTGAACAGAGTGGATGGGAAGGCGGTCTCAACTGGTACCGCAATCTCACACGAAACTGGGAGCGCTCTAAAGACCTCCCCAAAGACATCCACGTCCCGGCCTTGATGATCTTTGCCGAAAACGATGTCGTCCTGCCGCCTTCTTCAGGCACGGAGATGCCGGACTACATATCGGACCTGGAAACACACATCGTTCCAAATTGCGGTCACTGGACCCCGACGGAAGCACCGGAGATACTCAACACCCTCATGCTGGATTGGTTGAGCAAGAAATTCCGGTAAATACCCAACTGGCAGTAGATCGGGGACAGAGCTATGCTGCGGCATGAGTCAGACCAAGCGCACCACATACCGCCACGGCAATGTTCGGGAAGAAGCCATCGCCGCAGCGGAAGCTCTGATCGTCGAGCTGGGCCATGAGAAACTGAGTATTCGGCGCGTTGCGGACAAAGTAGGCATCGCCCACCGCTCCCTTTACAATCACTTTGAGGACAAAGACGCCCTGCTGGATGCAGTCGCAACTCGCGGCTATGAAATGCTCGCGGGCAAACTCAAAACAGCCAAAACAAATGATAAGTTTGTCTCTCGCTACGCACAGTTCGCACTGGACAACCCCTCCATCTATGCGCTGATGACAAGCCGCCCTCACGCGACGATGAAAGAAAAGCCGGAGCTGCAGAAGGCTGCCCATCTGGTCATCACCGAAGCCATCCGCATGTTCAGCGACCAGGCGGCCCCGACCAGCGAAAAGCAGCGCGCGGTCTTCAAGGTACATATGCTGCTTCACGGCGGCCTTTCCTTATATCAGTCGGGCATATTGGACATGCCCTCCGACAAAGCATTCGTTCGGGAACTAACTGCTATGGTCGGCGAGACGACTTGACGGCTTTGCCGCGTAGTGGTCGCGAACTCAGGACACGGAACAGGAAGACAGCATGCAGCGTTTGACGTCACCTATTACCCTCCTCTCAACGGGCGGTCTTGTCATCATTCTGGCATCGATCGCTTTTTACGGGCTTGGCAGTTCAAGCACGGCTCTGGCAGAACCTGTCTCCATCACAGTTCACGCGAACCCGGTCGCATGGAACCCGGAAAACCCAAAGGATAAGAAAGCGGGATCACTTACCTATATCGGGGGGCTGGAACTCACATCTGAGCATCCCGCCTTTGGTGGCCTTTCTGGCCTCATCGTCGGTATAGAAGGCGATGCCCTTATCGCGGTGACCGATCAGGGACATTGGTTCACCGCCGACATCGTCTCCGAAGAGGATCGGCCGATGGGACTTGGGGACGCCCTCCTCGCGCCGCTCATGGATACAGACGGAGTACCGCTCTCGGGCAAACGCCATACCGACGCGGAGGGCCTCACGGTGACCTTTGGAGACGATCCAAGAAACGCCCCCACCTTAGTGAGCTTTGAGCGAGATCACAGAATTCACCGCTACGACCTCACGAGCATGGGCTTTGACGCTCCTGCCGAAAAGGTCGAGGACTTCGGAGCTTTTGAGGACCTGGAACACAATGGAGGACTGGAAGCGATCGCCTCTCTGCCCGACGGATCCTTGCTCGCCATCTCTGAGAAAACATTCGATGAAGACGGCCACATTATAGGCGCCCGCCTGACGGAGGAAGGAGCTACACCTGTCCGCCTCAAACAGCACCTGCCTTTTCAACTGACAGACATAGACGTTCTGCCAAATGGAGATCTCATCACATTGGAACGTCACTACAGCGCGCTTGCCGGTGTCTCCATGATGATCCGCCATATCCCCGCAAGTGCGCTCGACAGTGATGAACCTCTCGACGGTGACGTACTCCTGGAAGCGAACCACACACGCTCAATCGACAATATGGAAGGCCTGTCCCTGCGCCAGGCCCCAGACGGGCGCACCCTGCTCTATCTCGTGTCGGACGACAATTTCAATGTGGCCCAGCGCACACTGCTGCTGGTTTTCGCGCTTGAGAACAACACTTAGGCGCCGCCAAACCCCGGCATGGGCCGAATAACCGCTCGCAGCGCCCAATAGATAAACACATTCACAAAAGCAGCCCCGGTATAGATGCCCGCCATAACCGCCAGGCGGTTCGCCCACGGCTCCTCCGCGCCATAGGCCATCTGCCCATAGAAAAACCCGGCAAAGATGACCCCGCCGAAGAGCGCCCCGTAAAAGGGCGCCCGCCACCAGGGAATGCCACGTACCTGATCAAAGACGTAGATAGAAACAAGCTGGCCTGCGAAAAGCGCCCCGAAGAAAGTCGCCATGACACCGAGAGAGGCCACTTGCCCCTCAACCGTCCCCAGCCCATAGGTTGAGACCGCCCAGATCAGCACACCCAGGACAAGTACCCATGTGACAGTAACCGACGCAATGGTCGTTCCGGGCCCATATCTGCGGTTCACGAGATTGAGGACGAGGAAGATGAGCGGCAGAGCCAGATGCCCATAGGTCAGCCAATAACCTGGATTGAGGAACCATTGGTCCGGCGGGAATACATCAAACTGTGTGACGAACCGTGTCGACCCCAGATAGGCGAGCGCAAAGACGCCGAACAGTGCAGCGACCGGTAAGACCATTCTTCCAAGTGCGTTGAAGAAAGCGCGCATCACTCACAACCCCGCCAAATGAGTGCCAACTTGCATGAATGTTAGCGGACCATGAGATCATCGCCTAGCGGAAGCATGGTGCCTTCGCGAAACATCGTAAACGGCACCCACATTTGCCAGCAAATGCTCATTTGGCAGGCACAAAGCATTTCCCGGAAAAGTGTGGGCGGTTTTCTGCCAGGAAATGCGACAAGATTGAGGGCACAAAAAAAGGGCTTCTCGTCGAGAAGCCCTTCTTTGTCTTCCTGCAGAACAGGATTTAGCTGGCAGATGCTTCCGCTTTGGCGATCTCACGCTTGATACGCTGAGCCTTCGTAGAGAGCTCTGAGTCCCGTGCCTTGCGCAGATACGCGTCCAGACCACCCCGGTGCTCAACAGAGCGAAGCGCGTGAGCACTGATCCGAAGCTTGAACTGACGGCCAAGCTTCTCGCTCATCAGGCTTACGTTGCAGAGGTTTGGCAGGAACCGACGACGCGTTTTGTTGTTCGCGTGGCTCACATTGTTGCCTGTCATGACTGCTTTTCCAGTCAGCTCGCAGCGGCGCGACATAGCTTCATCCCATCTTGAACACCCGTCGCAGCCATGACCCGGCTCTCTCCGGATCGATACCGGAAGCGGTTCCGGTCAGCGCAAAGGGTTTTTTGAAAACTCTTAGCTTGAAAGGCGCTTGGGGGCCTGGGCCCGCGCTTCTCGTGAGCGGGGAGGTATAGAGCCGGTCGGACCGTCCGTCAAGCCTCCAGAAGGGTCAAAGGTGGCGCAATTTTGCCCTTTAATCCCAGGGACTTAAGCACTGCCGTCGGGGAACAAAAGCCTCAAAAGCCGGTTTGCGGCAGCTGTCGGCGTGAGAGAGCCCGCTGCGACCTCTTTTTCAAGGTCTCCGACGAGACGGCTTGCCTCTGCATGGGTATGAAGCTGAGCGAGGAGCCCTTCCTCAAGCTCGGTCCACATCCAGGTTTTCGCCTGTTCGGACCGGCGGGCCTGCAGCTCACCGGAGCTGTCCATTTTTCCCCTGAAATCCTGAACAGACGCCCAGATTTCTTCCAGCCCCTCGCTATTGAGGGCGGACGCCAGCGTCACGGCAGGTAGCCAGTTGGGGCTTTTGGGCCGCATGAGATGAAGCGCTGCCCCATATTCTGCCGCCGCCCGGCGAGCAGCAGGCTTCAGATCGCCATCCGCCTTGTTGACCACCACAAGATCTGCCAGCTCCATAATGCCGCGCTTGATGCCCTGTAGCTCGTCTCCACCACCGGGCGACAACAGCAGCAAAAACATGTCGACCATGTCCGCTACAGCCGTTTCCGACTGACCGACACCGACTGTTTCGATGATCACCACATCATAACCTGCTGCTTCTGTGAGCAGCATGGCTTCCCGGGTGCGCCGCGCCACACCGCCAAGCGTGCCCCCGGACGGAGAAGGCCGGATAAAGGCTGACGGGTCGCGCGCCAGAAACTCCATACGGGTCTTATCGCCCAGAATGGAACCGCCGGTCCGCGCGGAAGACGGGTCAACTGCCAGGACAGCCACCTTGAGACCCTGGTCGATGAGAAACCGGCCAAACGCTTCCGTGAAGGTGGATTTGCCTACCCCTGGTGCCCCTGAGAGACCGATCCGCACAGCACGGCCACTGAGGTCCAGAACCTTGGCCAAGAGATCTTGCGCTGCCTCTTGATGGTCAGCACGGCTTGATTCCACGAGCGTGATGCCACGGGCGAGTGCCGCCCGCTCACCAGCGCGAATGCCCTCTGCCAGAACCGAAGGGTCCGTCCTGGCCGCACGCCCGGATTTCCCCGATTTTTCCACCGGATTTGCCATCCCGTTTGCATACCGGAGCAGACGGCCTCAATCTAGTTTTTTGGCTAGTTATTGGCTGGCTTTTTGGCCAATTTTGACCCCATTCCTGCGCCGAACCGCGCCATCTGTTCAGATCGGGTTCATTTGGAGGAAGCCAAACTGGCGTCATGAAACAGAAAAAAGCCCCATCCAAAGTTTTCAGCGCTGTGGCGGCTCTGATCGGCGCCTCCTGCTATCTGGCGGGGCCCGCTTCCACACCCGTTACCGCCGAGACGCTGCCGACCCACCTGAAGGTCGACTACGCGATTGCGCTCGGCGGCTTTGACTTCGGCAGCGCCGATGTCGTGGCTGAGATCCGTGGGCAGGAATATGAACTGGACGCTTTCATCAAAACAGAAGGCATTGCCGAACAGTTTTTCGAGACAACTTTCGCGCTGGAGAGCCAGGGTCGTTTTTCCGGCAATCGTGTGAAGCCAAGCCGGTTTGTGTCTACCTATAAGGATGCGGACTCATCGCGCAGAGTTGAGCTCTCTTATCCAAATCGTGGCGCACCCCTTATGGCCGCAGAGCCCGCCTATGAAGATGGCTTCGGCCCCCATGTGCAACTGAACGATGTCCTGATGACACAGGATCCTGTGAGCGCACTCCTCCTGCCAACGCGGAGCGCCACCGCATCGCCCTGCGACCGCTCCCTGCCCTTGTTTGACGGCCGTCGCCGATATGATCTGCAGCTGCGCGAAGACGGCATGACTGAAATGACCGGCAGCGAAACCGCCTATTCCGGCCCTGCCATGCGCTGCACCGTCGGCATGTTGCCGGTCGCGGGCTATGAGCGCAAAACCCTGATCAAACTGCTGGCCCGCGAGGACTCCATCCGTGTTTGGCTCGCTCCGCTGGAAGGAAGCGATGTCTGGGTCCCCGTCCGGCTGACGCTCCGCACCCCGTTTGGCGGCGCCGTCATGCGGGCCACACGGTTTGAACTGGCATCAGCAGAAGACGTGGTGTCTGCGGAATAAAGCACTGGAATCCAGTACCGAAAAAGAAAATGTGATCGGATAGGCTCTTGCCCGCGTATTGCGAAAGGGAGATGATATTTCATCGTCCGGCTCGAGCAAACGAGGACCGCATGACTTCTTTCGCAAAACCATCCCTCAGACCCCTTCTGACCAGGGGGTTTGCCGCCTGCGCGACCGCTCTGTTCGCAACCTCCCTGTTCACCCCCCCCTTGGCGGCGGCGGAACCCGAAACCGCAGCCAATATCCCAAGCGAGAGCGCGCAGGAAGTTGACCTCAGCTTTGAAGTCTATGGCGGCGGTCTGCATGTCGTCTCATTTGGAACCCAGGCAACGCTCACCCCTAAGCGATACGAAATCGCAGCCCAGTTTCAGACAGAAGGCGTGGCGGACACATTTTTCAATGGACGCGGGTCCAGTACAGCCAGTGGCATGCTGACCCCGGCAGGCCCGAGACTCCTCAACTATTCGCAGGAATATGACGGTCGTTTTGGAGAGCGCTCCATCACCATGGCGCTCGATGAGACCGGCCGGTACGACGTCGCAGCTGAACCAGCGGACGGTATTCATAAGCACGGGTTTTCAGCGTCTGCGGTTCGAGGAAAGGTTGATCCGCTGACAGCGTCAATCTTCACCGCCATCAATGCAACGGCAGCGCCCTGCTCACAAACAATTCCCGTGTTTGACGGACGCCGGATTTTTAATCTGAAGTTTGCCGAACTGGAACAGACCGAACTCGCGCCCGTTGGCGCGGGCGCCTATGCAGGTCCTGCCTGGAAATGTAGCGTCGTCTATGACCCTGTCGATGGCTTCACCCGAGAGTTTCTCGTGGAACGCGCTAAAAACCCGTTGCCACCCTTCACAATCTGGCTCGCAAAATTTGACGAACAAATGGGGCCGACGGGCACACAACCCCTCGTCCTCCCCGTACGCATGATGTTTGAAACACCGGTCGTGAACGCCATCGCCCACCTCACCGCAGCGGAGGTGGACGGTCAGCCGCTGATCGAGCCGGTCATCAATTAGGCGCGCTTAAGCAGCCCTCTTCTCGCGGATGAGACGCAGCACGTCTGCAGCACACTCGATAATGTTGGAGCCTGGGCCAAAGATTGCAGAAGCGCCGGCTTTGTAAAGGAAGTCATAATCCTGCGCCGGGATAACCCCGCCGCAAATGACAACCACATCTCCTGCCCCTTCCGCCTCAAGCGCCTTGACGATTTCAGGCACCAGCGTTTTGTGGCCCGCTGCCAGACTGGAAATACCGATCACGTGCACATCATTCTCGATCGCATCGCGCGCGGCTTCCGCCGGCGTCTGGAACAAAGGCCCCACATCCACGTCGAAGCCCAGGTCCGCGAATGCTGTTGCCACAACTTTGGCACCCCGGTCATGACCGTCTTGCCCAACTTTCACAACCAGCATGCGAGGACGGCGGCCCTCGTCTTCAGCAAACTGCTCAATCTCCGTTTTGATTTTCTCAAATCCGCCGTCGCCCTCATAGGCCTGGGAATAAACGCCTGACACTGTCTTCACCTCCGCCCGGTGACGCCCAAAGACTTCTTCCATAGCGTCTGAAATCTCGCCGACTGTTGCACGTGCTCGCGCCGCATCAACTGCAAGCGCCAACAGGTTCCCGTCACCCCGCGCCCCTTCTGTCAGCGCCTTCAGCGTTTCCTGCGTCTTAGATTCGTCCCGTGTCGCCTTGATCTGTTTCAACCGGGCGATCTGCGCTTCACGCACCTTGGCGTTATCAACTTCCAGAATGTCGATATCATCTTCATTCTCAAGCTTGTACTTGTTCACGCCAACGACAACTTCCTCGACTTTATCGATCCGTGCCTGCTTGCGAGCGGCTGCTTCTTCGATTTCGAGCTTCGGCATGCCGCTTTCCACAGCTTTGGTCATACCGCCCAGCGCCTCGACTTCCTGAATTTTCGCCCAAGCGGCCGATGCCAAAGAGTGCGTCAGTGTTTCGACATAGTACGACCCCCCAAGAGGATCGATGACGTTTGTGATGCCACTCTCTTCCTGAATGACAAGCTGTGTGTTGCGCGCGATCCGCGCGGAGAAGTCTGTTGGCAGAGCAATCGCTTCATCAAGCGCATTGGTGTGGAGGCTCTGGGTACCGCCAAGTACGGCTGCCAGCGCTTCCAACGTCGTCCGCATCACATTGTTGTAGGGATCTTTTTCCGTAAGCGACACGCCCGACGTCTGGCAGTGCGTGCGCAACATCAGCGACTTCGGATTTTTCGCACCAAAATCAGACATGATCCGATGCCAAAGAAGACGCGCTGCCCTCAGCTTCGCAACTTCCATGAAGAAGTTCATACCAATCGCAAAGAAGAAGGAGAGGCGTGGCGCGAACTGGTCCACATCAAGCCCCGCCCCTTGGGCAGCACGTACATATTCCATGCCGTCGGCCAGTGTGAAGGCAAGTTCCTGAACCTGCGTCGCACCTGCTTCCTGCATGTGATAGCCGGAGATAGAAATCGTATTGAACTTCGGCATGTTATTAGAGCAGTACGCGATAATGTCCGCGATGATCCGCATCGACGGTGCAGGAGGATAGATATAGGTATTGCGCACCATGAACTCTTTCAGAATATCGTTCTGAATGGTCCCGGCCAGTTTGTCCGGTGTCACGCCCTGCTCTTCTGCGGCGACGATATAGTTCGCAAGGTTCGGGATCACAGCCCCGTTCATGGTCATAGAAACCGACATCTCATCGAGCGGGATCTGGTCGAACAGGATTTTCGTGTCTTCCACACTGTCAATGGCAACACCAGCCTTGCCGACGTCACCCACAACCCGTTCATGGTCACTGTCATAGCCGCGGTGCGTCGCCAGGTCGAAGGCAACCGACAGGCCTTTCTGACCGGCGGCCAGGTTCCGGCGATAAAAGGCGTTCGACTCTTCAGCCGTCGAGAACCCGGCATATTGCCGAATAGTCCAGGGACGGCCCGCATACATGGTTGCCTGAGGGCCGCGGACAAATGGAGCCATTCCCGGCATGGAATTGGCGTCATATCCCTCCGCCGCGATGGCTTCCAGGTCAGCAGCCGTGTAAAGCGCTTTGACGTCGATCCCCTCAGGGGTCTCCCACGTCAAACTCTCTACAGAGCGGCCTTTCATCTGCTTTTCAGCCAAAGCGCGCCATGTCTCTATCGGGGTGTTGTCACTGCCCATGTATCCACATTCCTAACCGGTCAGAAGTTGGCGCGGAGTATCGTGGAACGGCGCCTTCCGGTCAACAAAGCCTTGAAAACAGCCAAAAACGTTGGGGCAACGCTCCCAGAAATGCGGCGACGGGCCATAGGGTACGCAAACCCGCCGCCGCGATCCGGAAGATCAGCGCTTAGGGGTGTAACCTAGGGGGCGCCGCACCAGATCAACGCGCGCTCAGGCTGGGAGTCCCTCGCGCGCCTGCTCATTTTTCCGCATGTTCCAAACAGAGACAAAACACAGGCGTGCACGAGTATGTGAAGAGGAGAAAGTAACGAACGATTAAGGATGATCGGCAGTTTGAACCACTTCAAACGAGTTCTTGCCGACTATTTAGACAATTTTTCCAGACACACCCGAAAATAGATCGAAGGATTAGACGTCCAGGGTGCTGGTGGATGCACACCTGGCCGCTGGGAGTGTTTGTAGTGCTTAAGGGTATGAGAATGTGGAGGGAAGGCATGCGCGCCGCATGGCATAACCCCTATGTCACACACTCACTCACGCCCTCACAGATCTCAGAAGTCAAAGCGAGTCAATTCGATTCAATCGCCCGGGCCTACCGTGTCGCACCTCTCTTGATGTGCTCAGTCGCAACAGCCCTCGTCCTGTTCGTCGACAGCAACCACTCAAACAGCGTCGGTCTCGCCTGGTTAGCATCACTCTTCCTGTCCTATGGGTCGATTGTGGTGCTCCAGGAAAAGTACTTCCGCACACCAGATGCAGCTGAAGCGCCCGAAAGATGGATATGGCACTATGCCGGGTTCCATTGGGTGACAAACACCATCTGGGTGTTTCTTGTGCCGCTATTCTGGATACCCGGGAACGCCGTCCAGAACCTACTCTTGTGTATGATCATGGTCTGCCATGTGGTCACGGTCACCGCGGTCTCATTCAGGAACTTCACCGTCTTTTTTTCCAACAGTATCCCTCCGATTGTTGCGGTTGTTGGGGGAAGTTTTTTTGCTGGTGGCCCCGTCTATCCACTTATGGGCGCCCTCCTGATTGCGTTCTACTTTTTCCTCGTATCCGTTGCCCGGACCGCACAGCTTCACAATGTCGAAACCTATCGCGTCCGCTTCAAAAACGAAGAACTGATCACGGATCTCGCACAGGCGAAACAAGCATCCGACCGCGCCCGACAGCGGTCAGAACAAGCAAACCTGCATCTGCGCGAACGCGAAGAACTGTTTCGTGCACTTGTTGAAAACACCTATGACACAATCATGCTCACAGACGAAGCAGGCTTCGTGCGCTACGCCGCGCCCTCCGTGAGACAGTTTGGCATCTCACCAAATCAAGCCATCGGACGGCGTCTGTCGGAACTGTTAAGACCGTTTGACGAGAATAGTCAGCTCATAACATCCCTGATTAAAGATGATAGCCACGGAAGCATTCGTGAGTTCAAAGAACACATAATGACACCCGCTGGCACTGACGCCTGGATAGAGGCATCCGTAACAGATCTGCGCGGAACAGACGCGGTCGGCGGTCTTGTGCTGAACATCAGGGACGTCACGGAACGCAAACGTACAGATGATGAAATGCGTAGCCATCTGGAAGTGTTGAACGCATTGGCGCGCGGCGTTGATATCAACGAAATCTTGGCCAGGATCACAACAGGTGTCGATGAAATGGGCAGCGGCGGCCGCTCGGTGATCTTCTTGATCGACAATGACAATTGTGTAACCGACGCCATCGGACCTCACGTAGATGAACGCCTCCGCAATTCAGTAATCGGTGTCACCTTTAACCCAACCGACGGGTGCTGTGGTGCAGCTATCGCCAGTGGCAAAAGAGTTGTTGTTTCAGATGTCCAGACAGATCCGCTCGAAAAGGACTATCGCGAACTGCTGGGCGAAATAGGGTATGCCGCGTGCTGGTCTCAACCGATCTTCTCTCGCAACGGACAGATTCTGGGCACACTAGCGACATTCTACGAAGTCAAACGTGCGCCAAGCGAAGCCGAAACCATCTTCATCGATGGCGCGGCTCATCTCGCGGGTATTGCCGTCGACCGCCGCACACAAGAGCGGCAACTCCGTGACGCAAGTGAGAGCGCGGAAATGGCCAACCGTGCCAAATCACGCTTCCTCGCCACCATGAGCCACGAGCTCAGAACACCCTTGAATGCCATCATCGGCTTTTCAGAGGTCATGCAACAAGAATTGTTCGGCGAACTGGGCAATGACCGTTATCGGGATTATACGAAGGATATTCTGATCAGCGGCCGTCACCTGCTCAGCATGATCGACGACATATTGGACATCTCCAAGATTGAGGCCGGTCGCTATGATCTGGAAGAGCGCGACATTGAAATTGATGATGTCATTCGGTGGTCCTCAGAGCTCATCCGGCCCAAACTGGCCGAAGGGAATCTGAACCTCAAACTGGAAGTGCCGGAAGACCTGCCGCTGGTTTATGCGGATAAAAGGGCCCTTCGCCAGGTCTTGCTAAACCTGCTCTCGAACGCGGTAAAGTTTACCGAGGCAGGCGGCCTGATCACCATCAAGGCATCCGTCCATGATAGAGATGGCCTCACTGTGTCCGTCACCGATACCGGCATTGGCATTCCTCCCGGTCGCGTTCGTGAGACGCTGGAACCGTTTGTGCAGGTCGAGAGTTCAATGACAGGCAAACATCACGGAACCGGCCTTGGCCTCTCGATCACCAAACATCTGGTGGAGATGCATAACGGCACCTTCGGCCTTGAAAGCGAAGAAGGGGTCGGGACGACGGTCAGCTTCACCTTCCCGCCGCATCGGTTGATCCTGCCAACAGACCGCATCTCCACGGAGAGAGCGTAAGCAGTCTGACCTAAGCCTGAAGCTCTTTGAGAATCTCGTCCATGATGGCGAAGCCAGCACCCCACCCGCTGCCGAAGCCTTCCATCGCCCCTGCAAAACAGGCGATCTCAGTCTCCGTGGCTTCATGAGGCGTCCATACAAGACGCACCTGAGTCTTCTCCCCATCTTCCACAAAGGTCACAGTCGTGAGCAACACCCGCGGCCAGTCAGGCATCATCGGGTTGGGCGTAGGATTCCAATCTGCATCCGCGGAGGCGTGATGCCAAACGAGCTTTTCTTCAGGAACAATTTCTTTGAAGGTCATGATGCTGCGATCAGACATGGACTTCATCTTCATCTCATTGAGCCATACGCCGCCGGGCTTCAGCTCAAACTTGTGAATAACCGTCTCGACATTGGGTCCATACCACCGTGCAAGCAGCTGGGGATCGGTCCAAGCCTGCCAAACCAAATTGCGCGGCGCATCGAACTCACGGTCCGTAACAAATTCCGGCAGCTTATTCACGGGGCGTCTCCTTCTTCTGGGATTGTTTCATCTGGATCAGGAGATCATCGAGCTGATCGAAGCTCTTTCCCCAAAACTTTTGGAACGCGGACAGCCAGTCGACAGCCGCTGCCATCGTCTCGGCTTTCAACCGGGCGGGACGTCGCTGCTCATCGACATCGCGCTCAACAAGTCCCGCCTTTTCCAGGACTTTCAGATGCCGGGAGATAGCGGGCTGACTGATCTGAAAAGGCGCGGCAAGCTCATTCACCGATGCCTGACCTTCGGCCAGCCTCGAGAGAATCGCGCGCCGGGTCGGGTCCGCCAAAGCCGAGAATACGGCATCAAGGTTAGGCGTCCCTTTAGTATAACCAATCTGTTCCATAACAATTATGTTATATTAAAAACTCAGGTCGTCAATAGGCTGCTTTGACACCCAAAATCACTAGGACCACAAGGATTACGCGAAAGTCAGTCGGCGCCCGCTAAACCCGCCAACGAAAGCGCCCATCCCAATCCACATGAAATACGGACGCATAGGGCATGTTTCGCCAGAACTCAAAGTCAGCGCGGGCATCAAGCGACCTCAAAAAGAGGCTCAGAACATTCCCGTGGGTTCCCACCACCGTCGGCGCCCCGTCGGCAGAAACAGCGATCTCAATGAGCGCGGCTTCAAAACGATGCAGCGCCTCACGCGCACTCTCCCCACCCGGCAGTTTGAAATCAGGCTCGTGAAAGGAGCGTTCAAGGTGAGGCAGAAAGGTCTCGAGCCAAGCCTCCGACCAGCACCGCTCCCGAAGGCCTTCATGCGTCTTAATCTGATGAGAAAGGTGGTCGGAGAGCGGCGCAACCGTGTCGAGCGACCGCTGATAGGGACTGCTCCAAACCGCTTCAATAGGTTCGCGGGCGAGGGACGTCACAAGATCGCGGGCTTGAGCCTGCCCCTCCTCCGTGAGCGGCCAGTCGGGTTCCGCGATAGTCCGATGCGGTGCCGCAACCGCATGACGAACAAGAAAAAGGCGGGTCTCAGACATGATGCAAGACCCGCCTCATCGACCTATTCCGCAGCCTGTTTCGGCGCTGCGTTTTTATTGATGTAACTGAACAGATGACCGCCCACTTTGCGGATCTGAATTTCCTCCGCCCCTTCCGTGATGCGATAGCGGCGATGGTGCCGATAGATATGCTCGAACGGTTTGTGACGCGAATAGCCAATGCCACCATGCACCTGCATTGCCAGATCTGCTGCTTCGCAGACCAGACGGTTCGCCCGGTAGTTACACATGGACACTTTGTCTGAGAGATGGATCGCCACCTCCGGCTTGGTCATCTGGTCCATCTGCCATGCCGTTTTATAGACAAGGTTCCGGATCATCTCGCATTCCGTATGCGCCTCGACAAGCGGGAACTGGATCGCCTGGTTCGCTGCGAGCGGCTTGCCGAAGGGCTTGCGGTCTTTTGCATATTGCACGCTCTCATTGATACAGAACTGCGCTGCCCCAACGCCGGACGCCGCCTGGCGAATGCGGTTTTCATGCACAAAGTGCTGCGCAAGGGCGAGACCGTTTTCGCGCGGGCCCAGGATCGCACTGTCAGGCACCCAGACATTGGTGAGCGAAATGCGCGGATGGTCCGTCGGCATATTGAAGGTCCATAGATATTCTTCGATCTTAAACCCGTCCGCATCCGTCGGCACCAGGAAACAGGTAATGCCACGGGCATCCCCATCATCACCGGCGGTGCGCGCAAAGACCATGTCGTAATTTGCGACATGAAGGCCTGTGTTCCACATTTTCGAGCCGTTGATGAGCCAGCCATCAACGCCATCGCGTTTTTCTGGCACCGCGCGGGTCTCCATCCAGGTTGCATCCGACCCGTGATCCGGTTCCGTCAGACCAAAGGCCACGCGGTGCGTGCCCGCAAGCATGCCTTCGATGAAGGTTTCTTTCTGTTCCGGCGTTCCGAAGTCACGAAACATCAGAACCTGCGGCATGTTGCCGACGATAGAGCTCTCGTTCTGCAGATCGTTGTGAAGACCAAGTCCCTTGGCAGCGAGGTGCTCACGGATCACTGCCATGTCGAGATTGGTCCCGTTCTGCCCGCCATATTCTTCCGGCAGCGCATAGCGCAGATGACCGGCAGCGTCGGCACGGCGGCGCATTTCCTTCAGAAGCTCTTCCCAGTCCTCCCGCGGGAGCCCGTCATTGTCCCAATCGGTGCGCGCATGCTCCCGCCGGTGATCGAAGAACCGGATGTTGTCATCCTGGTTCTGCAGCGGCTTGATCTCTTTCTCGATAAAGTTGTCCAACACCGCCAGATAGTCGCGGAGCTTTTGTGGGATTTCGAAATCCATTTGCCATCCTCCCTCCCCCAAAAGGCACCTTGGGGAAGGCACTCTGGGGATGTCGTTTTAAAAGACTAATTTTGATGGTTTCGACTATAGAGGCTCGGGCGGAACGCACCAGACACGACGTTACGTAAGGGCCCCGACTTATCCACAGCTTTTATTAACGCCTGTCCGCCTTCGCCCTTGATCAAACACCAGATTTAGCCGTGAACGGATCGGGAAAACACCCAAGTCATCGATTCGGACGTGATTCGTTCTCACAATGATCCGAAAGTTAACGCAGCAAACGTTAACGCGCGCAAACCCAACTTTTGGGCACTCAAACAAGCCATTTCAAGGCCTTGCATTCCGGCCTCAGAGCCGCGAAGGTGCGCGCCGACATGGATCTACCCCGCGCCCTTCCGGCCCCTGACGGCAGTACCATCACCGCCGTTCTGGGCCCTACCAATACCGGCAAAACCCACCTCGCTGTTGAGCGCATGCTTGGTCACAAGACCGGCATGATCGGCCAGCCGCTTAGGCTGCTTGCGCGTGAAGTCTACGACCGTATCCGCAAGCGCGTCTCGCCCTCAGAAGTCGCCCTCATGACCGGCGAAGAGAAAATCGTGCCGCCCCATGCGCGCTATTTTGTCTGCACGACGGAATCGATGCCTCTCGACAAGACTGTCGATTTTCTGGCCGTCGATGAAATTCAGCTCGCTGCCGACCCGGAGCGCGGCCACGTCTTCACCGATCGCCTTCTTCGGGCTCGAGGCGAAGAAGAGACCATGTTCTTAGGATCGGAGACCGCGCGCCCTCTGATATCCCGCCTCCTGCCGGACGCGAGCATCACCAACCGCCCGCGCTTCTCGATCCTTTCTTATGCAGGTCAGAAAAAGCTGACCAAACTGCCACGGCGCACAGCGATCGTCGATTTCTCAGCCGACCGGGTCTACGCCATCGCTGAACTGATCCGGCGCCAACGCGGCGGCGCGGCGGTTGTGATGGGCGCGCTCAGCCCGAGGACGCGCAACGCTCAGGTGGCGCTCTACCAAAATGGCGACGTGGACTATCTGATCGCAACCGATGCCATTGGCATGGGGCTCAACATGGACGTGGACCACGTGGCCTTTGCCAGCACCTCAAAATTCGACGGCGCAAGGCACCGACCGCTTCGTGTCGCGGAACTGGCGCAGATCGCAGGCCGGGCCGGGCGCCACATGAACGATGGCAGCTTCGGCACCACGGGCGAAGCCCCCGCCTTGGACCCGGAAACGATCGAGCGCATCGAAGACCATCGCTTCGACGCCGAACAGGTCTTTTACTGGCGGAACAGCGACCTCGATTACTCCACGCTGAAAGACCTCATCAGGTCTCTTGAAATTTCGCCCAACCGTAGAGGCCTCACCCGCGCACCTATGGCCACGGACCTAGAGGTCCTGACCCATCTCTCCCGCGACGAAGAGACAGCTGCCATGGCGGCCGGGCCAGCTTCTATTGGTCTTCTATGGGATGTGGCTCAGATCCCGGACTTCCGAAAAACGTTGGCCAGTGAGCATGCCGGCCTACTAGCGCAGATTTATGCATCTTTGATGTCACCCGAAGGTCGCATATCCGAAACCTGGCTGGATACTCAGGTAAAACGCCATGAACACACCGAGGGCGACATAGATACATTGTCTAATCGCATCGCTCATATGCGGACATGGACCTATGTGACCAATCGCGCAGGGTGGTTGGACGATTCTGCCCATTGGCAAGAGCGCACGCGCGCTGTAGAGGATAGGCTGTCAGATGCGCTCCATGAGCGCCTGACCCAACGGTTTGTCGACAGGCGGACCAGTGTTTTGATGAAGCGCTTGCGAGAACGCGAGGAATTGATGGCGTCGGTAAATCAAGAAGGCGATGTACTCGTCGAGGGAGAATTCGTCGGTAAGCTACAGGGCTTTGTCTTCGTGCCGGATGAGCGCGCGACTGGTGTACATGGAAAGGCACTGCGGGCTGCCTCAGACAAAGCACTGGCAGGCGAAATCTCGGCGCGCGCAGAGAAATTTTCCCGCGCACCTGCCAGCGAGATCGACCTGGCGGACCAGGGCCGGTTCATCTGGGAAGGTCATGCGGTTGGCCGCCTTATCGCTGGCGACACCTCGCTTGCACCACGCGTGGAACTTCTCGCAAGTGAGCAGCTCAGCGGACCGGATCGTGAAAAGGCGCAAGAACGGCTTGAGAGCTGGATCAAGGTGCACATCGCCAAAGTGCTTGAGCCCCTGATCACGCTGTCGAGCGGCGACGACCTGACAGGCCTTGCCCGTGGCGTCGCCTTCCAGCTTGTGGAAAATCTGGGTGCGATCAACCGCGAACGGATCGCGGATGATGTGAAGGCACTGGATCAGGATGCCCGCGGTCAGTTGCGCAAGAAGGGCGTGCGGTTCGGCGCCTACTCCATCTTCATGCCGATCCTGCTGAAACCCGCAGCCGCCAATCTCATCCTGACGCTCTGGACCTTAAGCCGCCCTATGGACGATAGGGACGCCAATCCGTTTGAAGGTCTGCCGCCTGCGCCCGCCCCTGGGCTTACCTCCATGACCGTGCCGGAAAATGCGCCTGCGGCCTTTTATGAAGCCATCGGGTTTCGGGTGAGTGGACCGCGCGCCGTGCGCCGGGACATGCTGGAGCGCCTGGCCGACGTCATCCGCCCCATCATTTCCGAGCGCCGCTACAAGGGCGGCTTCGTGATCGACCCGGACATGATGTCACTCATGGGCTGCTCAGCGGAAGAAATGGCGGGCATTCTGAAAGGTCTGGGATACCGCGTTGGCACTGAAAAGTTCACGCCGGAAGAGTTGGCAGAAGCAGAACGGTTGACCGCTGCAGCGAAAGCCCCGAAGAAAATTGCGGCCACAGAGCCCCACAAACCGGAAACATCTGCTGAGCAGGCACCAGCCGAACCAGAGCAAGAAACCTCGACCGGCGAACCCGCCCAGGCCTCGGAGGCAGAACCTTCACCGAGTGCAGATCAATCAGCACCTGCAGAAGCATCGGCACCTGCTGAAACAGCAGAGGCAGAAGCTCCTGCTCCAGAGATTGCAAAGCCGGAAGAGTCTGAAACTCAGGCCAAGGAAACAGGCGAGGCACCAACCGAAGAGACAAGCACAGCTGAGCCTGCCGATACGGAGCTTCAAATCTGGCGGCCACAACGCCGTCATCATGGCGGTCGACCTCAACGCCCACGGGGCAAAGGTCAGCAGAATGCGGGTGGCGGCAAGCAAGCCCATGGCAAACGCGGACCGAAGGGTAAGGGCCAGAAAAGAGACCAAGGATCCAAGGGCGGCCACCACAAACCCCGTCCGAAGGACAAACCCATCGACCCGGATTCCCCGTTTGCCGCACTGATGGCGCTCAAAAACCCACCGCAGAAGGACTGATGGCGGCAGAAGCTCCACCAAATGGAACCCAACGGCTGGACCGATGGCTTTGGTTTGCGCGCTTCTTTAAAAGCCGAACGCTCGCCGCGAGCGTCGTAAGCGCCGGCAAGGTACGCGTTAACGCTGAGCGCGTGGGCAAGCCAAGCTACTCAGTGCGTCCCGGTGATGTGCTGACCTTCCCTGCCGCAAAACAGGTCAGGGTCATCAAAATTGTCGATCTCGGCACACGCCGCGGGCCTGCGCCGGAAGCCCAGGCCCTTTATGAAGATCAGGCCCCCAATGAAGACAAGACGCCTGAGCCTCGAAAAACTGGTCCAAAACAGCCCCAAATTGCCGAAAGAGAGCCTGGCAGCGGCCGCCCAACCAAACGGGAGAGACGACAAACAACAGCTCTCAAGAAAGGGATGGATTGATATCACATCATTTTTATGTGGTTGAAATATTTCTCCCGTATCTATAAGTAAAACCTAACCAACCAATGGCGGAACTATGCTTAAGCGCATTCAAGCTCTGTTTCACAGCCCTGCTGAGGAAACGACCGAAAAGACCTTTGACGACGTAAAAATTGCCGCAGCAGCCCTTCTTGTCTGCGCAGCGACCATGGATGACGTCTATGGAAAGACAGAACAGGCCACAATCCGCGAAATTTTGAAGAATTTCTTTGAACTGTCTGAGGAAGAGACGGAAGAACTGATCGCGCTTGCTGAAAGCGAAGAACAGCGAGCCGTCGGTCTTCATCGATGGACGCAGACGCTGAAAGACGCCTATGAGGTCGAAGAGCGGGCCAAGCTCATCGAGCAACTCTGGGAGGTCGTCTACGCAGACGGCGAATTACATGACTATGAAGCGAGCCTGTTGCGGCGGGTGGCAGGCTTGATATACGTTCCCGACCGCGAAGCAGGCCTCGCGAGGAAACGGGTACTCACCCGCCTCGGTATCGACAATTAGCGCCTGGACGCTTAGACCACCCACATTGTCCGCAGATGCGCTGCGGAATTCGGAGTAAAACATGACCTATTTGGTGACCGACAATTGCATCAAGTGCAAATATATGGACTGCGTTGAGGTCTGCCCGGTCGACTGCTTCTATGAAGGCGAGAACATGCTCGTCATCCACCCCGACGAGTGCATTGATTGCGGCGTTTGTGAACCGGAATGTCCTGCAGAAGCCATTAAGGCCGATACGGAGCCAGGCCTCGAAAAGTGGCTGGAGGTAAACACGGAATATGCCGCCAAATGGCCGAACATCACCATGAAAGGTGAGCAACCAGCGGACGCTGAAGAGTGGGACGGCAAACCGAACAAGTTTGAAGAGCACTTCAGCGCGGAGCCCGGCGAGGGCGATTAACCTAACCGCACTCTATGCACCTGATTTTACTGAGCTTTCGCCGCCCAATCTTTATTTTAGGCGAGTTTTATGTTAGGCTCTTTCTAAAGTAATTCAATCAGGCCCCCGGTTGAGGGATGACCGGGACATTTTAGGCACCAATTTGGGCTGCAATGCTTGGGGACAGGCAGGCAGCGAGTGTGGGTTCTTTTCCGGGCCAATCCCGGAGATGAGATCGGGGATCTGACCACTACCCCCACAACGTGACGGAGCAGCCCCCGGCAGTTTCCGCACCCATTCAAGTTATTGGACAGGCACCGGCGGCAAACGTACCGCATTTATGTTCTGTTCAATCCATTGGATGCCCTAAAGCCTAGAACCACATGCTGGCAAAACCGGCAAGCAGACGGAGCAACCATGGCAGCCAAGGCCACAAAGAAAACGAAGACAAAAGCAAAAAAAGCGACCAAACCGGCCGCCAAGGCAAAGCCGAAAGCGAAAACCAAGGTGAAGGCTGCTGCCAAGAAAACGGCGGCGAAGAAAACCACTCCCGCAAAGGCGAAAAAGGCACCGGCGAAAGCAAAAGCCAAACCGAAAACGGCCGCAAAGAAGACAGCAGCTAAAAAGCCTGCCGCGAAGAAAACAGCGGCAAAAAAAGCAGCGAAAAAGGCAGCCCCGAAAAAACCGGCAGCCAAGAAAACCTCACCGAAAGCTGCTGCTAAAACCACGGCAAAAAAGGCAGCGCCGAAAAAGGCCGCCGCAAAGAAACCAGCAGCCAAAAAAGCCGCACCTAAAGCTGCAGCAAAAAAAGCTGCACCCAAAGCGGCTGCTAAGAAAGCGACCGCCAAAAAGGCCGCAAAGCTTGAAGCCGTTATTGAGAAAAAGGCACCAAGAATAAAGCCCATCATTGCCCGCCCGGCAAAGGCTGACATTCCAGAGCCCGCCTCGATCCGCCCCATCCCCAAAGCAGAGCCGAAAGTCACGGCAACGCCCGACCCAAGACCGAGCAAGCTTGCTTTTAAGAACAAGGAATTTGTCGTCTACCCTTCACATGGGGTAGGTCAGATCACTTCCGTGGAACGACAGGAAGTGGCCGGTCACGAGCTCGAACTCTATGTGATTACCTTCGCAAAAGACAAGATGACACTCCGCGTTCCGACCAACAAATCCGACACCGTTGGTATGCGCAAACTGTCCGAGCCAAAAGTGATTACCCAGGCGATCGATACGCTGAAGGGCAAAGCAAAGGTCAAGCGCACCATGTGGAGCAGGCGCGCTCAGGAGTATGAAGCAAAGATTAACTCCGGCGATCTGATTTCCATCGCGGAGGTGGTCCGCGACCTGTTCCGCTCTGACAAACAGCCGGAGCAGTCCTACTCAGAACGTCAGCTTTTTGAGGCGGCGATCGACAGAATGGCCAGAGAAGTGGCTGCCGCCGACAATATGGATGACGATGCCGCCATCGCAAGGCTCGAAACCGTTCTGGTGACAGCAGCAGGCAAGGCCGAGAAGAAAGCAGAGGCGGAAGCCGCTGCGGAAGCTGACGGTCAAGGTTAAAAAGAGCTTACTAAACAGCCAGACTTTGAAAAAAGCCCGTTTTCAAACGGGCTTTTTTTGTGATCCACGCCCCGTTCTTGTGATCCAGACCAAGGGCGACGCCGTATACCCCATGTCACGCAATCACCTTGAGGTCCACGACCTTGAAGGACGGGATAGGAAACGGTCATGGGATCATCAGCCTTTATCGATACGCCTGAAACACAGCGCGCCAATCGACGCTTTATCAAAAAGGTCATGACACGCCCGCTCCTGTCGGAAGAACACGAGCGCGAACTGGCTCGCCGGTGGCGCGATCACCAGGACGTCAACGCCCTCCACGAACTCACCGGCGCCTATATCCGCCTCGTTGTCTCCATGGCCACACGCTTTCGTAATTACGGCCTGCCGGTGAGCGACCTCGTTCAGGAAGGCAATGTAGGGCTCATGCAGGCAGCCGCCCGTTTCGACCCGGAGCGCAATGTACGCTTCTCCACCTATGCAGGCTGGTGGATCAGAGCCGCCATTCAGGATTTTGTTCTGAGGAACTGGTCAATTGTCCGCACCGGCACGACAGCTGCCCACAAATCTCTTTTCTTCAATCTGCGCCGGCTAAAGGCCCGCATTGCGAATGGAACCAGAGACAAGCTGACACCGGATGATCGCCTATCGATTGCGGAGACCCTTGGCGTGAACGTCATCGATGTGGAAAAGATGGAAACCCGGCTCTCTGCCAGCGACCGGTCCTTAAACGTTGTACCGGGTGGTCAGGAAGATGAAGGCGGATCGACGTGGCAGGAACTGCTTGTATGCGATGCGCCGACCCCATCGGAAATGGTCGAGGAGACGGATAAAAACGAACGCGTCAAAGAATGGATTGAAGAAGCGTTCGAGGCCCTGAATCCCCGTGAGCGGGCGATCATCTCAGAACGCCGGTTGGGCGAACAAACCGTCACA
This sequence comes from Parvibaculaceae bacterium, assembly GCA_965248405.1. Classification (GTDB taxonomy): domain Bacteria; phylum Pseudomonadota; class Alphaproteobacteria; order Parvibaculales; family Parvibaculaceae; genus Mf105b01. Next base: position 2,850,604 of record OZ252104.1, read on the forward strand.
CTCGAACAATTAGGTACCAAGTTTGGCATTTCTAAAGAACGGGTGCGCCAGATTGAAAACCGCGCGCTGGAAAAGATGAAAGTAGCCATCACTGAAAAGGTCGAAGACCCGGTCGCCGCTACCTTTCTGTCTAACTAGCGCGACGCGCCGTCATCGAGCCACTTCAGCACCGTTCCTGCAGGGACGGTGTCTCCGGCTCTTTTTCCGTTGATCAGGTAGAATGCCGCCTCACTATTGCCCGCCAGGCGAAGTCGTTCGGCGACGTCCCTCATTCGCTCACTACCTCCCAGCTTTAGAATTCTGATCCGCAACGGCCCCAACTCACCGTCCCGTTCATCCATCAATTCAAAACTCGCAATGAGCGTTTGAAAGTCGTCATGATACTGCTCACCCACCTGAGGCGGAGCACCGATAAGAAACCGATAGACCTTCCCCGGACGGCCCATAATGGCAACCGCCAGCGTATTCAGTCCTTGAAACCGCATCCAGGCAGATGCGGCGGACAATCCATTCAGATCGAACCTGCGCACACCGTGAAGGACAAGCGAACCGGCCCAATCATCGGTCAGATAGGTCAGAGGCTCGACTGCCCCATCAACAAACACATGATCAAACTTCACGATGGTCTTGTCGGGACCAAGTGCCCAGACAATGTCACCGCCGTGAAAGAGCCGGAACCCGCTCGGCACCTGGAAGCGGATACCCTCGACCGGATGAATAAACCGGCTATCACGGACGAACCCACGCTCAGCTGGCATGCCATAAAGAAGGCCGTCAACCGCAGCCATGTAACGATCTTTACCACGCCGCTTGGGCCTGCTGGAACGGCGAAGGGCTAACGCCAGGTCAGCCGTGCGTCTTGATCTGTCTTGCGTATCGGGATGATTCGCCAGCCAACCCGCCGACGGAGCCCAGAGAGCCGCATCCAGCTGGCTCTCGCGGTGATTTGTATAGGCGTTCATCACAGCAAGCACGTCGCTAACTGCCATCGGGTCATACCCCGCAGCTTCCAGATAGGTGACCGCAAGCCTGTCGGCATCGTTCTCCTGCAGACGGGAATATCCTGCAAGCAGGCCACTGCGTGATAGTAAACCTGTACCACCACCCCACCCGACAAGGTCACCAACCAGATTGTCCAAGGCGGCGATATCGGAGGCGACATTCCGCCGACTGGCGATATGTCCAGCACTCACATGTCCCATTTCATGGGCCAGAACTGCCGCAAGTTCGGCCTCGTCATTCAGCAGGGCCAAAATGCCGCGAGTGAGATAAACCCGCCCGTCAGACAAAGCCATTGCGTTAGCCAAAGGACTGTTAAGCAGGGTCAATGAATAGGTTCGAGATGACAGATCTTCATGGCGGGCGAGCTTCCGAATAACATCTCTCACATATGAGGCAAGAGCCTCATCGGCATAGACACCGCCGTAGGATTGGAGAATACGCTCATGTGCGCCGATGGCCTCCTGCCCTCCCCCTGGACCAGAAACCGGTTGTGAGGAAGGCGTGCGTCCTGCATCAAACGTACAAGCAGATACCAGAAACATAGCCGCAACGGTGGTGAGAGTGACCCGCATACTTGTCGTCAAGCCCCGCCAGCATGAAGAGTAAAGCCCTTGGGATATGAAAACCAAAAACGTTGCACCTAGTTCAATCCTCAGAATGTCACGCACCACCCGCCGGTCAGCCTGCCCGATACCGTTAGATCATATCAAGACGCCTGGCCCAGCCCATCGAGAAACTCAATCTGCTCGGGGTGGGTCACAACGATTTCAGGGCCATTATAGGACTTAATCCATCCACGCACCCGAACGCGCGCTCCTTGATAGGAGTCAAGATCGTCAGAAAAGTGCCTGACATGGGTCGGCGCAATCGTAATTGTAAAATCCTCACGCCAATCATCCCCAAAATTGAGATAGAGCCTGCCCCGGACCAGCGCAGCACGACGGACAACACCCTCAACAAGCTGGTACGTGTCTACCTTCGCAAGAAGAGGGGCCACACGATCAGCCGTCAGGACACTGTAATAGGGAAGCTCCCAGATCGCCCTTCGCTCACCACGCGCGCGGCGCTCTAGACGCAAAAGATCCTGAACGCAGGACCGATTGTCGGAGAATGAATAAACGCGCGCCAGGCCTGTCTCGACCATCGCGCCTTGCACCCAGCTGCCATCCGGCAAATGAAGGTGCGCCAGCAAACGGCCATACCTATCTTCCTGGCGGCCGCCGTAGGACAGCTGTACATGCTTGCTCTGGACCAGAGCCGCCAAAGCCTCACGCGCTTCACTCGCCAACGGCCAATCTTTGAAGTTACGGCGACCCAGAGCAAGTTTGGGAGCCTGTAACCCGACCAGCCGGACCTCTCGGCCATCTTCCAGCACAACTGTGTCGCCATCAACAACTGAGACGACCTTACTTATCTCTGCGGCCTTAAGGTTACATGAGGCCAGCGCAAAAGTTGGAGATGACGCGGCGGCGGCAAAGGCTAAAGCCCATAGCCACCCACACGCATTTGTTTTGGAGAAGGCGGTGAGGCCGAAAATGCTAGGCCTGCGCGTTCACGTCAGTAAGACCCGCTTTATAGGCGATGATCGCCGCCTCGGTTCTGTTGCGCACACCCAGCGTGTTCAGAATAGCATTCACATGCAACTTCACAGTCGCAAGAGCGATGCCGAGCTGCGTCCCAATTTCCTGGTTTAAAGCGCCTCGGCCCAGCTCCTTCAGCACATCCATCTGACGCCGTGTCAGACGATCAAGGCCCGCAGAGTCAAAGGAATAATTTGGCTCTCCAAATCCAGTGCTTTCTTTGGACAGGATCGATTCTGGAACATACCGTCCGCCGGAAAGAACAAGACGCACCGCACCAACAAGCACAGCAGCTTCTGTCGATTTTGGAACAACGCCCTGAACGCCCATATCAAGGTAGCGCCGCACAATTTCCGGCTGATCCTGTTCATGCAACAGGATTACAGAGCCGACACCCTCAGTTTCTTGAAGACGTGAAATAGCCGTCATCTCACGGCCAATCTGCGAAGCACCTTCCATCAAGACCAGGTCCACCGGCCCGCCGTGTTCCAGCCCGTCAATAAGAGCGTCTATATTCGCAGCTTCGACAATTGTCGCCTCAGCGTCCACGCCCTTAAGGATGGTTGCCAACCCGATGCGGCAACACGGGTGCTCACTCACTACTACCAATTTCATAACGCCTTGTCCCCCGACCTGCGCACTGCACCTCTAAAGCCCACAATCAACGACCCGCCAAGCTCATCAATCAGCTGGAAAACGAGGAACAGAAGTCCAATAGTAAAATTTATAATCGAAAGACTATAGATCAGAGTTAAGCCAGCGACAATGACGGCCGGGCCATTCAAAAATGCCTAAACTCCTTGTAGAATAAGGCCCCCAGCTCGCAGACCAAGGTGGAATACTTGTTTCTTGTGTAATCAGGAAAACAAGCAAGTGTTTGTTGATACAACACCGGCGGAATACAGCAAAACAACTTCGCCCACCTGGCTTGAAGCCACGATGGCGAGGGTGAAAAAGTAATCGCCCCTGACCTTAGGCCCGCCCCACGAGCTGCCTGAAGTTTAATCAGACAGACCACATAGAAGCAGAACCTAACCACTTACCGAGTCTGTCTGCTCTCTGCTATACAAACCTCGAATGCGGCATATTGGCCCCGTAGCTCAGCAGGATAGAGCATCAGATTCCTAATCTGAGGGTCGGTGGTTCGAATCCACCCGGGGTCACCATGCTACAAACAAGCGTTGTGCAAACATCTCTGTAAGTTGATCAAACCGGCATTTGGCACACCTCATGGTGTGGAGCGACCCCGTCACCGACGTCAAACTCGGTTTAAAATAGAATAATCGGCAGTATTTGACGGTTAATCTAGTAAACCGCACCAACCTAAACGCGCCAATTTGCCACATGAACCTTCTATTGATGTCGTAGGGGAAATCAATCTGTTCCTGGGTGTTAGCATCCGCTCACTTCGAACTAAAAATAGACCTTTTAGTTAATGTCGTAACGGCACCTTCTTATCCCCCCAAATGCTTACGACGGAAAATCTATCCGAATACGGAATATCAAGCTCTGCAACGCTTTTTGCGCCACAAGCCCATCGACAGCCGAGCAGACGATCTAGGCAGTTAGGCTGCCCGGATCGTTGAGAGGAATTTGTCAACCTGGGCCCGCAAACTACCACTTTGCTCTGTAACGGCAGCCGAGGTTTCGCTCAGCCGGCCCGCAGCCTGCGCGCTTTCATTCGCTGCCTGCGTCACTTCGACAATATTACTGGAGACTTCCTCTGTGCCCTGCGATGTTTGCTGGGCATTCTTGGCGATCTCCTGGGTCGCTGCACCCTGTTGCGTCACCGCAGACGCGATAGCGGTAGAAATCTCTTCAAGCTCACCAATCACGCTCGATATCCGGTCGATGGCTTCGGAGCTCTCTCCCGTTGCCTTTTGCATATCACTGATCTTGCTAGATATTTCTTCTGTGGCATTTGCGGCCTGATTAGCGAGGTTTTTCACTTCGCTCGCGACGACGGCAAACCCTTTACCAGCTTCGCCGGCACGGGCCGCTTCAATCGTCGCGTTAAGTGCCAACAGGTTCGTCTGGGCCGCGATATCTGTAATCATTGAGACAATCTCACTGATCTGACCGGCGGCATTGTTCAGATCCTCCATAGAACCAGTCGTATGCTGCGCTTCCTGAGAAGCACGGGCCGCAATATCAGCCGACCGGGTGGATTGTTGCCGGATTTCATTGATCGAGTTCGACAGCTCTTCCGCAGAAGAGGCCACGGTCTGAACATTCACACTTGCTTCTTCAGCTGCCGCGGACACCGCAGCTGCCCTGTCTGTCGTCGTCTGCGACGCCCCATTCATCGACGCAGATGACCGGGTCAACTCCTCTGCCGCGTCTGACAGACCATTCACAATTCCGCCAATACTCTCCTCGAAATCAGCGGCGAGCTTTTGCATAGCCTCTCGCTTGTCACTTTCCGCTTTGGCCTGCAATTCCTCTTGCTCAATCTTGAGACGCTCGGTTTCCTGTATATTGCTCCGGAACACTTCCACTGTATCTGCCATCGACCCGATCTCATCTGCTTGTCCTTTAGCAGGGACCGTGACATCGGTATTTCCATTGGCGAGCTCTTGCATGGCCGCTGTCATTGCCGAAATCGGGCTTGCGATGGCACGGCTTGTAATGAACGACAACAGGACACCAAGCACGACAGCAATAGCTGCAACCACAAGACCAGTGTTCGACGCTTGCTCCACTTCGGCCGTCGCACGCGGTCCAAGCTCATCCTGCTTACCCTTATTGAGAAGCTTCATAGCCTCAATATCTTCGGCAACCTGCGCACCAGTTGGGTCAAGCTCGGTCTTGATAACTTCATTTCGCTCTTCAATGACATGCACAACAGAGTCAAATGCTGTCTTGTACTGGGTGGCCAGGTCAACAACTTCTCTTGCAAGCCGCGAGCGCTCCGGGTTTTGCAATTCACTCAGCATTTTCTGCGCTGCATCGGAGAACGCGCCCAGTTCCTGATTGGCACGCTCTGCCGAAGCAAGCTCATTGTCGATCAGAAACCTATTTGCATAGAGACGCGCCAGCAGAAGATTGCGCAGAGTAATTCCAGAATAGTAGCTGGCATTCGCATCACCCGCCTCAAAAGCACTTTTCATAATGCTTGTAATATTACGTTCTGCCTTGGGGCCAATGTCATTCAGTTTGTCAACGAACGCATTGCGCTGCGCGGCAAACGCAACAACATGGTTGAATGCTGTTTGGTATTCCGCAAGATCTTCTACGACGATATGAAACTGGTCGATACTTTCTGGGTCATGGAACAGGCTTTGAGCCTCATCTGAAAGATCCGCGGTTGCGGTTAGACGTGTTTCGACAACAGCCGCAGCATCCGATGAGTTCGTGATGATATAGTCTTTAACGCCGATCCGCGCAGAAAGAAGATTTGCCTGAATGCGACCAAGCTGGTTGGTCTGCAAAGCGATCTCCCGATAATCCTTGAAGTTGTTGTCCGCGGTGCGAAGTCCAAAATAGGCAACAGAACTGGCAATAATGAGGAATGCCAGAATTGAACCGGTCCCTATGACGACCTTCATAGCAACACGTAAATTGCCAAACAGACCAGCCAGGTCACCGACCCTTAAAGCAACACCCTGCATTTTGTGCAAAACGCCTACAACAGCATTCTCGGTCATATTCCCACCCTTTGTTGTATAGGCACCAGCAGTTCGTGTGCTGATCAGATCTCAACCATTCCCCTGCGCAATCCCCTTAGCGCACTTCAAAAACCCAGTCTTTTTACCTAAAACCTTATCTATTAACGGATGATAAAATTGCAGAGACGGGAAACCTTGATTTCATCTGCACCCGCACGAATAGCCTGATAAGCGCAAGGTCCATTTTACAAAGCGAGCCGATTACCTGTCACGTAATTGGATAGCAGGCGCCTTCATCCTAGTTTGGCCAAAATTCGGCAGGTCACATGGATGTATCAAATGGATGTTTTCACAGAGATGAACGCGCAGATCGCGCAATTTCCTGAGTGGCTGCAATGGTGGCTGACCTGGATGCAAACGGTGCTCATCCTGCTCCCCTGTCTGTTCATCCTGAGGCGCGAAGCGCAAGTGTTGCTTGCCGCTCAAGTTTTGAACTTCGCCATAGGGTTTTACGTCTATGCAGCGCAGGGGTACGTCATCACCAAACTGTTCGGGTTGGGCCATATCTTCTGGGCTGGGGCTTTTGTCTACTTCGTTCATCGCATAAGCACAGGAAAAGCAGAGACAGATGGACGACCCTATTTTCGGGCTTGGCTCTATACCGCAACTGCAACCCTTGCCATTTCCCTGGTCTTCGACACGTATGACATCATTCTGTATCTGGGCGGCACGCGAGAACCGATGGTGGAATACTACGCGCAATAGGATAACTCTGCGCCGAAATGGCACCTCGCTCGCAAGGGTGATTGGTTCCTCATTTCAGCAATTTTCTTCCTAAGTCTGAGTGAGACAACTGGAAGGACCGTCGACATATATGCAGACCGCCCGCACGCAAAGCTCTATCGGTTTCATGCTCAAGGAATGGCGCACATCGAGGGGCTTGAGCCAACTCGCGCTCGCCAGCGATGCGGACATTTCACCCCGGCATCTGAGCTTCGTTGAAACCGGGCGGGCACAGCCGAGCCAAGAGATGATTTTGACTCTGGCAAAAACACTTGATGTTCCTCTTCGTGAACAAAACGCCTTGCTGATCGCCGCAGGGCATCCAGCAGCATTCAGAGAATCGGACTATGACGGGCCGGAGATGGCCGACATTCGCAACCTGGTCGACCTGATGCTAAACACCAGCGAGCCATATTGCGCGGCGGCCATTGACCGTCACTGGAACATTCTGAGTGCCAACAATACCTACTGGGAGACGACAGGCGGTGTTCCAGATCCACGAAGTCCAAAACCCAACCTTCTCACCCGCATGTTTGCACCGGGCGGGTTCAGGGATCTGATCCAAAACTGGGATGAAGTCGCCTACCCGATTGTGCAACGTCTCCACCGCGAAGCCATCGCAGAGCTCAACCGAAACGAGACAGCCAGCAAAGACCTAATCGACGAACTCATACAAACCTATGATCTCCCGGCCCAATGGCAGGTCATCGACATCGGAGCGCAGCAACCACCGCTCGTGCCTATCATTCTTGAAGTTGACGATAAGACCATTCGCTTGATTACGACCGTAACCACACTCGGCACACCTCAGGACTTAACACTCCAGGAAATCCGCATCGAAGCTTTCCTCCCCGCCGATCAGGAAAGCCGCGAGAATTGGCTGACTTTTCGCCGGAACCACAAGCCAAACTGATTTCCGGGATCAAACGCCTGGAAGGCCATTCCTCTTGATACGCACAAATTAAAGTCCCCATACGGATTGAGGACAAAAAGAAACACAAAATTATGAGAGGAGGACTATCCTAAGGTTCTATCACGCGAAACCGGCCCGGTACGCAAACCTGCCACTTCGGCCAGAGCATGGGAGCGCCCTTACTCGTGTCCATATTTCAGCTTCTCTACACCTCGACAGCCCAGAAAAAACTGGCACAAGCCGAGCTGGATTCCATCTTGGAAGCCGCGCAGCGAAACAACGCAAAAATCAATGTCACAGGGTTTTTGATTTTTGACGGCAGAAGCTTCATCCAGCTTTTGGAAGGCGATGAACGGGATGTCATGAAAGTCTATGACAGGATCCAGAGCGACCCCCGGCATTCAGCTGTCGAGCCACTTCTGCAAGACATGAAACCAACACGCAGTCTATCCAATTGGGCGATGGCCTACACTCAATTGGATAATGAGGGACGCCGACAATCCGGCGGCTCTATGGACCCATCAAACGCCCGGGAGTTGGCTGCCATGCTGAAGCAGAATGCGACGCCAATGCGCCTCATAATCGCGGAGTTTCTCTCCAACGCGTTCTCAAAAACCGCCTAGCCCCCACAAGGACGCGACCAGGTCGCTTCCTTGTGGGAGCTCTGCACCCCGGCCCTCACGCCTTAGGACGTCATATCAAACAAAAGCAGATGGGCGTCTTCGATAAAATCCAGCGAGAGGACCTCTTCATCGGCGACCGCCAATCCATCACCCGCTGTCAGCGTGTCACCAGCTGCATTGAGTGAACCTTCGACAACCTGAAGCCATATGAGCCGCGCGGCTTCTACCTTATGCGTGAAACGCTCACCAGAAGCGAACCGGCCCGCATAGAGATCGACATCCTGGCCGATCCTCAAAGACCCGTCCCGCCCACTACCACTTGCAACCAGTCTGAAGCCTTGAGTTTTGTCTACCCCGTCAAAAAAGCGCTTTTGATCATAAGACGGCGCACCGCCGTCCTTTTCAGGCATGACCCAGATTTGCAGAAAATGAACCGGATCGTCTGACGAAAAATTGTATTCGCTATGTCGAATACCACTGCCCGCCGACATGAATTGCACATCACCCGGGCGAATGACGGAACCCGACCCAAGCGAGTCCTTATGCTCCAAAGCACCCTCCAGAACATAGGTGATGATCTCCATGTTTTGGTGGCCATGCGTGTCAAACCCTGCGCCCGGACGAACCCGGTCTTCATTGATCACACGGAGCGGGCCGAACCCCATATGGTCCGGATCGTGATAGTGACCGAAGGAAAATGTGTGCTGCGAGGCAAGCCAGCCCATATGGGCATACCCGCGCTCATCTGCCTTTCTGATTTTCATCATGGGACTTCTCCTTGGAACTTCCTTGTTCAAGAAGATAATCGTCGCTCTATGTTTTACTATCTGGGAATTTTTGGACATACTGTCTCTATTTTAGATACAATAGAAACATTATGGACAAGTTTGCAGCGATGACGGCTTTTGCCGCTGTGGTGGAGAAAAACGGCTTTGCCGCCGCCGCGCGGCATATGAGCCTATCCAGATCCCAGGTCAACAAAGCCGTGATCAATCTAGAAGATCACTTGGGCGTGCAATTGCTGAACCGCACCACCAGACGTGTCGCAGCAACACCCAGCGGACAAGCGTTCTACGAAAAATGCCGAACGATCCTGGATGATCTGGCGGAAGCAGAAAACAATGTTCGCGAGAATACCGACAGGCCGTCGGGCGCGCTGAAAATCAATGCCCCACTCTCATTCGGTGTCAGCCACCTCAGCCCCGCACTGATCGAGTTCATGGAGCGCTATCCGGACATAAAGACGGAACTGGATTTGAACGACCGTTTCGTAGACCCAGTGGCAGATGGATACGACATGACCGTTCGCATCGGCGTGCCACGAACCATGCCCTCCCTGATTGATCATGAAATCGTCGAGATGAAACGGGTAATCTGCGCGGCCCCCTCTTTCCTGGAAGCGTACGGCGTCCCCAAAGCTCCTGCGGAGCTCTCCAAAATCCCTTGTCTGCACTATGGCAATTTGACGACGAGCAACACATGGCTCCTTGAAAAAGGCGGCATCACACAAAACGTGCCCGTCAACGGACCACTTTGCTCCAACAATGGGGACGTCTTACGAGACGGGGCGCTTGCCGGGCTGGGCCTCACCCTTCTTCCGACATTTATCGTCGGGGACCATCTCCGGGCAGGGCGGCTGGTGAGGATACTTCCTGACTGGATATCCGCCCCCCTCCAACTCTGCCTGCTCTACCCGCCCAACCGGCATCTCGCCGCCAGGGTCCGGCTGTTTGTCGAATTCATCTATGAGCGATTTGGCAAGGAGCCCTATTGGGACATTCCCGGATAGACCGCCCGTCTTCCCACTTCCTTCTCCCCACATCGCTTGATATGACAGGCCCATGGGCAGCACCAAAAACATTCTGATCATCAAGCATGGCGCGTTTGGTGACGTCATGCAGAGCGAAGGGGCGCTCCACGATATTCGGGATCACCACCCTGATGATTACATCACAGTGCTGACGGAACCGGCCTACGCAAAAATCATGGACCGCTGCCCCTGGGTTGACCGGGTGGTGCGCGACTCGCGCGCTCCTCGCTGGCGGCTTGATAAAATGTGGGCGCTGCGCCGCGACCTCAAGGCGCTTGATATCGACCGCGTCTATGACCTGCAGAATTCATCGCGCACGACCGATTATTTTCGTTGGATCTTCCCTGACACAGAATGGTCGGGTACAGCCCCCGGATGTTCCCACCCGCACAGAGCTGCCGACCCGAAATCCATACACAGCCTGCGCCGCCTGGAAGGCCAGCTTACCGATGGAGGCCTTGACGCTCAGCACACACGTCACCCCGATGTCAGCTGGATGGCGAATGATGTCACCGCCCTGCTGGAAGAGGCAAAACTCAAACCAGGTTTTATTCTTCTGGTGCCAGGATCATCCGCGTCGCTCCCTCACAAGCGATGGCCCTATTATGCCGAGCTCGCCACACGCCTGATCGAAGATGGATATCAAGTCGCGACAGTTCCCGGCCCCGATGAAATAGACCTCTGCACGAAGATCCCCGGGACAACGCTGACAGGCGGGTCTTTTTTGGATTGGTTCGACCTGGCAGGTGTCGTCGCAATGGCTGGATTTGTCGTTGGAAATGATACCGGCCCCTCGCACCTTGCGGCCCATATGGGCAAGACCGGCCTCGCCCTTTTCGGGTCACATACGAGTGTGGAGAAAACGGGTATCAAAACCGACCGCTTCGATGCCATTGAGGTCGCAGATCTGAAAGAGCTATCGGTTGGGCAGGTCTACGATGCCGTGAAGACCGCCCTCAAAAATCAATCAAACTCGGTATAAGACTTTTCCTCGATCACTTGCGCACCGGTCGCAAGGTTGATGTCTTTCTTAATGGCCGCCCGTTTGTCATTGGTGACGTAAACCGCGCGGGCAAGCTCGACAAACTTCTCACCGAAATCCTTGTCGCGCTCGCACTCACGAATATCGTCTTCGATCACCCAAAGGGCTTCATTCACTTCTTTAAGCGCCGCCGTAAGCTTTTGCAGCTCCGCTGTGTCCTCAAGTGCCGAATCCCGGGCAGCACTCAATACATCCAGCTCATAACGCACATTCTTGAGCTTCGTCTCATCGCTCATCCGTTCGGATTTGATGGTGAGGATGGTGATCTTATCGATCAACTCGCCAGCCCCTACCTCAATCATGATGGGTTGCGTATCGGCCATGGAACACTCGCTTCAATCTGGAGACGGTTTTAGTTTCGCAAGGCCGCTTTATAGAGGAACTTAAGAGGAGGGCACACCCCCCAATATGACCATTTCGAACCCGGCCCAGACGTGCCAAAATGCCAGAAAAACAAGAGCAATCGAACCAATATTGGCCTTTCTGGAAACAAGAGATGTTGAATGAAACCGCGGCCCTGTCCTGGGCACGCCGCCTCCAGGAAGAACGCCGTCTCCACATCCGGGCAAACCGGCCTTGGTTGCGGGTCGAAACAGAGGGCTTTGCCTACATTGTGGACAATTGGTCCATCGGCGGCACCTCGATCAACCATTTCCACAATGTGGGGCCCGTCGGCGCCCTGGTCACCGGCCTGGTTGGCTGGTCAGGATCAGAAGCCTTGTCTCCCTTTCAGGCCGACATCGTGCGCCAAACCGAAGCCGGACGAACCGCACTGAGGTGGCTCGATATGGATGCCGAGCTTCAGCGAGAGATGGATCACATCGCCCGCCATCGCTGACGCCTAAGCAATTTCTTATGAAAACCAAATCATGACCGGGAGGAAACCATCATGAGCACATACAAGACCTTGAAGATCGAAAAAGAGGGCGCCATTGACTGGGTCACCTTGAACAGGCCCGACGCCCTCAATGCCATGAACCCGGAGCTGGTCACCGATTTGCTTGAGTATTTTGGTCGCCTCTATATGGACCATAGCGTGCGCGTGGTGGTGCTGCGCGGCGCGGGCCGTGCTTTCTGCGCAGGCCTGGATCTTAAAAACCGCTCTAACTCTCCAGAGACGGATGTAAGCTCAAGTCCCCAGGCAGGTCTTGTTGGGCAAAGGCGGATCAGCGAAATCGTGATGCGCATGCGCCGGGCCCCACAACCCATCATCTCGCTTGTCCACGGGCCTGCATGCGGCGGTGGCTTTGCCCTGGCGCTCGCGAGCGACATTCGGATCGCAGGCGAATCTGCTCGGATGAACGCAGCCTTTATCCGCATCGGTCTCTCAGCCTGCGACATCGGTGTCAGCTACTTCCTGCCCCGCCTGGTAGGTGTCTCCGTTGCAAGTGAACTCATGATGACCGGGCGTTTCATCAATGCCGCCCGTGCCGAACGGGTGGGACTGGTGTCTCAAGTCGTGCCGGATGACAAGCTGGCGGAGGCCGCCCGCCCCTATCTCGATGAAATGCTGACGACCACACCTCTCGGCCTGCGCCTTACCAAGGAATGTCTCAACATGAGCGTGGATGCCGGCAGCCTCGAAGCTGCCGTCGCCATGGAAGACCGCAACCAGATTCTCTGCGCTCAGACGGAGGACTTCCGCGAAGGGATCAGCGCATTTCTGGGCAAAAGAGAGCCGAATTACCAAAACACCTGACCGGTTGGGACCACAATCCGGGAATACCCCTGATTTTCGTGGGGTAAACCCGGATTTTTACTGGACTCTTGGGGCCAATAAAGCGTCGAATCTGCTCGACAAACGCGTTCGGGCGAATAAAATTCGGACCGCTTACTGACAATTTTGAAAATTGAGGACACGACGCCATGCCATCTTATAAGGCGCCTGTTGAGGACTTTATGTTCCTCTTCCACGAACTTCTCGAAATCGACAAGCGTTCAGACTTGCCCGGCTTCGAAGAGCTTACCCCCGACATGACTGGAGCCATTCTTGAAGGTGGCGCGAAATTCTGTGAAGAAGTTTTGCAACCTCTCAATCAGGTAGGCGACGAACACGGCTGTGTTTTAGAGAACGGTGTTGTGCGCACACCACCAGGCTTCAAAGAAGCATTCCAGAAATATTGCGAAGACGGATGGAATCGTCTTGGCGCCTCTGAAGAGATGGGCGGTGCAGGCCTCCCGTCTGTCATTACCTTCGCATTCTCCGAAATGGGATCATCGGCCAACCAGGCCTTCACCATGTATCCCGGCCTCACCAACGCAGCTTACGGCGCGTTACATGCGACCGGCGAAGACTGGATGAAAGAACATGTCGTGCCGAAAATGGTTGCAGGCGAATGGACCGGCACCATGTGCCTCACCGAGCCCCATTGCGGGACCGACCTGAAGCTCATGCGCACAAATGCAGTTGAGCAGGAAGACGGCACCTATCGCATGAACGGGACAAAGATCTTCATCTCCGGTGGCGATCACGACATGACCGACAATATCGTTCATATGGTCATTGCGAAAATCCCGGACGAAGATGGGAAACTCGCGAACGATCTGTCGACCGTGAACTTCTTCATGGTGCCTAAATTCATCGTCGACCCTGAAACTGGGGAACTTGGGCAACGTAATGGTGTTTCCACCGGATCCATCGAGAAAAAGATGGGCATTAAAGGCAATGCCACTTGCGTGCTGAACTTCGACGATGCGGTTGCCTACAAACTCGGCGGCGCCCCGAAGAAAACAAAGAAAGATGCAGACGGCAAAGAGGTTAAATCCAAGTCATCCGGCATGGCCGGCATGTTCGGCATGATGAACGGTGCGCGCATGGGTGTTGGCATTCAGGGCATCGCCGTAGGCGAGGTCGCCGTGCAGAACGGTGCAGCCTACACATTGGAGCGGACAGCGGGCCGGTCTCTGACAGGGGCCAAAAACCCTGATCAATCAGCAGACCCGATCATTGTCCATCCTGACGTGCGGCGCCTGCTCCTGCAGTCACGCTCTTTCGTGGAAGGGGCGCGTGCACTCGCCATGTATGTCTCCATGCTCTTTAGCGTGCAGAACAACGCCGCAGATGAGAAGGAACGCGAAGAAGCGAGCGATTTGAGCCAGCTTCTGACCCCTGTCATCAAGGCCTATTTCACAGATAAGGGCTTTGAAGCAGCAAACTCTTCAATGCAAGTCTTTGGCGGACATGGCTATGTCAAAGATCACGGCATGGAACAGTTCGTCCGCGATGCGCGCATCAACCAGGTTTATGAAGGCGCCAACGGTGTTCAAGCACTTGATCTTGTAGGCCGGAAGATGACCGCGAAGGGCGGGCGCGCGACCATGGCCTTCTTCGGCAAGATCGAAGCCTTCATCAAGGAAAACGAAGGCGACGAGGCAATGAAGCCTTACATCGAACCACTGAAGGTAGGTTATGAGCGCCTCGGCAAGGCCGCAGGCTGGCTGATGGAGAACGCACCGAAGAACTTCGACAATGCAGGCGCCGCGTCTTACGAGATGCTGAACCTGTTCGGCGTTGTATCCCTTGGCTGGATGTGGGCTCAGATGGCAAAGGTCGCTTTGGCGAAGCTTGCCGCCGGCGAAGGCAATGCGGATTTCTACAACCGCAAGCTCGTGCTCGCAAAGTTCTGGCTGGAACGTGAAGTACCGAACACAGCCGCTTACCTGGAGCGCATTGAGCTCGGGTCCGACGACCTGATGAAGCTCGAAGAAGACGCATTCGTGGCATAAAACCTTCTGCCTAAAAACCAGGCACTTCGACAAAAGTTAAAGCCCCGATGGAAACATCGGGGCTTTTGTTTGTCTTCTGGCAACCTCTTGCAGGCCATAGTGAAATTGAAAAGACAGCAAAGGTTGTGGGCGCGGTTTGGCAGACTTTAAATCTCCCTATTTCGAGCAGGTTCTAACCTATTGGCAATCTGTCGCAGGAGCACATGCGCCAAGAGTGAGCGAGTTCGATTTCATCGAGATCCCATCTGCTCTTCCAGACATTACTCTTTGGGAGGTTTTCCCCGATGGCAGGATCATTTGCCGCATGGTCGGCACTGGTGTCATCGCACGTATGAAGTCGGACATGACAGGGACAGATCTAACCAAAGTCATCCCCGAGACACCTGGCTATGACGTCCATGATGATGTGAAACACATCCTGTCCAGACCGTGCGGCCTGTTTCAGATGGTACAAAACAAACATGTGACCGGCAAAATCGCGCGCCTAGAGAGCCTGACACTTCCCCTAAACCCTGACCCGGGCGGCGTGCCAAAACTGGTGACGGTCAATCACATGATTGAAACGGTAAAGCACGGAACCGCTGATGCACTTACTGACCTGACGCTTATGCGAACTCTGGAAGAAAACACTTTTGTCGACATTGGCTGGGGCATCCCACCTGTTGAAAATTGACAGCGCTTTTCGCTAGCCGGCATCGATCTGCCCTTTCCTCTCAGAGCTCCTTGTTCCATTCTGCGGATAGAGAGGAGAGGACAACATGGCAGACTATGACCCGTCACAGGTAGGCGAGGGAAAAGGAGACGCTGCGTTTACACGTAGTTCGCCTAAGGGCGGATCCTATGAAGCCGTCTATGCAGGCGCCACCAGCTTCTTGCGCTGCCAATATACCCGGGATTTGAGCGACTTCGATGTGGCCGTTTCCGGCGTGCCCTTCGACCTAGCTACAACCGGACGTCCTGGCGCACGCCTCGGCCCCCGTGCCATCCGGGAAGCCTCTACGAACCTCGCATGGGACTGGCCACAAGGCTGGGGCTTCAATCCACTGGATAGGCTGAGCGTTGCCGACTGGGGAGACTGCGTTTTCGACCCGGGCCAGCCTGAAATCTGGGTCGAGCGTTTAGAAGCACACGCCAGGGACATTCTGGCAACAGAGACAGCCATGCTCACCATGGGCGGGGATCACTTCATCACCTACCCGATGTTAAAAGCGCACGCGGCAAAGCACGGCCCCCTCTCTCTCATTCATTTCGATGCCCATTCCGACACCTGGGAAGATAGTGAAGGCCGCATCGACCACGGCACCATGTTCTGGCACGCCAAAGAACAAGGACTCATTGTCCCGGAACGCTCCAGTCAGGTAGGCCTCAGAACCCACAACCCCGATACCCATGGCTTCAACATTTTAGGCGCAGCAGAGGTCTGCAGAACCGACGCAAGCGCCATCACCGCTCAAATTAAAAATACCGTTGGCGCCCATCCCGTCTACCTCACCTTCGACATTGACTGCTTGGACCCGGCTTATGCCCCCGGCACCGGCACGCCATGTGCGGGCGGGCTTACCACCCGTCACGCTCTCGATATTCTGAGAGGATTGGAGGGCGTAAACCTCATCGGCATGGATGTGGTGGAAGTAGCCCCGGCCTATGATGTCAGCGAAATCACCGCTCTGGCAGGCGCAACCATCGCCTATCAGCTCCTGGCGCTTTACGCGGCCCGGCCATGAAGTTCACCTTTAGAAATATCACACCTGACGACCGGGCTCTTATTGAAGAGCTGGTTCGCGCCTATTACGTATTCGACGGCCTCACCTATGATCCTTCGCTGCATGGGCCCGCACTCGACCAACTCGTTAAAGGCGATCCGGCGGTGAAGATCTGGATAGTGGAGGCGGATGGCACACCCGCAGGCTACCTCATCCTCACCATCGGTTTTTCCATGTATTACGGTGGCAAGGATGGCTTCATTGATGAACTCTTCTTGCGAGAAGAGTTTCGAGGGAGCGGAGGTGGTGCTGCCATCATGGCATTCGCAGACATGCAGGCGAAAGAGCTGGGCCTTGCCTATCTCCACCTGGAAGTCACAGAAACCAACGACCGCGCGCGCCAGATTTACGAACGCCGTGGCTTCGCCCCGACCGGCCATATGCTCATGAGCAAACGGACAGAACTTTGAGCGACAGGGAGTTCGAACGGCGCCACGCCTTCACCAATCTGGCCGAGTCTGAGATAAATGATCTTGTTGCGCCAGCCTTTGGATCAAAAGTGCTCCGCAGCGCAACGCCCCTGAGTGGAGGACGCGTCAATTCCAACTATGCGCTCGACCTGAATACCGGTCCGCCCAAGGCAGTCCTGCGCCTTTATGCACGCGGTCCAAACACCTGCCGCCTGGAGCGCGATGTGTTGTACGCCCTAGAGGCCCACCCCTTAGCAGCCGAAGTGCTGTATGACGGGTCCGGCGCTCCCACACCCTTCCTTATCCTCGGCTGGATAGAAGGCGACACACTGGATCATGTCTTGGTTTCAACACCGGATGCCGCCGCACTGGGGACGCAAGCAGGGCAGACCCTCGCATCCATTCACGAAATAGCCTTCCCCGCCTCCGGCTTTCTCGGCGAAGGCCTCCAGGTGACAGACCCGTTTCCCCACGGCAGCGCCGTCTTCCTGTCCTTTGTCTCACCTGCCTTGGAGGGGCGCGCGGGACAGCGCCTTGGAACAGAGCGAACGGCAGAGCTCAACAGTTTCATCCAATGGGCCGCACCGCTCCTGGATCAGCTGCCTGAGACGGCCTGCCTCGTACACAGCGATTTCAATCCGCCCAACCTGATGGCCCATGAAGGTCAGCTCTCCGGTGTGCTCGATTGGGAGTTTGCTCATGCCGGCTCGCCCCTCACCGATATCGCAAATATGCTGAGACCTCGTCCCTATCAGCCACCCGCGTTCGATGCAGCCTTCGTCTCAACCTATGAGAAAGCAGCGGGGCCTCTCCCGCAAAACTGGCAATCCCTCTCTCGAATTCTCGACATGATGGCGCAGATTGAGATGCTCGATGCACCTGAAGACCGCCCTAGCATCTTCAAATGGGCGACAGACCGCATCACTGACACCATCGCCTTTGTAGAGAAAAATACCCTGAAGCGGTGACGTTTCGCCTTCGCGACCCTGCGTCCCCGTGATAGCTTGCCTGCCATCAAAATCGAGAAGTCGCTCGCGTCTTCAAGGACTTAAGCAGCCCGAACGGGCCCGCACGAGAAACAGGGAATAATTATGAAGAACCTCTTCGATATCAGCGGCAAGGTTGCCATTGTCACCGGCGGCTCCCGCGGCATTGGCGAAATGATCGCCCAGGGCTTCGTGGAAAACGGAGCGAAAGTCTACATCACGGCCCGTAAGGCAGAAGCCTGCGATGCCACGGCCGCACGCCTGAGCGAGATCGGTACCTGTATTTCCATCCCGGGCGATCTCTCCACCGTGGAAGGTGTCACTAAATTCGCCGAAGAAATCGCCAAGCGCGAAGAGAAGGTCGACATTCTGGTGAACAATGCCGGTGCTGCCTGGGGCGAACCTTTGGAAGGCTATCCGGAAAGCGGTTGGGACAAGGTCTTCGACATCAACATTAAAGGCCCCTTCTTCCTCATCCAGAAAATGCTGCCGCTCCTGAAAAAAGCCGCAACCTATGAAGCACCTGCACGCATCATCAATACAGCGTCCATCAACGGCATCAACCCGCCCATGCTGGAGACCTATGCCTACTCATCCTCGAAAGCAGGCATGATCATGCTGACCCGCCACCTGGCGCAGCGCTTGGCAGGCGAAGACATTTTGGTGAACTGCATTGCACCCGGTCCGTTCCAAAGCCACATGATGGCTGCGACCCTAGCTACGCTCGGAGACGAAATCGCCAGCGCCAATCCACGCAAGCGCATCGGCCAGCCAGAGGATATTGCAGGCGTCGCCATCTTCCTTGCGTCACGTGCTAGCGCCTACACCACCGGGGCCTGCGTCCCATGTGATGGCGGCAGCAGTCAGGTCGGTGGCGGTATGTAACTCGCCACACACAGCAACAAAAAGGCGGGGTCCACTACCCCGCCTTTTCTTTGTCTTCGCAGAGCGTTTCCAGGATAAGTGGAAACCGGTTATCCATCCGGAAACGCGCTAAAAAAATTAGTCCGCCGCAACGGCTGCCAACGCGCCGCGCGCGTGATCCGTAATCAACTTCACGAATTGTGGACAGAGTGCTTCCGGCAGATCATGTCCCATGCCGTCAATGAGCTCCAGCTGCGCTCCAGGTACGGATTTCGCCGTATCAATCCCCCCTTCAACACGCACAAGATTGTCGTCCTTGCCATGGATCACGAGGGTGGGGACGGTGACCTGCCCCAGGCGCTCAACACGGCTGCCATCCGCAACGATGGCACAATATTGGCGCATATAGCCTTCCGGATAGAACATCCGATCGTAAGCCTCACCAATCAGCTGTTCATACTCCGCATCGGTCTTTTTATAGGCCGGGCTCTCATAAGTGCGGCGTCCCTTGATCCCATGAGCAATGACATCATGACGTTCCTGGCTCGGTGCAGGTTCATTCAGCGCCTTCTGTGCCTCCGGCGTTGCCCGCGGCACATCCGGATTGCCGGTCGACGACATGATGGACGTCATCGAGTGCAACCGGGCCCCATGATTGATCGCCATCAACTGCACGATCATGCCGCCCATGGAGACGCCCACCACATGCGCCTTGTCGATGCCAAGCGCATCCAGCACGCCTATGCCATCCGCAGCCATATCCGCCATCGCATAAGGAATATCCGGCACCTTCCCCGCGAGCACATCCTGCAAAGTCTGTGACGGATCGGGCGCCCCTTCAAACTTCTGCGATAGGCCCACATCGCGATTGTCATAGCGCACGACCCGAAAGCCCTCCGCCACCAATCCCTCAAGGAAAGGCGCAGGCCAGTTGATCAGCTGCGACGTATAGCCGTTGACCAGGAGAATCGTGGGCCCATCCTTCGGCCCCATATCTTCCACTTCGATGGCGATGCCATTTGCTTGAACTTGCATGGACCTACTCCGCCGCCTGGGCCGCTGGCGAGGCAGATGCCTTTTGCGCTGCCCGTGTGATCGCATCGGCGATCTGCGGCACCAGCTCTTTCGGCATATCGTGACCCATGCCGGGAACCGTGATGAGCTCCGCGCCGGTTACATGAAGGGCCGTATCCTTGCCGCCCTCCAAGGGCACAAGCGGGTCATCCTCCCCGTGCAGCACAACGGTCGGTGCCTTGACCTTCTTCAATGCGTCGCGGCGGTCGCCACTTGCGACAATCGCGGCGATCTGGCGAACGAGGCCGGTCGGGTGATAGCTGCGTTCCAACTGTTCCGACATCAGTGCACGGCGTTCTTCCTCGCTTGCAGGATAGCCTGGGCTGCCAATGACGGAGAATGTGTTCAGCATTCGCTCAAACACCGCATTCATGTCGGAGGGATCTTTAGGCGGCGGCGTCAGGAGCGCCGCCCGCGCATCCTTGGACGGTTTCGGCAATGACTTATGGCCCGTCGTCGACATGATGGACGTGAGGCTCAACACACGGTCCCCGTGATGCGCGGCAATGAGCTGAGAGATCATACCGCCCATGGAAACCCCCACGATATGGGCTTTCGCAATACCGAGCGCATCCAACACACCCACCGCATCTTCCGCCATATCATCCAGTAAATAAGGGACTTTCGGTGTGAAACCCAAGGCATCCGCCAGGATAAGGCGGAGCATTTTTGGGTTCCCAAGATGATCGAACTTGGCCGAGAGGCCCACATCCCGATTGTCGAAGCGCACCACGTGATAGCCACGGGCGACCAACTCCTCGACCAGCTCCATCGGCCACAAGGTCATCTGCCCACCTAGGCCCATCACCAGAAGAATGGTTTCCCTATCTTCCGGGCCAAAACGCTCAACTTCAAACGAATGACCATTTGCTCTGACTTGCATGGAACTTACTCCGCTGCTGCTTGTGTGGAGGCTTGCGATGCGGCCTTTGTAATCGCATCCGCAAAAATAGTGACGAGACCCAGCGGGAAGTCGTGCCCCATGCCCGGCACCTCGATCAACTCGGCACCGGCAATACTCGCCGCCGTGTCCCGCCCGCCTTCAATGGGCACGAGTGGGTCATCAACGCCGTGCAAGACGACTGTTGGTACGGAGACGGATTTCAGTTTCTCGCGGCGATCGCCGTTGGAAATGATCGCCGCCATCTGCCGGAGAATGCCATTGGGGAAGAAGGACCGGTGGAAATCACGCAGCACCCACTCCCGCAGCAAGGCTTCATCTGTCGGATAGCCCGGGCTGCCAATGGTCTGCCACGTGTTCATGCCCCGGGCAACAACAGCTTCCAGGTCAGTCGGGTCCGGCGCAGGCGCCGTGAGCGCTGCCATAGCCTCCGGTTTCGCCTGGGGCAGTTCAGGATTCCCAGTCGTCGACATGATTGAGGTAAGGCTCAGTACTTTCTCAGGATGATTGGTCGCCACCAATTGCGCGATCATGCCGCCCATGGAAGCACCCACAATATGCGCTTTCTCAATATCCAACGCTTCCAGCAGACCTGCCGCATCTGCCGCCATATCATCCAATGAGTAAGGCGCATCCGGTTTCTCCCCTGACAAAAGCGCCCCGATCAGAGCCCCCATATCCGGCAGGCCGGCCTCTTCGAATTTGCTCGACAGGCCGATGTCCCGATTGTCAAAGCGCACAACATGGTAGCCGCGCGAGACCAGCTCCTCGCAAAGCTCAACAGGCCAAAGGGTCAGCTGACCGGACAGGCCCATAATAAGGAGTACGGTTTCCCGGTCCTCCGGGCCAAACCGCTCATATTCGATATCTATTCCGTTAGCTGAAATCTGCGCCATGGTGCGCCCCCTTTTCATTCATTTATGTTGTTGCCAAGAAGCTTAGCAGGGGTTGCAAAGACAGCGCAAAAGCCGGACGTTGGGCACAATCAGAACCTCATAATCTGTGCGGCAGGGAGTCAGCCATGTCCTCTTCAAAACCCTTGAAATTCGACGTTTTTTGGTCATTTCGCTCACCCTATTCCTATCTCGCCACAAAGCGCCTGGTGACGATCGAGAAGACCTATGACGTGAAAGTGAACGTGCGGCCTGTCTACCCGATTGCCGTGCGGCTGGACGGGTTCTTCAAAACCGTGAACCCCATGTGGCCTCCCTATCTCCTGAAAGACACTGTCCGCGTGGCAGAGATGGAGGGCCTCCCCTATAGCTGGCCCTCTCCAGACCCGGTCGTCATGGACATTGCCTCCGGAGAAGTGCCGAAGGAGCAGCCTTACATTCACCGGCTCACCCGGCTGGGGTGCGCCGCTGCAGAAGAAGGCCGCGGCCTTGCCTTCATTGACGAGGTAAGCAGTATCATTTTTGGAGGCGTGAAAGACTGGCATCTGGGCGACCATCTGGAAAAAGCCACAGCCCGCGCGGGTCTCAACCTCGCCGAGCTCGAGAGCAAAATCACCGCCAACGAAGCCCATTATGATGACTTGATCGTTGCCAATGAGGCCGCGCAGCAGGCAGCGGGCCATTGGGGTGTGCCTCTCATGGTCTTTGAAGGCGAGCCCTTTTTCGGTCAGGACAGACTTGATCACCTGATCTGGCGGATGAAACAAAACGGCTTGCAAGAGCGGGCCTGAGGCGCGAAAACCCCTCATCCCGTAGCGGCAATTAAGAAGGACTTCCATGCAACGCGACCTTTCCGCCATGAGCCAGACCGAGTACGACCTGATTGTCGTCGGCGGTGGCATATCCGGTTCCTCCATCGCATGGGATGCCGCGTTAAGAGGCCTCAAAGTCGCGCTGCTGGAGAAAGACGATTTCGCCCACGCCACGACCGCCGGATCCTCCAAACTCATCCACGGGGGTCTGCGCTATCTCGTCAACGGTGAGATCGGGCTGGTCCGTGAATCGCTGCGGGAGCGGCGGGTCTGGGAACAGAACGCGCCGCACCTGGTCGACCCCTTGCCCTTCATCATCCCGACCTACGGGCGCGGCATGAAGGGATCGCTGGTCCTCTCCATTGGCCTCACCATGTATGACCTGCTCGCCTACGACAGAAACCGCCTGGATGATCCGGACAAAAAACTTCCGGGTTTTAAGAGCATCTCGCGGGAAGAAGCCCTGCAGCTCATGCCATCCCTCAACCCCAATGGGCTCACCGGCGCCAAAATCTATTACGACTGTCAGATGTTCGCACCAGAACGCCTGTGCCTGGAGTTTGTTCTGGGCGCCGTGGAAAAAGGTGCCGACGCCGCCAACTATGCCAAGGTCACCGGATTTGAGAAGGAAGACGGCGGATCAGGAAACGGCCGCATTACCGGCGTTACCGTCAAAGACGAACTCACGGGCGATACACACACCATCAAGGGTAAGCTCACCATCAATGCTGCCGGGCCCTGGGCAGACATCCTCATGAGGCTCACCGATGACGGCAAACCATCCCGCCGCCTCATCCGATCAAAAGGCATCCATCTCATCACCCGCGATCTCTCAGGAGAAAATGCTCTTGCTGTTCAGTCATCTATCGGTGGGCACTTCTTCGTATTGCCCTGGCGCGGCAAAACAATCCTCGGCACAACGGATACCGTGTTCAATGATGAGCCGGACAAGATCGGCGTGACGGAAGGAGATATTGAAGATTTTCTTGCCGTGGTGAATGACGGCCTGCCAGGGCTGAACCTCACCCGTGCGGACGTGGAAAACTTCTATGTCGGCATCCGGCCCCTCGTCGACGCAACGCCACAGGACGATGAAGACGATTCCGACAGCTACAATGCCAGCCGTGCGGCCGAGATTGTGGACCATGCGGATGTGGACGGCATTGACGGCTTTCTCTCCGCCATGGGAGGCAAATGGACCACCTCCAGACACCTTGCGGAAAAGGTTGTGGACGTTGCCACAAAAAAACTGGGACGCCCCTCTCGATGCACCACAGAGGACTTCGCCCTCTACGGGGGCGCCACAGGCCGGTTCCTGCCCTTCACAGACAAGGCGATCGCCGCGAATGCAGACGTGCCCGCACATGTGATACGCAACCTGACGCGCTACCATGGCGCACGTTATGAAGACGTTCTGGCAACAGCCAGTGAGCGTCAGGGCGAAGCGCCAGAACTGCTACAGCCTTTGTCGAGCGAAACAAGCGACATTGGCGCACAGATTGTCCATGCGGTCCGTCATGAAATGGCAGTGACATTGGAAGATGCTCTCCTCCGCCGCACCGGGCTCGGCACCCTTGTGCACCCGGGCGATGAGGCGCTCACGCGTGCTGCAGATCTCATGAGCCGGGAGCTTGGCTGGGATGACGCAGAGCGCGCGCGGCAAATCGAGAAGGTAGAGGCGAGCTACAAGACGCTCGACGGAGCCGCGTGAGCGGGCCCACCTATGCCATCATCAACCCGGCCTCTGGTGGCGGCCGGACCGGGCGCGACTGGCCGGAAATCCAGAAGAAACTCGAAAAATCACTAGGTCCCGTCACACCCTTATTTACCGATGGGCCCGCAACACCCCATCACCTGCCCGCGGCCAATCTGGCCCGCCAAGCCGTAGATCAGGACGCCACCCTTGTAATTGCTGTCGGGGGCGACGGCACCATCAATGAAACCATCAATGGCCTGTTTCACGAGACCGCAAACGGCAGAGCACCTGCACCCCTGGGCATTCTAAACACAGGCACGGGCGGCGACTTTCGAAAGACCTTTGAACTTCCAGAAGACTTGGACACCTGCATTGCCCGCCTTGCGAGCGGAGACAGCCGCACCATCGATGTCGGCCGCCTTACCTTCAATTCAGACGACAATGAACCGATGGCGCGCCACTTCAACAATATTGCAAGCTTCGGCATGTCCGGCGCGGTCGACCGGGCGGTGAACAAAGCCCGGTTCTCAAAACTGTTTGGCGGATCTTTCACCTATCTTTGGGCCACGCTCTCCACAGCGCTTCGCTATCGCCCGCAAGCCGTGCGCATTCGCACCGAAAGCGGATTGGACGAAGTCATCAATGTCGGCACAGCAGCCGTCGCCAATGGACGCTTCTTCGGAGGCGGCATGATGATGGCGCCGGATGCCGCACCGGACGATGGCGCGTTTGATCTGGTGATTATGCGCGACACGAGTGTCAGCGATCTCTTCAAAGACTCCGGGTCTCTCTATGACGGCACCCACATTGAGAACGAAAAAGTTTTGGTAACTCGCACCAAATGGGTCGAGGCAGAACCGATCGACACCAAGCCTGTTCTTTTGGACATTGATGGGGAAGCTCCTGGTAAACTTCCCGCGCGTTTCGATATCTTAACCGGCGCCTTGACACTCCGCGTCTAATCACTTCCTCGAAAGGAAAATCACATGACAATCGACCGTCAAACCCTTCGATGGAATGGCTGGGGGCCCGCCAAGCAGGAAAACCCATTGCCGGATGGCGCTCCCCAATGGGCCTGGATCAAAGAAACACTGGGCATGGCCGTGCTGCCCTCCACACCTGCAAAACGTCTGTCTGAGATTACGCTGCCGCCTTGTCACTTGAGCACCGACGAGATCAAAGCGCTTGAAGAGATTGTCGGCGAAAACCAGGTGCGCACCGATGACTACGAGCGCGCTTTCCATGCCCGCGGCAAAAGCTATCACGACTTGCTCTATGTCCGCGCCGGCGACCTGGATGTGGCACCGGACGCCGTGGTCTACCCGCGGGCGGCA
The DNA here is from genome assembly GCA_965248405.1 of Parvibaculaceae bacterium. Lineage (GTDB taxonomy): Bacteria > Pseudomonadota > Alphaproteobacteria > Parvibaculales > Parvibaculaceae > Mf105b01. The sequence continues at coordinate 2,876,424 of OZ252104.1, forward strand.
AGCGAAGCGCAGGCTGTCCTTACATACTGCGCAGAGAATGACATGAGCGTCGTTCCCTTCGGGGGCGGTTCCAGCGTTGTAGGGGGCGTGAATGCCACAGCCCGCTCCGCCACCGACAAAGTCATCACGCTCGACCTCACCTTGATGGATGGCATCCACGATGTGGATCGCATTGCCATGACGGCGCGGGTGGATGCCGGCATCTATGGCCCCCATCTGGAAGAAAAGCTGGGCGCCCAGGGGCTCACCCTGGGCCACTACCCCCAGAGTTTTGAATATTCGACCCTGGGCGGATGGATCGCCGCACGGGGCGCCGGACAGCAATCAAACCGATATGGCAAAGCTGAAAAATGGGTCATATCTGCTCGGCTCGCAACACCGAGCGGCCCCTGGTCGACAGAAGAGTTTCCAGCTTCCGCGGCGGGCCCGAACCTCAATCAGCTGGTTGCAGGATCGGAAGGCACGCTTGGGGTCATCTGTGATGCAACCGTGAAAATACACGAAAAGCCGCAAGCAAAAGACTATCGTGGCTACCTCTTCAAAGATTTCGCGACCGGTGTGGAAGTGGCCCGCACCATCAATCACGCAGACGTGCCGGTTGCCATGGTCCGCCTGTCAGACGCCGCCGAGACCTATTTCTTCCAGACCTTCAGCTCAAGCGGCAGCGATGGGCTCAAATCCAAACTTCAAAACGCCTATCTCAAATGGAAGGGCTTCGCCAAAGATCCGTGCCTCATGCTCATTGGTCTTGAAGGCGACAAGGCGACGGTTGAATGGGCGAAAGAGCAGACCCAAACAATCTGCAAAAAGTCCGGCGCCCTGGCCATCGGGTCCGGCGCGGGTGAGAAATGGTATCACGGACGTTTCTCGTCGCCTTACAGCCGCGACCCTATGATGGACCGCGGCATTGGTGTTGATACGCTGGAAACCGCGACCTCCTGGTCCAACATTCTGCCGCTTCATGAGAAAATGATCAGCGCCATTCAGAAGGCCATGGATGAGAATATGGGTGAGCCGGGACAAAAAGGCATTGTGATGGGCCATGTAAGCCATTCCTATCCCGATGGCGCGAGCCTCTACTTCACCTTTGTTTTCCCAAGAAATCTGAATGACGAGACCGGTCAGTGGCAGCGCATCAAACGCGCCGCCTCAGATGCCATCGCCGCCAATGGCGGCACCATTTCCCATCATCACGGCGTGGGGCTCGATCACGCCCCATGGATGGCAGAGGAAAAGGGAGCGACCGGCATGAGTGTGCTGAAGACGCTCAAAGCTGAGCTCGACCCGAAAGGCGTCATGAATCCCGGCAAGCTCTTAAGCTGACCCCGACAAAAAAGGCAGGCTTACCAGGTAAGCCTGCCTCTGCTGATTTCTGATTTAGCGCTTAGCTAAGCGCTTTCCCTGCAGCAACAGCCGCAGCCACCACCGCGGATTTACTGGCGTCAACCATGCCCTGCAGATTAAAAAACCCGTGGATCGTCTCTGGATAGTCAATATAGGTGACATCCACGCCTGCGGCTTTAAGCGCCTCCGCGTAGGCTGCCCCTTCTGCTTTCAGGACATCATGTCCCGCTGTAATCACATAAGCAGGCGGCAAGCCTGAAAGATCAGCCGCCCTCAGCGGAGCTAGAGATGGGTCCGTACGGTCAAAGTCGGGACCGGCATAATGGTCGATGAACCACTCCATCGTGGCCTTCTCCAGAAAGAAGCCCTCCGCAAAAGACTGATAGGACGACGTGTCAGTCTTCGTGTCAGTCACCGGGTAAATCAGCAATTGATGATGAATGGCGGGACCTTTGCGGGCCTTCGCTAACTGACAGACAACCGCAGCCAGATTGCCACCGGCACTATCCCCCGCAACGCCGATGCCGTTGACGTCAATGCCAAGGCTGGTGCCATTCTTTTCCACCCACTCAACGGCGGCATAGCAATCATCTACAGCTGCTGGACAGCGATGCTCCGGCGCCAATCGGTAGTCGACGGCCACCACCTTACAACCGCTCTCATTGGCGAGCGTCCGGCAAAGCGCATCATGGGTGTCGAGATCACCGATGACCCAACCGCCCCCATGAAAAAACACAATAGCGGACAGCGCCCCGCCCCCCGCCGCCACCGGCGTGTAAAGCCGGACGGGAACATCCCCGCCAGGCCCAGCAAAAGTCTGGTCCTCAACCTTCCCGATGGGCACATCAATCGGGTCTTTCAGCGCTACGTACATCGCCCGCGCTTCGGCAGGCGTCATCTCCGACATAGACGGGCCATCCGCCTCTGCCAAACCGTCAAGCAACGCTTTCACTTGTGGATCAAGTGTCATTCTCTGTGAATCTCCCCGCAATTTTTTGTGGGTCGGAGTATTGCGAAGGATAGGACAAACAGCAAACCAAGAGATCGTTTGGCCAAAAACCGGCGCAAACTGCTCAATACAGCTGCACACTGCACAAAATACAAACAATTTAATCTAATATTTAAGGATTAGGTGCATTGATACACCTCGGGCACACGCATAGGTTGAAACGATGGTTTCACCTTCGGGCATCGGGGATCAAGACATGCAGACCAAATTACCGGAACTCAAGATCGCACAGAAACTTCCGATCACAATCGTAGGTTGTGCACTGGTTATCGCGCTTGGCGTAGGTATTTCGAGCTATTTTCAGGCCGCATCAACAGTAGAACACACCACCAACGCCAAGTTTGCCGCAACACTGGCAGATCGCGACGAAGCTTTCACCCGGTATCTGTCGTCAATCGAACAAGACCTTGCGATCATGGCCGAAAGTCCTGAGATCCAAACAACGGTCATCGACTTCTCCAGAGCATGGAACATGCTTGGCGCCAACGCTACCGGCCATCTGCAGGACGTGTACATCAAGGACAACCCTCATCCAACGGGAAACAAACATCTGCTCGATGCCGGTTCAGATGGATCCTACTATTCCAAAGTGCACGCAGAACATCACCCGTGGGTGAGAACTTTCCTTGAGCAGAAAGGCTACTACGACATTTTCCTTTTCGACCTGAAAGGGAATCTGATTTATTCGGTCTTCAAAGAACTGGATTACGCCACCAACATCAACACAGGTGAGTGGAAAGATTCCGACCTGGGCGTTGCATACCGTGCGACAATGAATGCAGCGGACGCATCCACAACCCCCTTTACAGATTTTAAGCCTTACGCACCAAGCAACGGGGCGCCGGCGAGTTTTATTGCCCGTGCTGTCTATGATCAAAACGATCAGCAAATCGGTGTCGTTTCATTTCAGATGCCGATTAGCGTTATCAACGCCTTTATGCAGTCAGCAGTGGGCCTGGGTGAGACAGGAGAAGTCCTCCTCGTCGGTGAAGACCGGCTTATGCGATCGGACTCGCGTCTGTCTGAAGCGTCCACGATACTCGCGAAGTGGGTCGACGCACCGGCAATCGATGCCATCTTCGCTGGAGAAACAACCGGCAGATCAGACAACGACATCAACCATCTGGACAACGAGGTCCGAACCTATGCGCGTGGTATCGAGTTCTTGGGCATCAAATGGGCACTCGTAGCACAGATCACTGAAGACGAAGTGAGTGCTGGACTAACGGCAATGCGCAATATCATTGCGCTTATCACCGTGACACTGATCACACTTATCACGGGCGCTGGTGTCTATCTGGCACGTCAAATTGCCAATCCAATTTCCCAAACCACCGATGCGATGAACCGCCTTGCCGCAGGTGAGACGGAAATGGAAGTCGCAAACGGAGATCGCAAAGACGAGATAGGCGAAATGGCGCGCGCTGTTGAGATTTTCAAACAGAATGCAGTTGAGCGTGCGGCCTTGGAAGCTGCTCAGGCTGAGGACCAGAAGAACAAGGAAGCACGGACTTCAGCGATTGAAAAACTCATCTCCGGATTTGATGAGTCAATGGCGCAAATGCTCGGCGCTGTCAGCGCGGCTGCCTCGGAGATGGAGCACACCGCTTCCGCGATGACAGCTACTTCAGAAACAACCAATGCCAAGTCATCGGCAATTGCGGCTGCGTCTGAAGAAGCCAGCACCAATGTCCAAACCGTTGCAGGCGCGGCGGAGGAGCTCTCAAGCTCCATCCAGGAAATTCGCAGGCAAGTTGAGCAGTCGACAAATGTCACGCAGAAAGCAACAGAAACCGCCCAGCAGGCGAATACCCGCATCGAAGGCTTATCGTCAGCCGCTCGCCAGATCGGTGAGGTAATCGTGCTCATCCAGGACGTTGCTGAGCAGACAAACCTGCTTGCGCTTAACGCCACCATTGAGGCGGCCCGCGCGGGGGATGCGGGCAAAGGGTTCGCAGTTGTCGCCTCTGAGGTGAAAGAGCTCGCCAACCAGACGGCGCGTGCGACCGAGGAGATCAGTCAACAAATCTCCGCTGTTCAGACATCAACGGATGAAGCAGTCTCTGCAATCCGTGAGGTCACCACGACAGTGGGCGAGATCAGTGAAATCTCTGGAGCAATAGCAGGCTCAATTGAGCAGCAGCAGGCGGCAACCGTAGAGATTTCCTCAAACGTTCAGGAAGCAGCTTCAAGCTCCAACGAAGTCACGTCCAACGTGTCAGGCGTTTCCTCCGCAGCACAAGAATCAGCGGGCGCAGCAACCCAGGTTCAGGCAGCGGCAGGGGAGCTTGCAGGCCAGGCAGAGTCGCTGAAATCCACTGTGGACCAATTCCTGAAAGAGGTGCGCGCGGCGTAAACGGAGCCAAGCATCACGGCAGCAAGAGAGGCGCCTGAGGCGCCTCTTTTTATGCTCATCCGCTAAACCCGCCCTCATCGAGAAACGCCTGCTCAGCAGGCGTCGTGTCCCGCCCAAGAACAGCGTTGCGATGAGGAAAGCGCCCAAAGCGTTCAATAATGTCGTGATGCAGTACCGCAAATCCATATGTCTTGGGATCATCTAACCGATCTTTGAAAAGCGCGAGCCCGTCGACTTGCACCTCCAGTCTTTCTGAATGCATGAAGGGCATGTAAATCCACTGCCTTTCGGGTCGGGAGAGCAGGAGATCCTGTCCACGCTCAATGGCCAGCCGGGCAATCTTGAGGGCCATCTCGTCTCCCGAGAAAGCCCGCGAATCTTCGCGCCATATGTTCCGCGGGAACTGGTCAAGAAGGAGGGTCAACGCCAAAGCCCCTGAGGGTGTTTCGGCCCAATCCTCTAGCTCTCCGCCTAAGGCCTCCTCAACAGAAGGACCAAATCGGGCCGCTATAGCCTGATCGAACGTAGGGTCCTTCTCAAACCATCTGGACGGCCCTGCTTCCATCCAGAAACCGATAACGCCTGCCGGTGTGGTGCTCATCAAATATCTCCAGTCCGGATTTGCTGCCCGTGGAAGTCTAGCGCGACAAGTCCCTCAACCCCTACTAGGATACCGTCATGAGACGGCGAAAAGCCGCAGAAAAACAGGGGTGAAACATGGCGCGAATTCCATACTTCGATCCAGCGAATGCTGAAGGCAAGCTCAAAGAAACAATCGAGAAACTACCCGGCCTGAACATTTTCAGGATGATGGCTCATTCCGGAGACCTTCTGGCCAAGTTTACCGGCCTCGGCAATCACATTCTGGGCCGCGCGAAACTCGACGCCGTGCTGCGCGAAATTGCAATTATCCGCGTCGGAGTTTTGTCCAAAGCCTCCTACGAAGTTTATCAGCATGAAAGGATCGGCCGTCAGATCGGCATGTCGGAGGATCTGATCAAAGCCATCCATGAAGGTCCTGACGCCGCTGCGTTTGATGACCTACAACGTCTGGTGATGCGTTTCACCGACGATGTTGTGCTGAATGTCCGCGCAAGCGACGAAACTTTCGACCCGCTTGCAAAACACCTAAGCCATATGGAGATGCAGGAACTCACCCTGACCATCGGCTATTACATGATGGTGTCCCGTTTCCTGGAGACCTTCGATGTCGATATTGAAGAGGAAGGCAACACGGAAAGTGTCGATCTGAAATCTCTGGAGCGCAGTTAAGTGGCACGCCTTCCCTATCCTGAGCTGAACGACCTCTCACCTGAAAACAGGGACTTAATGGCAAGCCTGCCACCCCTCAACGTCTTCCGCATGATGTCTGGAGCAGGCGCTTCTTTTGGGCCTTTCATGCAGTTCATCAGTGCCTATCTCAACGAAGGTGTCCTTGACCCGGAACTGCGCGAACTGGTCATCCTCCGTGTCGGCCATCTGTGTGGGTCACACTATGAGGTACACCAGCACGAGCGGGTTTCCCGCACTCTGGGCATGAGTGAAGAGCGCATTCAAGCCGTCAAAGGCGATCTCCCGAGCAGTCTTTTCAACGAGGTGGAGAATGCGGCCCTTTATTTCACGGATGAGCAGGTCGCCCAGGTGAAAGTGAGTGACGCAACCTTCAAAGCAGTCCACACACACCTGACAGATGCCCAGATTGTCGAACTCACCATCATCGTAGGCACCTATCTGATGGTCTGCCGCTTCCTGGAAACGCTGGAGATTGAGCTTGAAGAAACTGACATTGACGGGTCCGGCCTGGAAGAGATCGAGGAAAGCGTCAAGAGCTTGAGCAAAACTGCCTGATATGACCGACCAAAAAGACAAACCAGCCTATACACCGCTGCCTCTGAGCGAAGAAGCAACAGGCCGGGCACCGGGCCACGACAGACTGAGAGGCAAGCGCATTCTGATTGTGGGTGGCGGCCAGCGTACCGTCGATGCAGACACGGACCCGGTCGGGAACGGTCGGGCCATGTCTCTTCTCTTCGCACGCGAAGGCGCCCAAGTTGCGGTCGCAGACATCGACAGCGCGTCAGCGAAGGCGACTGTCGATCAGGTGACGGCTGAGGGCGGAACCGCCCATGCGATCACCGCAGATATCTCCGAACCAGATCAAGTTCAATCCATGGTGAGACAGGGAAAAGACGCCCTGAGTGGCCTCGACGGCATCGTCCTAAATGTCGGCATTGGCGCAGGCATGCGCCTGGAGGGCTCTACACCCAATGTCTGGGATCAGGTCATGGCGGTCAATTTGCGCGGGCCCATGCTTGCCTGCCGCGCCGCGTTGCCTGAGATGGAAGAAGGCGGTTCCATCCTTTTCATTTCTTCCGTCGCCTCCATGAAACCGGGAAGCCACATGCCTTCCTATGATGCATCGAAAGCGGCCCTAGCGGGCCTCATGCGCCATGTCGCCCTGGAAGCAGAACGCAAAGCCATCCGCGCGAATATCATAGCACCTGGCCTTATCGATACGCCCCTTGGGCGCCTATCGACGCAAGGACGACCAAGCCGGGCCAAAACAAACATCCCCGGCGGGCGTCAAGGCACCGGCTGGGAAGTGGCCTATGCGGCGCTTTTCCTCATGTCAGGCGAAGCGTCCTACATCAACGGACAGATCCTGGCGGTTGACGCCGGCCTCACCGCCATTCGCTAATTTCAGCTTGGAGGAATTCTCATGTCACTCGGACTACCTCAATTCAGCTATACCAAAGGCCTTCATGACCTAGGCAACGGTGGCTACGCTTACCTGCAACCCGACGGGGGCTGGGGCTGGTCCAATGCCGGCCTGATCGTCGATGGTGATGAAGCCCTGCTGGTGGACACCCTGTTCGACGTGCCCCTCACCCGCGAAATGCTCAGCGCAATGCGCGCGGCAGAGCCAAAGGCCGCCAACAATATCCACACACTGGTCAACACCCACCACAATGGGGATCACTGCAACGGCAATGAGTGTTGTGAAGGCGCTGAGATCATTGCGCACAAGCTCGCGGCTGAAGCGATGTTGAAAGAACCACCTGCGCTGCTCGCAGGTTTTCTCGACATGGCGCCGGAACTGGGGGACCTGGGCGACTTCATCACCAAAAGCTTTGGTGCATTCGACTTCAAGGGCGTCACCCAGACACTGCCCACCACAACCTTTGAGACCGAGCTCACCCGAAAAGTCGGGGACAAGCAGGTCCACCTGACCCATGTCGGCCCGGCCCACTCGCCGGGCGACATCCTCGCCCTCGTGCCTGCAGATAGGACGGTCTATACCGGCGACATTCTTTTTATCGAAGGTCACCCCATCATGTGGGAAGGACCGGTTCAGAACTGGATTGATGCCTGCAATGCCATCATGGCGATGGACGTGGAAACCATCGTCCCCGGTCATGGGCCCATCACCGACAAACGCGGCGTCAAGGCTGTGCAGGACTATCTCATCTACACGAGAGACGAAGCGAAAAAGCGCTTTGACGCAGGGATGAGCGCGATGGAAGCCTGCCGGGACATCAATTTTTCAGACTATGACAGCTGGGGAGACGGCGAGCGCATCATCATCAATGTGACGACGCTCTACAGAGAATTCTCCGGTGACGAAACCGAACCGGATATCCCCACCCTGTTCGGCCAGATGGCTGAGCTTGCCAAAGAGAAGCGTTGACCTACGTCTTTCGAAAAAACGGGGGACCACCATGCTGACGCTTTTTGAGCATCCACTCTCACCTTACGCGCAAAAAAATAAAATCGCTCTTCGTGAAAAGGGCATCGAGTTCGACCTGGCAACGCCCGACGCCATTGGATCGGGCGACACGGGCGGAGATTTCCTTGAAGCCAACCCGCGCGGCGAGGTTCCCGCACTAGTTGATGACGGCTTTGCAATTTTCGATAGCACCGTCATCCTTGAATACCTTGAGGACAAATGGCCCACGCCGTCATTGCTGCCCGGGGAGCCTCAAAACCGAGCACGGGTCCGCATGATCGAAGATGTGATGGACACCCAGTTCGAAGCGATCAATTGGGGTCTGGGAGAAGTTGCCTATTTCAAAAGAGCTCAAGGCGCGAACGCCGAAGCAATTTTCAAGAAAGCTGCAGCCCAAACACAAGGTTTCTTTGCTTGGCTCGAAAAGCAGCTGGGCGATGCGGACTGGTTCAACGGCACCTCTTTCGGATGGGGAGATCTCTCTGTCATTCCTTATGTCAATGGGTCCGCCTCTTTCGGTATTACGCCGCCTGAAGGCTCCAAACTTGAAGCCTGGGCGGCGCGCACCAACGCACGCCCTGCCGTCGCACAAACCGCAGCGGAAGCAACCGCCAGTATCGAAGGCATGACCATGGTCGCCGACATTGTCGATCAGGGTCTCTTTAAACGCGAGTATCGCGACCACCGTCTGGAATGGATGGTGAAGACCGCCGGTCTTGAGGTGATTGCCAAGGGGCTCGACAAAGAGAACATCCGCTTTTCAAACGATTTTTCCTGAATTCACTCAACACCCAAAGGTTCACCATGACCGAAATGAACAATGCCATCCTTTTTCATCAGTATGACGTCTCTCCCTTCTCGGAGAAAGTGCGCGTCGCGCTCGGGATCAAGGGGCTCACCTGGTACGCCGTCGACCAACCGGTCATCATGCCGAAACCGGAATTGACCGCGCTGACCGGCGGCTACCGTAAAATCCCGGTCATGCAGATCGGGGCAGATATTTATTGCGACACCCAGATCATCCTCCGCGAGCTGGAAAAACGGTATCCGGCACCCTCCCTCTTTGTTGGCGGTGACAAGGCGCTTGGCTGGGGCATGGGGCTCTGGACAGACCGGGCCCTTTTCCAGTCAGCCGTTGCCGTCATCTTCGGCAGTGCCGGGGACGCGGTCGACGAAGACTTCAAGAAGGATCGTGAAAAACTTATGGGTCGCCCCTTCAACACAGACGAGATGAAGATGGCCGTGCCTGTGATGAAAGAACAGCTGCGTGCCCAGCTGGACTGGCTCGATACCCAACTGAGTGACAGACGCGCTTTCCTGATGGGGAGTGACGCGGGCATTGCAGACGTTAATGCCTATTACAACCTTGCCTTCATCCGCTGGATCGCCCCGGAGGGCGCCGCTGTGATTGACACATTCACAAACGTCACTGCCTGGGAGAAACGCATTCAGGACATTGGTCATGGCGACCGAAAGGAACTGGGCCGCGAGGAGGCCCTCGACATCGCACGGGACACGACCAGTATAGAAAGCTCCGCGGCAGATCCGGGCGAGCCCAACGGCCTGAAACCCGGCGATCAGGTGAGCGTTATGGCCGACGACTACGGGCGCGATCCAATCACAGGCGAATTGGTGTCATCATCCGCGCAACATGTGGCCATCAAGCGAAGTGACCCACGGGTGGGCGATGTGGTCGTTCACTTCCCACGGGCTGGTTTCTTCGTGATGAAAGCGGGTTGAACAGAACCGGATGGGGAACCAGTTCCAGATTATCTTGCTCTCGCTTCCGCACGAAGGGTTCCCTGCCCTGGAAACAGCGGCAACAGAGGAAGGCTATGCCTTCCTTGTGCGCATGCAGGATGACTGGGTATCTGGTGAAAACCGGTTTGCAAAACCGGGCGAACATCTCATCGGGGTGACAGATGCGGAAAAACTGGTTGCCGTCTGTGGTCTCAACAAGGACCCTTATGCCATTGAGGCAACGACAGGGCGCCTGCGGCATCTTTACGTTTCAGCGCCCTATCGCCGCAGGGGCCTGGGGCGCGCACTAATCGACAGACTGCTGTCACATGCCGCGAACTATTTCCATCGTGTCCGCCTCCGCACAGAGAGCGCGGAGGCGGCAGTTTTCTACGAAGCCTATGGATTTCAGCCGACCCGTGAGCCGGATGCCACCCATTCTCTCCGTCTCAACATCTAGCGGGCAGTCATGCCGCCATCAATGACAAGCTCCGTTCCCGTCATATAGCGGCTTTCGTCTGACGCCAGGAAGACAACACCAGCAGCAATGTCTGCAGGAAGGCCCGCTTTTCCACCAGGAACACTGAGCGATGCCAGCGTGTCCGGGTCAATCGCATTCGCACCTTCAACGATCGCTTCTGAATTGCCGAAGGTGTCATTGTCGATGATCGACTTGGTCCAGATCGCTGTGTCAATGATGCCCGGATGAACCGAATTACTCCGCACATTGTTCCCGGCCTGCGCACACTCAAGTGCCACAGCTTTGGAGAACAGACGAACCGCCCCCTTCGTTGCGCAATAGCCGGAGAGACCCGGCGCCCCGCCAAGCCCCGCAACAGACGACACATTGATGATGGAGCCGCTACCGCTCTCCGTCATCGCAGGGATGGCGTATTTACAGCCAAGGAACACGCCATCAATATTGATACCCGTTTGAACGCGCCAGTCCTCCAGACTCATCTCGGTAACCGGTGCGCCAATGGCGATGCCCGCATTGTTGAGCAACACATGAAGCCCTCCGAAGCTCTCCACCGCGAGCGTGACAATTTCACCCCAACGGGCTTCATCGGTCACATCCTGCTGGGCGAACCTGGCCGTTCCGCCAGCATCTTTGATTTTGGAAACCGTCTCCTCGCCGCCCTCAACATCAATGTCAGTGACAAGCACTTTCGCGCCCTCGGCTGCCATGGCAATCGCCGCGCCTCGGCCAATCCCGCTGCCACCGCCTGTGACCAGCGCCACTTTGTTTTCTAGCCGTCCCATCGCTTACTCCCTTTTTGGTTGTTTTTGCTGCCGGGACTTTAAGCCCAACCCCGCGGTTTGACTCAGCCTTTTCTCAAAATTAGACTTCGGTCTAGTTTTAGGGGCAAGAAAGGCTGTAGCGTGGGTGTATCTGAAAATCTGGCTATGACTGGCCAGCCTTCTCGAAGGTCTCGCAAGAAGGAGCAGACAAGACGGGGCATCTTTTCCGCGGCCATGAAGCTGTTTGCAGACCGCGACTATGACGCAGTGACGATTGAGGATATCTGCGAACGGGCGGACGTGGCCAAAGCAACGTTCTTCCTCCACTTTCCGAACAAGGCAGCCCTTCTCACTGAATTCAACGAGCGCATGACCGCAAACCTCCAGCGGCGCCTGGAAGACGTCTCTGGCAGCGCGGAGGACAAGCTGCGCTTCATGGTGGATGCGCTTGTCGACGATTGGGAGGAGAACGCAGAAATCATGCGCAAGATGGTGAGAGAATTTCTCAACCAACCATCCCTGCCGGAAGCTGCGACGGAAGCAAACGCGGGCATTCTAGATCTCATCACCGATATCGTCCGCGAAGGACAACGGGTCGGAGAGTTCGGCGGCAAGGTAGCGCCCGAGCTGGTGGCAGCGGCACTTGTCGCAAGCTGGGGCTCATTCATCTCAGCCTGGAGCTCCGACCCGACTAAGGTCCCTCAAACTGCCGGTGAAGATTTGCTCAACATCATGCTGAACGGCCTAAAGACCTAAACACGACCAAAAACAAACGATAAAACACAGAGGAAACAAACATGCCCGGACCAAAACTACGCTTTGGCGCTTTTATCGCGCCGTTCCACGCCCTTGATGAAAACCCCTCTTTGGCCATCCATCGCGATATGGAACTCGTCGAGTGGATGGACAAGCTGGGCTACGATGAAGCCTGGATTGGCGAGCATCACTCCGCAGCGTTTGAAGTGATTGCAAGCCCGGAGCTTTTCATCGCTGCTGCCGCAGAGCGGACAAAAAACATCCGCTTCGGCACGGGCGTATCCTCGCTTCCCTATCACCACCCGCTGATGCTGGCAGACCGGATCAACCAGCTCGATCACATGACCCGCGGTCGCGTGATGTTTGGCGTCGGTCCAGGGTCTCTGCCGTCCGACGCCTTCATGATGGGCATCGATGTGCAGACCCAGCGCGACAAAATGGATGAAGCGCTGGAAGTGCTCGTACCCCTGCTCCGCGGTGAAACCGTCACCCACAAGTCAGACTGGTTTGAACTCAAAGAAGCCCATCTTCAGATGACCCCTTACTCAAGACCATCTGTTGAGATCGCCACCGCAAGCCAGGTCTCCCCGACAGGCGCAACGGCTGCCGGGCGTCTTGGTCTGAGCCTTCTCTCTCTCGGCGCAACCTCCTCAGGGGGCTTCAATGCGCTCGCGTCCAACTGGGCAATTGCGGAAGAGAAAGCGAAGGAATGCGGCAACGTCATGGACCGCTCGGGCTGGCGATTGGTTGGGCCCATGCACATCGCTGAAACCCGTGAGCAGGCCCGCGCAGACGTTCAGTTTGGCCTTGAAAACTGGCTTGGATACTTCCGTGAAGTGGCAGCCCTTCCGCTCGCCCCTGAGGATGCGGGCGATCCCGTTGACGCACTGATCAACTCTGGCCTTGCTGTGATCGGAACGCCCGAAGATGCTATCGCACAGCTCGACCGTCTCGAAGCGCAGTCTGGCGGTTATGGCGCCTTCCTTTTCATGGCGCACAATTGGGCGAACTTTGAGCGGACCAAAAACTCTTACGAACTGATGGCCCGCTATGTAATGCCCAAATTCCAGGGCCTCAACACCAACCGCGACCAGTCCTACGCCTGGGCCCGCGACAATCACGAGACCTTCATCGGCGCCGCAATGACAGCCGTGGGAACACGGATTGCCAAACATATCGAAGAAAAGGGCACCGAGAATATCAGCCCGGATATTCTGGCAGCTGCTGCTGCTGGCCAATCAACCGACGCTGCGGAATAGCGCAAACACCACAACAAAAAAGGCGGCCCGGTCACCCGGCGCCGCCTTTTTCATGTCCAATGACTGTTAGAGGCGGACACCGCCTCCATTGATTTTGTCATACAGCGCCTTGTCGAGCGGCACAAAGGCCTTCGCTGCAGGGTCGTTAAAGTAGATCGGATCGCTCACACTTTCCGGATCAAACCCTTCTTTGACCAGCTCGACCTTGCGGTGTTTGAAGGTCCCGGTAATTTCGATTTCCGGTTGGATCCGAACAAAGAGAGGCTGAGCATAAGCCGCTAGCTCTTTTTCGAGATGCGAACGCAGTTTCGGCAGATCAACTTCTTTCTCAGAAACGATGGACGCCATACCGGCACGACCGTCGGCGCCCGGTACATTCACGCCATAGACATTCGCTTCCTTGATACCGTCAAAGACCGAAATCGCCTCAGCGACTTCCGACGTCGCAACATTCTCACCCTTCCAGCGGAACGTATCTCCGATGCGGTCGACAAAATAGAAGTAGCCTTTCTCGTCCTGTTTCAGGAGATCACCGGTACGGAACCAGGCATCGCCTTTTTCAAAGACATCACGCAGGATCTTTTTGTCTGTCGCAGCCTTGTCGGCATACCCGTCAAAACGCCCGGTTGGAAGGCTCGGGTCGATCTTGCCCAGAGCTTCACCCACTTCTCCCGGCGCACATGTTGAACACAAACCGTCCCCACCGCGAACAGGCTCCTCGCTCTCCACGTCGAACTTAACAATCTCAACATTGTACTTGGACTTCGCCCAGCCAGGGATGCGCCCGATGGAGCCGACAGTGCCGTCATAATTGACCAAGGCAACATTGCCTTCCGTCGCCCCATAGAATTCGATGATCTTTGGAATCTTGAAACGTTCCTGGAAAGCCGGCCAGATTTCCGGTCGAAGCCCATTCCCAACAACCGTCCGCAATTTATGCTTCCGCTCTTTCGGATGTGAATCCGTATTCAACATGTAGCGGCAGAGTTCCCCGATATACTGGAAGAGAGTCGCCTTATGGTCGACCACATCATCCCAAAACTCCCGGGCGGAGAAACGCCGCTTGATGATCACCGAGCCCCCAACGGTCAGGACCGTGCCGACCGCACACACCCCACCCGCGGAATGGTAGAGAGGCAAACAGCAATACATCCTGTCTTTCTCAGATGAATTGGTCGCAGCCGCAAAGCCCCCCATCATGATCAAAAGACGCACATGAGGGATCTTGGCGGCTTTCGGGTTCCCGGTGGTGCCACTCGTATAAATATAGAGCGCCACATTGTTGGTGGTGAGCCCATCACGATAATTGTCAGGCAAGGCCTCCGGCGACCGATCCGCCAGCACAGCGTCCAGATCCTCCGTCCCCTGGACGGGACCACCTGTCGCCCAAACCTTCATCGGGCGTTCAAGGTTGTCCACCGCCGTAGAATAGTTTTCCGCAAGTTCTGCGCCCAGAACGAGATGGTCCGCGCCGGAGATGGAGAGAGAATGCACCAGCGGGCCGCCTGTGAGGTTGGTATTGATCAGAGCAGCGGCACCGCCAGCCTTAATAATCCCGATCCAGGCCACCAAATATTCCGGGCGGTTTTCCATCAGCAGGGCAACGGAGACATCAGGCCCAACGCCCTGCTCCTTCGCCCAGCGGGCATATCTGTTTGCGGCAGCGTCAAGCTCCGCATAGGTCATGGTGCCCTGGTCTGAGACAATCGCGATATTATTCGGTTTGGTCCGCGCAAATTCTTCAATAACGTCAGCAAAAGTGCGCGTTTCGTCTGCATAGACCGCGTTCACTTTCTTTAAGGAACGCATGGCGGCGCGCGCAAAGGTCACATCATTGCTAATTCGTTGAATAAGACCCATCGGGCCACCTCCCATTTTTATTTTCTCCCAAGAATGATATGTAACCGGCACAAAATTTGAGGGTCAAGCAGAACCGAAGCGCTGTCCTCCCGATCCCCTACATCCAGCGGGGTTTTCCCAGCTTTGCCACAATCGAACGAAAAAGACTCCGATGACTGAAGGCCCGGAAATGATCCTCGATGTGACCGGCCTGACCTGTCCTTTGCCGGTCTTGAGGGCTCAAAAACAGCTACGCGAGTTGGCACCCGGGACTATTCTAAAAGTCTTGGCGACCGACCCGATCGCTGCCATCGACTTTCCGCACTTTTGCCACGAAAGCGGTCATGAATTGATAGACAGCACCCAGGAAGACAAGGTGCTCACCTTCCGGATCAGGGCCAAGACAGAGCAAGGTTAATGCCCAGCAGGCTTAAGGCAGGTCGGACGCATCCAGTCCATACCAATGCTGATCGGCCAAACCGTCGGGCGTTTTACGGGCGCCGCGCACCGTTTTCTCATGAGCCATGCCAATCTTCTCAAGTACGCTTTTCGACGCCAGATTTCGCGCGTCACATGTCGCCCAAATGCGGTCCAACTTGAGATCAGAAAAGCCCCGCGACAGAAGCACAGCAGCAGCTTCAGACATAATCCCCTGGCCCCATAGATCCGAGTGCAGGAGAAAACCAAGCTCCGCACTTTGTTTCTCTCCGTCCTCAAGCTTATCGAGATAGAGACATAAGGCGCCAATCACGCAGTCATCTGACTTGAGGGTGAGGCCAAGCTCATAGACCATGCGTGGTTTCTCCGCCGCAGCATCAATGAAGGTCTTGAGCTGACTTTCGCTCTCCTGACGGTCATTCGGCCCCCACATCAGATACCGCGTCACATCCTCACGGCAGGCGTAAGCGTGCAGGGCATCAATGTCTGCCGGACAAAACTCCCGGAGACGAAACCGCTCTGTCTCTATCGGAAGGGAGAGACAGCCTCCCATCAGCCCCCCGACTTCAGATCTGCCTGCTGTTCGGCCTTGAACCCGACCAGCACTGTCGTGCCGACTTCAAAAACGGGGCGTTTGATCAACGTAGGATTGGCTACCAGAAGCTCTGCAGCCCCCTCACCAGCCGCTGCCTCTTTCTCTGCATCAGATAGGCCCCGCCAGGTGGTGCTGGCTTTATTGACCAGCCGGTCCCAACCGACCGCTTTTCCCCACCCCGTGACTTCCTTCAGCGTGACCGCATCCGCACGCACATCCCTGAACCCGTGTTCAAGCCCCTCCGCTTCCAGCCATTTCATAGCTTTTTTGCACGTATCACAGGTCTTCAGCCCGTTTACTTTAATCATGACGCCTCCAATGAATGATTGATCGCCATTTTGACGGGATTCGGCCCCAAAAACACATCTTGCATTTTGTGGAGTTGATCTCCGTACTTTCAAGATGGGCCAAGGTCGGTATGATGGACCTATAGATATTTTAGGTTGGGGATGGGGCAACAAAGCGGTATGAGCAAAATACTCGAGAAAGTGGTTGTGGAGGCCAAAACGGCCCCGACCAAACGCATCCGGCGTTCTGCCGAAGAATCCCGCCGCGTTATTCTGGACGCCGCCGCGAAACGCCTGGCGGAACAAGGCCCAGAAGGCATCCGCCTCCAGGACATCGCGCGGGACGTAGGGATCTCGCACCCGGCAATCCTGCACCATTTTGAAAGTCGTGCGGGGCTGGTCAATGCGCTCGTAGATCGAACGACTTCGCAGCTCCGCGAAAAACTCTTAGGCGTACTGGAAGGGGGAGAAGATCAAAAGATCGAAGCCCAAATGCCTAGCCTCGTGAACAACACGTTTGAAGCTCTGAGCGATCAGGGCACGGCGAAGCTTTTTTCCTGGATGCTTCTGACCGACACCAATCCAGAGGGAAACCCAACCACCAATGTAATGTCTGAGATCGCCGACCGGGGACACGCAGCACGATGCAAGCTGGCGGACAATGAAGGTCTCCCGCACCCAGACCGGGAAGAGACCATGTTCCTGGTCTTGCTCATTTCCAATGCCGCTTTTGGAGAGGCCGTTGTCGGCGACTACTTTTACGAAGCTTGCGGATTTGGGGACGACCCCGATGCACCGCGCAGGTTTAGGAAATGGCTCGGTGAAATGCTGGGCGCCTATTCACTTCCTGAAGGCTTTTCCAGCGATCAGCCCAAATAGGTTTCCACATACCCGCGACGACATGTCATCACTGCAGTGACTTGTCAGAGGGCTGCCAGTTTGGTGTCCTGACCGACCTCTCAGATCACCTGGTGAACCACCACATGCTCGATCGTCGTCAGTTTCTGCAAAGTGCCGCCGCCTCCGCCTCGGTCGCCACCTTGGCTGGCTGTGACCCGCTCGAACTTGTGAGAGGCACATCAACAAAGCTCGATATTCAACGCGCAAGCTACAATGTGATGCCGAACCTGCTCACCACCGACATGGTGAGCCTATCGCCAGATCGCGCCCCGCCGGTCCTGAGAGCAAAGCAGGGAGCGCCCTTTACCGCGACGGTTACCAATCGCTTGAAAGACTATACGACCATGCATTGGCACGGCATCCGTCTGCCGAATGAGATGGACGGTGTTCCTTATCTGACCCAGTTCCCTTTGGGCAAAGATGAAAGCTTCACCTACACGTTTACTCCGCCGGATGCCGGAACCTATTGGTATCACCCGCACTGCATGACCATGGAGCAAATGGCGCTCGGCCTCACGGGCGCGTTGATTGTCGATGAAGCAGAAGATCCAGGCTTCGACGACGATATTGTTCTCAACCTGCGCGACTTCCGCATTGGAAAAGACGGGCAGTTCAAGGACCTCTTCACGCCACGAGGCGCAGCACGCGGCGGCACTCATGGCAATGTCATCACAGCCAACTGGGAACAAGACCCGGTCTATAATGCGACGGCAGGTGGCCTCACGCGCCTGAGGATCCTCGCAACGGATACGACCCGCATCTACAAACTGTTCATGCCCGACACGAGCGGGCGCATCATCGCAATGGACGGGCACCCCTTGGCGATCCCGATGCCGTGGCCGACAGAAACAGAGCCCCTCATTCTCTCTCCCGGACAAAGGGTGGATATCGCGCTGGAAATGCCCGCAAACGAAGGGCAAGAGATCAACTTGATGGGTGTGATCGCTGGCGCGCCCAGAAGCCTCGCACGGCTGCGCTCCATCGGGCAAAACGCAAAGCGCCAACTCACAGACCTGAAGCCGCTGGTGCCCAATCATGTGCCGGAACCACACCTCATCGCTGCCGAACCGATAGAGTTTGTCTTCGGCTGGTCCCCGTCAGGTGACCTTCCCAATAACGGCCTGTGCGGCACCCTTGGGTACACCTTCTGGTCGGTTAACCGCCTGCCTTGGCCCGGCGATGCGTCAGAGACAGGACCCCTTGCGACCTTGAAACAGGGGGGGAGTTACATTTTGCGCCTGCGCAATGAGAGTCCGAACATCCATCCTATCCATCTGCATGGACTGACCTTCAAGCCGGTACGTTCAAACAAACGCGAGGTCCTCCCCAACTGGACTGACAC
Source organism: Parvibaculaceae bacterium (assembly GCA_965248405.1). GTDB lineage: Bacteria > Pseudomonadota > Alphaproteobacteria > Parvibaculales > Parvibaculaceae > Mf105b01. Next base: position 2,895,258 of record OZ252104.1, read on the forward strand.
AGCACTGCTCTTGAAGGAAGAGACGCTGGACGTCGCCCTCGTCGCTGACAATCCCGGCGATTGGGCATTTCATTGTCACGTGATCGAGCATCAGAAAACTGGCCTCGCAGGCTACCTACGCGTGGCTTAAAGGTAATAATCTGGAATGAGAATGGTGCCCCTGGCCGGACTCGAACCAGCACGCCCGTACGGACAGCAGATTTTGAATCTACCGCGTCTACCAATTCCGCCACAGGGGCTTTGACGAACAGGAACCGCCCGTCAAGCGGCGCCATGATAGGCAGGACAGCGCCCACGTCAAAGGGAAAGAGCGCCCGATAGACAGAAATCTCCCGCCCTGTTATCAGGGACCCCATGTTACGCAGCTTGTACGATTGGACCATGAACCTCGCCGCCCACCGCCACGCGCGCTGGGGGTTGGCATTGGTCTCTTTCGCGGAGAGTTCCTTCTTTCCCATCCCCCCCGACGTCGCCCTTATCCCCATGGTCCTGGCGAAACGGGCACTGGCCTGGGTCTATGCTCTCATCTGTACCATCGCGTCCGTTTTGGGGGGCGTTGCGGGTTATGCGATCGGCTTTTTCTTTTTCGTGCAGCTGGGTGAGCCCATTCTGGCCTTCTATGGCTATACCGACCAATTTGCGAGCTTCGCCGAGCGGTACAATGAATATGGTGTCTGGATCGTTCTGATCGCGGGGCTCACCCCCTTCCCCTACAAAGTCATTACCATCGCCAGCGGGGCTACGGGCCTCAATTTTCTCGTATTTATGGCAGCCAGCCTCGTTGCGCGCGGCGCACGTTTTTTCGCCGTTGCTGGCCTTCTTTGGTGGTTTGGGGAACCCATCCGCAGCTTTATCGACAAATATTTCGGGTTCCTCTCAATCCTTTTTGTCGCACTTCTGATCGGCGGCTTCCTCCTAGTGGGCCTGATCCTGTAAGATCGGCCCATGTCCCTACTCACCAAACTTCCGATTGCAAACCGCCAGGTTCCGTGGGCCATGTTTGTCATCTCGGTCGTGACGCTCTGCGCCGCCCTGGCATTTGAATATGTCGGCGGTCTCGACCCATGCTCGCTTTGCCTTCAGCAGCGTATGCCCTATTGGGTTCTGATCCCCGCTTCACTCGCCGCAGGCATCCTATCGAGGGAAACCAATCTGGGGCTGGCACCTGTTGTGTTGATCGCACTCTGCACGCTCGCCGCCGCGACCAATGTGGGCATCAGCGGATATCATGTTGGGGTGGAATATAAGTGGTGGGAAGGCCCCCAAGGCTGTACCGGTGGAGGATCAATCGCGGGCAGCCTGCAAGAGTTTCAACAACAATTGCAGGGCGTGAAGGTGCCGCGGTGCGATGAGATCCCATGGAGCCTCTTCGGTATTTCAATGGCTGGATACAATTTCCTGATTTCGCTTTTCTTGACGGCACTCGGTGCACTGGCACTTGCAAGGTTTTGGACCATGACAGGATTGGAGGAAGAGTGAGATGAGCAAACCCTCTTTCAATGCAGCAGCAGACCATCCCGGCAAAACCTCCACGGCCGAGCGCATCAAGGAAATGATCCGCGTAGATCATGCGGGTGAATATGGCGCGGTGCGTATCTATGAAGGCCAGCTCGCTGTCTTCCGCAATCTGCCGCACAAAAGAGAGATCACCGAGAGCCTCACCCGCATGGCTGCGGAAGAAGAAGAACATCTCGACCGGTTTAACCATCTGGTGAATGAGCGCCAGGTTCGGCCGACAGCGCTTAACCCGCTCTGGCACATCGGCGGATTTGCCATGGGAGCCGCGACCGCCCTGATGGGCGAAAAAGTCGCCCATGCCTGTACGGTGGCGGTCGAGTCTGTCATCGATGAGCACTACCAAAGTCAGATCGACGAACTCTCCAGTCTCGACACAGAAGAAGAGCTCAAAGAAACGATCATCCAGTTCCGGGAAGAAGAACTTGCTCACAAACAGGAAGCTCTTGAGAGCGGTGCTGAAGAAGCGCCTGGCTATCCCGTTTTATCCAATGTGATACAGACCATCTGCCGCGCCGCAATCCGTGCGTCAGAGAAGGCTTGAGCTAAAAGTGTTTCCAGGGTGAGGGTGTCGCGCCATTGGTAAGAGCGACGACTCGAACGGGTCTGCGGTTTTCTGCCAAGAACGGAAGACCGAAACGCGAAAACAAGAGAACCAAACTAAGCTTCCAGCTCGCTGTCCCAATAGAGATAGTCGCGCCAGCTTTCGTGCAGGTAGTTGGGCGGGAAACGCCGTCCATTCTTGTGCAATTCATTGACCGTCGGACGAAACGGCTTCTGACGCGGGATCATGCCCGCTTCCTTGGGGAGCTTACCGCCCTTGCGCAGATTGCAGGGCGCGCAGGCCGTGATTACATTCTCCCAGGTTGTCTGCCCGCCCAAGCGCCGCGGGATCACATGATCAAAGGTCAGTTCCTGACCATCTCCACAGTACTGGCAAAGGAAACTGTCCCGTAAAAACAGGTTGAACCGCGTGAACGCCGGGTACTGCGCTGGCTTCAAATAGGTCTTGAGAGAAACAACCGACGGCAGCTGCATCTCAAAACTGGGGCTGTGTACCGCCACGTCATAATTGGAGACAATATTGACCCGATCCAAAAACACCGCCTTGATCGCGTCCTGCCAGGACCATAGCGACAATGGATAATAGCTTAGCGGCCTGAAGTCCGCATTTAATACCAACGCCGGACACCCATCTGGTGTCGCAAACTCACCTTGCACCGTCACGTCCTCCTGGAATCGCCTAAACTTACCCAGACTCAACTTCGGTTCGATCGCCGATGGGAAAATACTATATCTAGTGCGACGCCTGTGTGAAGCCGCAAGGCCTTACGGTGCGTCAGATTGGCCCAAAAACCGGAACCATCTCCTCCTCACGCTCCAATTCGCGTAAAAAGCTTCGATGCAACAGCCCGCTGCCGTCATACGATTCGCCCCCAGCCCCAACGGGCGGCTTCATTTAGGCCATGCCTATTCTGCATTATATGCGGCCGGAAAGGCCTCAGAGCTCGGCGGTCGGTTTCTGCTCAGGATCGAAGACATCGATATCGGAAGGTGCCGTCAGGAATTTGTCGATGGCATCTATGAAGACCTTGAATGGCTGGGTCTCTCTTGGGAAACGCCTGCACGACGTCAGTCCGAGCACTTCCCGGACTATGAAACCGCCTTGAAGCAATTGCGGGACATGGATGTGGTCTATCCATGCTTTGCGACGCGGCGGGAAATCGAGCGCACCATCGCAGACAGCGGAATTGAGGTCGAGCGCTGGCCCCGCGACCCGGACGGGGCCCTTCTCTATCCCGGTATCTACAAAGATATCAGTGAGCAAGAGCGCTCACGGCTCATGTGGGAGGGACGCACATATGCCTGGCGTCTGGACACAATAAAAGCTCTGGAACTCGCCACCCAGAAATCAGGTGGCCCCATAAGCTTCACCGAAGACCAAGGCAGCCCCTTTGGTGAGACAGGAATCCAGAACATCGAGCCTGAGCTTTTTGGGGATGTCGTCATCGCAAGAAAAGACGTGCCCACCTCCTACCATCTTTCTGTCGTTGTCGATGACGCGCTTCAAAACATCACCCACGTCACCCGCGGGCAGGATCTCTATCCGGCCACGTATATCCACCGTCTGTTGCAGGTCCTGCTGGATCTGCCTGAACCGCGCTACTGCCATCACAGGCTGATTGAAGATGACACTGGTCGCCGCCTCTCTAAGAGCGCCAAAGACTTAGGCCTCAAAGACCTGCGTAACGCCGGCAAAACGCCCGCCGATATCCGACAGATGATTGGCATCTCATAGACCAAAGCGCCTTCAGGAAAAGTGCGAGCGGTTTTCCGTCCGAAGGCGCGCCCAGAAATATGGCCTGGTTCCTGCTCCGGGAAGAACAACCAGCCGCCGCCCGTCCCATCACCGCACAAATCTGTGCCATTTTGGGACAAAAGCGGCGTAAACGCTCAACGGACGTGGCCCCCATGACTGACATGACCAACACAGCGCCTCAAACTGCTACAGCTCCTTCGCGGATCGACTGGATCGACTATGTGAAGGGCGTGACCATTATCCTGGTCGCTCAGATGCATATCTCTTTGGGCACCATGGAGAGTATGGGCGTTTCCCACATGTGGATGGTGGACATCGTTGAGTTCGCACGCCCCTTCCGCGTCCCTCTTTTCTTCATGATTGCAGGCCTGTTTGTCAGCCGGTCGCTGCAGTGGAACCGCGCCAAATTTGTCGACGCGAAACTGTTCCACTTTGTCTATTTCTACTTCTTGTGGGCCGCCATTCAGCTCGCCGTGAAGATCGGTTTTGCCGGCTATGGCAATCATGCCTTCAGTATGAATGACATCCTCCTGCTGCCGATTGAACCGATTTCTACGCTCTGGTTCATCCATGCACTCGCCATCTTCTTCATGGTGACCCGCATGCTGAAAAACGTGCCGCCCATCATTCTCATGAGTGGCGCTGTCATCCTTTATGCATCTCCCATCGATACGGGCTGGGGCGCTGTTGATGAGTTCGCTGGTCGCTATGTGTTCTTCGTCGCGGGTTATCTCGGCGCACAATATTTCTTCAATCTGGCTGAGTTCGCTCGGGAGAATGCACTCAGAGTTGTTGCGGGCTCGATCGGTGCCTTTGCCATGGTCTACTTCTTTGTCGAAGCTGGCATTGCAACCAAGCCGCTCTTCGGTCTTCTGGCGGCATTCGCCGGTGGTGCAGCTATCATTGCACTGCTCAGTGTGGCAGCAGATCGCGGACGGTTGAGATGGCTCGCCTATGTCGGCCAACGCTCACTCTATGTGTATCTCGCCTTCTTCTTGCCCGGCGCTGTCGTGCGCATCGGGCTGGCGAAAACCGGCATCATTGAGAACGCGGATCTCGTCGCGCTCACCGCAACAATTGTTGCAGTCGCAGCACCTCTGATCGGCTTCAAACTGATCGAGAAGACGCCGCTCTCCTTCCTGTTTGTCCGGCCGGAAATGTTCCGCCTGAGCCAAGAGCCTCGTCTGATGCCTATCAAGGCTTAACCTCGAAGGCGCTCACTCTCACAGGAAGAGATTCAGGACGACGGTGAGGGTGATGAGGCTAAGACCTGTCACCAGCACCACCGCAGACGAGGCGGCTCCTGGTGCTGCCTGATAGCGGTTCGCCAGGATGAAGCAGAAAACACCCGTCGGCATGGCCGCCATGGTCACCAGAACTTTCACCCAGAGCGGCGGCAACACAAACACATACATTGCGAGCACAAACACAACGATCGGATGGAGCACCAGCTTCACCATCGCGACGAGAGACGCTGCACCAATCGAGCGCTTGATCTCATAGCGAACAAGCGTGGCGCCCAGCACGAAAAGAGCACAAGGGATGCCCGAGCGTCCCAGCATCTCCAGGGTGACATCAATCGGTTCGGGAATCGCGAAGCCTGTCTGCCCGAAAGCAATGCCGGACCCAAGCGCAATAATGACCGGGTTCTTGATCATGCCACGGCCACTCTCGAGCAGAATTTGCCCCGAAGACAGAGTCGCCCCGGCACGCGGCTTGGTCGTTTCCAATAGGTAGGTCGCGACCGTGAAAACGGTCAGACCGTGAAACGCAAGAATGAAGAAAAGAGGCACGCCTGCCTCCTCACCATAGGCGGTAAGAATGATCGGGATCCCCAACATCACCGTATTGGAGAAACCACCGCCAAACCCGATAATCACACTGTCTGCCGGAGAACGGCGAAGGATGGTCAAGGCAAGCAACCCGCCGATCGCCCAGACGATCAATACGCCGCCATAATAGGAGAGCCACAACCCCCATGGCAGGGCTTCAGGGAGCTCTGTGTTTGCCAGCGCGCGAAAAAGCAAGGCAGGGATCGCAAAAGTGAAGGCGAATTTGTCGATCCCGTCGATGGCCTCTTCGCTCAGAAACCGCGTCCGCCCAGCAAAATAGCCGATCGCAATGACAAAAAAGATTGGCAGGACAAGCTGCGCCGCTTCCATGAAAATCCCCGCATAGAGCGTTTCCAGCAAAAGTGGCCAGGTCTGACTTGGCGGTTTTGCGTCCGGAAACGCGACAAAACAAAGAAACCTGAGCTCGGTTTTGATTTCATCAAAACCGAGAAGGCTCCGCCGGGCAAAAGAAACAAGCAACCCGCGGCGCGCAAGCTATAGCTTTTTCAACAAACTTCGAAGGGTTTTATTGTGGGACCCGCTAAAGCGTTTTCAGCAAAAGTTGCACGACGTTTGCGGTTCGAAAACGCGCCCAAACAAGTGACGGATCACCAGTCGTAGAGACCCGTAAAGCGGTCAAATCCGGCAGCGTCAGACCATTCAGACCAGGCGGTCCTGAACCGGGCCGTGGTGCTGGGGCTGTTAAATCCGCGGCCCATGCCGAGCATGAGGAGCTCGTCGCACCCGGCATAAGCGTTTTCCCGTGCAGCGGGCAGGCTGCCGCCGGACCGTGTCAGTCGGCCAAGTTCACTGTCTTCTGCGCCATCCGTGAGAAGCACAATGCGTGTGGGCTTCGCACAATCGACCCCATCCGCCATGGTTTCAAGAAACGGGACGATATTGGTTTTCATCTGCGCTTCGAGCCGGCCCTCGGACACCAACCGTGGAAGATTGGACACCAGCGCCTGAATACCGTCCGCCACATCTCCAGGCCGCGCCCGGGCCGAGATCACCTGATCGATGCGAAGCGGATTGGAGGCCGTGTCATAGACACCGAAGGACCGGACCGTCACCTTGGAGCGCACCGGAAGGTTGCGGATTTCATCTGCGAGCCGGGCCGCAACCTGGGCCGCAAACACATCGCTTGTGACCAGAGGGTTTGACTTAGAGAGATCAAGGCCGATCACCAGATGGGTAGGTGCGGCTGGTTCGTCGGATAGGGCAGCATCGGCGCTGCCGGACAGGAAGCCGAATGCCAGGGCACCGCTCACCAAAACACCCGCAATGGCTCCACCGAAGCGTTTCATGGGTCTACTCCGCCGCCTTATTGATCGGCACGTTTCGTCCGATCTTCACTGGCGGCAATACTTCGCCTACTGCTTCTTGGGCCCCGCCGTCATTGACCGCCATGCGCTGACGGCGTGACCACCAGTCCTCAAAAAGCGCTTCGAACCGCGCGACCTGCTGGCTTTCTGCACAGGCCTTGAGCTGCGCACTGCGTTCTTCCGCTGCTGCTTTCTCCTGACGCTTGCGCCCGGGTGCCGGCAGTGCACGCACTTTGCGCCCGGTGAGATAGCTGGTCCGGGTTCCCTCAAGTCCGCGCTCGTAAGCCCGGCAGGAATCCATGACACGCGTCCACAGCACATTACGGCGATGGTCCATCCGCTCCATATCAATTAGCGTTTCGCGATTACGCGCATATTCCGCTTCCAACGCAGCAAGGCGGTTCATATCCGCTTTGCGCTCTGCAAAGTCTCGTGTCTCAAAAAGCTTCCGGACATTGGTCAGCGCATAGTGAAGGAAGAGCGCCGCAACACCGGTAACGACCAGAAAGATCACCCCAAGAGACGCCATCCACAGCACCGGCTGATAGGCACGCGCTGCTTCCAGGCCGGTTTGCGCAACTGCTGCTTCGCGGGCCGCTTCCGTCTCAATGCCGAGGCTTGAAAGCGCCGACCCAAGAGAGGCGCCATTGCCGCCAAGTCCTGCATCCGCGAGACCTGCTGGCAAAGACATCAAGGCAAGCAGAAAGCCGACACCACCGAGCATCGTAAGTGCCAAGAGGAAGAGAACGCGCACAAAGACCGCGCGTCCAAACACACCCATATGTTCGATAAAGATATGCGCCGCAAGAGTGGCAAACAAAACTTGGAGGCTCTTGAAAGCAACAGAGGTGGCAAGCGATCCGGGCAGTTCCAAAAACTCATTCGCAAGCGCCCGCGTCCAGAACTCGGTGACGATCATATAGTCGACAAAAAGTGCACTCGCCGCCACAGCAACAGTAAACAGGATCGCTCCGACATAGAAGGGCCGGAAGCGGGCATCCCGCTGACTGGCGATAAAATTCTCGTTGATCTTATGACGCTGATCGTCACTCACCAGGGAAGAGGAAACGAATTTCATGGGTCTCACGCCTCCCCAGTTTTGGCACGACGACGGAACCACCCGCGACGGGTCTTCGCCTCATCGTCGTTCAACGGAGCGGACAAGCGGCGCCCCAGTGCCACGATCTCACGCTCAAGATGTTCCTGGCGCGCTCGCCGGTCCCGAAGTTCGTCACCATACTCGGCATCGGCCTGAGTAAGGACAGAATGAATATGAATGTCGGGAAGCGGTTCAGCGCGCCGGCCATACTCAGCGGCGACACGCAGCTCTTCATCCCGTTTTTGGCTATCTTGCCCCCAGCTCATGGCGCACCTCTCTTACATTGAAGAACGGGAAAGGCAGCAGACAAATGAAAGCAGCAATTCCCCTCCAAATCCCCGTACGCCGCACAGATCGAAGATCCAGGCCTTAAGTTTTGCTCAAGCTTTGCGGCGAAACCAGCCCTGAATTGGGGCAAAACTGTGTCGGCGCTGACATTTCAGTGAAAGGAACAATGCGTGACGGATGCGCAACAGGCAGATGCACAGTCCAGTATTCAGAAAAATTGGAAGGCGGGGCAGACCAACTACCGACGCGCAAAGTAAAACCACAAGTTGACTCTGGAAGTCTATGAACAACAATGGATCCAACGACTACGGGAGGGAAATCAAATGAGTTCGAAGCGTCCAGACTATTTGGCTTCTGGTGAGCCTGCCAGGCTGATCCCTTCAATGGCAGACACCAACAAAGAACAACGGACCACGTCCATTTTTCTGGCTGCAATGATGGCTGTTCCAAAGTTCGGGAAGAAGGTCCTAGACACAATTGGTGTCCGGACCAGCAAAACAACAAAAATCGAAGCGTATACTGAAGTTACATTTCAAAACCAAAAAGCGAAAACGGCTTTTCGACCGGATGGACTTCTCATCGTGCGGACCGGAAAATCGGAATGGCGGGCCCTTATCGAAGCCAAAAGCGGGAACGCAGTTCTTGCAAGGGACCAACTACAGAGCTATCTCGAAACTGCAAAAGAGTTTGACATCGATGCTCTCATCACAATATCGAACCAGTTAGCAGTGTTACCGGACCATCACCCGCTACTGCCAAAAGTCCGCCTACCCAAAAACACCGACTTGTTCCATTGGTCATGGACCTACATCTTGACCGAAGCAACACTCCTTGTTGCCGCCGATGATTTCGATGATCCGGAGCAACGGTTTATTTTGAGCGAGGTTGCCAGGTATCTCAAACACCCGCATTCGGGCGTGACTCGCTTTGATCGCATGAACAGTGAGTGGAAAGAACTGGTAGCAGCGGTTCAGAATCGAGTGCCACTAAATCCAGCGGCACCGGTCATTCAGAACTCTGTTGCGAGTTGGCACCAGGAGCAAAGAGATATCTGCCTGCTAATGAGTCGCAAGGTCGGTCACTCCGTTGAAGTAAAATTGCCACGAAAGCAAGCGGCCAACATGGATGAACGCTTCCACTCCGATTGCAAACGACTTGCCAGCGATCACGCACTCACGTTCGCGATAGATGTCCCCAACTCAGCAAGTCCAATAACTGTTGCCGCAGACGTAGCTAGACGGAACGTTACATGCTCCATGAGTCTAGACGCCCCTGAAGACAAAAAATCCACTCGAGCAAGGGTAAATTGGCTGACAAGACAGCTAAAAAGCACAAGAACAAACAATATTTTTGTGAGAGGGCACTGGGGAGGAAGGACTACGCCAACGCAGGTTGCACTCACCGAGCTCATTGACGATGCCGACAGCCTCGGCGCAGAACAAAAAGGTAAGGTAGTTAGAACGTTTGAAATACGAATGACAAAAGACTTTGGAGCTGACTTCGGCCGAACCACTAAATTTATCAGTCAACTCGAAGAGTTCGTTCCCCAGTTCTATCACGACGTTGGCCAGAACCTCCGGGCATGGAAGCCAGCCCCACCGAAAATCCGCGATACTGAAGACACCGCCGAACCTTCACCACACTCTGAGACGCCCGAGGCATCTACCCCCCCGCTAGAAGCAGATCGAGAGGTCGGTGCCAACCTAAGCGCTACCGCCACGCTAGCAGAGAGTGATGAGAGCATCGAACTCCCAGCATTCCTGCGGCGATATGGGTAAATGCCCTAAGCCGCGCTATCCGTATCCACAAGACGGACGATGTCACTCATAATCTTGTTAAGGTCGAAATCCTTGGGCGTATAGACGCCGGCAACGCCGGATGCTTTGAGCGCTTCCTCATCTTCCGGCGGAATGATGCCGCCAACCACCACGGGCACATCGAGACGCCCGGCGCCCTTGAGACGTGTCATCACCTCTTTCACCAAAGGCACATGAGAGCCCGACAGGATGGAAAGACCGATCACGTGCACCTTGCCGTCAACCGCATCTTGCACGATCTGTTCTGGCGTCAGACGAATACCATCATAAACAATATCCATGCCGCAATCGCGCGCACGCACGGCGATCTGCTCAGCTCCGTTTGAGTGGCCATCAAGACCCGGCTTGCCAACCAGGAACTTCAGCCGGCGCCCAAGTTTCGCTGAGACCGCGTCGACCTCTGCACGAATGGGATCAAGTCCGGAGACATCATTGCGCGCGCTCGTCCCCACACCGGTCGGTGCACGATATTCGCCAAATGTGCCACGCAAGACTTCGCCCCACTCGCCCGTTGTCACCCCAGCCTTGGCGCAAACGATCGACGGCTCCATGACGTTCCGGCCTTCTTGCGCTGCAGATCGAAGATCGGCAAGCGCTGCCTTCACCGCCTCGTCATCACGGGCAGCCCGCCAGGCTTCCAGATTGGCGATCTGCGCTTCTTCCACTTCTGGGGGCACCACCATGATGGCTTCATCGCCAGTGCCAAGCGGGGAGGCGGCTGTTTCCAACTGCTTGTTCACACCAATCACCGCCATATCGCCACTCTCGATACGGCCCAGACGTTCGGCATTGGATTCAACAAGCGCCTGTTTCATATACGCACTGTCGATGGCAGCCACTGCCCCGCCCATCTTTTCAATGTGCGCGAGTTCTTCCAGCGCGTCCGCCTTCAACTGATCGACCTTCGCCTGCATCACCGTTGAGCCGTCAAAAAGATCTTCATATTCCAGAAGATCCGTTTCGAACGCCAAGATCTGTTGTGCGCGCAGCGACCATTGCTGATCCCAGGGGCGGGGAAGGCCGAGCGCTTCGTTCCACGCGGGTAGCTGCACTGCACGAGCCCGCGCATCTTTCGACAGAGTTACCGCGAGCATTTCAATCAGAATGCGGTACACATTGTTTTCGGGCTGCTGCTCCGTGAGGCCCAGCGAGTTCACCTGCACCCCATAGCGGAAGCGGCGAAGCTTCGGATCCTCTACACCGTAGCGTGTTGCACAGATCTCATCCCACATGTCCACAAAAGCCCGCATCTTCGCGATCTCGGTCACAAAGCGCACACCGGCATTCACGAAGAAGGAGATACGGCCAACGACACGGGAGAAATCCGCATCCGGCACCTGCCCGCTTGCTTTCACCCGGTCGAGGACCTCCTGCGCGGTGGCCAGCGCGAACGCCAGTTCCTGTACTGGCGTCGCACCCGCCTCCTGCAAATGATAGGAGCAGACATTGGTCGGGTTCCACTTCGGAATTTCGCGGTACGTGTAAGAAATGATGTCGGAGATCAATCGCAAGGACGGGTCCGGCGGAAACACATAAGTGCCGCGCGAGAGATATTCCTTGATGATGTCATTCTGAACCGTGCCGGTGAGCTTCTTGCGGTCCGCCCCCTGTTCGTCCGCCGCCGCGATATAGAGTGCCAGCAGCCAGGCCGCCGTCGCATTGATCGTCATGGACGTGTTCATCTGTTCCAACGGGATTTGATCGAAGAGCTGCCGCATGTCCCCCAGATGGCTGATCGGCACACCCACTTTACCCACTTCACCCCGCGCAAGCACATGGTCTGCGTCATAGCCCGTCTGGGTCGGCAGATCGAATGCCACTGAGAGACCCGTCTGCCCCTTGGAGAGATTGTCCCGGTAAAGCGCATTGGACGCCGCTGCCGTTGAATGACCCGCATAGGTGCGGAAAATCCAGGGCCGGTCTTTGTCGTGTTGAAACGGTTTTTGATCACTCATGGGGCTCAGTCTCTCACAATTAGTGAGGCTCGATTAGCACACCCGTTGCTGCACCGCAAAAATAGAGCCAAAACAGGCTTGAATACGCTACGTCCATAGCGTTTTATCCGGCCAACAACCGGAGAAAGACATGAGCGATCCAGCCGCATCAACGCCCGCCAACAATCTGCCCATCAAAGACCTCTATGAGGTCGGTGAAATCCCGCCTTTGGGTCATGTGCCGAAAAACATGTATGCCTGGACCATAAGGGAGGAGCGCTTCGGCCCGCCGGAACAGTCTATGCAGCTGGAAGTCGTGCCGACCTGGGAACTCGACGCCCACGAAGTCCTCGTTCTCGTGATGGCGGCAGGCGTCAACTACAATGGTGTCTGGGCCGGTCTCGGCGACCCGGTCTCCGTGTTCCAGGTCCATGATGAGCCCTATCACATTGCCGGATCGGACGCGTCCGGCATCGTCTATGCCGTGGGCTCCAAAGTGAAACGCTGGAAGGTAGGCGATGAAGTCATCATCCATTGCAACCAGGACGACCACGATGACGAAGAGTGCAATGGCGGCGACCCGATGTACTCAACCTCACAGCGCATCTGGGGGTATGAAACGCCAGATGGCTCCTTCGCCCAGTTCGCCCGAGCGCAGGACCAGCAGCTTATGCCGCGGCCTAAACATCTCACCTGGGAAGAGAGCGCCTGCTACACGCTGACCCTGGCAACCGCTTACCGCATGCTGTTCGGCCATCGTCCCCACGTGCTGACCCCTGGGCAGAATGTTCTGGTTTGGGGGGCGTCCGGCGGACTTGGCTCCTTCGCCATTCAACTCTGCGCCATTGCAGGGGCCAATGCCATCGGCGTGATCTCGGATGAAAGCAAGCGGGACTTCGTCATGTCCATGGGTGCTAAAGGCGTTATCAATCGCAAAGACTTCGATTGCTGGGGACAGCTGCCGAAAGTGAACTCCCCTGAGTTTAACTCCTTCATGAAAGAGGCGCGGAAATTCGGCAAAGCCATCTGGGAGATTACCGGCAAAGGCATTGACCCGGACATTGTATTTGAACATCCGGGTGAAGCGACCTTCCCGGTCTCCGCCATGGTCTGCAAACGCGGCGGCATGGTGGTTTTTTGCGCCGGCACCAGCGGCTTTAACATCACCTTTGACGCCCGCTTTGTCTGGATGCGCCAGAAACGCATTCAGGGTTCCCACTTTGCACACCTGAAACAGGCCGCTGAAGCGAACCGCCTCGTCATTGATAAACGCATCGATCCGTGCATGTCGGAAGTCTTCTCCTGGAACGACATTCCTAAAGCACATACCAAAATGTGGAAAAACGAACACCTACCCGGCAACATGGCGGTGCTTGTTTCCGCTGCCCGTCCAGGGCTGCGCACCTATGCAGAGACCATTGAAGCGGGGAACGGCTGACGCCGGTCCCCACCTTCATCAGGTCCAGTCATTCGTGAAAACGATCTTCGGTGCCGGGTCGTCCATCGCCTCGGCGGCGTCGGAAAAACTGACCTCGCGGCTTGTCACATGTTCGGGGTGAAAGTGCCCGCATTTCACTTCGTCGACGATTTGCGGCAACAGTGCGCGACCCTGCACCCGCGAGGTGTGAAAGCTGATGCCCTTGGTATACATGGCGGTCATGGGAAAGGGCACCGCATTGTCAAAATAGACAGAGATACTGGTGCAGGTGCCATTCGCCGCCGTTGAGCGAATGGCGAGTTTCAGCCCTTCAATATCACCGCAGGAATCCACCGTGATGTTGAAAGAGCCTAAGGATTTCACATCAGCGGGCGACGGCACAAGCTGGGTCTCCGCCCCCATCTCTTGCGCCATCCGCATGGCTTCACCGCCCTTGCCCACTTCCGCATACATGACCCGTTTAGCCCCACGGGCAAATGCGACCTGGACAGCATAAAGGCTGATCCCGCGGCCGCTCCCAAGCACCAGCACAGAAGGGTTTTCATATCGCTCCATATGCGGAGCAACCGTCCGCCAGGCGTCCGCAATATTATCAGAACCACCGGCCAGCACTTCCGGCCGCACCGCGTCCGGGAGCGGCACCAGCATGTGATCCGCAAAAGGCACATGCATGAACTCGGAAAGCGCACCGCCAAATTCTTCACCGCAAATGGGTTTCATGCCATAGACCGCACCGCGGGTGACGGACAGGCATGCATTGGTAAATCCTTGACGGCAATTGTCGCAGGTCCCACAGGAAATCTGGAAAGGCACAACCACCCGGTCCCCGGGCTTCACGCGTGTGACCTTGTCGCCCACTTCAACCACTTCGCCCACACATTCATGACCGAACGCAAAGGGACCGCCCTGCAACCCCGTACCAATCATGGTTGCATAGTCCAAGTCACACCGCGCAACAGCAAGCGGGAGGACGATGGCATCGGTGCCCGCAGCGATCTTCGGTGCGGGGACGTCCCACCATTCAAGTTTCCCGGGTTCGATAAAGGTTAACTGACGCATGCCCAACTCCCATTTCTGGCTCCTGTTTTGGAGAGAGTCCCATGGGGGCCTAAGCCTTACAAACGCATGCTTTGCAGGCAGAATGAAGGGATTTCACCCGTACCCCGCACGCCTTTCCATTTACGCAGCAGCGTTTGCGAAGATGGGTGAATGAGCTTCAACCATCGGCTCCCTACGTTGAGGGACGAAATGAAGGAGCTTGCCCCATGCCCCAGCGCTCAGACCTGCCGCCGCTCGCCAACCTGCATGCCTTTCACCATGCAGCGAAGACACTCAGCTTCAAACAGGCCGCAGAAGCTCTGCACCTCACGCCCTCAGCAATAAGCCATCGGATCAAAGCGCTTGAGCACGCCCTCGGCACGCCGCTTTTCCGGCGCCAGACCCGCGCCCTTACACTCACTGAAGCCGGGCGCACCTATAAAACAACTGTCGACAAGGTCTTTGCGGACCTGGCGGCGGCAACGGCCGAGCTGAAAGCCAAACCCGAAGGGACAGTGTTGCGTCTCTCCGTGCTACCGCTCTTTGCAAGCGCCATACTCATCCCGCGGCTGCCGAAATTTCGAAAGAAATATCCAAACATCGATGTCAGCATCTCGACGGAGAGCACCGTTGCAGATTTCAGAACAGACGACATCGATTTTGGTATTCGTAACATGAGGGTCGCCCCCACCGGCCCCGGGTCGGTAAAGCTGCTCGACACCAAACCTGTGATCTTGTGCTCAAAAGAGATCGCGAAAGACGTCGAGTCAATCGCCGATCTTGAGAAGCAAACTCTCATCCATTGCACACCCCGTCCAAACGGATGGCGGGACTGGTTGACACTTCAGGGGTTCCCTGACCTCCGTCCCGCAGACGATCTATGGGTCGATACAATTCCAGGCGGTCTGGAAGCCGCCCTGCTGGGACAAGGCGTGGCTCTGTCCATGTCGCCGCTTGTTGAACACACCCTTGCCGGGTCTCAGCTTGTCCAACCTTTCCCGACAGATGGCCGGGGCGGCACAGCCTATCATCTGGCTTACCGCCCTGAGGATGCAGCCTTGCACAAGGTCCGCGTGTTCAAAGACTGGATCCTGGCGGAGATGGCTACTTTCAACACAGATGCTGACGAGAGACCTGCACCGCTGCAAGCGGCGGAGTGACCAGCCACGCGCTCAATCACGCGGCCGATCAAGTCACTATCGTGCAAGCAGAGGGTATCCACGCGTGTAGAGAAAGTCTGTCTCCTCGGCGGGCTGATGGCAGCCCAGACAATCACTGACATAGTCGGTGGTAATGGTCCGTTGGGTCTCCGCACCTTCATAGAAAGCCCAGCCCCAACCGTCACCCCATAGAGGCGACTGGCCTGCCTTTGTGTTCTGGCTGTCTTTCACCATCACAAACCGGCCCGCGAGATGCGACGCATAACTGGCCGTGCCCGTCGTCAGGTCCTCGGTCTTGGTTTCATAGACATCTTTGACGATCTTTGCCCCATCCGGGAACTGGCCTGAGGCAAGATAGGCACGCACCGCTTCCCTCTCTGCATAGACCGCGTGCAATTCCTTCGCGCCCTCCTCCGGCTCATCCGCCAGGACGGAAAAGGACCCCAGAAAAACCCAGCTCTCTCGATAATTGTCAGACGGAACCGCCAGGTCCGGGTCGACAAGACGGCCTTCTCCCTCTCCCAGATGCATCGCAGCAGGCGGCGGATTATCCATGGCCTGCGCATAAGCGCTTAAAAAGAGTGACCCAAAAAGCGCAGCGACTGCGCCAAACCCCAATGATTTGTTCATCTCAGCCTCCTTATATCTTCCAGACGCATAGGGAGACAGATCTGTTTCCCGGCAGTCAGGAGGTACAAGGATCAGGCTTCGATGAAAACTGACATTTCCGTGATCAGCAGCGGGAATAGGCCAATGGACGCCTAGGTCACCTCATCGGCTGCAAGACGGGCGGCACGCGCGCCCTCTCCAATGGCCCCATCAAGGGTCGCTGGCTTGGAGAGACTGGTCGCCTCCCCCGCAAAGAAAAGCCGGTCTGCAACAGGCTCCTTCAACCTGTCTCTGGCGCGCGCCCGGCCAGGCCGCGCCGCAGTGTAGGCACCACCCGCAAGAGGGTTAGCCTCCCACGGAAAGGCCTTTGCTTTCTTCAGACTGGCAAGCCCTTCAGCACCCAACATGTCTTTGAGTGCAGCCCGCGCGAACTCAACCATCGCCCCTTCGCCTTGGCGCGTGAGCCCAGCCCCGAAGTCACCGGCCACATCGAAATAGGTGAGTCCGGAACCGCCCGCGTTCACAAGCAGACCAGCTGTCCCGCCATTGCCCGCATAACAAAGCATCGTGTCTTCTTCGGCGTCAAACGGGTTGCCAGCCATCTGAAGAACGATGTGATTGTAGGATCCCAATGGAAGATCGTTGATTGCGCGTTCCGTCTTTTGCGGCAGGTTGGGACCAAAGCGAATAGCGCCTTTGGCAAGGACCGACGTGGGCACGGTGACGATTGCCGCCTCCGCGTCAATCGCGCCCGCCGACGTCTCCACACGAACGCCGCCGCCCGACCAATCAACATGGGTTACCGCTGTGTTCAGCTGCACGGGAACCTCTGCACCCCACGCCGCGACAATTGAACCCAACGCGCCTTCAGGGAACATGTCGGTCCCTTCTTCCTGTCGGTCCCAGTCAAGCGTCGAGAGCGACCCCACCGATGCAGCATGCTCATAGGCACCAACAAGAAAAGCAGCAAGGGGACTCGTGTCGCTGTCCATCACCGAGCGGAGGGAGACATCAAGATCTCTTTCAAGCGCCCGGTTGATGGCAGATTCCGCATCCTCAACCTGATCCCAGATTTCTTCTTCATCATCCCCTTCCAGCCATTTGCCGTTAGCAAACAACCATTCAACCTCACCGGCTTCATACACATCTATGCCGGAGCGTTTAGCAAAGGGGACAAGGGGATTATCCTCACCATTGTGGAGCCAATGAGCCCCCACATCACAAGGGATCCCAAAGGTACTGCTTTCTGTAAACGCTCTGCCGCCAATTCTATCGGCCGCATCAATCACCACATGATCGACACCCTTTGCGGTCAGTGTTTTGGAGGCGGACAGCCCCGCCACCCCCGCACCAATCACAACCACTTTCGGATTGCCGGATGCCCGTGCAAGACGCACCGGACCAAGCGCCGCAAGCCCGCTTAAACCGGCCAGGAAAGAGCGGCGCCGAAAATGCCATCTTTTTCGCGAAGCAAAACGTGTCATAGATCCCCCACAAAAACCGTTCCACCAGAATTTCGCCAAAACTCAAGCAAGTCTGACAGATATGCGGCGGATTGACACGCCCCGCCTCAGGCGGTCCTTGCTTTTTTCGGCTCGAGTCGTAATTCACTAAGCAAAGCGTTAGACTGCGCGCCGATTTGTACGTTTCCACCTTTCCGACATCTGGTGACTTGAATGAGCCTTGCTGAAGCAACCCGCACAACCCTTCTACTCGACAATCTGACAGGCCTGACGGCTGAGGGTGTCGGCGCCGCTGATGCATTGCTGGCACGCGCCGCTGCAGCAGTCCGAGACCGGGTGAGCGAAGACGGCAAGGTGAAACCGGCACTCCTCGAACAGGATCAGTTTGCCGGGCACGGCCTTGCATGGCTGGCGACCTATGTAGAAGCACTTCGCCAAATTCATGCCTACGCTGAACGCATGTCCCAGGAAGGTCGGTTCGGAGAACTCGAAGCCCTGCTCGTCCAGGCCGCTTTCGGAGAATATCTCTGGCAGATGTATGGCGGCATCCCCATGAGCCAGGGTGAAATCCTCCGTCCCCAGGATCTGGGCCTTACTCAGGACGATCAGCGCATGCTGATGGTGCCAGCAGTTCAGACGCTCTGCGAGTTGGGAAACACTTCAGCGGTTCGCGCACGTATCGCTGCGCTCATCGCAGAGAGCGCCGGTGCAGCAACCTATGGCGATGGTGGCCTGGACGAAACACTGACCGCGATCCGCGATCAAATGCGCCGCTTTGCTGAAGAGCAGGTCACACCGCACGCCCACGAATGGCACTTGAAGAATGAGTACATCCCTCTAGAGGTTCTGTCTCAGATGGCGGAGCTCGGTGTTTTCGGCCTCACCATTCCGGAGGAGTTTGGCGGACTGGGCCTTGGCAAAGAGAGCATGTGTGTTGTCTCGGAAGAACTCTCCCGTGGCTATATCGGTGTGGGTTCCTTGGGCACGCGATCAGAAATTGCAGCCGAACTCATCCTGGGCGGCGGCACCGACGAACAGAAAAACAATTGGCTTCCAAAGATCGCAAGCGGTGAGATCCTGCCGACGGCGGTTTTCACCGAGCCCAATACCGGGTCCGACCTTGCGAGCCTGCGCACGCGCGGACGTCTTGAAGGTGATGTCTATAAAATCACAGGCAACAAAACATGGATCACCCATGCGGCCCGCGCAGATGTGATGACACTGCTCTGCCGCACCAATGACGAGCCTGGCTACAAAGGCCTCTCCATGCTGCTCGCGGAAAAACCGCGCGGCGACGACGAGAATCCCTTCCCGGCAGAAGGCATGACCGGTGGCGAAATTGAAGTACTCGGCTATCGCGGCATGAAGGAATATGAAATCGGCTTCGACAATTTCGAGGTGAAAGCAGAAAACCTGCTTGGCGGCGCAGAAGGCCAGGGCTTTAAACAGCTCATGCAGACTTTTGAATCCGCCCGCATCCAAACCGCTGCGCGCGCCGTGGGCGTTGCCCAATGCGCCATGGATTTGGGCCTGCGCTATGCGCAAGAGCGCATCCAGTTCGGCAAGCCGATCATGAGCTTCCCGCGCGTATCGGGAAAAATTGCGTCCATGGCCATTGAGATCATGGTGGCCCGTCAGCTCACCTATTTCGCTGCGCGCGAGAAAGACGAAGGCCGTCGTTGCGATCTGGAAGCCGGTATGGCGAAACTGCTCGCCGCTCGCGTGGCCTGGGCCGCAGCGGACAATGCCCTCCAGATCCACGGTGGGAATGGGTTCGCACTGGAATATCCCGTCAGCCGCGTGATGAATGATGCCCGCATCCTCAACATCTTCGAGGGCGCCGCAGAAATTCAGGCACAGGTCATCGCACGTCGGGTTCTAGATACGGCGAACTAAGGCGTACTCCAATTCCGATCTAAGACCGAATACTCCCAGCCGGTCTCTCACGACTGCGCGGCAGATACTGCGCGGGCTCCCTCTCCTGCTGGCCTGCTCGTTGCGTGGCACTAAGCGGATTTCATGATCATAAGGTGCCTAGCATCTTTTGATCGCAAAACCGCCATGTGCCCATCGGGACAAATGGGCTGAAAAAACCTTGTAGGAGGGAGAAAACGCAATGGTTTCACCACTGGCAACGCCCACAATGGACGGACAATACGCACATATTCTTCAGCAGAATGAGCACAGCGGAAGCAAAAGCGGCAATTCCTCCCAGGCAAAAAATACCTTGTTTGCCACCACACCGTCATCTGCCGAGCGGGATTTGATCGCAATCTCCGCAGAAGCAGTTCAAGCAGCTAAAAGCGCGACCATTGATACCAAAACCGCTTACTACGAAAAGTTCATGCCGACGCGAGAAGGGTTTTCTGCACAAAACCTTGCCGCCGGTGTCGCCAACCCAAGTGGGCAACCTTTTTCTCAAAACAGATCATTTGAAGAAGTCGCCCAGGCAGCCCGAGACAATCTCGATAGCAAATACAAGCTGATGGCCGAAAGCGGACAACCCTATAACGACAACAGCAATGAAGGGATCGACAATTACAGCGCGTTTGGCGACCTCGACCGGCGAGCGCTATATGCTGTCGCCAGCAACGAGGGAGGCTTGTTCACCGAGGAGGAACAGAGGACGGCCCGAGACTTCATGAGAGCGCAGCAAGGTCTGGCAATGGGCCTATACAATGGTCCTACCAGACTTCAAGGAGAATTTGTGAGCTCTCAGCTGGAACACCGAACTGAAAAGTTCCATCGCGCACTGGAGTTTCTTGATGCAGTAAGCATCGAAGAGAAAACATCGGACGCGGAATGGGCCGAGCAGCGCAGGGCCAATGAATGGGCACTCAAGCGCGACGCCACGGCGGCCCCCTTGAACTCAGACAACCCCTTGATCACCCTCCTCAAGTCTGCATTCGAATCCTGGAAGCAAAGACTTGATGCATCGGACGATGACAAGCCTCACGGTGCGGTTGAGGACCGCACACGCCATACAAAACCTGACCTTGTTGGCATCACGCAGGACTATGGAGATATCGGGCACCGCTCAATTTGAACCCTTGCTGCATCAAGCGAAAAACCGGTCATGCTCGCGACCGGTTTTTTTCGCCCTTTTTTCTCGCCCCTTTTTCCTTGGATGAACGTCGCACATCCCACATCCTGCGGAGGGCATAAAAGGGGAGATACATCCATGAAGAAAGCCATTCTGGGGATCATTGGAGTTCTAACAATACTCTGGGCCGTTCTGTTTATCGGCATCCTTCCCTCTCAGCTGGTACAAGCGCAAAGCTCCCCCTTTACCGCCGGCCCCGGTGATGTTGACCTCGACTATGATGACGTCTCAATACCCGTTGCATCGGATGGCTTGTCTCTCAGCGCCTGGTGGATGCCCGCTGACAATGCGCGTTCCGTCGTTCTTTATGTTCATGGGGCGAACGGCAACAAAGAAGAATTCCATACCGGCGGCCTCGTCTACTACGCCGAGCTGGTAAAGCGGGGCCATCATGTAATGGCGATTGACCTGCGCAACCATGGCGCCTCAGATCGGACCGGAGACGGCCGCCTGACATTCGGTGCCGAGGAACACCGCGATGTGATGGCGGCCCTCGACATGATCGAAGAGCTCGCGCCAGGTCTCCCCGTTATAGGGTCAGGCGTTTCTATGGGTGGGGCGACCCTCATCGAAGCAGCGGCGCGCGATGATCGCATGCAAGCGCTCATCTTGATCGACCCCCTGCTGGATCCGCAGAGCGCGACGCTCGGTGGCATGCATGCCATCCTGGGCCTCCCCAAGCCCTTGCTGGGGCCGACCCTTTGGAGTGCCACAACTCTGTTTGGCCTGGGCGGAGACGGGCCACGCCCCCTCGAGACTGGAAAAACACTGTCGCTACCGATCCTCATTATCCAGGACCCGGCAGATCCAGTAACGCTGATGACTTATTCGCAGGAACTGGCAACAGACAAGGCCAACATCACCTTGCATGTGCTGGCCCACCCCTCTGCCGACCACCCTGCATTGGTCAATGCTGGGGGATGGGGAAGTCATGGCAAAGCGGTTCTGCTGGAAAGAGAAGAAGTCATGAATCAGATAGACCAATTTCTCGCGTCTCTCTGACGCAGTGCCCTGGCGAAAGCCATACGGGGTGGCCAAAGAACCGAAGAAGAGTTAGATAAACTGCATGATTGAACTATTTTTCAGCTTCCTCATCCCCATCGCACTGGTTGCCGTTGTCCTGGTGCTTCTCGCTGGCCTGTGGAACATGATGCGCGGCGGCTCAGCGGGTCGCTCGCAAACTCTTATGCGATGGCGCGTCGGCCTCCAGTTTGCGGCGATCGTGATCGTGATGACGGCCTTCTACCTAACATCGACCTGACACATGAGCCGCTTTTTCGGAGACATAAGGCAAAACGGCTATGTGGTCCCCGACATCGAAGCGGCAATGGACTATTGGGCAAAGGTGATGGGTGTCGGCCCCTGGCTCTATCTCGAACACGCGCCCATCAAGGACTTTTGTTATCAGGGCGCGCCCACGGAAATTGACGTTTCGATTGCATTGGCGAACGCCGGGCCCCTTCAAATTGAATTGATCCAGCAACGCGACGATGCACCATCCATGTATCGGGACTTCATCGATGCCGGCCATACCGGTTTGCAGCATGTCGCCTATTGGACGCAAAACTTTGATCAGGACCTGGCTGCCGCCAAAAATCGCGGCCTCACTGTTGGTCAGTCTGGATATGCCGGAAGTCCTGACGGTCGGTTTGTCTACTTCTCAGCGCAGAGCCACCCAGGAACCGTGATCGAACTGTCGGAGATCAGTGGTGCAAAAGGGCAACTTTTCCGCAAAATTAAGGAGAGATGTGCCGCGTGGGACGGTAAAGAAGTGATCCAACGCCTATAATTTACGCATTGAAATTTATTCGCCGATATTGTCCTTTGGACGAACAAACCATGAGTAACGGCGTCGAGCCGAACTTACGCGTATCCACGGGGGTTCCAGTGAAAACAACAAAAACACTTATGGCCGGTCTTTTGTCAGCGGCCATGACCTTTGGCATCGCCACAGGCGCACAGGCAGACGACAATGAAGTCCGTATTGGTGTCCTGAACCACGAGATGTCGCTTTTTCGGAATGACACTCAGGAAGACGGCGTCGACATTAACTTAGAAGTATTGTTCGACAGCCCGGAATGGCTTGAATGGGCATGGTCACCGCGCCCGCACATTGGCGCAACTATCGCCACTCATGACGATGCGACAAGCTTCATCTATACCGGCCTGACCTGGGACTACCACTTCTGGGGTCCCATGTTCATCGAAGGCAGCTTCGGTTTTGCACTTCATGATGGCGAAACGGGCAAATCGACGGTGAGCAATGAACTGGGATGTACATGGAACTTCCATGAATCAGCATCCCTTGGCTATGACGTGACAGAAGCTCATCGGGTCATGGTCACCTGGGAGCATATTTCGAACGCCAGCCTTTGCTCCGAAAACGAAGGCCTGACCAATCTCGGCGTGAGATACGGCTACCAGTTCTAATCAGGACTGCACCACTCACAAAGAACGGGGCCTCGGCCCCGTTTTCTTTTGCTCATTCATATGATGATCATCATACGAATCTTGACTCGTCCATGGAGAGCAGGCAGCCTGTGCGCATGGGAAAAAGGAACGAAGAAAAACAGGAAAGCCGCCAGCGCATCGTGACTGAAGCGAGCAAACTGATCCGCAAGAAGGGCATTGCAGGCCTGAAGGTGGCAGATGTGATGGCTGCAGCGGGGCTCACCCATGGTGCTTTCTATGCTCATTTCGCGGACAAGAACGCCCTTATTGAAGCCGCCTTTCACGAAGCATTTGACCACCGGGAAACGTGGATTGGGTCCGCGAGAAAGCAGGCCGCCGAAGACCGCCTCGCTCATCTGCTCAACACCTATCTAACGCCCAAACACCGGGACAATCCCGACCAGGGCTGCGCCTTCGCTGCGCTCGCGCGTGAGTTCGCCCAGGCTGGCGGGGACTTGCCCAGAACATTTGAGAAGGAACTTGGCATCTCCGTGGAACGATTGGTTGAGTTGCTGGAAGACGAGACCACCGACAATGCACGGCAAACCGTCCTGGGCCTCCTGTCCCTCTGCGTCGGCGGCATGGTTCTCTCCCGCGCAGTCGAGAACCGCAAACTCTCAAACGAACTACTTAAAGCGGCCGCCGCCTTTGGCGATACGCGCTCCTAAACACATCTCAACAGACAACGGAGACCGTCATGTCCCAGGAAATCTCGACTAAAGAGCACCCCAAACAATCGGTTACTGTTAAGGGCAAGAAGATGACCTATGTGGAGATGGGTGAAGGGGACCCGATTGTCTTTCTCCACGGCAACCCCACCTCATCCTACCTATGGCGAAACATCATGCCCCATCTGAAAGACCAGGGGCGATGCATTGCACCTGATCTGATCGGGATGGGCGACAGCGACAAACTGGATAATCCAGGCCCCGACAGCTATCGGTTTGTTGAGCACCGGGACTATCTGGACGGAATTTTTGAAGCCCTCGGGATCACCGAGAATGTCACGCTTGTCATTCACGACTGGGGGTCTGCGCTCGGGTTTGATTGGGCCAACCGTCACCGGGACGCTGTCAAAGGCATTGCCTATATGGAAGGGATCGTGCGCCCCATTGAGTGGTCGGAATGGAGCAAAGAAGCAACCGCAGTCTTTCAGGGTTTCCGGTCTCCCGCTGGTGAAGAGATGGTGCTCGAAAAGAACATCTTTGTGGACACGGTGTTGCCGGGCTCTGTGCTCCGTGGTCTGACCGATCCCGAAATGGAGGTTTACCGCCGCCCCTTCGCACAAGCTGGCGAAGACCGGCGCCCAACGCTTACCTGGCCCCGTCAGATCCCCCTTGGCGGCGAACCTGAAGATGTTGTCGCCATCGTGCAAAATTATGCGGACTGGATGGCAGAGAATGACCTGCCCAAACTCTTCATCAATGCAGAACCTGGCGCGATCCTGATTGGGGCCCAGCGCGAGTTCTGCCGGAGCTGGAAAAACCAACAAGAGGTAACCGTGAAAGGGTCTCATTTCATTCAGGAAGACAGCCCCCACGAGATCGGTCAGGCGATCGCAGATTGGCGAAAGAGCTTCTCCTAACTCCGTAAAACAGAAAATAATTATTGTAAGACAATAATTATTGAGGCATGGTTCTACTTCTTTCCGAACCGGACAGGAGTAGGACCATTGCGCCCAACCGCACGAACCGAACGCATCAAAAAGATCAGCAACAGATTTAGGTGGCTCGTGATCGCACTCATGGGCCTGATGCCCTTGACCGCATGGATGGGCTGGGCCCTTCTTGAGCTCGATGAAGTTGATATTGGCTTCACCACAGACGAAGTCGGACCGCTAACCAGTTTTGAGCGTTGGTCCGCCGCAACTCTTAGCGTCCTGCCACTCTCAGTCAGTCTCTTTGCGCTTTACAATCTGCAGAAGCTCTTCTCCTTTTATGCGGACGGAAAGTTTTTTGCCCCGGAGAACGCGCGCTGTTTCCGTAGTATGGGATGGGCTCTTGTCATCGCGGTGCCAGTGGACATCCTGTTTAGTGCAGCGCTTTCAGTTCTTTTGTCTTTTGACCAACCTGCAGGGCAGAGAATGCTGGAGATAAGCATGTCCAGCAACGATATCGGGATTGCTGTCGTAGGTGGTGTCATTGTCATCGTCTCATGGGTCATGGCAGAAGCGGTCAAACTCGCTGAAGAAAACGCGCAAATCGTCTAGGCCCAGATCATCTAGGTACCTGCCCATGCCCATCACCGTGACCCTCGATGTGATGCTTGCTAAGCGAAAGATGCGATCGAAAGATCTCGCTGCCCGCGTCGGCATCACCGAGGCCAATCTTTCACTGCTAAAATCCGGCAAGGTAAAAGGTGTCAGGTTTGAGACCCTCGCAGCCATTTGCGATGCGCTTGAGTGTCAGCCTGCAGACCTTTTGGTATTCACTCCTGAAACGAAAGAGGAGGAAGAATAGTGCGTAAGCTCATCCTGCCAATCGTTCTGCTGACCCTTCTGACAGGCTGCACACAAAAGGCGCGGGAACGGGCCATGGAAAGATGGTGCGACTCCGCGTCCAACTGCACCGTCTATGACGAAAATGGCCGGGAAACCAGCAATCGCGACCTTTGCCGCGGCAATCAACATTGCGTCTCCCAGTAGAGACATATCAGAGACACAACGAAGAAACCCGTTACAACAGCTGGCGACAGTGGTAATCAAAACATATGGAACACCCAAGTCACACAGTTCGATTTCTCCTGGCACTCGCACGCATTTCCTTCCTTGGTCGAGGTGGCTTCCGCAGAAAAATACTCGGCTATATTGAAAGACACACCGACGCGCCCTTTCAAGTGGACATTCAAGGTTCGCCCTTTTTGATCCATTTCGACAATGAGACCGAACGAAAATCCATCTTCAACAATTACAATGTCCGCGAAATAGACTTTCTGAAACAGGCATGTGCGAAGCCTGGCAGCGTCTTCGTTGATATCGGTGCCAACAGTGGCTATTTCAGCCAGATACTCTCTCTATCCATGCCGTCAGACGGCAAGGTTCTGGCGATCGAACCCAACCCGCAAATGCTTGAACGACTTCGCGGGAATTTGGCTTTGGTATCGGACACAAAGAGAGAGAGCGCAGCATCAGTAGAAGTCGTTGAGTCTGCTGTCGGAGCTGAAAACGGGGAAGCACAGCTAATGCTTCCCTCAGGTGCAAACCGTTTTGGTCGCGCATACATAGCCAAGTCCGAAGAAGGCATCTCTGTAAAAATCTCAACCCTTATGGACATTGTCGCGAGTGCAGGCGTTGATCATATTTCGGCATTAAAGATCGACATTGAGGGACATGAAGACAAGGCACTGAAGCCTTTTTTACAAGCGGCACCCCGTGCAATGCTTCCCCGCGCCATCGTTATAGAACACACGTCGAACAGTGACTGGGATGACGACATCCTCGCGCTCCTGACGCAAACGGGATATACAGAAGCGTCCAGAACACGGGGAAATGCGCTTCTCACGCTACTCAACTAATCTCCGACCGTCGGCGGAATGAATTCCGGAGGCATCATGACGGCAAAACATGTTCAGTACTTTCTCGCATTCATCTTCTTGAGCTTGGGCGGATGGTGTCTCCTGACACCAGGAATGGTCGAGCAACTCGGCTTCCGCCCAGAATATCAAGTGCTGAACGCAACAAGCAGCATATTGATCGGATGCTTTGGTGCACAGGCCGTACTCGTTGGCACCATCATCGCGACCGCTGAATTTAAGGCCCGTACCTTTCTCGTTTTTGGGCTTGTGGGCTCTGTGCCTTTCTTCGTCTTCAACTACTATTTTTACTTTGTCGCCCAGATGTTCACTGACTGGATGCTGTTGGATTTTGCCGGGAACATTGGAATTCTTGCCTGCGGCATAATCGGCTACTGGCTGAAAAAGGCAGAAACGCAAGACCTTTTAAACAGCTCTTGATCGTTAAAAAGGATGCGACCATCCTGTTGCTTGCATCGGAAATGGGAGGGTCAGATGCCAAACGACAACACAGACGAAAACACCGGCGCTAAAACCAAGTATGACGGCGTCGCCAAAACGCTTCACTGGATCGTCGCTCTTTTGATGATCATTATGCTGACCGCCGGTTGGACATTGGGCGACTTGCCCCTCGATGAAAAAGTCCAGACCCTGGTCATTCACTCCAGCTTGGGGCTCTCGGTCTTTATCTTGATGTTCATCCGCCTCTATTGGCGGAGAAAAAATCCACCCCCCGCATTGCCAGACCATATGCCCGCCTGGCAGGTCACCGCCTCCAAATTCAGCCATCATGGCCTCTACTTCTTCGCCATCCTGCAACCGCTCCTGGGCCTCGGCCAATCCATGTACGCCGACTTTGAGGTACGGCCCTATGGCGCGTTCAGCGTGAATGTCGGCGCGAACGAAAGTCTGCACGAAATTTTCCATGAGCTGCACGAGATCAATGCGATGATCCTCATTGCACTGGTGCTGCTCCACTTAGGCGCAGCGCTCTATCACCACTTTGTGCAGAAGGACACAGTGCTGAAACGCATGCTGCCCTATGGCCGCGTCTGAACATATGCGTTAGAACAGCCCCATGGTTGTTCTGAACAAAATCTATACCCGCACCGGCGACAAGGGCACCACCGCCCTTGGGACCGGCGACCGTGTCGCAAAACATAATATCCGTGTTGAGACCTATGGCACGACCGACGAGGTAAATTCCGTGCTTGGCCTGGCGCGCCTCCACACTGGCGGTCTTTCAGAGATTGATGCGGCCCTCGGCCGCATTCAAAACGATCTGTTCGACCTGGGTGCGGACCTCTGCTTTCCGGAAAGTGAAGAACCGCTTGACTACGAGCCACTGCGTGTCACCGACGCGCAGGTCGAATGGCTGGAAGCAGAGATTGACAAACTGAATGATAATCTGGAGCCCCTGAACTCATTTATCCTGCCAGGGGGGACACCCCTTGCCTCCCATCTGCATCACGCAAGAACCGTATCGAGACGCGCTGAGCGTCTCTGTGTGGCCTTGAGCGAAGCCGAACCGGGCAAAACCAGTGATGCCGTCCTAAAATACCTGAACCGTCTGTCAGACTATCTCTTTGTTGCAGCCCGCTGGTGTAATGACAAGGGACGCGCAGACGTGCTTTGGACCCCCGGCGCTAACCGATAACGAACGTCAAACGGTAAGGTCTATTCAGCGTCTGAACGGTCCGCTGACCACACGTCTTCGATCTTTTGCCACGCATCACTCAAATAGCTTGCTCTCGTCTTCTCCGCGTGAGTCACATAGACAGAAAAGCCTTCCGTGATCCCGCGCGCGGACTTGGCCGGCTGAACGCGCAAATGCGCCCAAAAGGAAACACCGGCCTTAGTATAGGCGAGCATATCGAGCTCTGTTCCTTCATCGTCCGTGAGAGCGCTGAGAAAGTCTGAAAATGCGTCCGGATCTGTGTCGGGTCCTGCAAGCCGCTCCACTGGGTACCCGACAATGTCAGGTCCCTCATACCCGGTCATTTCACAGAACTGCTTGGTTGCGTAGACAATCTTGTGTGCCGGTCCGTCGGCAGTCTTATCAGCAATAATCACCAACGCCGCGAGACGGTAGTCAACCGGCAGGAGCCGCTGAACCTCCTCCTCCAAGCGAGGGGATAAAGCGCCTTCCAGATCATGCGCCAAAGCACCCATTGCACCCTCCCAAAAATCAGTGCAACGACGATATCACCATCAAACCGAGTCGCACACAAATGGTGCATAAACATACCACCACTAAGTAATAAGAAGAAGTTATTTGTCTTTTTCTGAAATGCCAAATCTTCCTAAGTATAAAACAATAATAGTTTCATAGCGTTGTTAGATGCGGCGTTTGGCCCACGGCCACCAATTGACAGTCCCAAGGCCTCGGATTAGGTTGCCGCACCGCAAAGATGGCGACCTCAAAAATCGCCAAAAACAGCAGGTTTCCTCTGACGGAGAGACAAAACGCAGTGCACCGCACTGGGCTCTCGCCGGTTGAGTGAGACAGTCAATTTTTTAGGCCAACGCCCAAACCTTGAGACCGACGGTAAGTCTTGAGGCAAACGCCAGGCAACGCGCAGGAGTTCACCTCAATGAAAGTGCTCGTTCCCGTCAAGCGAGTGGTCGACTACAACGTCAAAATCCGGGTCAAATCGGATCAGACGGGTGTCGAGCTTGCTAACGTGAAAATGTCCATGAACCCGTTCGACGAAATTTCCGTCGAAGAAGCGGTTCGCCTCAAAGAAGCCGGTACAGCGACCGAAGTTGTCGTTGTCTCCATCGGCCCTCAGCAGGCACAGGAAACCATCCGTACAGCGCTTGCTATGGGCGCAGACCGCGGAATTCTCGTCAAAACCGATGATGAAGTTGAGCCACTTGGCGTCGCCAAAATCCTCAAAGCCATTGTCGACGAAGAACAGCCAGGTCTTGTCATTGTCGGCAAACAGGCAATCGACGACGACAGCAACCAGACCGGTCAAATGCTTGCCGCCCTTCTGGGTTGGCCACAGGGTACGTTCGCATCCAAAGTCGAACTCGATGGCGACAAGATCAACGTCACCCGCGAAATCGACGGCGGCCTGCAGACTGTTCGCTTGAATGCCCCTGCAATCGTGACCTGCGACCTGCGTCTCAACGAGCCACGCTACGCGTCGCTGCCAAACATCATGAAAGCGAAGAAGAAGCCGATTGATGAAAAAGCAGTCGCGGACATTGGCGTAGATGTCAGCCCACGCCTCGAAGTCGTGAAGGTTGCAGAACCAGAAGAACGCCAGGCGGGTATCAAAGTGGAATCGGCCGCTGAACTGGTCGCCAAGCTCAAGGAAGCAGGAGTGATCGGATGACCAATCTTGTAATTGCTGAACACACAAACGATGCGCTGTCAGACGCAACAGCAAAAGCTGTTACCGCCGCCGCTGCTATTGGTGGCGACGTCCATGTGCTGGTAGCGGGCGCAGGTTGTGGCGCTGCTGCTGAAGCAGCCGCAAAGATCGACGGTGTTGCCAAGGTCATCAAGGCAGACGATGCACAATATGACCATGGGCTTGCAGAGCCGATTGCGGCCCTCGTCGTGAGCCTTGCAGGCGGCTATGACGCGATCCTGGCGCCAGCCACAACACGCGGCAAAAACGTCGCCCCGCGCATCGCGGCCCTTCTGGACGTAATGCAGATTTCGGAAATCACCGCGGTCATCGATGCCAATACGTTTGAGCGTCCGATCTATGCCGGTAACGCCATTCAGACTGTGAAGTCTTCCGACGCGAAGAAAGTCTTCACCGTCCGCACGACAGCGTTTGCCGCTGCGGGTGAGGGCGGATCGGCGTCGATCGAAGATGCGTCCTCCGACAATCCCGGCCTGTCTGAATATGTAAGCGAAGAGCTGACGGTTTCAGACCGCCCTGAGCTGACCGCCGCCAAGGTGATCATCTCCGGTGGTCGCGGCATGCAGTCCGGCGACAACTTCCCAATGCTGGAGAAGGTTGCCGACAAGCTGGGCGCCGGCGTTGGCGCTTCCCGTGCAGCTGTTGATGCGGGCTTTGTACCCAACGACTACCAGGTTGGTCAGACCGGTAAGGTTGTGGCACCTGAGCTTTACATCGCCGTTGGCATTTCCGGCGCGATCCAGCACCTGGCTGGCATGAAAGACAGTAAAGTGATTGTGGCCATCAACAAGGATGAAGAAGCCCCGATCTTCCAGGTCGCCGATTATGGCCTGGTTGCTGACCTATTCACGGCTGTCCCTGAGCTTGAAGAAGAGCTGGGCAAAATCGGTCTCTAAACCGACCGGAACAACAGAATCTAAGACGGCGCCCTGGGAGACCAGCGGCGCCGTTTTTGTATGCAACGAAGGACATCGAGGTCGGTTTTGATTCCGTCTCACCGGAAAAAACTCTAGATTGAACGTCAGTCGTAAATCCGGAATTGAGACAAAGAAAATCATGACCATTGAGAAAATCGCTGTCATTGGGGCAGGCCAAATGGGAAACGGCATAGCCCATGTTTGTGCGCTCGCTGGCCACGACATTTTGTTGCACGACGTCTCACCGGAACGGATCGATTCTGGCCTCGCCACCATCACGGGGAACATGACCCGTCAAATCTCCAGCGGCCGTATCACCGAAGAACAGAGGGAGACAGCGCTTGATCGCATAAGCTCAGCCATCACCCTTGAAGAGGTGGGCACCGCAGACCTGATCATCGAGTCAGCGACCGAGAAGGAAGAGATCAAGGCCAAGATTTTTAAAGATGTGACACCTCACCTGGCCGATCATAGCTACCTTGCCACCAACACATCCTCCATCTCTATCACCCGGCTTGCTGCCACGACCGACCGTCCGGAACGTTTTATGGGCGTGCATTTCATGAACCCCGTCCCCGTGATGGAACTGGTTGAACTGGTCCGCGGCATCGCCACCAGTGATGAGACCTTTAACGCCATGCGCGATCTGGTAGATCGTTTGGGCAAACAATCATCGACGGCTGAAGACTTCCCTGCCTTTATCGTGAACCGCATCCTGGTACCGATGATCAATGAGGCAGTTTATACGCTCTATGAAGGGGTCGGCACGGTGGAAAGCATCGACAAAGCCATGCAGCTTGGTGCCAATCATCGTATGGGCCCACTTCAGCTGGCAGACTTTATCGGGCTGGACACCTGTCTTTCCATCATGCAGGTGCTCTATGACGGCCTTGCAGATACGAAATACCGTCCCTGCCCGCTCCTTGTGAAATATGTGGAAGCCGGATGGCTTGGGCGTAAAACCAAACGCGGTTTTTACGACTATACAGGGGATGCTCCCGTTCCCACCCGCTAGGGACGGAAAGACCAAACAAGCAATTCCAAACAAAGAGACTGGGTCAACCGGAATGGCAAAGAAGGTCATCGCGCTCATTACCGACAATGAGCATAGGGATCTAACCGCCAGCGATCAGATCTATGCTGACGCGCTAAGGGAAGCCGGGTGCGACGTCCAAGCAGTCGTGTGGGATGACCCCACTTGGCTGCAAAAGGACGGTCCTGAAAACACAGACGCTGTGATTTTCCGATCCGCCTGGGATACCTGGCAATCCGACGACCGTCACAAGCAGTTTTTGTCCTTCATCGAAACGGTCGATGCCAGAGCACCTCATTTGTTCAACTCCGCCGATATTCTCCGGTGGTGTCTGATGAAAACCGGCATGGACGACCTTGCCGCTCTGGGGATCGATCTCCCAAAGACCGTTGCCATCTCCAAGCCTGAAGAAGCAGAGCGTATTTTAATCAAGCAGGGGTGGAGCAAGGCGGTTCTGAAACCAGCCATTGGTGGCAGCGGCTACGGTGTCACGCTCATAGAAAGCGGCAAGGACATAGCTGCGGAGCTCCCGTCCACGCCTGGCCCCTGGTTGGTGCAGGAGTTTCTCCCCGAGATCCGCGACGGCGAACTGAACGTCGTCCTGTTTAACGGACAGGTATCGCACATGATCCGAAAAGTCCCGGCAGAGGGAGAATGGCGGTCGAACTGGGCCTTCAAGCCAAACTGGACATGCGTGCCGGTCGAACCAGCGGCGGCAGACGTGGCACAGCGCACACTTGGTCTTTTTAGCTCACCACCACTCTATGCTCGGGTTGACGGTGTCATGATCGAGGATCGCTTTGTTGTCCTTGAACTGGAGCTAGTCGACCCGTCGCTCTTTTTTATCTTTGAGCCCGAGGCCGCCAAACGGTTTGCAGAGGCGACGCTCAACCGGATCTAAAAGTAAGGCGACTGGGAGACCCCACCCGGCAACCAGCAAGAAGAAATCAGAAAAGTTTCGGGGTTGGTTCGGGCCAATAGCGCCACAAAGCTACCGTGATCACGGTGCACGCCAATGCGACAGCAACCCAGCTCGTGAGCTCTTCCGAGTGGCGGGTGAGCGTGTGGTCAAAAGGTTCAAACAGTCTTTGAGCAACACTCAAAGAAACGCCCGCAACAAGCCCCGCCAAAAACATCGGGACGACAACCGTCAGGCTCCCAAGCCCCGCGGCCCCGGGCGTGTTGCTCCAAAGGCGTGTGAGATACTCAATCACGTTTACGGATATCAAGGGCAAAACCCAGATAAGGAGCGATGTGTGATTGGTAAGTGGGACCTCGACACCCGCCAGCTTCAAGGGGGCGACTACACCGACAACGCCCAACAAATAACTGATCGTCAAAATCACAAGCAGCGCAACCACTTCAATCATCGTTCATCCTTCTTCTTGCCTAAGAGTGCAGCACCAACAGAAAAGTGAGACAACGATCACTCAACAACAATACACACATCTGAGTACTAAAATTTGCATTGTGTGAAAAAGGTGAAACAAAAAAGGTCTCATTGGGCGTTAAGAAACACCTGATAGCTAAGCAGCGGGCGGCCTGGAGTGAGAAAACCAATTGGATAAAAGAACAAATGAGTGCGCTCGAAACCAGTCCAGACAAAGCATATTGCCGGTTGCCACTTCTGGACCTCAAGATTTCTGACAGACCAACTCATCCAAAGAGCGAAGCGCTCTGGATCTATTGGAACAATTTGCGGGAGAGAGCTCCCCTCCCGCGCCGCACCTCTGTCGATCCGATCGAAATTGCTGAACTGCTACCCAACGCAGGTCTCATTGATGTTGAACAGAGTGATGATCTTCGGTTCAAGATCAGACTATTTGGGACGAAGGCATCAGATCTGGTAGGGGAAGAACGCACAGGCCTCTATATAGATGATTTTGGCAGGGACCTATCTCACGCGGAGCGCGATTTAGCCATACATCGCTGGCAGACGGTCTGCCGGGAAGCCTGCGAGACCAAACAACCTGTTTTTACATTTGGCACCCGCAGTGACCCAAAACGCCTTCATCACATCGTCCACACTGCTGCGTTACCGCTTACCGACGATGGAGAGAGTGTCTCCCAAATCCTCGGCCTCATGGTTTTGGAGAACAACGTTGAAGTGGTGGAGAAACAGCTACCGGTCTGACCCGATCGCTGCCTTCATAAGTGCCACTGCTTCCGGCGCATCCCATTCGGCGGGCCCAACCAGCCGTCCGAGCAGCCGGCCTTCGCGATCCAACAGAACCGTTGTCGGCATGCCAAAAACACCAAGTGCCACACCGGTACGCGCACTCGCGTCATTGTAGAGCCCTAAATGCTCAATCTTATTCTCTGCATAAAACGCTTTGGGTAGATCAAGCCCGGACCGGTCAAGGCTGACGGCAAGGACGTCGAACTCCGCCCCGCCCAGTTCAGCCTGGAGCCTGTCCAAAGCAGGCATCTCATGGCGGCAGGGGCCACACCAGGTCGCCCACAGATTGACCAGAACCACTTTGCCTTTCCAATTGTCGAATGACCGCGCGTTCCCCTCGCCATCAACGAAGCGGACCGGGTCAGGGCGCTCAGGAGCCTCAAAAACTGCGAAATTGGCCATCTCGCCCACGGTGAAGGCCTGAAGGTCGCTATTTACGGTTTCTGCTGAATTTTCATGGCCAACATTGCTTTCTCCCCGGAAAGTCACGTATATGCCCGCAATGATGAGCGCAGTCGCCAGAAGGGCGGCGGCAAGATAGACCGGACTTTGGTGACGCATGGAACTCTCTCCTTGCCCACCGCGACCCCGGACCCAAGTGCCGGAGCGAGAACGATGAGCAACAAAATGTGGGGCGGCCGGTTCGGCGATGGCCCAGATGAAATAATGGAGGAAATTAACGCCTCCATCGGGTTCGACCAGCGCTTCGCAGCCCAGGACATCAGGGGCTCGAAGGCTCACTGTGCCATGTTGGTTGACAAGGGTATTATTTCAAAGGGCGATGGGGATCAAATCATCGACGGCCTCAACACAATCGCGCGAGATATTGAGGCAGGACAGTTCACTTTTTCGCGGTCACTCGAAGACATTCACATGAATGTGGAAAACCGCCTGTCTGAGATCGTAGGCCCCGCCGCAGGACGCTTGCACACCGCCCGCTCCCGGAACGACCAGGTAGCCACCGACTTCAAACTCTATGTCCGCGACACCATCGATCATCTGGACGAGCAGCTGACGGCCCTCCAGGCTGCGTTTGTCGCGCAGGCCGAAACGCATGCGGATACGGTTATGCCGGGCTTCACACATCTGCAGACGGCCCAGCCGGTGACCTTCGGCCATCATTGCTTGGCCTATGTGGAAATGCTGGCTCGGGACAGAGGACGGTTTGCGGATGCCCGCAAACGGCTGAACCAAAGTCCGCTCGGCGCCGCTGCCCTTGCCGGCACCTCTTTCCCCATTGATCGGGAGCAGACGGCAAAATCATTGGGCTTCGACAGCCCGACCAGAAACTCGCTGGACAGCGTGTCCGACCGCGACTTCGCACTAGAAACCCTGGCAGCCGCAGCCATCACAGCAACCCATCTATCGCGGTTTGCTGAAGAGATCGTAGTCTGGATGTCGGCGGGCTTTAAGTTCATCGATCTGCCTGACAGCCTCACCACCGGCTCCTCCATCATGCCGCAAAAGCGGAACCCTGATGCGGCGGAGCTTGTGCGGGCGAAATCAGGCCGGGTGATCGCCGCCTTCACATCGCTGAGCATTGTGATGAAGGGCCTGCCCCTCGCCTATTCAAAAGACATGCAGGAAGACAAGGAAGCCCTGTTTGATGCATTGGACGCCCTGTCACTCTGCCTCGCGGCCATGACGGCAATGACCGGGTCGCTCACGGCGAACAAGGAAGCGATGGCAAAGGCGGCAGGCGGCGGTTTCTCTACCGCGACCGATCTCGCCGATTGGCTGGTCCGGGTAGCGGACCTGCCCTTCCGGCAAGCCCATCACGTCACAGGCACCCTTGTCGCCAAGGCAGAGGAAAAAGGCATCGATCTTCATGAATTGACGCTGGAGGAGATGCAGGCCGTCGATCCGGCGATCACAAATGACATATACTCTGTTTTGAGTGTTGAGAGTTCCGTGGCAAGCCGTACAAGCCTTGGCGGCACAGCCCCATCGAACGTGAGAAAGGAAGCAGCACAGTGGCGGCAGGCCCTGGCGGCAAAAGGAGAGACAAAATGATCCGAACCATCCTCGCGCTGACCCTGATTGCAAGTTTCGGCCTGGCTGCGTGTGGGGTTAAAGGTCCACCTGTACGGCCCCAGCCGACAGACCAGGAACAAACCAACTAAGTCCTTCTCAAGCGGATAAGCCTGTGCACCACTTTCACTATAAAGAGGGTGTCCTCCACGCCGAGGACGTGTCCCTGAAAGACATTGCTGCCGAAGTCGGCACACCTTTTTATTGCTATTCGACGGCTACCCTCGAACGCCACTATCGGGTCTTCGCGGAAGCCTTTGAAGGCACAGACACGCTTGTCTGCTACTCCGTTAAAGCGAACTCCAACCTTGCTGTGATCAAAACGCTGGGGGATCTGGGCTCTGGCGCAGACATTGTGTCAGAAGGCGAACTCCGGCGCGCTCTTGCCGCAGGCATACCCCCGGAGCGGATCGTTTTCTCCGGCGTCGGCAAGCAGGCATCAGAACTGGCCTTCGCCCTTGAAACAGGCATCCATCAGTTCAACGTGGAATCAGAACCGGAACTGGAGCTTCTCTCACAGATTGCAAGCAGCATGGGGAAGGAAGCGGCCATAGCCCTTCGGGTCAATCCGGATGTAGACGCGAAAACCCACGAAAAAATCACAACGGGCAAGGCTGAGAACAAGTTTGGCATTTCCTGGCTGCAGGCGCCGCGCGTTTACGCCCGCGCAGCGGACCTGCCCGGCATCAAGGTTGCCGGTGTCGATGTACACATTGGCAGTCAACTGACAGACCTCGCTCCATTTGAAGAAGCCTTTACCCGCGTCGCGTCCATGGTTGAGGAACTGCGGTCTCAAGGACATGACATTACGCGGCTGGACCTAGGCGGCGGTCTGGGCATTCCTTATCGCGGCACCAACGATGTGCCCCCACCCCCGTCAGACTATGCGGCCATGGTGAAGCGCACTGTGGGCCACCTAGACTGTCAGCTCATGTTTGAGCCCGGGCGCATGATTGCCGGAAATGCCGGCATTCTGGTCGTCAACGTCATCTTCGAAAAGCACGGGGAAGACCGGTCTTTCCTCATCATTGACGGTGCAATGAATGACCTTATCCGGCCAACGCTCTATGACGCCTACCATGACATCCAACCCGTGACCGAAACGGTTCCCGGCGCGCCGCGGATTACCTACGACATTGTGGGGCCAATCTGCGAAACCGGCGACTTTTTTGCCAAAGGCCGGGCGTTGAGCGCGCAAAAACCGGGAGATTTGTTGGCGGTCCTGTCCGCAGGCGCTTATGGCGCGGTTCAGGCCTCGACCTACAATACAAGGCCCCTGGTGCCGGAAGTCATGGTGAATGGTTCACAATTCACCGTGATCCGACCCCGTCCAAGTTATGACGCAATGCTAGAACAGGATAGACTGCCGGACTGGCTCTCAAACTAGCGGGTGATTAGTCCCGCATCTGAAAAGGACGACGGGACCCGCGTGGCACAGCCGCAAACATCACACTCCTCCTCAGAAGAACCGTCGGACGGGCTAATACTTCCGCGCGCCGTTTCGACGCGGGTCCAGCTCGCGCAAGCGGCGCTCTGGTGGGAACGAGCCTGGCCTGCGCTTTGGCCGACAGTCGCGATGTTGGGTGTCTATGCGACCATAACGCTGCTTGGCACATTCGAGACTTGGTCCCTCCTCCCTGCCTGGGGCGTACTGCTCGCCACCCTCGTTACGGCAGCATACCTGCTCTATCGAAACGCTGAGTGGACAGCGCTCCCCACGCGCGAAGAGGGTCTGCGCCGGTTGGAGGAGATGAACAACCTTGCCCATAGACCCCTCTCCACATACGAGGATCAGCCGGCGTCAGGCTCTGGCAGTAATGAGCTTTGGGCGGCACATCGCGCATGGTTGAAGGACCGCCTGGCCGCCCTGCGCTCCAGATGGCCTTCCCCCGGCCTTGCGGCCCGAGACCCATTTGCTATACGCGGCGCATTGGTTCTCAGTCTGGTTACCGCGTTCGCGATCGCAGGCCCGCTGGCCGGCAGCCGATTGGCGCAGGGGTTTTTCCCAGGATTTGTCGGCACAGGCTCCATCGGTCAGCTTGATGCCTGGATCACCCCCCCAGACTATACGGGCCGGGCACCGATCTTTTTGACCCAGACCAGCTCCGGTGCTCTCGACGTCCCTGAAGGCAGCGAAATCACCGCGAACATCTTCGGCGGAAGCAGGCCGCAGATCTTGCTCGGGCCTGATCCCCTTCCGGTCAGAGAATCTGATCAGCGAGGCGAGCAGGCCTATGAAGCCAACGCATTTGTGGAGACAGATACGACACTGGCCATCACCCAGAGTGGCCGCGACCAGGGGGTCTGGAAAATTGCGGTTACACCAGACGAAACACCCTTCGTTCGCCTGTTGGAAGCCAGCGCCACCGCCAGACGCACCCTCAAGCTGATCTACGAAGTTACCGACGATTATGGCGTTGCTGGCCTGACGTTAGATCTGACACTGGACCCGATATTCGTTCTGGAAGACAAACAGATTTTCCAACTAGGTGATGAACCGTTGCAGCGGGAGGGATTCAGTCCGCTGGTTGACGGATTTGTCGCTGAAAAAGTGGCCACCCAGATTGATCTGCCCTTGCCGGGCATTCGTCCGACAGATGCCACCAATACGGTTTACAAGGATCTGCTCTCACACCCTTGGGCAGGCCTGCCGGTGATGCTCACCCTCTCTGTTAGCGACGACGCGGAACAGACAGCTCAGAGCCGCACCATCAACATGACACTGCCCGCCAGACAGTTCACGAAGCCACTCGCTGCAGCCTTGGTCGAACAACGCCAGCGATTGGCAATGTCGCCCCTAAACAGGGGAAGTGTTGCAGGTTTCCTGAACGCCTTTACCCTTGATGGGGAGAAACATATTGACGACGCCTCCGTCTTTCTGGGCCTTCGGGCGGCCTATTGGCGTTTGGTCAACGCCAGGCGCCCCGGTGACCTGGCAGGCGCGTCAAAGCTCTTGTGGGATCTGGCACTCCATATTGAAGATGGCAACCTCTCCTTAGCGGAGCGCGACCTTCGGGCAGCACGCGAAGCCCTTGCCCAAGCCCTGGCAGAGGGGGCGTCTCCCAATGAGATCGAACAATTGATGCAAGACCTGAAGGCAGCTCTGTCCCGCTATCTGGACGAACTGTCGGAGAATGCTACGGCGGAGTTTGATCCACAGCTGCAGCCACCCGGCGATGCTCAAATGATGGAGCGGTCTGATCTCGAAAAAATGCTCGACGCAATTGGAGACCTCGCAAAAACAGGTGCGCGTGACCAGGCCCAGGACCTCCTCTCCCAGCTGGACAATATTCTGGAGAACCTCAACACAGACGAACAGCAGGAGCTGAGCGAGGGCGAATCGCAACTCGCCGATGCCATTGGAGAAATGGGCGACATCATCAGCCAGCAACGCAGTTTGATGGATGAAACCTTCCAGCACGGACAAGGTGCCACAGCAGGCTCTAACGGTGGCGAGAGTGGAAATCGAGGTCAGAGCGGCGCACCCCCGCTCGATGACCTGCAGCAGCAACAGGACGGTCTCAGACAGCGTCTTGAAGACCTGATGGGCCAGCTGGGCGAAAATGGTCAACCGGTTCCCGGAGACCTTGAACAGGCAGCACGCTCGATGCAACGGGCTGAAGACAGACTGTCTCAAGGACGGCCCGATTCGGCGACAGGTGCACAAGGCCAGGCCATCGACCAGTTGCGCTCCGGTGCCCAGGCGCTGGCAGATGCCATGTTTGACGCCATGGGAGCCGGCGGCGAACAGACCGGTGTAAATGCGGGTGGTGACCAGACAGACCCGCTAGGCCGTCCCTTAACATCGAACGGCACCAGCAATTCAGATTCGGTCAAACTGCCGGATGAGCTCGACCTTCAACGCGCCAGACAGATCTTGGAGGAGCTACGCAAACGTGCCGCCGAACTTGGGCGTCCGGAACAGGAACTGGAATATCTGGAACGTCTGCTAAAGCGTTTCTAATGCCTGACAAAGCATCCACCTAATCAGGGATTCATCTCTTCGGTTTGATCCAGGAACCGGATTTCCATATCCCGGGCATCAATTGGTGGACTCGAGAGACGGGTTACAAACTCCGCCGTCTCACTCGGTTCGAGCGCAGGCTCCGGCAGCGCAAAGGTCCAGGCATAAAGTTCATTCTGGCTTTCATCCCGAAGACCGACGCGAACACGTGGCACTGAGAGTCGCGCATCTCCCACATTGATCACTTCGCCGGTGATGGACAGAACCGGCAGCCCGTTTTCATATTGATGTTCGTAGGAGACGTTTTGAAACTCCATGCGCTGTGGGTTCACCGGCTCGTTAAGAGCTGCATAGAGAGAAGCAGTGGCCGGCCAGGCGGCGACCATCTCATCCTTGAAACTGTAGAGAGCCAGAAGGGTCAGCCCGACAAACAGGCCAAGACCAGCAAAGCCTGCAACTTGTCCCAGGCGCCACCGGGTTAGTGCTTTACGGAAATCGGCCATCCGTCTGGCAGCAACAGCCGCAGCGCCTGCGCTGGCAGCTGCAGGTTCCTCAGCCGGCGCATCATCATTGACGGGCGGCGGCGGCGCGGCTTGCGCCGGTTCGACGGGCGCTTCATCCGTTTCGTCGAGTGTTTTGGGAATCTCTTTCGGAGGATCCTGATGCCATGTTTCCCCGCATTTCGCACACCGGACCTTCCGGCCCTTGGGTGTGAATCCAGCCGCCTCAACTTGGTACTTGGTTGCGCAGGATGGGCAGGAAATAATCATACGAATCAGGTCTTCTCTGAAACAAATTTGATCGTCATCACTTTGCACAGGCCTTCCGAGCAACTCAAGCGAGCAATGAAAACCTCCTCAAAAACGCCCAACAGACCAACAAGAATGCGGCGGGCGGAGATTTTCCGTGCAAGGGTGGCTTGCGCCGACTATTAAACGCGTAAACGTGGTTAAGGCTGAGTTAACCAGCGGGTGAAAGACGGCGTTTTGTGACAATGACTCGAAGATGAGCGACGCAGATGGTGCGGTTTGAAAATGTCGGAATGCGCTATGGGATGGGTCCGGAGATCCTGCGCGATGTATCCTTTCACTTGGAGCCGGGGTCGCTGCATTTTCTCACCGGTCCATCGGGGGCCGGGAAAACATCCCTTCTAAAATTGATGTTTCTCGCGCACAAGCCATCCCGAGGTCTGATCTCCATGTTTGGCCATGACGTGGCGACCACTTCGCGCGCGGACCTGCCCGGCCTTCGTCGGCGGATCGGTGTTGTGTTTCAGGAGTTTCGTCTTTTGGAGCACCTGACTACTTATGAAAATGTGGCTCTACCTTTAAAGGTCACCGGTCGCAGCGAAACGGAATACCGCGATGATGTTGAAGAGCTTCTAACCTGGGTCGGGCTTGGCGATCGCATGCAGGCGCGGCCATCAACCCTCTCAGGTGGGGAACAACAACGCGCTGCGATTGCCCGCGCGGTTGTGGGGCGCCCCGCTCTCCTGCTCGCCGATGAACCGACCGGGAATGTCGATCCTGACATGGGCCAGCGCCTCTTGCGTCTCTTCATCGAGCTGAACCGGTTGGGCACATCCGTTCTGATCGCAACCCATGACCGGGCACTGGTAGATGCAAGCCGCGCGCCCGAGCTCATCATCCAAAATGGGGAGCTGACCTATCGTGGCTGATGTCGAAAGCAACGACCAGGCCGCGCCGAGCCTTGCCTCGAAAGCAGTCGCATTGATTGCCGGACGCACCCAGCGCAGCGGCATCATGCCTCCTGCAGATGTCACGGGCGCCACCCTCGTCCTTGTGGTTGCGGCCATGTGTTATCTCGCCTGCCTCGCTTTCGGCGCCATGGTGACCGTTACCCGATCTGCCAATGACTGGACCGCACAACTTGAAGGCTCACTGACAATTCAGGTGAAACCGCACGCGGACATTGCCACAGAAGATCAGATCAGCGCTGCCCTGGCGGTGCTTAACGATGTCAACGGAGTCGAAAGGGCAGCCGCCCTCTCTGAAGAGGAAGTTCGATCCCTCCTCGATCCCTGGTTGGGGGAGACAACAGCAAGCGAGGACCTGCCCCTGCCCTCGCTGATTGACGTGGAACTCAGCCCCGATTCAGATATCGAAATGAGTCTGCTAGCAGAACGCCTGGCCACTTCAGCCCCCGGCATTGAACTCGACACCCACAGACAATGGCTCGGCGAGCTTCTGGGCGCCGCCCGGTCTGCCGTCTGGCTGTCGATTGGCATCCTGACCCTGATCGCGCTGACCACCATCGCGATCGTCGTCTTCGCCACACGGGCGAGCCTCGCGGCCAACCATGAAAGCGTCGAAGTCCTGCATCTGGTCGGCGCCCCCGACGAGTTCGTCGCAAACGAAGTCCAACGACATTTCCTTCAGTTAGGCTTGCGAGGCGGTGTGAGCGGTCTTGGCGCTGCCATCCTCACCTTCCTCACCATCACCTGGCTGGGCTCTGAAGGGGGCGCTTTTCTCCTCCCCGTGCCGGGTCTCATGCTGAGTGACTATCCATGGCTGCTTCTGGTCCCGGCAATTGTGGCACTCACCACCACAATAGCGGCGAGAATCACGGTGCTCCGCGTCCTAGGCCGGATGATCTAGAGCACTTTCAACAAAAGTTGCAGACTTTTGTGGTTCGAAAATGCGGCCTGCTGAGAAATATCTGGCACCAATCGCAAGCCAGCCAAGGCCAAAGGCACAAACGCCAAAAAACCGCCGAAAATGGGCAATATCACCTATAATCGTCATGTTAATCTGTACCTTTCTGGGAACATGAGCGACCAGCGGCCATGTACGCGACACTCAAGTCCATCTGGGGAACACTGCCCCAACGACTAAGGCTGGCCCTCACCGGCCTGACAGTCCTTGTGCTTGGTTACGCAGGTGGATTTCTCTGGTTCCTGAGCGAAATTCCCAAATCCGATCAGGCAGGCCCCCAACCATCCGCTGACGCCATTGTCGTGCTCACGGGCGGTCCTGAGCGTATTGATGCCGCCATGGAGCTACTCACAAGCGGCAAAGGGGCCAGGCTGCTCGTGTCTGGTGTTCACCCGGAGGTCACCAAAGAGCAACTCAGCGACCTCCTGAGCCCCGACAAAGCCTTGTTTGACTGCTGCGTCGATATGGACTGGCGGGCAGAGAACACGATCGGAAATGCCGCTGAGACAGCGTCATGGGCGGAAGCCAACGGGTTCCAAAGCTTGCTTGTGGTCACCAGCGCCTACCACTTGCCGCGGGCACTCCGGGAACTTGGCCACACAATGCCCACGGTCGAGCTCCGAGGACACCCGGTCTTCCATGACGGGGTGCATCTGGATGAGTGGTGGCGGTACTCCGGCACAAGCCGCCTCCTCATTGCGGAATACTCCAAATTTCTGCTAACGCTGGTGCGACTGGGTAGCCTGGAGGAAGCGTGATCGCTGGAAGGCACCTGAGACCAGCTGTTCTGGCCGGAAGGGGACCATCTTTTGCTCTTATTTCGATCCGTTCTGTTCAACATCCTGTTCTACGGGACGTCTGTCATTGCCGGCCTTATCGGCCTGCCACTCCTCTTAGGCCCGTCAAGATATGCCGTCTGGCTGATGCGCACGGTCGGTCGCTGGAACATGTGGCTTCTGAAGGTGATCGCTGGCACGACCTACGAAGTGAGGGGCCTGGAAAATGTGCCCGCAACAGCCTGTGTGGTCGCCTCCAAACATCAATCCATGTGGGAAACGGTAAGCCTGCTCGCCATCGTCGATCACCCGGCGCTAGTTCTGAAACAGGAGCTTCTCTATATCCCGCTTTATGGCTGGTACGTGCAGAAGGCCCGCATGATTGCCATTCGCCGGTCTGACGGCCCCAAGGCGCTCCGCAAAATGCTTCGTCAGGCAGCTGACGCAGCCGCTGAAGACCGGCACCTGATCATTTTTCCGGAAGGGACCCGCGCAGCACCCGGTGCGCGCAATCCATACATGCCGGGCGTCGCGGGCCTCTACAGCCACCTGAACGTGCCTTGCGTCCCTGTCGCTCTCAACTCCGGCCTGTTTTGGCCACGGCGAAAGCTCGAGCGCAAACCCGGCACCATCGTGATTGAATTTTTACCGCCCATCGCGCCGGGCCTGAAGCGGCCGGAGTTTATGAAGGAGCTCGAAACGCGGATCGAGACCGCAACCGACAAGCTCTTGCTGGAAGCGGGCTTCGACCCCGAGACAGCCGCCAGTCAGACAGCGGCCAAGGAAGTCAGCAAGGTTTAACCTTCTCCCACCATTGTTCTCCCTATTGTTCAAAGCGAAATTCGATTGGTTCTTTTATGCCGGTGAGGTATCATAAGAACATAAAGAGAACATTTATCTGACGGGCCGCACATCAAGATCAGGGCTCTTCACCCACCCCGTCTTAGCTGGACTGCAGATG
The DNA here is from genome assembly GCA_965248405.1 of Parvibaculaceae bacterium. GTDB lineage: Bacteria > Pseudomonadota > Alphaproteobacteria > Parvibaculales > Parvibaculaceae > Mf105b01. Next base: position 2,940,079 of record OZ252104.1, read on the forward strand.
ACAACGCCTGACCCACTGATCCCCATTGCTGACCAAATCTGGCAGATGAAATACCGCTTTGCCGGGTCAGACACCCTGCCTGCAGATGCGACTGTTGAGGCAACCTGGGCCCGCATTGCAGGCGCCCTCGCGGAGGCAGAAGCGCCGCAAAACCGCGCCAAGTGGACAAATACGTTCAGCCAAGCGCTGGAAGGATTTCAATTCCTGCCCGCAGGACGCATCGTTGCGGGCGCGGGGACCGAACGTTCCGTCACGCTCTTCAATTGTTTTGTCATGGGCGACGTCCCTGATGACATGGGGGGCATTTTCGAGGCGCTGAAAGAAGCGGCGCTCACCATGCAACAGGGCGGCGGCATTGGGTATGACTTCTCTACTTTGCGCCCTAAAGGTGCCGAGGTGAAAGGCGTCGGCGCAGATGCCTCCGGTCCTTTGAGCTTTATGGATGTCTGGAACGCTATGTGCCAGACCATCATGTCGGCAGGCTCCAGACGGGGCGCCATGATGGCGACAATGACCTGCAGCCATCCCGACATTGAAGACTTTATCGAGGCGAAGCAGGAAGCCGGCAGGCTGACCATGTTCAACCTGTCCGTGCTGGTGACCGATCCCTTTATGGAAGCTGTAGAAGCCGATGCCGATTGGCCACTCACCTTCGCAGGCAAGACCTACAAAACAATCAAAGCCCAGGCGCTCTGGGACAAGATCATGGAAGCCACCTATGCTTATGCAGAACCTGGCGTCATCTTCATTGACCGCATCAACAAGCAGAACAATCTCGCCTATTGCGAGACCATTCACGCGACCAACCCTTGTGGGGAGCAACCCTTGCCGCCCTACGGCGCCTGCCTTTTGGGATCGATCAATCTCGCGCGCTTGGTCAGAGCCCCCTTCAGCGAAGAAGCGCATATTGACCTTGAGGAGCTGGACAGGTTGGTGCGTGTCGCCGTACGGGGCATGGACAATGTGATCGACATTTCCCGCTTCCCCTTGGCGAGCCAGGAACATGAAGCCAAGACCAAGCGGCGCATCGGGCTCGGCGTCACCGGACTGGCCGATGCTCTTGTGATGTGCGGCACGCGATATGGCAGCGATGACAGTCTCAAACTCACTGAGACCTGGATGCACGCGCTGCAGAGAGCCGCCTACCTCGCATCGGTAGACCTCGCTGCAGAGAAAGGCGCATTCCCGCTCTTCGAGAGCCAAGCCTATCTCGCAGGCGAAACCGTTAAACGCCTTGATGCAGACGTACGGGCCGCGATTGAAGAACACGGCATTCGAAACGCACTCCTCACCTCTATCGCGCCAACGGGAACGATCTCCCTGTTTGCTGGCAATGTCTCCAGCGGCATCGAGCCCATTTTTGCATTGGACTATACGCGCAAAGTGTTGATGCCGGACGGCTCCCGCACGGAGGAGAAAGTCACTGACTATGCGGTCGCGCAATATCGCGAACGGTATGGCGAGGACGCCCCTCTGCCGGAGACTTTCGTGACAACGGAAGACTTAAGCCCGACGGACCATGTCAGGGTTCAGGCAGCCGTACAAAAATATATCGACAGCTCAATTTCCAAGACTATCAACTGCCCGGAAGATTTGAGCTTTGAAGAGTTCAAGTCGGTATATCGCGACGCCTATCAAATGGGCCTTAAAGGCTGCACCACCTATCGCCCAAGCGATGTGCGGGGCTCCGTTCTGTCAACGACACCGGCGTCAGAAACGGAAAAGGCAGAAGGCCAGGCAGCGCTCCCCTTGGAAGCCCCAAGGCTTACGCCCGAAACAATCGAGCGCGACGGTGTGGTCTACATGTCGTCTCCTCTAGAGCGCGACTCGGTCCTGCCTGGCTTCACCTACAAGCTGCAATGGCCAGAAAGCGACCATGCCATGTACATCACCCTGAACGACATCCTGCAGGATGGGCGCCGCCGGCCTTTTGAGATCTTCATCAACTCCAAAAACATGGAGCACTATGCCTGGACGGTGGCATTGACACGGATGATCTCCGCTGTCTTCCGGCGCGGCGGCGACGTCACCTTTGTCGTGGAAGAACTGAAAGCCGTCTTTGACCCGCGCGGCGGAGCCTGGGTAGACGGACGTTACATTCCAAGCCTTCTCGCCGCCATTGGCGAAGTCATTGAACAGCATATGATCGATATCGGCTTCATCGCCAAGAATGAAGGCCGCCCGATCTCGGAAGCACTGCAGAAGGTCGCAGGGGACACAGATGGCCCACGACGAGCCAGCTGCCCACGCTGCGGCGACCGCTCCCTTATCCGCCAGGAAGGCTGCGATACCTGTACTGAGTGCGGTTATTCACGGTGCGGCTGACAATAACGTGACACTGAAGATATCAAATGCAGACGCGAAGTCCCTGCTGCTGAATAAACAGGGATTCGGTCGACAAAAGAGCGGGCCGTTCAACGCGGACCGGCTGCAAGAGCTCATCCATCAACTCGGATATGTGCAACTCGACAGCATCAATACTGTTGAGCGCGCACATCACATGATCCTTCACTCAAGAGCGGACGGCTATCGCCACAAACATCTGAAGGAGCTTCACGAAGAACGTGGGTCATTGTTCGAACACTGGACCCATGATGCCTGCCTCATACCGACAGAGTTCTACCCCTATTGGCGCCATCGCTTTGCCCACGCAAAAAGCAATCTCGATCGTGAGAACTGGAAGAAACGGTTGGGCCCCGATGGGCCTAAAGTCATCAGAGCCGTCAAAGCCCGCATCAAAAAGGAAGGGCCCCTCATGTCCCGCGACTTTGAGGACAAGGGACAGGGCGCCTGGTGGGGCTGGGGGCCTTCAAAAACAGCCCTTGAATATCTCTGGCGCTCCGGAGAATTGGCCATTGCCCGGCGCGAAGGCTTTCAGAAAGTCTACGATCTGGCCGAGACCTGTATCGAGGATTGCCACCGGCAGGAAAAACCGAGCCTCGCCCAAACCATCGACTGGAAATGCCGGGAGGCACTCACCCGTCTCGGGCCCGCCACCCATGGCGAAATCGCCGCCTATTGGGCAAGCGTGTCCAACCGCCAGGCTGCCGAATGGGTTGAAAAACAAATGGGCCGGGATCTGATCCCCGTGGAGATAGAGGGAAGTGACGGCACATGGCGCAAGTCTGTTGCACTAGCGTCAATTGAAGATGAGCTGGAAGCCTTAAAGCCCCCACCAAAGCGCCTTCGGCTTCTGAGTCCGTTCGATCCGGTTGTGCGGGATCGCAAACGCGCGGAGCGCCTGTTTGGCTTTGACTACCGGGTCGAGATTTTTGTGCCCGAGAAAAAACGCAAATATGGCTATTACGTTCTCCCCATTATGGAAGGAACGAAATTCACCGGCAGGGCGGACATCAAGGTTCACCGTAAAGAAGGCCGTGTCGAGGTAAAAGGCCTATGGCTTGAAAAAGGCGTTAAGCTCAGTGCCGCGCGCGAGGAAGGTCTGCGGAAGGCACTACATCGCCTGATGAAATTTACCGGTGCGGAGACGATTGACCTAGACGCTGCTCTACAGCGCGCCAAAGCTTCTCTAAACCATGATCACTGATCTGCATTTCCTGCAGATGTTCGACGGTGCTTTGAAGATAGTCGGGGTTTTTACCTGAACGGCCTTCCCCATGTGTAATCAACTCAACCTGACGTTCGAAATCGAGCTTGTGCGCATATTGTTCATGATCCCGATCAACGATGAAGCAAAGCGCCTCGACCTTGGGCAAGGGACCATCCAACAGGACCAAAGGCCGCGTGACATCCAGATAGACGCTGGTCACCTGCTCGCGCTCTTGCAGGTAAACCCGCGTCGCGTCCGCATGTTCAGGCGCAACCTGATAGGCAAAACCGCGGCAAGAACCGCCGCGATCCAGGCCGAAAACCAGCCCCGGCCGCTCCTTGGTTCCGCGATGTACATGACTAAACACACAAAAGGACCTGTGATAACCATGAAGACGCGCAGCATATCTAGCGACAAAGGGAAATCCGGGGCGCCACATCAACGAGCCATATCCAAATACCCATAAATCCTGCATGATGTCGTGACGCTTGCTTAACTGTTAGCTTGAACACTTGGAAATCTATCAGGTCTTCCTCTATCCCCCAAAAGGCAGTCGCGCCTACAGACCGACTGACGAAATGTAAAACCCCTTATGAGCCGTTTGCCTGAGCCTATGAAAAACATCCGCTGGTCGCTGATCTTGCCCTTCCTTCTCGTTGCTTTAGGCGCTGCTGCCTACTCGCTCTGGTGGGTCAGTGTCGCAGACCGGGTGGAAGGTGCCGTCGTCAAGTGGCAGGAGGAGCAAGCAGTCAAGGGGATCGCTGTCAGCTGGAATAAGCTTGAGACCGGGGGCTATCCCTATCGGATCCAGGTAGACATTGAAGGGGGCCGTATTGGCGCACCCGATGCGTCCCGCCCATGGGCCTGGGAAGCAGATATGGTGAGTGCGCAGACACTCGCTTACAAACTCAACCATGTCATTGTGGATATTCCAGGCAGCCAGCGTCTCCACTATTCCGAACCTCAAGACGGTACGGAACAGAATTTCACGCTCAACCTTAGCTCAGACGTGTTTTGGGCAAGCTATGTAGATGAAAGTTCAGAAGAACAACGCCTGTCTGCCGACATTCAGAATCTCTCAGCGGTGCGGACCTACCAATCGGATGGAGACCCCGTGCTCGCGGGCGGGGCAGCTGCAGGCAGGCTCCAACTTCATGGGCGCCCCTCGCCTGAGGGTGAGGGAACCGCTTTCGACGTCGCCCTGCGAGGGGAGGACATTTCCTGGACGGATCTTGGTGAGACGACCTGGGCCGGGAGCGAAATCACCCATCTGGAAGCCCAGACACGCATCAAAGACATTCCGCCAAGCTTTCCTGATGGCGTAGCCACCTTCCTGCCCGATGCCGCGGCGCACGGCACAAGCCTCGCCATCTCGGAATTCGCGCTTCAGTGGGGCCCGATTGAGATGACGGGCGAAGGAGAGGTGAAGCTGGACCGCTTGGGCCGCCCCGAGGGTCGCTTCCGCACCAGCGTTGGAAATCTTGATGGGTTGATCAATGCGCTTGTCGCAGCAGACATCGTCTCCCAGCAGAGCGCCCGCCTTGCTTTCGCGGGCATGGTGGCTCTTTCAAGCATGCAGGGAGAAGAAACAGGCCGTGTCCGTCTGCCCGTAGCGATGAAAGACGGCGTTCTCTTTTTGGGACCTATCGCAGCAGCGCGGCTTGAACCGCTCTACTGAGCCCGACTGAAACTCAATCCTCTTTTGCAGGATCACGGCCAAAGTTCGGCGCTGCCACCTCCTGACCCGCATCGACAATCGACCGGCGAATGTCCCGGGTGCGCGTAAAGAGATCAAACAGCGCATCTCCGTCCCCCCAGCGAATGGCCCGTTGCATGGCAGCCAGATCTTCTGAGAAACGCCCAAACATTTCCAGGATAGCATCGCGATTGTTCAGACACACATCCCGCCACATAGTCGGGTCAGACGCGGCGAGACGGGTGAAGTCCCGAAAACCACCGGCAGAATATTTGATCACTTCCGACTTCGTCACCGTTTCCAGATCATCCGCTGTGCCCACGATATTGTAGGCGATGAGATGCGGCAGATGACTAGTAATCGCCAGGACGAGATCGTGATGCTTGGCATCCATCACATCAATCTTCGACCCACAGGCTTCCCAGAAACGCGACAGCTTCGCGACCATCTCAGGGTCGCTATCGGCAAGCGGCGTCAGAATGCACCAGCGCCCCTCAAAGAGTTCCGGAAAACCGGCGTCCGGACCGCTTTGCTCCGTCCCCGCGATGGGGTGCCCTGGGATGAAGTGAACGCCTTCCGGCACATGAGGTCCCATATCATCGATAAGAGATGCTTTCACCGATCCGACATCGGTGAGGATGGCACCTTGAGCCAAATGCCCGCTAATTTCTTGTGCAACCGCGCCCACCGCGCCGACGGGTGTACAGAGGACAACAAGGTCGGCTCCTTTCACGGCCTCAGCGGCGCTGGCTTCCGCCCGGTCGATAAAGCCGATTTCGAGCGAGCGTGCCCGCGTGGCCTCAGAGCGTGCCGACCCTACAATTTCACCTGCAAGCCCCGCCCGCTTCATGGCATGGCCGAGAGACGATCCGATCAAACCCAAACCAATAAGGGCCACCCGGTCAAAATGCGTGTCCCCGCTCATGCGCTTTCCTTCATAAACTCAGTGAGCGCCTCAACCACCAGGCGGTTCGCTTCTTCTGTTCCAACACTCAAACGCAAAAAATCGGGCATGCCATAGGCACCCACACCGCGCAGGATCAATCCCCGTTTCATGAGAAACGCATCGGCGTCTTGGGCGCACTTGCCTGCCGCACTCGGAAAACGAATGCTCAGGAAGTTCGCAGACGCCGGCAGCACTTCAAGGCCAAGCGCTGTAATCTCTTGGGTGAGCCACGAAGCCCAGGTCTCATTATGATCCGCCGCCCGCTCCACATGAGCCTGATCTTTCATCGCCGCCACACCCGCCATCAGAGCAGGCGTGTTCACGTTGAAAGGCCCGCGAATACGGTTCAAGACATCCGCCACCGCTTCAGGACAATAGGCCCAACCCAGCCGCAAGGCCGCAAGGCCATAGATTTTTGAGAAAGTCCGGGTCATCACCACATTTTCATGCGTGGCGACCATCTCAATCCCTGCTTCATAGTCGTTCTTCCGGACATATTCCGCGTAAGCCGCGTCGAGCACGAGAAGCACGTCATCACGCAAGCCCGCACGCAAACGGCGCACCTCATCCGTCGGAATATAGGTCCCTGTCGGATTGTTGGGGTTTGCCAGAAATACGACCCGCGTCGCATCAGATTGCGCAGCGAGAAAGGCATCCACCGTGGCCGTAAAATCTGTCTCGGCAACAGTCACCACTTTCGCTCCGGCTGCTTTCGTGATGATCGGATAGACCAGAAAGCCGTGCTCGCTCACAATGGCTTCATCGCCCGGCCCCAGGTAAGACTGCGCCAACAGGTGAAGAAGCTCATCTGACCCGGCACCACACACGATACGCTCAGCATTGAGACCAAACCGGTCGGCAATAGCCTCCCTCAGCGCCAAGCCGGACCCATCCGGATAGATCTCCAGACTGTCACCAACGGCCCGAAATGCCTCCACCGCCTTGGGGCTTGGCCCCAAAGGGGTCTCGTTCGCAGAGAGCTTGAACACCCGCTCAACCCCATGCGCACTTTCCCGGCCACCGACATAGGGCACAATATCCATGATACCCGGTTGTGGTTGAAGCCCAGACTTCGGCTTTGGCACTGTCATAGTTCCGTCCTTCAATGCGTCGTCGAGATATGTTTACCGTCCACGAGCCATGCGCGGCTATTCATAGGGGCCGGAAAGGTTAAAATCAAAGAAAACGTTGACAATCAGGGACTTGCGCCTCTAGCTAAGCACCCTTTTTGTACGGCAAATTGAAAGACAGAGAGACTACTCAGGCGCAGCCGAAGAGCAATGTCTGAGCCTTGCGGACCGATGGGTACAAGTGCAGATCAATCCGGCGATCAGTCCCGGAACCAAGATGAGCAGAATTTGGCGTTTGAAATGCTCACGTTTCAATCGGACGAGCCCTTGCGTCTCGACTCCGGTGAGGATCTCACACCCGTGGTCCAGGCCTACAACACCTACGGCACCCTGAACGCCGACAAATCGAACGCGGTGCTGGTCTGTCATGCGCTGACCCTGGATCAGCACGCGGCCAATATCCATCCGGCTACCGGCAAAGAGGGCTGGTGGGACCTGATGATTGGTCCTGGCCGCCCCATCGACACGAACCGGTTCTTCGTCATTTGCCCGAACGTGATCGGCGGCTGTCAGGGAACCACGGGGCCGGAGTCGATCAACCCGGAAACAGGCAAGCCCTACGGGCTGGAGTTCCCCGTCATTACCATTGCCGACATGGTGCGTGCCCAGGTGCAGCTGGTGGACCATCTGGGCATCGACAAGCTTTTTTGCGTTGCCGGCGGCTCCATGGGCGGCATGCAGACGCTGGAATGGGCCAGTTCCTATCCGGACCGGGTTTTCTCGGCCATCCCCATAGCGACGGCCGCCCGTCACTCTGCGCAGAACATTGCCTTCCACGAGGTGGGCCGCCAGGCTGTCCAGGCAGATCCTGAATGGCATGACGGCGCCTATTACGAGCACGGAACGAGACCACGCAAGGGCCTCGCCGTCGCACGCATGGCCGCCCACATCACCTATATGTCCGAAAGCTCGCTCTTCCAGAAGTTCGACAGGAACCTTCAGGACGGCGACGAGTTTACCTATGGCTTTGGGCCGGATTTCCAGATTGAGAGCTATTTGCGGCATCAGGGATCAACCTTTGTCGACCGGTTCGATGCCAACTCCTATCTCTACATTACCCGTGCGATGGACTATTTCGATCTGGCGGCGGGCCATGACGACTCGCTTGCCAATGCCTTCAAAGAGACGCAGACACGCTTCTGTGTTGTCTCCTTTACGAGTGATTGGCACTACCCGACGACTTACAACAAGCAGATCGTGCATGCCCTGAATGCCGTCGCCGCCAATGTAAGCTTTGTCGAAATCGACTCCGACAAGGGGCACGACGCGTTCTTGCTGGATGAGCCGGAAATGTTTTCAACCCTCCGCGGCTTCATCGACAGCGCGGCCGAGCGGCGGGGTCTTGCCTGATGGCTCTGAAACCCCTCGATAACCGGCGCGACCTTTCCATCATCGCGGACCTGGTGGAGCCGTCCTCACGGGTGCTTGACGTGGGTTGCGGAGAAGGCGAACTGCTGGAGATCCTCGCGACAAAACGCAATGTGGACGGTCGCGGTGTGGAGATCTCACAAGAAGGTGTGAACGCCTGTGTGACCCGCGGCCTGTCGGTCATTCAGGGAGATGCAGACCAGGACCTAGGCGACTATCCAAAAGACGCTTTTGACTATGTGATCTTGAGCAAGACCATTCAGGCAACACGAAATCCCGGCGCAGTTCTCCGTCAGATGAGACGTATTGGCCGCCATGTGATCGTGTCGTTCCCGAATTTCGGACACTGGAAGAACAGATTTCAGTTGGGACTGCTGGGGCGCATGCCTGTCACAGATATCCTGTCGGACACATGGTACGATACGCCGAACATTCATCTCTGTACAGTAACGGACTTCGTCAAACTCTGCGCAGAGCTTGATCTGGAAGTCGTTCAAGGCCTGATGCTGTCAGGTGGCAACGTGAGACAAGCGCGCAATCCAGGCTTCTTCGACAATCTAATGGCCGAAGAGGCAGTATTTCTGCTGAAACGGCGTTGAGGAGCGGGCGTTCAGGCGCTGATCGCGTCTGAATCCTGTTCACCCGTGCGAATACGCACAGCGGATGCAAGATCCATCACAAATACTTTGCCATCGCCGATTTTGCCCGTAGAGGCAGTCTTGCGGATCGTCTCGACGACACTGTCAACAACAGAATCTTCGACAGCGATTTCAAAACGCACCTTTGGGACGAGCGTCACCTGATATTCTGCACCTCGATAGATCTCCGTCTGCCCCTTTTGACGTCCATGCCCCTTCACCTCACTCACCGTGAGGCCGGATATACCAATCTCGGCAAGGGCGTCCATCACAGGCTCCGTTACCGCGGGCTTCACAATTGCGACGATCATTTTCATGGGCAAACCTCTACCTAGTCAGCTTTGTGGTCGGGGTGGGGCATGGTGGCTGATCCGTCGCGTCCTGTCACGTTTCCTGTGACATTGCCCGCGGCTAAACTGCCAACGGGTGCCGCCAGCCGACGTCGCACCCCGTTCTCAACCGCAAGCGGTGGTGTCGCATACATTTGCTTCGCCGCCTCAACCAGGATCACCCCCGCAAACCGGCCCCCTCCAATCTGCCCGAGCCGTTCCCACGCTACAGCAGATCGCAAAAAGGGGCGTACACCGAAGGGCGGCATAAACAGACATGACCGCCACAGCGTTGGCGTGAACATCGCTCCGCGAAGCAGGTCGGTCAGCTGCATCCGCGTGAAAGGGCGCCCGTGTCCAAACGGGGTTTTGTCCCGGCGGGCCCAGAAACCATGTCTGTTCGGTGCGACGATGAGCAATCGGCCTCCAGGCGCCAGGACCTGCCACGCCTGGCGTAACAAGGCCCGCAAGGCTTCGCTGTTTTCAACCGAATGGACCAGCACCAATCGGTCGACACATTCATCAGGCAAAGGAAGGTGCGTCTCTTCCGCCAACGCGACAAGCCCCGGTCCATCCGATGGCCAACGCACGACGCCCTGTTCTGCAGGCATCAACGCCAGCACACGGGTCGCCTCTCCTAAAAAGGGCCGGAGGTAAGGTGTCGCATATCCAAACCCGGCAAGGGTCATACCGGTCACATTGGGCCAGACATTGCGCAACTGATGCCCTATCAGCCGCCGGGCAACACGGCCTAAAGGCTTGGCATAGAAGCTTCTGAGATCAACAACATCTGGGTACATGGCGACAAACTACCAGAAATTGGTGGAAAACGGAGTTAACACCGGCACCAAAACAGGGGAAACAGTTACCCAACCGGTTCATTTTGACATGGAACAGCGTTACGCTGCAGGCATCATCATCCCGCGCCCGGAGCAATCATGTCCAAGCTTGTGATCCATCAAATACCCTGCCTAAGTGACAATTATGGCTACCTCATTCACGATCCGGAAGCCGATACGACGGCGACGATTGACACACCGGAAGTAGGGCCAATTGAGGCATCGCTAAAATCCCATGGCTGGGAACTGACACACGTTCTGAACACCCACCACCACTATGATCATGCCGGCGGCAATCTGGAACTGCAGGAGAAGACAGGCTGCACCATCATCGGCCCGCGCGATGAAGCAGACAAGATTCCGGGCATCGAGAAGGAAGTTGGAGACAGCGACACCTTCCTGTTCGGCACTCATGAAGTGCGTGTCATCGGCGTACCCGGCCATACGCTCGGACACATTGCCTATTATTTCGAAGACGAAGGCATTGCTTTCGTGGGTGACGCTCTGTTCGCCCTAGGGTGCGGACGGGTTTTCGAAGGCACGCCAGACCAGATGTGGTCTTCCCTGGAGAAGCTGATGGCGCTGCCGGACGACACGACAGTCTATTGCGCGCATGAATACACACAAGCCAACGCCAAATTTGCGGCTACCATCGAGCCCGGCAATGCGGAGCTCGCCGCTCGGATTGCAGAGATTGATAAACTGCGCGCGCGGGGAGAACCCACCGTCCCAACAACCATTGGGCTGGAGCGCAAAACAAATCCATTTGTGCGTCCCGACAGTGATGAAATTCAGAAGATCGTTGGTTTGAGTGGCGCCTCTGCTGCCGCAATCTTCACGGAAGTGCGGCATCGCAAGGACAATTTCTAGAAGGTCGCTCGGCCTGCGGAGCAAAGTATGAGTAGACAATCCAGCAATCCGGTCAACAACTCTGCCAGCGAGCTGATGACGCCCGATCAACTGATCGACGCACTCGGACTTAAGCCCCACCCGGAGGGTGGTCACTTTTGCGAGACCTTTCGCGATGATGCCTCAGATAGTGGGAGCCGTGCTCATTCCACTGCGATTTATTACCTCTTGAAAGCAGGCGAGCGGTCTCATTGGCATAAAGTAGACGCCACCGAAATCTGGCATTGGTATGCGGGCGATCCCCTGCGCCTGTCCGTTGCAGCGACGAGAGAGGATAAGCCGCAACACATCACTTTGGGCCCCAACATTCCGGCAGGTGAGCGGCCCCAGGGCATTGTCAAAAAAGACGAATGGCAAGCCGCCGAACCGCTTGGAGCCTGGACGCTTGTGGGCTGCACCGTAGCGCCGGGGTTTGATTTTGCAGGCTTTGAACTAGCGGCGCCGGGCTGGGCACCAGGGGTCACGGCCGAATAAGAAGCGAGAGTTTCTCTACGGGGGGTGGGGAAATGAAGAAAACACTGTTAAGCCTGTGTGCGCTTGGACTTCTGGTTGCGGCTTACGGGGCCGCGCAGGCCGATGAACAGGCAGCCGCCTGCCTTGAGGCGGGTGGCCCAAGCCGCACTGTCATGATCCCGGCAGAGGTCCAAAGCTATGGCACCATGCAATATGCCCGCACGGTTGCCCTTGAGCCGAAAGAGGTAGTGCTGACCTTTGATGACGGACCGGATCCGGACGTCACCCCCCGCATTCTGGACACGCTGGACGATTATTGCGTCAAAGCCACCTTTTTTTTCACAGGCCTGCGAGCAGAGCGCTACCCCCATCTGGTGCGCGAAGCAGCGCAGCGCGGGCACACAATTGCGTCCCACTCCTATTCCCACCCCAGCAATCTAAGGCGTCTCAGTTGGAACCGGGCAACGCGTCAGATCACCCGGGGCATTTCAGAGATTCAGGCGGCTCTCGATGGTGCCCCGGAGACCGCACTTGTAAAAGTTGCTCCGTTCTTCCGCTTTCCCGGTCTTAACCATTCCAGTGCGCTCAGGGGATGGCTCGCGGCGCGGAACATTTCGACTTTTTCCTGCGATGTCGGCACTGACGACTGGCGGCGTATTTCCTCCCGTGCTGTGGTCTACCGCGCAGTCCGCAACATCCGGTCAAAAAGGGGCGGGATTGTTATCTTTCATGACACCAAACCAAGGACAGCCGCCGCCCTGCCCTTTGTTCTGAAACAAATTCGCGAGGAAGGATATCGCGTCGCCCATATGGTGCCCGAACGCGACATGCCCCCCAAACCGACCCCCGCACAGGAACAGGCGCAAAACGGAGACATGTCGCCCAACGGTCCAACTGTTGAAATGCGGTCTCTTGAGGCACCCACCGATCTTTCGCTAAAGTCTGCCCTATGACGAAACTGCCTAAAACACCCAAGGCCAATCGCCGCCATATTCTGACAGGAGGCCTTGCCGTCGCAAGTGCCCTTGTTACACCGGCAATCGTTCAGGCCTCCGCGCCTTATAAGCGGACGCTTCGCATGCAGAGCCTGAATTCGGGAGAGCGACTGACCATCACCTATTGGGCAGACGGCGCACACTTGCCCGAGACATTCAGCACGATTAACTGGTTCATGAGGGATCTCAGAACCAATACCACCACCCAAATGAGCACGGACCTACTGGACCTTATGTGGGAGGTGGACCAGCTAACGCCGTCCCGCGCACCGCTCTATACGATGTCGGGCTACCGATCGCCGACGACCAATGCGCGGCTGGCGTCACGGTCGGAAGGAGTCGCTGAAAACAGCTTCCATATGCAGGGCATGGCCATGGATCTCACCCAAGACTTCCATGATGTGGGCATGCTTTACCGGGTCGCCAAGTCCTTGGGCAAGGGCGGTGCCGGCTACTACCCGACCAGCCGGCCCTTTGTGCATTTGGATGTCGGCCCCCCCGGATCCTGGGTCTATCCTGCGCCTGGCCGCGGCGACGACAGCACAAGCTGACATCAAGGCACCGGGCCACATCCTCAATCGTCCGAAAACCGATAGATGAGCCCCAGCCGGACGAGCGTTTGGGGCTAATAGGCCGCGACAACCAGCAGAATTTCTCCCAATACAGATATTCAGCGCCCGTTTGTCGGGGCGTTCAGCAAAGAGTAATTGTTGCGTCGCACAATCACCCTCCCTAGAAGCAAGTGCCCCCCGGTCTATTTCAGTCCAGGAGACCCCAAAAAGGCAGAAAACGGCCAACAGCACGGCAAAGTGCCTACTTTTGATCTACCGCGATGCACCAACAGACTTGCGCATCGCAACACTGCCGCGCAACAATGACCAGAAACAAGGCTATGCCCAGACCACACCAATGCGGGCTGCCAGAATAACGAGGCGATCCTTGGCAAAGAAGAAAACAGATGCCGGCGAACCGATCACGATCAAGAAATATGCGAACCGGCGGCTCTACAATACAGCGACCAGCTCATACGTGACGCTGGAAGACCTGGCGACCATGGTCCGCGAAGGTCAGGATTTCCTTGTGCATGACGCAAAGACGTCCGAGGACCTCACCCGGTCCGTCCTTACCCAGATTATCTTTGAGCAGGAACAAAAGGGACACAATCTTCTACCGGTGCCCTTTCTTCGCCAGCTGATCAGTTTCTATGGCGACAGCCTCCAGGGTTTCGTGCCGTCTTACCTCGAAATGAGCATGAATACGTTTGCCGAGGAACGCTCCAAACTCGTCGACAAAATGACCTCTGCATTTGGCGGCAAAGAGAGGTTCGACCAGTTCGAAGAGCAGATCCGGCGAAACATTTCGATGTTCGAAGAGGCCATCCGCATGTTCTCTCCCTTTGCTCTGCGCTCAGACAATAATCGCGGAGAGAAAGCGGCTGACGCGAAGAAAGCGTCCCAGGAAGACGGCGATGACCTGGAAACGGTGAAGCAACAGCTCAAAGAAATTCAGAAAGAACTGGCCGCACTCTCCGGTAAAGACAAAGAAAAATAGTCTCAGCCCGCGGGCGCCTTACGCACCGCGACACTCGCGCTATGAAACGGCACGGCCTTTTTCATCCGTCACGGCCCGCTGCTCTTCTTCGCGATCGCGCCATGGCGGAAGCAGTACAGGCTCACCAACATGGAACCCTTGTAGATATTCCACGCCGATTTCACGCAAATAGTCGATTTCTCCCTCACACGTCACAAATTCCGCCACTGTAGGTATGCCAAAATTTCGTGCCAGGTCGACAAAGCTTCTCAGGAACATTTGATTGTCAGGCTTGTGAACGAGGCCCTCCACAAAGGAACCGTCGATCTTCACCAGGTCCACATCAAGGCGTTTGAGGTTCCTGAACGACGTGTAGCCAGCGCCGAAATCATCAATCGCAACTTTCGACCCCTGATTTCGAACCGTACGAACAAACTGCTGGCTTTCGCCGATCTCCTCAATCGCAACTGTTTCCGTAATCTCGACCACAAGTCGTTCCGCAGCACCCGGGTGCGATTTTGTCAGCGCCAGAAACATGTCGAGCCAAACCGAGTCGGTAATCGTGAAACCGGAGACGTTTATGGCGAGCTGCGGCCGGTTTGTATGAACCAGCTCCTCAAAAGCCAACTCCAGAACACGGTGATCAATCAGGCGGACAAGGCCGAGCTTTTCCGCAATAGGAATGAAGCGGCCGGCGGGGACCACTTCGCCGTCCCGCTGTCGCAGCCGGATCAACGTTTCATGAAGAACAGGGTCAAGGGTCTCTGCAGAAACCAGGGGTTGGAAGGCAAGTGTCAATCGGCGTTCATTAAGGGCGGCCAGAAGTTCATCCGCAATCTTCAGGTTGCTCCGCCGCGCTTTTTCACGTTCTGGACTATGCTCGAAAGCAGAGTAAGACGCCCGGCGGGAATTCTTGGCTTCAGTCAGCGCCTCTTCAGCCCGCATCATAGCCGCCTGAGGCGTCTTAGCGCTCGCCGGCAACGACACACACCCTATCGACACCGACGATGCGACAGGCCCCGCATCAATCTCAATCACCAAATCGCGAACAACACTCAACAGACGCTCAGACGTCGCGTGCATTTGTTGGTCGGAACAATTTGAGAGGATGATGCCGAACTTATTGCCCGAACACCGACCGATAACATCGCTCCCTCTAAGTTCTCCAAGCAATCGGTTGCCAACTGCAACAATAACCTGGTCGGCCACGTCAAACCCATAGGCTTCGTTGATAAGCGCCAGATTGTCGATCGCCGCGACAAGGTAAGCGCCCTGCCGTTCATTCCGTCGCAAATCGACAAGGGTCTCCCCAAGCAGATCCTTCAGACGCGCGCGGTTAACGTGCCCCGTCAGCTCATCATTGGTCACAAGGAAATTGAGTTCTTCATCCCGCTGGCGGCGACCAGTAATGATCCGTACCACACCGACAGCCCGCACAGGGCGGCCTTCAGTATCACCAAACCAGCGACCTCGGTCCTCCACCCAGTTCTCAACGCCCTGATCATTTCTGATCGCATACTCGATCTGATAGGGAACCCCCGATCCATTATCACGCATTCCCTCGGTGACAATGGCTTCATAACGGGTCGTACCCTTATTGGGCACAAGACGCGATGCATAACCGCGTCCAGAAGAAAGTGCAGAGGATTGATCAATACCTAAGACGGATGAGACGTTGCCCGCCCATGTGAGACGGTCTTTATCGAGTGTCCATTCGTAGAAAACGTCACCCACTTCGGTGATAGCTTCCAATCCGAGCGCATCGAGCTCAGACCCGCTTGGCGCGATGTCTGCCGTTTCTGTAGGCGATGTCTGCTGAGTGCGTTCGCCCGCCTCAGCTTTTTGCCCGCGCCAACTACGTCGATCACGCAACACTACACTACACCCCATTTTAAACCGGTGGTCCCGGTCAGATCCGCCACTTAGCGGTACGCCTGAATTACAGGAGCAATAATGCGGGATGGCTGTTAAGAAAGGGCCAAGGAACATTGCGAAGAAATGACTAAAATTATTGGTTAAAGCTGCGGATCTGTCCCAATCTGGTGCAAATTCGGTGGCCGGTTTCTTGCTCCGTTAGGGGTATGAATCGTGTTACGCGCATATCTGGAACAAGCTTTCCGCACAATCCAGGCCGCCCAAAAATCAAGGCGGACAAAGCGCATGCCAGCACGAACGACAAACCAAAACTTGTAGACCCACCCTTGCGCCGGGCGACCGATCGCCGCGTTCCCTACCGGCAGGGACCTGCAGCCCCCTTCCTCGCTCAATATGTGGACCAGCACTGGCAATGGCCGCGCGACCCAAATGCACGTGTGCGGGCAAGACAAACCGCCGCCAATGCCTACGGGGCAACGGATGACCTTGACACTGAAGCAGCCATACCCCCTGCAATCACTCGCAAGGCATAAGGTCAGTGGGCTAATAACCGATTGCTGCGCCATCTTTGCGCGGATCTGAGCCCCCGACCAATCCTCCATAAACAGGGTCGAGATAAATCGCCTGCCCCCCACCAAGTGGCAGAAGCGCATTTGTAACAGCATGTCCCCGCGCTTCCAGACCTTCACGCACTGCGGTGTCGATCCCTTTTTCAACTTCAATACCAGATGCACCGGGGAACATACGGGGACTGTCCAGGACTTCCTGAACATCCATACCGAAGTCGATAAAATTGGTCATCAGATGCACATGACCCACGGGCTGGAAAGCACCGCCCATCACACCAAAGGGCATGGTCGCCTTTCCATCTTCCACGAGCATGCCCGGGATGATGGTGTGGAGCGGACGCTTACCACCTTCGAGGCAGTTCGGGTGACCTTCGGTGAGAACAAACCCAGCGCCGCGGTTCTGCATGATCACTGCACTCTTTGGACCCGTGATCCCGGAGCCGAACGCCAGATAGAGGGAGTTGATGAAAGAGATGGCGTTCCGGTCCTTGTCGACCACTGTCAGATAGACCGTATCTCGATTGAGAGGGTCCCGGTTAGCTGCAATATCCTTGAGCGCCCGGTTCGGATCAATCCGTTCAGCAAGCGCCGCAGCCGTCTGAGCACTAAGCAGCTCGTCTATGGGAACTTCACCAAACCCAGGGTCAGCAACATATCTGTCGCGCAAATCGTAAGCCAGACGACAGGCTTCCATTTCCAGATGAAACCGTTCCGGTCCGTGCGGATCCAGTTTGCCGAGATCAAAATGCCCCAGAACATTCAACGCGATCTGCGCGGTGATCCCCTGCCCATTGGGTGGGATTTCCAATACCTGGCGACCACGATAGTCGGTCCGTATCGGCGTGACATAATCAGCCTGCGTCGAGGCAAAATCCTCCAGTGTATGCTCACCGCCAAGGCTTGTGAGTTTTGCCACCAGATCTTCCGCGACCTCGCCTTCATAAAATCCGGCTCGCCCCTTTTTCGCGATCAAACGCAATGTGGCCCCGAGCGCTGGCATCCGCACTACTTGCCCAACCTCAGGCCCTGCCCCGTTCGTGAGGTAATGAGCCGCCGCATCCGGATCTTTCTTCAGATGGTCCGCGAGATATCGCCATTCCAGAGACACGCGGGGAGACGCGGGAAAGCCCTCTTCTGCAAAACGGATTGCAGGAGCCAACACCTCCTCAAACCCCATCGTCCCGTGGTCTTTCAACAGACGGTCCCAGGCATCGATCGCGCCAGGAATAGTCGCTGAATGCACGCTTGTGAGACCGATATCTTCGATACCTTGATCTCTGAGCTTCGCAGCACTCGCTCCCTTGGGCGCTCGGCCCGACCCGTTGATGCCGATGACATCGCCACTGCCTCCTTTTGACAGCAACGCAAAACAGTCCCCGCCTATCCCGGTATTGTATGGCTCAACAACACAAAGGACAGCACTGGCGCAGATGGCAGCATCGACCGCATTTCCCCCGTGCCGCAAAAGATTGACCGCCGCTTCCGCTGCAAGCGGCTGCGACGTGGCACACATGCCATTCATGGAATGGACGGTGGAGCGTCCGGGATAGTGCATATCACGCATGAGACATCCTTCGGTTATTCTGTGCCTGGCTTGAGCGCCCGCAGTTCCAGCACCAGCGTTTTTAGATCGACAAGGGCGCGCTCGACTCTGTCCAGGCGGCCACTCATTTCGTCGAGCCGCACGAGAACCGCCGCGAGGTCCGCCCCCTCAGACTCCATCGGCACAGGAGTCGAAACCCCCGCATGATCTGCCACATCTGCGGGCGTTTTATCGAGAAACTTTGCCAAAGCGGCAACCTCGTGAGGCAGAAGCTCCCGCTGATCTTTCCAGATCTCCGCGACCTGCATTGACGAAAGACGCAGCAGAGCGGCGACGTCCTCATGGTTCCGGTTCAATGCCTTAAGCTGCTGGTCAAACCAGTCCTGATCGAAGAAGAGAGCCATAGGTTTAAGGTCTAACGCCCCTTGAATTCAGGCGCACGCTTCTCAAGAAAACTCTGAACGCCTTCCCGGTGATCTTCTGTTTGGAACAAGGTCCCAAGCGTTGAGCTCACCCAACTGCCGATTTCGCGCAACTCTCCATAAGCCGTGCGCCGCATTCCCTCTTTCATATAGCGCAACGCCAAGGGTGCGTTACAAGCAATTCGGCCCGCCAGCGCCTGCGCCTCAGTCATCAGATCTTCATGAGCGACCAGGCGTGAGACAAGACCAATCTCTTTCGCGGTCACAGCATCAATGACATCACCCGTGAACAAAAGCTCCGCCGCTTGCGCCTGGCCGACAATCGCCGGCAACCGCCAAAGCCCACCCACATCGGTGATGAGTCCGCGCTTGATGAAAATCTCACCAAATTTTGCCTTCTCAGACGCAATGCGAATATCTGCAAAGAGGGAAAGCTCCATTCCCCAGCCGACGGCAGCACCATTGACGGCGGCAATCACGGGACGATCGCATTCCAGGGCGGCAACAGCAGCAGGTGTCGGCTCGGGCCTCACTTGCGTCAGTTTTTTTATGCTGCCCTCATGGGCCTCGCCCGTCATCATCTCTTTGACATCTTCACCGGAACAGAATGCGGGGTCTGCACCCGTCACGATCACACACCGAACCTCTGGGTCTCGTGAGACCCCACGGAAAGCAGCTTCAACTTCATCATAAGCCCGGCGGTTAAGCGCGTTGCGGCGCTCCGGCCGGTTGAGCGTTATCGTCGCAATGTGGTCAGCGACATCATAGAGAACGCATTCAAACTCATCCGGATTGATCTTCGGAACCATTGCACCCCTCCCTCTCTGTTTGAGGGAAGACTAAAACCATTCACACACAAACGGCACCCAGTTTTAAGATTCTCAGATCACAAAGAAAAGAGAAGCCAGAACCAAAAGGGCGATCCATCCGGTTTCCGCTACGACAAGTGCCACTGGCCGCCAACCGACAAGAGCCAGTTCCTTGAGCGATGTTTTCATGCCCAGAGCGGCAATCGCGGTGACCAGACACCATCTGGAAACATCTGAGAGGGTTTCGGTCGCAACGATTGGAAGGTGCCCAGTGCTATTGATCACGACAAGGGCCGCAAATCCGAAAAGAAACATCGGCAATGGCACTTTGCCGCCAGCCCCACCGCTACTGGAGCGTGTCACAACAAAGGCTATTAGAAAAACAACCGGTAGCAGCATCGCCACCCGCAAAAGCTTGATATAGGTCGACACATCGCCGGTCTCCGGCGACACCATGTACCCAGCGCCAACAACCTGAGCGACGTCGTGGATCGTGCCACCAATAAAGATGCCTGCATCTGAATGATTGAGCCCCAACGTCCCAACGAAAAGCGGATAGAGCACCATTGCAATCGTTGAAAGGGTCGTCACTGCAACGACCGTCAATATGGTATCGCGCTCCAGCGCCGCATTGCGCGGCAGGACGGAGGAAATCGCCAACGCCGCAGAGGCACCGCAAATCGCAACAGAACCGCCAGAGAGAACGCCAAATGTCGACCGAAGCCCCAACGCTTTTGCCAGTGCCCAGCCGAAGAATATAGTGGTCGCCACCCCCGCAACTACGGTGAGAACAGGTCCAAGCCCCAATCCAGCAATCTGATCAAAGGTAATCCTGACGCCTAAAAGAGCGACACCGATCCGCAGAAGACTGCGCGCAGCAAATTCAATCCCGGCAATGCAGCGGCCCTCTTCATATAAAAAGTGGAATGCCATGCCGAGTAGGAGCGCGAACAACATGACCGGTGCACCATAGCGGGTGGACAGCCAGGTAGACGCGAGACCGATGGTCAGAGCCACCAGCAAGCCGGGGTAAACCGCATGAATAAGCGCGCCTTTTGGCACATATCCAAAAAAAGGCGGAACAGGTGAGGGTTCCGCCTGGGCGATTCCCTCCATGCTTTCGAGCGACGCGAGCTGCTCAAGGGATGAGCGGCGCCCGCCTCCCTTTGAGTCAGACATCAAATCGCGGCGGCCAGTTTCAAAATCCTGCTCTTCCATGGATCAGGCAAACTCACCAAGGGCATCACCGCTCGCATTCCCAAGCTTGGTACCACCATCACAGTCTATAATCGTCCCGGTGATGTAGCGCGCATTCTCGGTCGACAGATAAAGGGCGACATCCGCGATATCGCGCTTCTCCCCATACCCTCGCATGGCCACACTTCGTTTCACTGCTTCCTCCATCTCAGGAGTTGGGGCAAGGCGTGCCATGCCCTCAGTGTCCGCAATGGGTCCTGGAGAAACTGCGTTGACCCGGACACCTGCGGGCCCCCATTCCATCGCCAGACATTGAGTCAGCATGTTGATGCCCGCTTTAGCTGCACAGACATGAGCTTGGAACATGGAAGGGTTATGGGCCTGCGGCGCGGTGATACTCATCAACGACGCACCTGGACGGTTCAGATATTGAAACGACGCCCGAAGCACGTTGAAGGTCCCGATCAGGTCAATGTCGACCACGGTCTTGAATCCATTGGACGACATGCCCAATGCGGGTGCCACAAAGTTACCAGCTGCCCCGGAGACGACGATGTCGATCTTGCCAAACTGCTCCGCCGTGGTCGCAAGGGCCTTATCGACACTGTCAAAGTCGCGAACATCTGCGGCCATGCCAAGCCCGCCCTCGACGGTGTCCGCGGCGGCAGTGATCTTCTCATGACTGCGGCTGATGATGGCAACTTTCGCGCCATTCTCCGCGAAATGCTGGGCGATACCGAGATTGATCCCGCTGGAGGCACCCGCAATGAAGGCAACTTTGCCCTTAAGAGGTTGGTCTTTGAAGGCACTGTCCATAGCTTAACTCCCTGAATTCCATCAATTTCACAGTAGTAAGCCGATAAACCGGTCCAAACGCAAGATTGCATATCTGAACGACAGAAGCGCATTTCTGAACTGCCTGCCCGCACTTTTTGTCGGAACGCGCCAGACCGATTAGACTAAGGCCAGCATGGCAGGAGCCCACCGCATGAAAAACACGCTTCTTATCCTTTCGCTGTTTACCGCACTGGTCGCGACAAGCTTCTGGTTTGTCGGTGTTGAAAAACCCATCCTGACAGCCGATGCGCGCCAGCAACTTCTGGCAGATGGGCTCGCGGAGCATTTTGTCGAACTGAGCGAAGGGATCGTGCACTACCGTACAGCCGGCCCCGAGACCGCACCGGTGGTTCTCCTGATCCATGGGTTTCGCACACCATCCTATGTGTGGCGAGATCATATAGAACCGCTTGCCGATGCCGGATATCGCGTCATCGCATTCGACAATTACGGGCGCGGTTTCTCCGACCGTCCAGACGGCGATTACAATGCAGAGCGAACCGACCGGCTGATCGTGGAGCTGTTGGATCATCTGAGCATCTCGCGGCCTATCCATATCGTGGGGTACTCTATGGGCGGCGCCACCGGCGCGATCTTCACCTCCAAACACCCGGAAAAAGTCCGTTCTCTCAGCCTGATCGCACCGGGTGGCACAGGCACACCAAGCTTTCTGCCACGATTGATCTCAGTTCCGGGATTAGGGGAGCTTATTTTTCACTATGCAGGCGATATGATGAGCCGCAATGGGGCAAAAAGGGTCTCCAAGGTTAGCTCCGATCCCGAACGCTATCTTGCCGACCATGCTGCCCAGACCGGCTTCGACGGGTACAGCCGCGCGCTCCTTTCCTCCCTGCGGCACTACCCGCTTTGGGGAGCCGAGGACACCTACAAAGAGATTGGCAATACCGACTTGCCTGTGCAGATCATCTGGGGAACGGAAGACGATACTGTCCCTTATGCCAATTCGGAAGAAATGATGACCCTTGTGCCAAACGCCACACTTCATACCTTCGAAGAGGTGGACCATCTGGTTCCGCTGGCAGAAGCTGAGAAGCTCACCACCCTGCTGGTCGAGTTTATCGACACAAATCGCATTCGAGTAACCTCAGGCGGCATCGGCGGCAAAGCACGTGGTCCGAACGCCCGGCTCGAACCGGCGGACTGTGAGTGCCATATAGGTGATGCCCCGATTTAAGCTTGCGACCGACCAGACGGTGAGCCTAGAACACGAGGACCATGAGCAACCCCTTGTTTCATCGCGTGTACGACACAGGACATCTGATTGAGGAAGTCCTGTTTTGCGATCCGATCTCCGTCTTCGCAACGCTCGCCGGCGAGCCCTTCGCGCTCCTCTTGGACTCGGCCACAGCGTCACCGCAGAACGACCCTACGTTGCAGGGCCGCTGGACCTATATTGGCGCAGATCCCTTCACGGTTTTGACGAAACACGGTGGCGGGGTGGAACTGAACGGTGTTGCGCAGAACGGGACGGCCTTTGACCTTCTAAGTCAGCAAACCAAAGCCCTCTCGCTCCCGCCTCATTGGCAGGAAGACAAAAACCTGCCCCCCTTTGCCGGCGGCTTTGCAGGCATGTTCGGGTATGAGCTGGGATGTGAGCTGGAAAGACTGCCGACCCCGCCCCAAAACGGCCCTATCCGTGAAACCACGCCTGACTTTGCGGTCGGTGCCTATGACTGCGTCCTCGCCTTTGACTGCATTGAGCGCCGCGCGTTCATTGTCTCGACCGGCCTGCCGGAGGCAAGCCCAACGGCCCGCGCAGTCCGGGCTGAAGCGCGAGCTGCAAAGTGGCGCGCCCGCCTGGCACTCAACCCGGCTCTTCCGGATCTTGAATGGCCCGCCTCACCGGCTTCCGAGACAACCATCCGTGCGGAACACACGCGCAATGACTATGAAGCGCAGATACAGCAGGTCATCGACTACATTTATGCAGGTGATATTTTTCAGGCGAATCTGTCCCAACGCTTTGATGCAACGTTGCAGAACGACGACAACCCATTCACACTTTACAGGAAGCTGAGAGCCATCAGCCCCGCACCCTACGCTGGCTTTTTCAACTTCGGTAAAGGCTGCCTGCTCTCTTCATCACCTGAACGGTTTCTAAAGTCCGATGGCAGAACAGTTGAGACAAAACCGATTAAGGGAACACGTCCGCGCGGCAGTTCCGTCAAAGAAGATGAAACTCTGGCACGCGATCTGACGCAAAGCGAGAAAGACCGCGCCGAGAACGTGATGATTGTTGACCTGCTTCGAAATGACCTGTCGCGGGCAAGCGAAGACAGATCCGTCAAGGTCACGCGTCTTTGCGAGTTGGAAAGCTTCGCAACCGTTCACCATCTGGTCTCGACAATCACCTCGACACTCAAGTCAGATACTTCAAACGTCGATCTTCTGAAGGCCTGCTTTCCCGGTGGCTCAATCACCGGCGCGCCGAAAGTCCGTGCCATGGAAATCATCACGGAGCTCGAAAGCAGTGCGCGCGGGCCTTATTGCGGGTCTCTCGGCTATCTCAGTTTTTCGGGCGAAATGGACACCAATATTCTGATCCGATCCATGACCTGCATCGGCCAGCACATTACCTTCCGTGCAGGCGGCGGCATTGTGGCGGATTCAAATCCCTCCGACGAGTATGAGGAAACGCTGGATAAAGCCTCTGCCCTCAGCCGCGCGATACGCGGCGTGCCTCCGCAAAGGATGAAGGAGCGACAGGCGAGCGCATGATCCTTCTCATCGATAATTATGATAGCTTTGTCCACAACCTCGCCCGCTATATCGGCGAGCTCGGTTGCGACCGCCAAGTGGTCCGCAACGACATGGCGGACATCAGTAGTCTCATGGCGATGGAGCCACAGGCAATTATCCTGTCACCCGGCCCCTGCACACCCGCCGAGGCCGGCATCAGCAAAGACCTTGTTCATGCGGCAGCCGAAAACGAAGTCCCGTTACTGGGCGTATGTCTTGGCCATCAATGCATTGCAGAAGCCTTTGGCGGCAAAACAGTGCGCGCAAGCCAGCCACGGCATGGAAAGACGTCAATGATCGGGCATGAAAACCACCCGCTCTTTGAAAATCTTCCGAACCCCTTTCCTGCCGCCCGCTATCACTCATTGATATCAGAGCTGAAGGAAACCGGCCCGCTGAGGCCCATCGCCCAGGCAAAAGACGATGGCCACCTAATGGCACTGGCTCACGCAACCCTGCCGATTCTCGGCGTCCAGTTTCATCCTGAGTCTGTGCTTACCCCTTTTGGGCACCAATTGCTGGCGAACTTCCTCGATCTGGCGGGCGTCGAGCATGAACCCGCCCCGCAACAAACGGACATCAGCGCGTGACGGTCTGGCTGAACGGCGAATTGGTTGGGTCGGAAGAGGCCCGGATTGATCCAAGCGATCGCGGCTTTCTGCTGGGCGACGGGCTCTTTGAAACCATGGCGGCGCGCGACGGAAAGATCATCTTCGCCGACCTCCACTTTGACCGCCTGGCCCGCGGCGCGGCCACGCTTGGGATCGACATACCCTTCCCAAAAGCCGAACTCATATCTGCCATCACCTCGCTGCTGACCGAAACCGGCATGCGCGATCTGGGCAGTGCAGCGGTACGCCTCACCCTGACCAGGGGCACAGGCCCGAGGGGCCTCGCCCCCTCTCCCGATGCCAAGCCAACGGTTCTGATCACCTGTGCCCCAACACCGACGCTTAAAGAGTCCGTCAGCGCGATCACCGCAACAGGGCGCCGGAATGAGTTTTCTCCCACTGCGAATGTGAAAACCCTGACCTATCTGGATCAGGTAATGGCACGGCGCGAAGCGGACAGTGCCGGAGCCGACGATGCCATTCTCCTCAATACGCAAGGTAAGGTGACCTGCGCCACCGCAGCTAATCTGTTCTTGTGGGACAGCAATACCCTGATCACGCCCCCGCTGACCGACGGCTGTCTTGACGGCACCACCCGCCGCACAATCCTTGAGGTCGCCCATCAGGCTGGGATCACGGCTTTCGAAGAAAGCATCACAGCGTCAACACTCGCAAACGTCGAGAGCGCATTCCTGACCAATGCCCTGGTGGGTTTGCAGCCATTGAACGCTATTGACGGGCGAAAACTCACGTTACACGCCAAGATGGATGCACTCACGGCAGCCTATGAGAAATCGGCAGAAGCCACCCTCTCGCCCTAACCCCATAAAAAACGGCGGGGTGAGACCCCGCCGCTTTGCAAACCCGTATTTGCCGCTTTACTCGCCGACGGAAAAATCCCGGCGCGCCGTGGCAATCGTCACCGTAAAGCCTGCAACCACGTCCAACAGCGTGAACAGAGTGATCAGGAAGAAGGTCGAGGTACCGAATTCTGGCAGCACGATGAATTCAATCAGGGCGACGATAAAGACCGCCAGAGACAGCCCGTGATTCAGAACGCTTGATCCAGTGGTCCGTGTGGAACCGATCAGCTCAAAAAACAGTAGAACCAGCGCTCCAGAGAGCAGAGCGTCCGAGACTGTGACCGACCAAGTCGCACCTGACAGGAGCTGAACCTCGGCCAGCACATTGCCCATCGCGGCGCCCCCACCGAGAAAGACAAGTACGTTATATGCAATGACCGCGAGGGCCATGAGAGGCAGAGTGGTAAACATAAATTCCCCTTTAAACGATAAAACCGGCCTCAGTCTTGGGAGCGTAGCACGACAGCGGCGCCGTCCCACCATGATGTTCAAATGACTGATTTTTTGCGGCCAAAATACGGCCCCCAACCGAAAGGACAGGAAAACAGCGCCTCAGGCACAAAAAAAGCGCCGTAAACGGCGCTTTTTGTCATTCCCGCGATGAAGCGGCAATCAGATATCGTCTTTAGGCTCAAGAACCTGACGGCCACGATACATGCCGCTTTTCAGGTCGATATGGTGCGGGCGGTGCAGTTCACCCGAATCTGGGTTTTCGACATATGTCGGACGCTTCAACGCATCCGCAGACCGCCGCATACCACGCTTGGAGCCGCTGATTTTACTTTTTGGAACAGCCATCTCGGTCTCGCTTGCTGTGCGCCCTGAAAAACACGAAGAAAATCAGGGGGTTAAACGGATAGAGGGGCCCAGTACGAGCCCCTGCCTCAAATTCAGTGCGCGTTATACAGCCAAGAACCCACGCCGTCTATAGGATCTCGGTCAGAAGCAACAGAAACCCGCCTAAAAGAGCAAAAATCCGCCAAGGGACACGGCAAATGCGGGCAGAAAGATGGTTGCCAGCCGCACCGCGAATTGTCGGCCCGCGAAGTAGGCGCCGATCGCCACCTTAGTGCCAGTATTAACGATCACTGCAATCAGGATTGCCATCGCGACAATTTCCACCGACGGGCCACCATCCGCTCCAGCAAGCCGCGAGACGGACAAGGTCACCGCATCCACATCGACCAGGCCCGATAGAGCAGCGATCGTGTAGAGCCCTTCAGGCCCAAGCCATTCATTCGCAAAGTGCGAGAGCGTTGTCACTAGGACCAGCAGCAGTCCGAACTTGAGGGCCGTTCCGAAATCGTCTGGCGATCCCATTTCAGACAACATCTCGTCACCGGTTTCTTGGTGGCCAGTAACCCGTTGCGCCAGAAACACCATGACAACAGCGACAACGGCCGCCAGCACGAGCGGCACGCCAAGACTGAGTATCACCGGCGGATAGAGAGCCGCAGCGAGAAGGAACGTGCGCCCAAAACTCATGGCAGCACTCAACGTCACCGCGCCCGCAAAGGCGGGAGCGGCTTGGGGAGCCTTAGCAACAAACCGGGAAGCAGAAACCGTGAGCGCCGTCGATGAAGCGAGTCCCCCAAGAGCTCCCATGAGCAGCGGTCCGGTCTTTGGCCCGGCAATCCGAATGGCGAAATAGCCCCCAAATGACAGGGCGGAAATCAGAACGACCATCCACCAGAATTCAAACGGGTTCCAGATACCGTCCGGCCCATATCCCTTGTTGGGAAGGAAGGGCAAGACGACAACAGAGATCAGCAAGAGCTTAATCGCCGCTTCGAGCTCAAAGTCCTTCAAGCGATTGAGCGCATTATGGAGAGGTTCTTTGAGATTAAGCAGCGTCACCAGAACCACAGCCGCCACTGCGGTCAACGTCATATCACCCCGAACGGCCAGCAAGCCCAACAGGTAGGTGATGAGCGCAGCTACTTCGGTGGTCATGCCCTTGTCCGGCACTTTGCCATCAACCGGGCGAACACCGACCACATAGGCCGCAACCACAAAAACAAAAAAACCAACCGAGAACGCAATTGTCAGAAGATCGCTGACAACCAGACCGGCAAGCCCCGCGAGACCACCGAGAAGCCCCATAAGGGTGAACGTCCGCACCCCCGCCGCGTTCGACCCGGCAGCGGTTTCCCTCTCGTGCCACCCACGCTCCAGACCAACGATCAGCCCGACACCGAGCGCTAAAGCCAAACGCTGATAAAGTTGTGTGGGATCCTCACCGGCAAGCAGGTCAGTCATTCCAAATCCTATTCCAGACGACACCCAACGCCGTCCTGGTACCGGGCAGTGCCTCTGACAATCCAGTAGATGGAGCTTGAAACCGCTTGGGCCTCGTGATCGATCCAGGGTGTCGCAAGATCGAACCCTGGTGGCGCATCTTTGACGCATTCTGACAGATCACGACCGGCAACAAACACACAGGAGCAGTTCGTTTTTGCAACAGCATTTGCAACCACATTCAGGGCATCCAGCTTTTTCTCGCCCTGAATCATGCCGACGCCCATGCCCACTGCGATGACCATACCAATGAGTAAGAATCTGAGGTTCACAAATTGCCGTCCATAGTTGGTGCATCTCGCCCGGTCTACATGCAAGGATGACCAATCGACCGCGCTTGCTTTAAAGTAGAGACGAGACAACAAATCTACGACGATTTTGAACCTTTATGCGCATTTTTGCATCCATCCTTTTGATTACCATCCTGCTTGGTCCTGCGCGCGCCGACACACCGCTTGTGCCGCTGCCAGACCAGTCCCCGGACATGCCTTGGCCGACAGAGAGCTGGCCAATCGCCCCGACACCTGCCGTCCTGGAGGAAGTTCTCGACCGCATCATGGCAGGAACAGAACCCGGGACCCCCGGAAACACGCGGGCCGTCCTTGTCGTAAAAGGTGGTGAGTTGATTGGAGAACGCTATGCAGAAGGGTTTGACGCCACCTCCCGCCTCCAGTCCTGGTCCATGGCGAAAAGCGTTGTTCATGCCCTTATCGGCATCCTGGTGAAGGACGGACAGCTCGACATTTACAAACCAGCAAAAGTTCCCCGCTGGAACCGCAAGGTGAACGATCCGAGGAAAGCGATCACCGTCGAAAATCTTTTGCGGATGGAAAGCGGACTGACCTTCTCCGAAGATTACACAAATCCGGAAACGTCGAATGTTCTACAGATGCTGTTCGGCAAGGGGCGACTCGACATCGCCGAATATGCCGCAGGCGGCATTCTCGAGGCGGAGCCGGGAACCCACTGGCAATATTCAAGCGGCACATCAAACATCCTCTCAGGTGTAATACGCGACACAATCGGCGCTGAAAGCAGTGAGGAATATCGCTCTTTCATAGAGGAGAGCCTCTTCAGCCGGATCGGCATTCGGTCCGCCATCCCAGAATTTGATGAGGCAAACACATTTATCGGATCGTCTTACGTTCATATGACAGGACGAGACTGGGCGCGATTTGGTTTTCTCTATCTGCGGGACGGCGTTTGGGACGGCAAGCGGGTCCTGCCGGAACGTTGGGCAGATCACGCCAGACTTCCGACTTCCAATTCAAGAGGCCAGTATGGCGCGCACTTTTGGCTCAACGGTGTTAACCCGGAAACCGGCCAGGCTGTCATAACAGATACCATCCCGACAGATGCCTTCATGGCACGCGGCTTTGGTGCTCAGGTCGTGCTCATCATTCCGTCGCTGGACATGGTGGTGGTTTATCTGGGTCTCACCTATGACGACCCGGCGCCTGTCATTCAAGCGATTGCGGAGATCGTCAACGCGGCAAGATAGACGTGCTGGGCCTTAGCGCGTTGGGCGAGCCTGTGGAACTCTGTCACTCTCAACATTTTGGGAAGGCTCTTTCTTGTCAGAGCTCCCGATTGACCCAGTGATCAGCATGTCGTCTTCGGACATGCCGGAGAGCGGCCCGGCGCCTTGCGCCTGTTCGAAGAGGAAGTTGAGGCTCTCGCGGTCATAATCACGCAGCATACTGTCTTCTACAGCCATGGCGACCTGCGTGCCAAACCCCAGAGCCAGACCAACAATCAACGTGCGTGCAAACATGACACCCTTCCAGTCAAAAGCTCCCTTGAGCGGGAACTACATACTTCGAATTCATCACTAAGATTAGAATCAAATTCCCACCAAATTCTTAACGCGCCGGCTCAATACGGCACAAAAAAGGGCCGCACATATTGCAGATGTGCGGCCCCAAGGAGAATGTTCGATACTTGAGAGAGGGAACCTACCGAACACCCAATTGACGAATGGTTGCAGGCGTATAGCGCTCCAGGCTGAGTTCGGACGCGTCGTAGTTGATCGGTCCTTCTTCGCTGCGCAGACCGCCGGCCAGATACCGCCCGGCATTCAGGTCGTAAACGATATCGCCAGCGCCGTTACATAGAGGATGATCGTAAGCAACAGAGGACCAGCGTTCCTGGACACGCCATAACTCCCCACGACCGTCATAGAGCGTTGTCGCGGCAATGGCCCACCCGTCTTCATCCAGCGCCATTTGACGGCGGGAATAGACATGACGCGTTTGCGGTTTGAGGTCTGCCTGGATTTCCCAGACACGGCGACGCTCATAGCGCACCAGATCCTGATCCGGATGGCCGGGCTGAACAATGTCAGTGTACTTCACACCGGTCTGCTGAACCTTGTAATTATTCGCGGAAATAAAAACTTCCCGTTTGCCAAGCACCGTCCAGTCATAGCGGTCTGGCGCACCGTTATACATGTCGAAACTATCCGATGTGGACAGACCATCGGAGTTCGTCCCGGGATTGTCATAGGCGATGTTTGGCGCGCGGCGCACACGGCGTGTACCAGGGCTGTATTGCCATGCACGGCGGGCGCCTGCTGCCTGGTTCAACGTCTCATGGACCAGCAACACACTACCCGCACTCCGCGCAGGCGCGATAGTGTTGAAGATGATGTAGACCGACACATTGTCGAGCTCTTCTGTCTTCGTCACCACTGGATTTGAGTAGTTGATGATCGTGTCCGTCTGAACCACCAAAGGTGTAAACGATCCATCCCTTGTCGGGGCGGCGTTCACGGTCTGCGCAGCAATCTTGAATGCGCGATAGGTGAGCGTGTGGTTCCAGATGATTTCAAGGGCACTGTTTGGAATAGGAAACGGCGTTGTCCGCACCGCATCCACCACGCCGTTCCCATCATCCGCAAGACGCCCGGTGACGGCATTCTGCCTTGCCTGAGCATACGCACTGTCAGGGTTCGCACAGGTCCGGCGCGTTTGATAGACGTTCATTTTGTAGCTCGGGTAGGTCTGCAGCATCGCGATCTGCCCGGGCGTCAGGTTGGCCTCATGTTGCGCATAGTTCGTGCCGTCAATGGTGAACTGCACCTGATCTCCCGCGAAGGGGTCGAGATAATGCTCGCCCGCACGGTAGCCAAGACCGGCAGGCGGTGCCGTAAGCCCCCCTGTCCACGCCGGGATTGAGCCATCGCTGTTACCCGCTTTCTCAGCGCCCGTCGGGGTCAGATCCTGACCGAGACGATTGGCGACTTCTTCGGGGACCGCTGCCAGTGCTGAAACACTCACCACCGCGGCAAGAGATCCACCAGCGATAACGGCCTGCGCCCCTCTTAAAATTCCTGTTTTCATTTCAAACTCCTGGGGTTGTGCCCTGTTGCCTCACAAGGATCGCCACAATCTGATAGTAACTTTTATTTTGCAAGTTACTAATCAGCAATGTTGGCCCCATAAATCCAGCAGACCTATCCACTTGCGGATCGAAAGTTGTTAGACTGGTCACATAGGGGGGTCCGGTGGCTCAGAGCACCGGCAAAATGGCGGGGGCGCATCAAGCGCCGCCCAAAACGCAACAAGACGAGTGCGCCAACTGTCCTATCGACGCAGCCCTTGCTGTGCTGGGTGATCGTTGGAGCATTTTGATATTGCGCGACTTGCTCGTCGGGCTTCGACGGTTCGATGAACTCGTCAAATCGCTGGGGATTGCCACCAACATTCTGACCGACCGCTTGAACAAACTGTCGTCGGAAGGACTCGTGAGCCGCCGCGCCTATCAGTCCAATCCGCCGCGCCATGAATATCAGCCCACCGAAGCGGGAGAGGCCTACCGGCAGGTGATCTTTGCCATGGCTGAATGGGGCAAAACCTGGCGCATGGATCCGACAGGACGAGCGCCAGTCGAGTATGTTAGTGACCGCACCGGCAACCCGGTCGCCTTGCGTCTGATTGACGAGCGAACCGGCGAAGAAACGCCGTTCAGCGAAACGACGGGCGTTCTCACCGAATGGGCGAATGAAAAATCTGCCTGGCGAATGGCGACGGCTGAAGCTCACAAAGCTACGGAGGGCTCCGGCAGCATCTAAATGATGGCGTGCCATCATGCCCCTGCCCTTTGCATCGGCCCCTCATGGGCGGCCGCTGGTTCAGAGATAACCTGTTGGACAAGTCCGATGTCCATCGCCTGCCGACTAGACAGAAGCCAATCACCGAAGCCCGGCATCTGATCGTAGATGGAGACATCGGCCCCCAAATCAATCATCGCTTCGATAAGCGAGACCGTGCCCCAGACACTGCCAACACGGGCGTGATGGGGGTCGTCTGACACCTGAACAGCGTAGTGCAAGAGAAAGAGCGCATCCTCGCCCGCAGAGCGTTCAACACCCCCTTGATAAATCACCGCGCAAGCGCTGAAACACTTCCCACCCGACGCAACATGCGTATGCGCACCTGCTGCACGGAGCCGCCGGGCAATAGCAATCGACGATTCCACGTCGCCACCAACGCTATCAAGCGTGACATGCACAAGCTCGTCATCGGACATCGCAAGGATGCGCCCGGCAACAACAGGTGTGATCACCTCATCCAAGGTCAGTGCCGTTTTTACAGACGGGTTGGCAACCATCGTTCTCTCCAGTAGAGCTGTAAACAACAAACCTCCCTCGGCAACGGGGGCCGCAAAGAAAGACACCGGACGCACCAGCGTAGAACGAACGGGGTCACGGCTGATGATCATCGAAACCCCTGCCGCAAGCACGACAGAGGCAAGAGCGAGCAGACCCAATAAACGTGCATTCAATGTCATCATTGCCTCCACACCTCTATGACCAAACTCACTTATCTGAACAACCTTGTGAGAGATGGGGAGAAGATGAGGGCCTTCAACGACAAAGGCCGGCGCATTCCTGCACCGGCCTGTTTCGATTTTGGAAACCGTCTATTTGCGGATACCTAGGCAGCGATTACACTTGCCGCATCATGGAAGGGCTCGCCCAAAGCAGATGCAACGGCGGCATATGTCACGGCCCCGTGATGTACATTGAGGCCCGCCAACAAATGCGGGTCATCGGCGAGCGCCTGTCGATAGCCCTTGTTCGCGAGCGCCAACAAAAAGGGTAACGTGGCATTGTTAAGAGCAAACGTGGACGTCCGCGCGACCGCTCCCGGCATATTCGCAACGCAGTAGTGAACCACGTCATCCACCACATAAGTGGGGTCCGCATGGGTCGTAGGGCGCGACGTCGCAAAACAACCACCCTGGTCAATGGAAATATCAACCAAAACGGCACCGCGCTTCATCTTCGCAATCATATCTCGTGAAACAAGTTTGGGTGATGCAGCACCCGGCACCAGAACGGCTCCGACAACGAGGTCTGCACCGAGGACATGCTCCTCGATCGCATCAACGGTTGAAAAGATCGTGTTGAGTTTGGGGCCAAACTGCATGTCCAATTCATAGAGACGGTCGAGATTAATATCGATAATGGTGACGTGAGCTTCCAGCCCCATGGCCATGCGGGCCGCATTGGTACCAGCCACACCACCGCCGATCACAACCACTTTTGCCGCCGGCACTCCGGGTACGCCGCCAAGCAGCTGTCCGCGCCCGCCCTGCTCCATCTCCAGGCAATGTGCCCCCGCTTGAATGGACATGCGGCCTGCAACTTCACTCATGGGAGCCAATAGCGGCAGACCGCCCCGCCGGTCCGTCACGGTCTCATACGCAATCGCAACACATCCGGACGCCATGAGGGCCTTGGCCTGATCCGGGTCCGGCGCAAGATGCAGATAGGTAAAGAGGATCTGTCCCTCCCGTAGCATGGCGCATTCACTCAGCTGCGGCTCCTTCACCTTCACAATCATCTCCGCGGAGGCAAAAACGTCCTGCGCTGTCGGAGCGATTTCAGCCCCGGCAGCGATGTAAGCGTCATCCGGCAAACCGATCGCCGTCCCGGCATTCGTTTCAACGATGACCTGATGTCCGTTGTGAACCGCCTCCCGCACACTGGCAGGCGTCATTCCGACACGGTATTCATGCACCTTGATTTCCTTTGGAACCCCGATCCGCATATGTTCGCTCTCCAAATGTTCGGACGCTTTTGACGAGCGCCCAGCTCTCATCATTGCCAGGGTAAAAGTGTAGAGTGGCATGAGCATGACGCAATCCACTTGAAGGATCTTGAGAGCCCCACTGTTTGATTTTTTAAACGAAATTCTCTTAGAAACAACGTGATTAAAACGACCAAATACTCATGAGATACAATAAAGACCTGCGGGAACGCCTATCAGGCAATTTGGCGGCGTTTGACCAACAGGAAACCCCAACAGAAAATCTTAAACGGGCTGCCGTCGCTGTCGTGGTAGCTGCCGAGAGAGAATCCGCTTCTTTCCTGCTGACCCGGCGGGCGTCAAAACTCAACAAGCATGCAGGCCAATGGGCGCTGCCAGGAGGTCGGCTCGATCCTGGCGAAACGGTGGAGGAGGCCGCCTTCCGCGAAGTTCATGAAGAGATCGGCCTGCCAGCGCGTGACTTCACATTGCTCGGACGCCTTGACGACTATCCGACACGCTCGGGCTACCTCATCTCGCCTGTTGTCTTGTGGGCATCGCCAAAAATCAGCCCTGTTCTCAACCCGGACGAGGTCGCCTCCCTGCACCACATTCCACTGCAAGACCTTCAGCAGGATCGCGCTGTCGAATTCCTCACCATTCCTGAGAGCGACCGGCCGGTGATCAGACTGCATTTCCAGAACAGCCAGGTTCATGCGCCCACAGCAGCCGTCATCCACCAATTCAATGAAGTTGCGGTACATGGCAGATCAACCCGCGTCGCTCACCTCGAACAGCCCGTGTTTGCCTGGAAGTAGATCCCCTTTCAGGCCATAGCAGGAATCCGCGACCAGGCTCGTTCATGGAAGAAAAAGACCACGGTGTTGACCGCCGGCTCAATCAGCGCCACACCCGTCGCGATGACAACAGAACCCGTTAAGGCGTAGGTCACGCCAAAGCCGACCGCAAAGTGAAGGACCGCAAAAGACCCAGTTTTCGCCAAATCTCGCATCAGAACTCTCCTCTAATCCATAGATTATAATAATAATAAGAATTATTATTAATTCAAGGGTTTGTGTGACGTATTTTTCGCGTGCCCAACGCCGCATTTCCCCGTCGGTTTACAGCGCAAAATGACTTCTGCTTCTTTCAGGAAGAACGCAGCAAACTGCTCGTGAGAAATGCAATCCGTGCAGCAAAGTGCCCACCCGCACAGCAATCCTCTTCATCAGCACCAAACGATGAGCAGACCGTCCATAATGCTAAACACTTTCGCCTTCTATCTTCTTGCACTCTGTGTCAAAGGGATGAACACTTCTTGGCGCAGGTCATTGGTGGCAGATGGTTTGCAGAAACGGCATGCTTACTGTGCCTAGGGGGTAGTTTTTTATCTCGATCGGAGGATCAAACGATGAAACGCAATAGAGGGATGGCCGGGCTTCTACAGGCTCTGTCGCGTCGTCAAATGATGCAGGGGGCAGCGGCTGTAGGCTTTACAGTGTCTTCCCTGCCGACTTTTGCCAACGCAGCGGAAGAGAAGAAACTCAGCTTCTATAACTGGGACACCTATATCGGCGAAACGACACTTGATGACTTTAAAGCCGCAACAGGCATTGAAGTCACGATGGATCTATTCGCAGACAATGATGAGCTTTTTGCGAAACTGCGCGAAGGCAATCCAGGGTATGACGTGATCGTCCCTTCCAATGACTATGTCGCCCGCATGGCGGCGGCCGGCATGCTGGAAGAACTCGATCACTCGAAAATTCCAAACCTCACGCATCTTTATCCGCGTTTCTTGGGCGACGATGTCGCGTTCGACCCGGGCCGCAAATACTCCGTGCCTTATATGTGGGGCACCATTGGCATCGGCTACCGCAAGTCACGCGTAGCAACACCGCCTGACAGCTGGGCCGTTCTCTATGATTCGGACGAATATGCTGGCAAGATCTCCATCATGTCTGATTGCGGCACTATGATCCAAATGGCACTGCGCTATCTCGGACACTCCATCAATTCGCAAGACGATGCAGAGTTGGCAGCAGCCGAGGCCCTGATCACCAAACAGAAGCAGCACATCAAAGCTTTCCATGAAGACAATGGTCAGGACCTCCTAGCGTCAGGCGAAGTCGACATCGTTATGGAGTGGAACGGTGACATTGCGCAGCTGATGAGCGAAGACGATGACATCGGCTACGTCGTTCCCAAAGAAGGCGGCCTTGTCTGGGAAGACACGCTTTGCATCCCGAAAGGTGCGCCGCACCCTGAGAACGCGCATGCATTCATCAACTATGTGTATGAGCCGGAAGTAAACACGCTCATTGCAGAATACATCGAGTATGCAACGCCGAACAAAACAGCCGCAGAATCGATGGATGACAGCTACAGCAAGAACCCTGCAATCTTCCCGCCGGAAGACGTTCTTGCGAAGTCTGAAAGCTCTCTCTATCTCGGCGAAGATCACAACGCCAAGCTGGACGAAATGTGCACCCGCATCTTCGCGGCTTAACACAGTGAACCGGGCGGGGAGCGATAAACTTCCCGCCCTCTTTCTTTCTACCGTGTAGCTGCTGGGGACGCTTTTCACGATGGATCATTGGCGAAAATCACCGGGCGCCTTCTGGGCCTCTTTCATCCCGCCAACCCTGTGGCTGCTTGCCTTTTTCTTAGCGCCTCTGTCTCTCATCTGGGCGTTTAGTTTCGGCGTCAAAACCGGCATCACCGATATCGATGTCACCTGGACCTTCCAACAATATGCCCGCGCGCTGGAACCGCTTTATCTGGGCATTTTCGCGAAATCTCTCTGGATGGCAGGTGTCACGACCTTCATCTGTCTCATCGTCGCTTTCCCCGTTGCCATTGCCATTGTGTTTGCGCCACCAAAGGCACGCATGTGGCTTCTCCTATTGGTGATTCTCCCCTTCTGGACCAACCTGCTGATCCGCACCTATGCGCTGATCGCCGTGCTGCGCACCCGCGGCCACGTTAACTTCACCCTGGAATGGATATGGGAGAACGCAAACGGGTTTTTGATTTTCATCGGCCTGGGCAATTTCAACCTGCTCGGCGAACGCTTCGAACCTTTGTCTCTTCTCTACAACAACACCGCCGTCGTGGTCGGGCTTGTCTATGTAGCGCTCCCGTTTATGGTGCTGCCGCTTTATGCAGCGCTTGACCGCCTGGACAGATCTTTCATCGAAGCAAGCCTAGACCTTGGCGCGGGCCACATCCGCACCTTCTGGTCGGTGGTGGTTCCCCTGGCACTGCCAGGCATTGCATCCGGTGTTGTCATCACGTTTATCCCGACACTTGGCTCCTTTCTGACGCCAGATCTTTTGGGCGGCACGGACAGTCAGATGATCGCCAACGTGATTGAACGCCAGTTCAAGTCAGCCAACGACTGGCCGTTTGGAGCGGCGCTGAGCTTCCTTCTCATGTATGCCACCTTCTTCGGCCTGGCGCTTAGAGCGGTGCTCACGAAACGTGAAGGCATGGGGGATCGCTTATGAGCTTCCTCAGCAACCTCATCAGCCGCAAAGGCAGAAACGAAATCGGTCCGCTCGAATATCATCGGAGATTCTGGCTTCGGGTGACGGTCGCCCTGACGCTCATCTTTCTCTACATGCCGATCCTCACCCTCATGGCGTTCAGCTTTAATGACAGCAAGCGCAATGTCGTCTGGCGGGGCTTCACATTCAAATATTACGAAAAGGCGGCGAACAATTCGGAGCTCATTGAAGCTTTCGTCAATTCTCTGACCATCGCTTTTGTCAGCACTATTGTGAGCGTGATCTTGGGCGCCCTTACGGCATATGTCCTCTGGCGCTTTCGCTTTCCCTTGCGCTCAGCCTATGAAGGCGCGATGGCACTTCCGGTTGTCATCCCCGAAATCTGCATGGGTGTGGCCCTTATGGTGTTCTTCCTGCGGACGGGCTTCAATACAGGTGGATGGGTATGGCCTTTCAATCTGTCAGCCATCACCATCGCCCACATCGCCTTCAGCTTCCCGTTCGCGGCCATCGTCATTCGCGCGAGATTGGAGAGTTTCAATACGGAACTATCGGAATGCGCGAAGGATCTGGGCGCAAGTGAGTTCCAGGTCTTCAAGGACATTATCGTGCCCCACATGAAGCCCGGATTAATCGCTGGCGCCCTGCTGGCATTCACCTTGTCGCTGGATGATTTTGTCATCACCTTCTTCACGTCCGGACCGAATACACTCACATTCCCCGTGAAAATCTACTCCATGGTCCGCTTCTCCGTAACGCCTGAGGTGAACGCGGCGTCGACCATTCTTATCGTGATCACCGTGATCATTACCGCCCTGGCGCTCCGGCTCCAGAACCGAAACAATATGTTGCAAGCAGGTTGATATGCAGAGCGACGCTTCGTCAAACGAACCGATTATTGAGATCAAAGATGTCACCAAAATCTATGGCTCGGATGTACGTGCCGTGGACAATGTCTCGCTGACCGTAAACCGGGGCGAATTCTTCGCCCTTCTGGGGCCGTCTGGCTGCGGCAAGACCACCCTCCTGCGCATGCTGGCGGGCTTCGAAACGCCCACTGAGGGAAAAGTCATTATTGATGGGGACGACATGGCAGAAGTCCAGGCCAACAAGCGCCCCGTCAATATGGTGTTCCAGTCTTACGCCGTGTTCCCGCATATGACGGTGGCGCAGAATGTCGGTTACGGTTTGAAGATTGACGGGGTCGCCAAGAAGGAAATCGCAAGCCGCGTTGAAGAGGCCCTGGAACTGGTGAAGCTGGGTGGCCTTGGTGCCCGCATGCCGGACGAACTGTCTGGCGGTCAGCGGCAGCGTGTTGCCCTTGCACGCGCCCTGATCAAACGTCCCAGCGTGCTTCTTCTCGACGAACCTCTTTCCGCCTTGGACGCGAAACTGCGCGAAGCCATGCAACTGGAACTGGTGAGACTTCAAAAAACTGTAGGCATCACCTTCGTGATCGTGACCCATGATCAGGCAGAAGCCCTCTCCATGGCAGACCGCATCGCCGTCATGGAGTCGGGCCTTGTCCGCCAGGTGGCGAGCCCTGCCGAACTCTATGAGCATCCGACCAGCCGCTTCGTTGGCGACTTTATCGGCCAGATCAACCTGTTCACAGGAAACGCCTCTTCAGCGGGTGACGGAAAAGTAACGGTGAGCGCAGCGCCCCTGTCTGATCAGGTGATGGACGGGGACACGACAGGCCCGGTATGCATTGCCGTACGCCCTGAAAAGGTGAATATCAGCCGGGAGAAACCCGCGGACAGCGCCCTTCTTTCCGCACAAGGCTCTGTCGCAGACATTGCCTATTATGGTGGCTACTCCAATCTCTATGTGGATGTCGGCGCAGAAGATCCGGTGCTCGCCGAGATCACCAACTCAGAACGCGGGATTGGGGCGGAATATGCGCAGGGAGAAACGGTCTGGGTGAGCTGGCGCCCGGAGGACACACTCCTCTTTGCTGATTAACGTCCGACGTCACGTCTCTGCTGTCTCATCGCTATCACGCGTGCCCGGCAGTTCGCCGCTCTGACTGATCTCTTCCACAGCACGTATGATGCGGTCAGTCCGCATAAGCGGAATAATCTCGTTCATAATGCGCACACCCTCCGCCGCCATGGAGGCGGCCTCAGCCTGACCGACTTGGTCTGCAAGATTGTTGTAAAATGCGTTCACCTCCTCCTGAACCAGCCAGCTCAGGAACGTGCCATACATGGACCAGGTTTCTGCGTCATACCCTTTTTCTTCAGTGAACCCGGCATCGCGAATCCCACGCCACAGTGTGACAATCCTAGCATTCCGGCTATCAAGCCACCTTTCACCATCCCGCTCATCAGCATTGACGAGACCTACCGCGATCAATTCATCCACCTCGGCGATTGTAAAGCCAGTGTCAGCGGCAACGTCCTCAAGCCTGCGTGGCTCAAGCTTTTCCGGATCACCCAGCAGTGGATAGAGCGCATTTTCCAGCCCGACAAAACGCTCAATCCCCGACGCCGGCTGATTATCCTGCGCTTTCACAATGGTTTTGATGACATTGAGCGGAAGAAAACGCTCCTGCTGCAGCTTTTTGATCGCCTTCAAACGATCAACATGGACCTCGCTATAGCGCGCCACATTGCGCTTAGGGCGCTCCGGCTCCGGCAGCAGGCCTTCACGGATGTAAAACCGGATCGTCTCCCGTCCTACGCCCGTTGCCTGTTCCAATTCCCTCATCTTGAGGCCTGATCCGGCTTTGGTTGCTGTGTCGCTCACCACGTTTACTCACTGCCCACTATTCTCGACGCCGCCACACTACCATGTGATCAGATCAGGAAGAAATTACCCAGAAACATCTCAATCCATTACTGCCAAAAACTCGTCCCTGAGCTGCGTCTTCAGGATCTTGCCGTTTGCATTTCGCGGCAACGGTTCGTTGCGAATTTCGATCTTGATCGGCACTTTGAAAGCCGCAAGCTGCTTGCGCACATGCCCCTGAAGAGCCTCTTCGCTCACCTCCGCGCCATCGGTGACCTGGACGACGGCGCCCACTTCCTCTCCCAGAACCTTATGGGGAATCCCGATAATAGCCGCATCCATTACGTCCGGGTGCGCATAAAGAACATCCTCGATCTCGACGCAGTAAATATTCTCACCACCCCGGATCAACATGTCTTTTGCGCGATCAAGGATGTAGACAAACCCCTCCTCGTCCATCCGCACCAAATCACCGGAACGGAACCAGCCTTCAGAATCAATGGCTTCGGCAGTGGCTTCAGGCTTGTTCCAGTACCCCTTCACCACATTAGGACCGCGAATAAGAAGCTCGCCTACTTCCCCAACAGGGACCTCCTTATTGTCGCCATCCACCACTTTGAGGTCACAGACGGGAACCGCTGGACCCGCGCTTGACGGACGGTTCTGATAGTCCTCCGCAGAATTCTGCGTTGTAACAGAAGACGTCTCCGTCAGACCATAGCCGTTACCTGGAGAGACCTGCGGGAAAGCCTGCTTAATCCGGGCGACCAATTCCGGTGCGCTTGGCGCACCGCCATAAGAAACAGACTCAACACTTGATAGGTCAAACTTGTCGAAATTCGGCGACTCCAGAACCTGCCAGACCATGGCTGGCACACCCCCAAAAGCAGCGATCTTTTCTTTTTCAATCAGCCGGAGCGCCTCTTCAGGGTCCCACTTATACATCATGACAATCTTTCCGCCGGCAGCCAGGTTCGGCACCAGGATGGAGTGACACCCGGTTGCATGGAAGAAAGGAACCGACAGGAGGAAAGCGCGCTTCGGCGCATCCGGGTCTGGGGCGGGAGGTGTTTCACCGCGTCGCAGGAAGGCGCGTGTGGGCGCAACACCAAGACTGACCAGATTGGTCATAATGTTCCGATGGGTACCTAGAGCACCTTTAGGCTTACCTGTGGTGCCGGAGGTATAGAAGATCGTGGCATCATCTTCCGGCGAAATATCAACCTGCGGAAGCGGTGTATCGGCAAGACCACCCAACGCGCCGGGTGCGGCCACCATATCGGCCCAGAGAAGAGCCCCGTCGGGCAACGGACCACCCGGACGAACAATGATCAAGGACTCGAGATTCTTGAGCGCGCCAAGATGATCCCGCAGACGCTCTGCCCGTTCCCCATCGACAATAGCCACTTTGGACCCTGAATCATCGAGGCCATATTCAAGCTCCGGTCCCGTCAGCCAGGCGTTTAGAGGAACGGTGACGGCACCAATAACCACGGTGGCCCAGAAGGCAATCGACCATTCCGGGTAATTCCGCATGACAATCGCAACGCGATCTCCTTTGCCGACCCCACGGGCGACAAGGTCCTGGGCGAGCTTTGCAACCGCCCGATAATGCGTTTCGTAGGAGATGCGCTCATCTTCGAAGACGAGATAGTCGAGATCCCCATGTTCCCGGCCTGCTTCAAAAAGCTCTCTCAATGACGCAGGCGCATTTTTCCAGACACGGAGCTTGACGCCACGCACCATCTCCTCCGCCATCTCAAAGGGCGAGTCCGGGGTGTTTGTCAGAAGCGCATGGGCATCGGCAATTGACATGGCAGGCCAGTCGGCCGCCATCGCGTGTGTCTCAGTCATCAGATCCTCCCGAAAGGCGATATGCTTTTCAGAGATTTAAGCCCCAGATGACCAGAAAGCCAAGAGCTAGCTTACCCAGAGAATTAGCTTACCCAGCGCGCTTGAGCACCGCATCCAGCATGGCTGTTTCTTCAGCAATGCATGCCGCAAAGCTTGGCCGCGCATGCATGCGGGCCAGGTAGGCGGTGAGGTTGGGGTAGGCCTCTGCATCGGGGTTAAAGCCACCATGGGCATAGTTCACGAACTGGGTAGCAATCGCGATATCAGCAATAGAGAAAGCATCGCCAACCAGGAATTCGCGGCCACCTGCTTGTTCGTCCAGATATTGGAAATAAGGTGGCAGTTTCTCGTCGATGGTTTTCTTAGCCGTCGCTGTATCAGGCTCCTTGCCCATAAGGGGCCCAACGACCATTGGCCGGAAGGTCCCCATGCCAATATGCCCGGCAAGCTCTGAGTCGCCATATTCCTCGAACCAAAGGGCGCGACCGTAATCGACGGCGTCCGCCGGATAGAGAGAGGGAGAGGAGGATTTCTTCTCCAGATACCCGCATATCGCGGAAGAATCTGCGA
Organism: Parvibaculaceae bacterium; assembly: GCA_965248405.1. GTDB lineage: Bacteria > Pseudomonadota > Alphaproteobacteria > Parvibaculales > Parvibaculaceae > Mf105b01. The sequence continues at coordinate 2,982,947 of OZ252104.1, forward strand.
GGAAGAGATCGGCCTCTTCATCCTTCAGCACTGGAATACGCTTGAGAGGAGAAATCTCCGCAAACCAGTCCGGTGGCGGAAAAATATTCACATTCTCCAGCGTGTAGTCCAGGCCCTTCTCCGCAAGGAATACCCGTGTCTTGCGGACAAACGGCGACAGCGCCGCTCCATAAACGATCAATCCCATACCCTGCTCCCTGCCAGACCCACCCGGTCAATCAAGCTCGGCGAAGATCTTCTCCATCTTTTTCACTTCTTTTTTGTAAGCCTTGTCAGACACAAACGGCCCAAACTTCGAAAACTCTTTGACGTCCGCCGTCTCCACCTTACCGCCGGACTTCGGCAGAACTTTCAGATAGCCACCTTCCCGGTCAATGATCGGAATAATCTCATTGCGCCGGGAGAAGATGCGGCGCATCTGAGCAGACTGCTCCATGAAGGCTTCAAATTCTCCCTCATCCACATCAATGAGCATCTGATAGGCCTCAACAAATTCTTTGACGAAGGCATGCTCGACAATCTGCAAATTGGAGATGACCCAACAGCGGTCCTCGAATATCCAGTAATAACCAAGCCCGATAAACTCGCCGTCTTTGGTCAGATAGGGAAAGAACGGGAAAGAGCGGCAGGCCATGAGGCGGTTGTCGCGTTCACACTTCGCAGCGCCCTTGCAGACACAGGCGATACAGGTCTCATTGATATCCTTGACCTCTGCTACCGCATGTTTGTCGTCCGGATCAGGCTTGTATTTCTTCCAGAGATTGGTCCGCTTTTTGATCACCTTCCACTCGGGCGGCGAGGCTGCGGGGATGGCGTTCTCCACATCACAACAGACAGGATCGCCATTGTTCAGCGGTGCACAGAACTGGCCGCAATCATATTTCTCAGAAATAGATGCGTTGAAGTTCCGGTAAATCGTCTCAAAGTGCTTCTTACGTGCGGACATTGAAGGTGCAGGCTCCCGCTCAATTTTGCATCCTTCCGGGGTATCAAGCTTTGGCGAAAACATCAATCGCAAGCGACAGACAAATGGCCCATATCCTCACCTATTGAGCGGATATTGCCCGAGCGTGCCGCAACGACTTTACACGGGCCATCGGATCGTTAGGATCGCGCACCCCTTCTCTCAGTAGGTCTTTCCATGCGTGTTTCCCTAGCTGCTTTCTTCTTGGTTCTCTCTGGCATGATTCCGGCGTATGCGGACGCGCCTAAAGTCGTCGCGAGCCTTAAGCCCATTCACAGCCTGGTCGCTTCAATTATGGGAGAAACCGGTAGCCCCGAACTTCTGGTCAGCGGCGCGGCATCGCCCCACACATTTTCGCTAAAGCCCACGCAAGCAGCATCACTTACGGAGGCTGATCTGGTTTTCTGGATCGATCCGGGGCTGGAGAACTTCCTCATAGACCCCTTAGCGAACCTTGTTAAAGAAAGCGCATCTGTGCCGCTTCTGACCGCAGAAAGCGTGTCCCTGCTGGAAGCCCGGGAAGGCGGCATCTGGGAATCGCATCACGAAGATGATGATCATGGGCATGGCCACAGACATGACTCGGAACATGGCGATCATGAAGACGAAGCTACACATCATTCTGTCGATCCGCATCTGTGGCTCGACATTGAGAATGCGATAGCCCTTGCCGCTGTGATCGAACAGCGCTTGAGCTCAACCTATCCAGAACTGGCATCAGTTTTTTCAGAGAATGCATCTGAGCTTCGCGCAGAGTTGCAAACGCTGGACGCAGAGTTAAAAGAGCAACTGAGCCCCGTCAGGACCAAACCCTACATCGTCTTTCATGATGCATATCAGTATTTTGAAGAGAGATATGACCTGTCACCAGCGGGGTCTGTCACCGCCAACCCGGAAGTTCGCCCGGGTGCCAGACGCATCGCAGACCTGAAACAGGCAAGCGATACCGCCATCTGCGTTTTTGCTGAGCCTCAATTTGAAGCACGTATTCTGGACCGTCTGACAGAGGATGAAGGGGTACACCTCGGCTATCTGGATCCACTTGGGAGCACCCTCCCGGAGGGGCCGGATCACTATACTGCAACATTGAAAGCACTGGCAGACAACCTGACCAATTGCCTCTCCCAATAAAAAAGGCGGCGCCGCAGCACCGCCTTTTCAAATTGCACAATCACAGGTCTTAGAGACGCTCAACGATAGAAACGTTGGCGAGACCACCACCTTCACACATGGTCTGCAGACCGTAGCGCTTGTTCTTTTTCTGAAGCGCATGCACCAGTGTGGTCATGAGCTTCGTGCCGGAACCACCAAGCGGGTGACCCAGCGAGATCGCTCCACCATTGACGTTGAGACGCTCTGGATCCGCACCTGTTTCTTTCAGCCAGGCAGCTGGAACAGAAGCAAAGGCTTCGTTTACTTCGAAGAGATCAATATCGTCGATCTTCATGCCCGCCCGCTCTAGAGCAAGCTTTGTCGCAGGGATAGGTGCTTCCAGCATGATCACCGGATCGCCACCTGTCACTGTCAGATGATGAATGCGAGCAATCGGGTCGACGCCCAGGTCTTTCAGACCTTTTTCATTCACAACCATCACGGCCGATGCACCATCACAGATCTGGCTTGATGTCGCAGCTGTCAGCGCACCGCCTTCAACGAGAAGCTTCACGCCCTGAATACCTTCAAGGCTGGCGTCGAAGCGAATGCCTTCGTCGACCTTGTGTACTTCCTTGGTGCCGTCTTCCAGTTCAACCTCAAGACCAACGATCTCTTCGTCGAAATCACCTGCCTCAGTTGCAGCAATCGCCTTCTTATGGCTGCCGAAACCATACTGATCGAGCTCGTCTTTCGAGAGGCCATATTTTTTGGCCATCATCTCAGCGCCAGCAAACTGGCTGAACTGCACATCAGGGTAGCGCTCGGTCATGTGCGGGCTCACATAGAAACCAAAACCGTTCTTCGCAGGGAGCGACATAGGCAGACCCATAGGAACGCGAGTCATGCTCTCAACACCGGACGCGATCACGCAATCCATGAAGCCGGACATCACGGCCTGTGCAGCAAAGTGCAGCGCCTGCTGCGAAGAACCACATTGACGGTCAACGGAGGTCGCTGGAACACTCTCAGGCATGCCTGCTGCGAGAACAGCGTTACGCGCAATGTTGCCCGCCTGCTCACCAGCCTGGCCAACACACCCCATGATCACATCATCAACCCGCTCTGGGTCTGCATTGGCCTTTGAGATAACTGATTTCAGGACTTCGCCAGCCATATCAGCTGGGTGCCAGCCTTTAAGACGTCCATCGCGACGGCCACCGGCGGTGCGGGACGCGGAGACGATATAAGCTTCTGCCATGTCTTCTTCCTCTTATTGTAACAAGTCCGACCAGAAAATTTGGATCGATTTGGCCGTAAGATGGGCCGAGCGCGCCCGAGATTCAACGCTCTTTTAGGCGCGCCTGCCTCACACTTTTTCACGGTCCGATTAGGTAAGGAAATCCCTACGTAAAGGCCAAAAAATTGCGTTACCCCCCCGCGCACCATTAAACTGCGCCCACTTCAAAATCGCAGAACACTGACAATTTTGGCCGAACAGGCCACCAGGGAGCCACCAATGAGTGAACGTATTTCAGTCGACATTCAAGACGGCGTTGCAGACGTCCGCCTGACCCGCAGCGACAAAATGAACGCGCTGGATGACGAGATGTTTAAAGCGCTGCTCGATACCGGCGAGCGCATGAAAACGGAAAAAGGTGTTCGCGCTGTTGTGCTCTCCGGCGAGGGCCGCGCCTTCTGCGCCGGTCTCGACATGGGCAATTTCGGCAAAATGGCGGGAGGCGACGACGCAACGGGCGCCAAATCAAACAAGAAGCGAAACGCTCTCGCACCAAGAACGCACGGTGTTGCTAATCGCGCTCAATATGCGGCCTGGGTCTGGCGCGAAGTGCCGGTGCCCGTCATCGCCGCGGTGCACGGTGTCGCGTTCGGCGGTGGTTTTCAGGTCTGTCTCGGCGCCGACATTCGCTATGTCGCCCCAGACACAAAAATGTCCATCATGGAGATTAAATGGGGTCTGGTCCCCGACATGGCGGGAACACAACTTATGCGCCACCTTGCGCGTGAAGATATTGTGCGCGAACTCACCTATACGGGCCGCATCTTCTCAGGCGAAGAAGCGCAGGAATATGGATTTGCAACCCGGGTCGTAGACGATCCGCGCGCTCTGGCCCTGGAAACGGCCAGGGAAATTGCCGGCAAAAACCCGGACGCTATTCGTGCCAACAAGCGCATCTTCAATGCAGCACCTTATGCGGATGCGGGCGCGGGCCTTCTGTCAGAGTCGGTCGAGCAAGACGAACTCATCGGCTCCACCAATCAGGTTGAGGCCATCATGTCGACAATGGAAAAACGTCCCGGCAAGTTTGCCGACGCTTAAATCGCCTACTTCGCCAACTGAAGAATTTCCATAACATCCGCGGCCTCTGATACAGGCCGCGGATTTGTTCTCGCCCAGAAGTCGTGCATGGTTTTTTCCGCCACTTCCTGCAGGCGGTCTTCCCCCACATTCACTTCACCCAATGTCCGTGGCATACCCAAACCGGAGATGAACTCGTCTGCAAGCTCTGCCGCACGACGGTCCGGCGTACCAAAGCAGGCGCTGATGCGTTTCTGACGGTCTGCATTGACCGGTTCGTTAAATGCAAGCACATAAGGCGACATCACACACGATGTGTAACCATGAGGCACATCACATGCGCCGCCAAGCACGTGGCCTATGGCATGGCTCGCGCCCATAGGTACGCCAGAGACAACCGGTACCATGGATTGCCACATACCAATCTGACAATTGAGACGCGCGTCCAAGTCATTCGGGTCTTTCTTCACCCGGGCGAGCCCATCAACCAGCAAGCGAAGCGCACTGTCCGCCAGGCCATCGCAATAGGGGTTGGACTGAAGAGACGCAAGTGTCTCAATCGCATGGTCCATCGCACGCACGCCGGTTGAGAACCAAAGCCATTCCGGCGTATGACGCGTGAGTGCGGGGTCGAGGATCACCGTGTGAGGCGCAAGATCCCTGTGCTCATAGCCTTCTTTCAGATTTTTGCGAAGATCAGTTGCACCACCTAGCGGGTTAAACTCCCCACCCGACAGCGTTGTGGGGATGGCAATGGACCGGATGGCAGGCCCCTCAAACTCCGGATGCACGACCGTGCCGTCGCTTTCAACACGCACATGAAACGGCTCAAGCCCGTCCGCATCCGTCACATTATGGGTAAGCGCCACGAGCACAACTTTACCCGCGTCCGTGACAGACCCACCGCCAAGGGTCACCAGCAGGTCTGCCTTTGCATCGCGGGCAGCGTTCGCCGCCTCAATAACGGCAGGACGCGGTGTATGCGCGGGCATGCCGGTATAGACATCGGCGAGACGGTCTCCCAACGCCGCCCGCACCTTGTCGATCTCATCCGTCTGATCAGCGAGCGTTTTGCTGGCAATCAGGAAAACATGCTGAGCACCCTGCGTCTCAACCTGCTCCGCCAGGGCATCTGCAGCTGGTTTTCCAAAAGTCACCTTCTCCAGTGCCGAACACTGAATTTCGCCTGCGGCGCCCATAACACTCATTTGTCCCTCCCCGTTTGGGGAAAGTCTGAGACATTTGAGCGCCTGTGGAAAGGGTTCAGCGCCTTTCCAGGAAAAGTGTGGGTGGTTTTCCGTCCGGAAATGCGGAGAAAAAATGTCAGAAAAGGCGCGTATCCGTCTCTAGACCCAGGAAGAGCCGCCCCGCCTGCTCCAGCACGCCCTTGGCCACCATCATATGCTGTGTCGCCACATGCACGTCCCGGAAATAGCGCTGCAAGGGTGAACGTTTGTAGACAGATGTCCCCCCACCCAGATCGTAGACGATATCGACCGCTTGAGCTGCTGCCGTGGTTGCATGCGCCATGGAAAGGCGCATGTCGCGACGCAGGTCGACGCTGATGACCCCATCGCTCTGTGCCGCCTCCCAAGCTTCAGCGAACGTATCATCCATCCATGTCTGGGCGGAGCGCACCAGCGCCTCTGCCCGCGCCACACCCATTTGCGTGTCCGGGCGTTTGGCCAGCGGCTTTAGTGTGCCCTGAGGAGTCTTCGCCGAGGCAAAGCTCACCAACTCATCAATCGCCAGACGCGCGGTGCCGAGGGCAACGGAGGAGATACCGGACGCCAGCAGCGCAAAGATCGGGAAGACATACAGCGGCCGCTCCATGGGCTTGTCATACCCAAAGGCAATGCCACGGCTTTCGGACACCCACACATCCTTCATCTCGAAGTCAGTACTGCCAGTGCCACAGAGCCCAGACACATCCCAAGTGTCCAGAAGTGTCACCTCGTCAGCAGGCACCATCATCATACGACTGATGGGAACACCCGTGTCAGACATTTCAGGCTTCCCATCCTTCATGACAAAACAGCCGCCGGATATCCAGGAAGCATTGCGGCTGCCGGAGCCCCATTGCCACCGCCCGGAAATGCGATATCCATCGCCCTCGGGTATGGCCTTGCCTGTAGGCGCAAACACACCAGCGGTGATGGTCCGCTTGCCACCACCAAAAATCTCTTCAGCATCCGCCTTCGGCATATAGGCCGAGCTCAAGCCCGTTGTCGCACCAATCATCGCGCACCAGGCCGCGGATGCGTCTCCTTGAGCAAGGGTCCGGATGAGTCTCAGAAAGGTTGGCGGATCCAGCTCAAGACCGCCATAAACCTCTGGCACCATGGCGGCATAAACACCCGCCTCTGCAAAGCCGTCGGCAATGTCCTGAGGCAGCTGGCGCGCCTGCTCGATCTCGCCCGCACGCTCTCTGAGCATGGGCATAAAACCTTCAGCAGCTTTCAGAAGCGCTTCACCATTTGATACCATCACAAACTCTCCTGAAGGTTTATTGGGGGAGCCCAAGCCGGGCAGCAATATTGTTCCGCTGCATATTTGACGACCCGCCAACGATGGGCATGCCCAACAGGTCACGCACATTGCGTTCCATGTCATAGGCATCTGACAGGCCGTAGGCTCCCATCACACGTTGGCAGGAAAGAGCAATTTCAACAGCCGTGTCTGCCACAAAGAGCTTTGCCATGCTGGTTTCTACCGAGCAGGGTTTTCCTTCATGAGCCAGATGCACCGCGTGATAGAGCATGTGGCTACAGGCTTGAAGTTTGGTCTTCGCTTCCGACAGCGCATGACGGACGGCCTGATGACCCGCAATCGGTTGACCGAATTGCACCCGCTCCTGTGCATATTGCCAGGCTTCATCAACGACGGCGCGCGCAATGCCATAGGCGACTGTTGTGATCTCAATTTTTTCAACATCAAGCGTCTTGCCCGCAAGCATGCCCCAGCCTTTGTTCCATCCTTCCAGACCGCCAAGGATCTGCTCGACAGGGATCCGCACATCATCGAAATAGACATCACATGAGGTCGTGTAGCGCAGGTTCGCATGTTCTATCGGCTGCATACTGATGCCCGCCGCATCTGTCGGGATCAGAAGGACCGTAAGGTTCTTGTATTTCTTGCCATCCGCGTCACTGTTCACCAGGCAATAAATATAGTCCGCCCAGTCCGCACCGGTGCACCAGCGCTTGGCGCCATTGATGACGACAGTTTTGCCGTCATCTTCCAGATGAGCGCGTGTCTTTACCGTCGCGAGGTCACCGCCCACATCGGGCTCACTCAAGCCATAGGCAAACCAAATATCGCCCTTGGCAAGCTTTGGCAGCAACTCCCGCTTCTGTGCCTCGGAGCCGTTCTCCACCACATTTGCGCCGCCGTAGAAAGCCGCATGAATGAAGGGCCCGCCAAGGGATGGTCCCACCTGACAAAGCTCATCCAGCACCGACACCGCGGCGACCAGATCAACGCCCTGACCGCCATACTCTTCCGGAATGGTAAGGCCACAAACACCCAGATCCGCAAGCTTGCGGAACGTGTCGCGACAAAATGTGTGATCCTTGTCGAGCTGACACCGCTTCTCCCGCGGCATTTCCTCTTTCACAAAACGCTTGATCGTATCGCGCAGGATCGTCACATGTTCCGGTTCGTTGGTGAAATACATATGCCCTACTCCCCGGTAAAGTTGGGCGCGCGCTTTTCTTTAAACGCAGCCACGGCTTCTTTGCGGTCTTCCAGCGTATTGGTGATTGCCTCATAGGCGATGGCCGCATCCATCACCTTCACGGCAATCTCCCGAAGCGTGATGTTTGCCGCCGTCTTCGTCCAGCGCACGGCCCATTTGGGGTTCCCCATAATCTTCGCGACGAGCTCACCAACTTTGGCATCAAGCTCTTCGGCAGGAACGGAATAGTTGATCAGTCCGAGGTCAAGCGCCTGCTGTCCGGTCAGCATGTCCCCTGTCATCAGCAGCTCTTTGGCTTTCGCAAAACCGATCAGCTGAGGCCAGATCACGGCCCCACCGTCCCCAGCCACCAGGCCCACTTTCACATGAGGATCACCAATGACCGCTGTGTCTGCCGCAATAATCACATCGCATAGGAGAGCCATCGTGGCACCGAGCCCTGCCGCCGCTCCATTGAGACGGCACACGATCGGTTTTTCCAGATCGAGAAGCGACGTCACAATCCGTTTGCCTTCCGGTGCAATGGCGCGAAACTTGGCCGGGTTCGCAATCATCTCGTCGAACCAGTCCATGTCACCCCCAGCGCAAAAAGCCCGCCCGGCCCCGGTGAGGATGATGAGATCACTGTCCTCATCGCGCTGAAGGTCTGTAAAGACACGCCCCAGCTCTTCATGCATGAGCGCATTGACGGCATTGACGGGTCCCGGCCCGTCTATAGTCACCGTGAGGACCCGCCCCTCATAAGCAAAGGACAAAGTCTCGTAATCTTTGAATTCCATCGACCGCTCCATTTTTTCTGAGGCTACCTCAAATTTATCTGGACGATCAACCCCGACCTTGTTTTATATTACCAGAAAGCGAAAAGAAGGCACCGAAACTCGGGATATATAAGCCAGTTTTCTCCTATTTCTGAGGGATATTCATATTTCTATTGAGGCAACATCTGCAAAACGCCGATCCGGCAGCTGGGGCGACCGGGAGCAATCGATCCTTGATGCTGCCTGGGACCTCATCACGTCCCGGGGTTTTGACGGCATGACCATGGCCGATGTTGCTGTCGCCACGGGCCTCTCAGAAGGCAGCCTCTACAATTACGTCCCCAGCAAACGTGAGCTGGCAATACGGGTGGCTGAGCGCTGGTTCTCCGCACGGGCCGAAGAGTTGGGTCAAACATTGAGGGCGATAGAGCATCCGCGAGACCAGATCACGCTCCTGGTTCAGCGGCACATGACCATGATCCTTGAACAGCCGGAACTCTTCCTCATGTGGATCAGAGAGGTTCGCGCGACCGACGCATATCTCACTTCCAGCTCCCGCACCATTTTCAGGTCCTACACCGGTCTCCTCCGCATAGTTCTAAGGAAGGCAAAAGCCGCTGGCACCATAGAGACCGATATGAGCGACGATATGGTACGCGACATGATCTATGGCGGCGCGGAGCATGTGGCCTGGACAGCGATTGTTCAGGAACGCACAGACACACTGGATGCGACAGAAGCCGCCAAGAAACTAGGACGCACCTATTGGCGGGCGCTGAAAGCCGACACAGGGCTCGAAGGCTCTTTAGGTGAGCAGCTTGGCCGGATTGAAGCAAAGCTCGACAAGCTGACTTAAACGTCACTCAAAGCATTGTTCTAACTCGCCCCGAAAACCCGCGGGTTCTGCCCCGACACCGATAAAGACAAGCGCTGCCGGCGCCCTGCCTGGCTCTTCATCAACCCCCGTGATCTCCATACGGCTGGGCGTCCATTGGATAAGCTGTAAAGAACCATCTGCAGACCGCACCCTTCCTTTGCACCGTAACAATCCGGGTAAGCCGGCCAAAACACCCTTGAGACTTTCCAGATCACACACACCCACGTCAGAAACAGACCCTGTCCAGAAAAGCCCGTGCGGGTCATGACCACGATCCACATCTGTCGGCCCGCCTCCAGAAAAATCGAACAGAAGAGAGGCCGGAAGATCTGCTGTAGAAGTCGCCACCCTCAGCACCCCTGGCCGTTCACGTTCCAACAGGTCCTCCACCTCACGGACTTGAGCGTCGGTCGCGATATCCGTCTTTGTGAGCACCAACAGATCCGCAGCACCAACCTGCGCTTGCACGGTATCTGCCAGAAGTGGGTCCGCAGCTTGAGACACATATTGAGTGACATCCACCAGAACAAAGATGCCCTGAAGCCTGAGCGCCTTGTCGGCCCGCGCGATAGCGGCAATCCGCAATGGGTCTGCAACCCCACTTGCTTCGATGATGATCTGATCCGGCGGGTCGTCACGCGTCACAAGTGAGATCAAGGCCCGCAGAAAATCATTGCCGATGGAGCAACAGATGCAGCCATTCGCGAGGCTGACCATATCCTCATCGCGGGTGACAATCAGCGTCTCATCAATATTGATGTCGCCAAAATCATTGACGATGACACCCAGACGCCGCCCTTCATTCTCCTGCAGCAGACGATTGAGCAGCGTCGTCTTGCCTGCGCCGAGAAATCCACCGACAACAGAAACAGGTATCGCAGGCCGGTCAGTCATGGGTCAGGTCTTTGGCGCCTCGAAAACCTCGCCCCCCACGACAGTCCCCCAGACACCAATATCTTTAAGTGCCATCGCATCAACCTCGAGTGGATCTTCGGTCAGAACAGCAAAGTCCGCCCGTTTGCCAACCTCAATGCTGCCGACTTCATGATCGAGTTTGAGAGACACCGCCCCACCCATGGTGATGGTGTAAAGGGCCTCCTCTACAGTAAGACGCTCCGCATCTCCCCCCAGAAACTTGCCCGTCGAGGTCACACGATTGACGGCGCACCAGGCGGTAAAGAGCGGACCAATCGCCGTGATCGGCGCATCGGAATGGAGAGCAAGATCGACGCCATGTTCAACCGCACTCCCCGCATTATCGATCCTGTGGGCGCGATCGGGGCCGAGCGTCAGCGCATAATGCTGGTCCCCCCAATAATAGACGTGGTTGCTAAACAGGTTCACACCTACGCCGAGGGCCGCCATCCGTCTGAATTGTGCATCACTTGCCATCTGGCAATGCTGCAACGTATGCCGGTGATCCGGCTGTGGGTTTGTCGAAAGTGCGGCTTCGATGGCATCAAGCGCCAGTTCCGTCGCCTCATCGCCATTCGTATGAATATGAAGCTGATGACCGGCTGCATTGTAAGCTGCGACAAGCTTCTTAAACTCATCCGGCGCTATATACCACAGACCGTTGGGCGCCCCGTTAAAATGCCCCGGCCACTTGAGACGCGCTGTAAACCCCTGAATGGATCCATCCAGCACCAGCTTCACAATCCCCATCTTATGTTTGTCGGTACTGTTTGACACCAGAGCGCCGAGCCGTTCAGTACCCTTGTCTGCAGGCATCAGCGTGCCCCCAAACGCCGACACGATGCGGAGCGGAAAGTCTTGCCTGCCGGTCACCTCTGTGAGACGGCCAACCATCTCATCATCGAGTGGTGAGTGAAGGTCTGTAGCAGTCGTCACGCCCGCAAGCTGACAGACCTTGGCAAAATTCCAGAGCGCCGGCGGATGAGTTGCCTGCGACCCAAGATCAAACTTGAGCGACTTCATCGCCAGATACATGCCGACCATGCCCGCAAGCTCTCCCGTCGGCGCGCCTTCGGCATCGGTCATCACTTCCTGCATATCCGTTGATGCAGCAAGATCGGACTCGTCGATTACTGCGGAGTTTACATTCAGGAAATGAAGACTGGCATGAAACACACCGATCCGCCGACCATTGGAGACCCGGTCGAGATCGCGCGCATGCAACCGCTGTTCACCGAAGAAGATAGGGTCGAACCCCCATCCGATGAGCGCAGCATCCGGATTATCAAGCGCAGCGCTCGCCTCCTGCAAACGCTCAACAACAGCGTCCAATGACTTCAAGCCAGGCCACACCCGTCCATCTGGCGCGGTGCGGTCGTAATAGCCCACATAAGTGTGATCCCAGAGTGCCCCTTCCACAAGATGGCTATGCCCTTCGATCAGGCCGGGCATGATCACCTGGTCGGAGAAGCGGTCGTCCACCGCTGCCTCACCCCAGGCGCTCACCTCGTCCAGGCTACCCACGCCAAGGATGCGCCCGTCACGAACCGCGACATGTGTTGCGAAGGGGCGCGACGGGTTCATCGTAATGATCCGTTTCGCCCCATAGATTGTTGTCGTCACAGACGTCCTCCCCCGGTGTGATCTTGCTCAGATTTCCCAGAGCGAAATAATCTTACCACTCTCTGGCGAAGCTTTGCCTTCCAGGACGTCCAGATAAACCTGTTTTGTGACATCAAGCCCGCCGGACCGCTCCACTTTCATCCAACCGTCGACAGAGGCCAGAAACGTCCCCCACGCAGTGGCAATCTTGGACTGCAAAACTTCTGCACCCCAATCCTTATTACGTTTTTGGATCTGTGAGGGTGCAAAGAACAATGTAGGCTGCGCGCCGGGAAGATCCTCAACACCTCCGCCCTGCTCCCAGTGCGTGCCACCCACCGCACAGCTGCAGGTAAGCCGTTCTTTAAAGTGATTGTGGATCGCCGAACGTACGTTCGCATCTCCCGCCATATCGACAAAGGCCACGTTCCCCTCGACGCTGATGGAGGAGATGTCATCATAAGCAACGACATCATCGTAATAGCCAACACCCTCGACGAACGCCGTATTGCCTTTTGACGTCAATCCCACAACGCGCGGGCGGTCGCCTGTGCGGCTTGAGAGCACCTGCGCCAAACCAAGCGAGGTTTTGCTTGAAGCACTCGACAGGACAATTGTGGACGCGCCAAAGAAATCATTGTCGTCAAGGAAATCATCAATCAAGTAGGAAGTCGTAAAGAGCGGCCGCAACAGGCTCTGCTCCGCTTCGCGCACCTGGTCATAGCCTGGATCAGCGCTCACCCTGAGATAGTTATTGTAAACCGGTGACAGCTCAGCCCGGTGCGCTGCGCCGTCAAAGAAACCCGCATCCGAGACCCGCACCGCTTGCACCACAAAATGGGTGGACATGGGGAAGTACCCATAGAAACGCTCACCAACCTCAACACCATCTGCGTTAGAGGCAAGCACATCACCAAAGCCCCACACGGGAACACGTCCCCATCCTTCATCCGCCGGGAAGAAGTTCCAATATTTCATGGCATCGCCAAAGGCCGCATAGGTGATGTTGTTCGCGGTGAATGCAAAATCATCCACCTTGAAAAGCACTTCACCGGGCTTAAGCGCATCCGCATCGGGAACCACCGTTTCAACAATCTTGGTTGTACGCAGATCATCTCGTTTTACCCAGAAGTTTGCCGCTACCTGTTCTGCCATTTTTCACTCCATCGTGTTGTGGAACGTAAGAGCCCACAAACCACCTATTTCAGTTTTGGCGCATGGTAAGGGGGACCGTCTCAAGCACCAAGGCAATCCGCCCAGAAAATGGGGACAAAACCTGTTCAATATTGGACACCAACAGGTCCATCCGTTGACTTGCATTGGTCAATCCCCCACACTCATTGCGGGTACGTTTATATCTGTGGGGAAATATGAATAAGGTAATTCACGCGGCACGCACCGCCGCCGTTGCTGCACTCGTAGGTCTGTTTGTTGTCGTCACCACGGCACCCAGCCAGGCTGAAGATCGCCGCGTTCGCATCATCAACGAAACCAGCTGGACCATGGTCGAGTTCTACGCGTCAAACGTGGGAACCAACGACTGGGAGGAAGACATTCTGGGCTATGACGTTCTGGCATCAGGCGACAGTGTCATGATCAACATTGACGACGGAACCGGCTATTGCCTGTTCGACTTCCGCGCCGTGTTTGCAGATGGCGACGTGCTTGTTCGCGAACGGATCGACGTGTGTGAGATTTCAAGCTACCGCTACCACGAATAGACGGTACGCTAAAGACCGCAAAAAGCCGCCCTTGCAACAGCAAAGGGCGGCTTTTTTTTGCCCTTAAATGAAATCAGCCGCCCATGTCGGCTGGAGCCGGCGCACCCCATTGCGTGCCCAGCAGGGCATCGACCGGAACCTTGTTGGGCGGCGTCGACGCGTTGAACATGTCACCGTCCGTCCAATGCTCGACCATATGACCCCAGGGATCACGCCAGTAGTCGAAAATCTGCGATCCCAAAATATGACGCCCAATGCCCCACACTGAGGTGTGCCCTTTGTCCGCCAGCACATCGCGGCCAAGCATCAGATCGTCAAAATCGGCCACTTCCCACGCGGCGTGATTGAAGCCCGGCTTGCCGGAACCCAGAAGGAACAGCGTATGGTGATCGACGAAATCGTCTCCGCGGTCACACCGGGTGAAGGCACCAATAACAGTCTCTTCATCGCCCACAAAGATTTCATCCGACTTCACCAGCCCAAACTGATCGTGATACCAGGCGAAGCTTGTTGGGTAATCGGTGACGTTCAGAACGACATGTCCTAGCCGGTGCACGTGAGAGGGACCGGCCGCCATGCGCTTTTCATGTCCTAAACGGGGTTTGTCGAGCCGCTCATTCGCAGGCGCGATGGCCTGTACATCGAGAACATCTAGCCTCTCCAGACCATGAACAATCTCTATTGGAAATCCGTCGGGATCATGGACGAGCACACGGCGCCCTCCGCCAGGCTCCGTACGCGCTTCAACAGGGACATCATTTGCATCGGCAACGGTTTGAAGGTCAGCTTCTGAAGCAGCCTGAAACGCAAGCCCAATAAAACCTGGCTCGCCCAGCTCTGTCACATGCACCACCGGATCCGGCCCAGCGCCCCGCATATAGAGGGCTGTGTCGCTCCGGTGAAAGCGTTGCATTCCAAAGTCGAGAAGAAATGCTTCCATTTTATCCAGATCCGGTGCACGGAACCGCACATAAACAATGTCTTCGACTTTGATCATTTTGAGAGTCCTGCTGTTTGAGAACGGCACCTATCACTCGATAACAACACCACCTTGATCATCAACCACGCGGTTCTCGATGGCACCCAGCGTTTCAATCTCGACGCGCACAACATCACCATCCTTCAGCCAGGGCTGACCTTCCATGGCCGCGGCCACACCCGCACATGTGCCCGTGGCAATCACGTCGCCGGGCTCCAGTGTGAAGGCTGTCGAAAGATGTTCGATGAGCGTTGGCACATCAAAAATGAGGTAGCTCGTGTCCGAGTGTTGGCGCACTTCACCGTTCACGAGCGTCTTCAATTCCAGTTTGGAGATGTCGACCTCGTCCGGCGTTACGATTGAGGGACCCATCGGACAATGTGTGTCCCAGGACTTGCCCATCGTCATGGTGGGAGACCGCCGTTGCCAGTCCCTGATGGTGACATCATCCAGCACGGTGTAACCGGCAACCACCTCCGCATATCGCTCCTTTGGAACACGTCGGCACCGCTTGGAAATGACAACGCCCATCTCCCCCTCATAGTCCATCGCCACGCTTTCTTTTGGGCGCAGGATCGGCGCGAAGGGGGCATTGGTGGCTGTCGACTGTTTATTGAAGATAATTGGAACCTTGGGAAGTTCCCGGCCTGTTTCCTCAACATGCTCACGATAGTTGAGCCCAACCGCGAGAATTTTTGGCGGCCGCAAAACAGGACTTTCAAGCGTCACATCAGACAGGTTCAGGGTCGCTTCCGCACCTGCTGCTGCCCGTGCTTTCTCAAGGGCAGCCTCTCCGGCTTCCAGGAAAGCGACCATTTCTGTTGGCACATCAGAGGCAACAGCTGACAGATCAACAATCCGATCATCCTGCAAAATGCCGATCCGCGTGGACATATCGTCGGTGAAGGTGACAAGCCGCATAGATTACTCCCCTGAATTTCGAACACGCCCCCCAGAAGAGACGTCCTCTATCTTTCTTAAAATGATATAATCATCAGATATGATTACAATCTAAATTTACAAGGCGAAAGCCCTCTTCCGCGATTAGATTGAGCTGCCTAGAAAATCTCGGCTACCTATCCTTAACGTTAGGCGTCAATTCCCGCCAGCATAGCTATTTCCGCCGATTTTGGACGGGATTCAGTTGGTAGCTGCCGCAGGGGCTTGTTACGCTTTGATCAACGATAGGGAGGATCGTGCACCATGGAACAACTTACAGGCCTCGACGCCGCTTTCTTGTATATGGATCAGGAGAACTCGCCGATGCATATCGGCAGTATCGCGATCTACGATCCTTCAACCGCGCCGGGCGGGTTCGTCCGCTACAAGGACATCCTGAACTTTATCGAAGAACGGCTGCCGCTCGCCAACACATTCCGGCGCGGCCTTGCCAATGTACCCTTCGGCATTGATCACCCCTACTGGATTGAGGTGGAAGACTTCAATCTGGAATATCACGTGCGCCATGTGGCCCTGCCCAAGCCCGGCGATTGGCGCCAGCTCTGCATTCAATCCGCCCGCATCATGGCGCGCCCGCTTGATCTGACCAAGCCCCTTTGGGAATTCACCATCATTGAAGGCCTTGATCATGTGGAGGGTGTCCCCGAAGGCTCCTATGCCATCGTCTCCAAGATCCACCACTCGGCCATTGACGGCATGTCGGGCGTCGACATTATGAACGCGTTGCACACCATCAGTCCCGATGAAGCGCTCCCAGCTCTGGAAGACACTTGGAAGCCGGAGAAAAAACCAACCGCTGTCGAAATGGCAGTCCGTGGATATCTCGGCAACGTCAAGCAACCCTTCAAATGGGTTGAGATGGCAGGCAAGTCGCTTCCCGGCCTTGCCCGAACCGTCAAAGGCCTCATCACCAAAGAATTCTCCCTTGGCCAGGCGTTGAGTGTACCCCGCACACGCTTCAACCATAAGATATCTGCCCACCGCGTGATTGAAGGCGTTGCCTTCGACCTGGCCCGGATCAAGGAGATCAAATCCGGCGTGCCCGGCGCCAAGGTCAACGATGTCATGCTGACCATCGTGGGCGGCGCGATGCGGAAATATCTGGAAGCAAAAGACGAACTTCCGGAAACAACCCTTGTCGCCATGGCGCCAGTCTCCGTCAGAACCAACGACGAGTCAGGCTCCCTCGGCAACCAGGTCTCCGCCATGATGGTTCAACTGGGCAGCGACATCGCCGACCCGAAAGAACGTATTCTTTCAATTTCTGCCAACACACAGGAACAAAAGGCGCTCACCAATGCACTGGGCGCGCGCCAAATGTCCGAACTCAGCAAAACAGCCCCGGCTTTGTTCACGGGTGTTGCGGCAAGGCTCTACACCCAGTTCGGTCTGGCCAATTCAACCAAGCCCTTCTTCAACACTGTCGTGACAAACGTTCCCGGACCGCCCATTCCGATCTACATGAATGGCGCTCAGATGGTGAAGTATTTCGGACTTCTCTGCCTGTTTGATGGCCTGGGACTTGGCCACGTGGTGATGAGCTATGACAAAGAAGTTACAATCACCGCCACAGCTGACCGCGAAATGATGCCGGACCCTGAATTCTATGCAGAGTGCCTGCGCGCAAGCTATGAAGAACTGGAGCTCGCCATCCTTGGCGCCAACCAGAAAGCAGCACCGGCCAAAAAGAAAGCCAAGGCAAAGGCCAAACGCAAAGCCCCAGCTAAAAAGCGAACAACAGCCAAGAAGAAAGCCGCGGCGAAACTTGATACGGCCTCTAGCGAGCCACTTGAGAAAAAGGCCGGGTAGTTATCAAATGCCGAAACAAAAAGAGCGGGCCCTGAGAAAACAATCAGGCGCCCGCTTTTTGTTTGCCGTACTTAGAGCGAGAAACTCAGTGCCCGCTTGAAGGGTAAACCAGCTCGCGCCACCCTTCCCGGTGGAACGGTTTCCAATCATCTTCTGGCTGAGCCAATCGGTCCGCCACCGCATACATGGTGGGCGCATTGAAACCCAGCCCACAGTGAGAGGTGCGCACTTCAATATTGTCCGTGTGCTCTTCTTCTGCCTCGATCGAGTTGCTCCAATGCACAATACCGTCGGTCTTTGTGTAAATAGAGGTCGTCGGAATACTGGGCGGCACCGCAATGCTCTCAACAAGCTCCCTGAACCGCTCAGTCTGCGTCTCGCCTTTAGACATGTATTTATAAAGCGGCCAGGCCCTGCTGGTTTCAGGCTTGCCTGAGAATGGGCTGCCGAGCGTAATCACCTGGCGAACGGCATCTGGCGCACGCTTTGCGACCTCGCGCGCAAGCACGCCCCCGAGGCTCCATCCAACCAGGCTGATCTTTTGACCATCGTGACTGGCAGAAATGTCTTCAATGCGCTCGGCAATCGCCTCGCCTTCATGACCCACTGTTGCAGTTCCAAGGTTGCGACCAAGATCCCAGGGATAGGTTTCATACCCACGGGACGTGAGAAACCGGCGCAGCACACCGGTGCTGCGATCATCTGCCATGAAGCCGGGAAGGACCATGACAGGATGACCGTCCCCCATGGGTGCTCGTTTGAGGAATTGTTGGAAGAGCGGCAGCGTTGCCACCTCTGCCACGGTTCGACCAACCTCCAGGTAGAGCCAGCGTAGTTTTGGACGGTCGAGATCGGCAGACTCAGACATAATTGCCATTCAGGATACCCCCAGTTTGTTCGCCTTGCGCCCACCCGCGCCAGCGGCGAATCAGAGAAGGCTACAAACTGAGGGGTAAAACCGTCAAGAAACTGTCTTATTGGCGTTAGCCGCCAAGCTGATAAGGACCACCCTTCGCAAGAGCTTTTTTGTAGGCAGGCCGCGCCTGAATACGCTCCAAAAAGCCTGCAAGGTTGGGATAGTCGTTGAGCAAACCGGTCGATTGGCCTGCTTCCATGGGGAAGCTCATCTGCACATCACAGGCCGTGATGTCATTGCCGGCAAACCAGTCTTGGCCCTCCAAAGCAGCATTCATGTATGAGAAATTGTTGGTCATTTCGCCCATGATGCGCGGGAGCAGCGGCGCCCCTGCATCTCCCAAGCGCCCGACATAGAGACCAAGCAGCAGCGGTAACATGGCCGAGCCTTCTGAATAATGCATCCACTCCAAATATTGCAGCGCTTCAGGTGTACCGGCGGCGGGCTTCCAACTGCCCTTTCCATATGTGTCGACCAGGTATTCAATGATCGCACCTGACTCTGCGATCTTCACCTCCCCATCCGTCAGAACGGGCGACTTGCCGAGCGGATGAATTTCTTTAAGCGACTCTGGTGCCAGGTTCGTTTCCGTATCGCGCTTGTAATGAACGATCTCATAGTCGAGACCCAACTCTTCAAGCATCCAAAGAATGCGCTGGGAGCGAGAATTATTCAGATGATGGACAGTGATCATGAGGTGATGGCCTTTCATTGACATGTTGCCATCAAACTTCGCTCTCGATCCCCTAAAGTCAATAATGGGGTGCGTTCAAAGCTGCGTTATCACTCCACGAAATTGCAAACCGGTGTCACTTGAAAACCCAGAACCAGCCCCCACCCGGTTGTCGCTTTTGATTGGCTCATCAGCCTGTTAGCCTTTCTTCATCGAAACTGAGGAGGAGACACTATGGCCATTGATTTCAGCTTTCCGGAAGAGGTTGAGGTCATCCGAACCTCAATCCGTAACTTTATCGACGAAGTGGTGAAGCCCATCGAAGAGGCGATGGATGAAGATGACCGCACGTCGGTGCGCGAAGGCGTCATTAAAATGCGCACCGAAGCCTATGAGCGCGGTCTCTGGCTTCCGCATATGCCGGAAGCATGGGGCGGCATGGAATTAGGGCATGTGGAACTTGCCATGATCTCGGCAGAAGCCGCCCGGTCACGTTACGGTCCCTTCGCCATCAATTGTCAGGCGCCAGATGAAGGCAATATGCACACGCTTCTGAAGTGGGGAACAGAGGAACAGAAAGACACCTACCTTCGTCCCATGTGTGAAGGCCGGAAATTCTCCTGCTTTGCCATGACGGAACCGGAGGTTGCGGGCTCCGATCCGACACTCATTCGCACCCAAGCAAAGCTTGACGGTGATACATGGGTCATCAATGGACACAAATGGTTCATCTCAGGCGCCCACCGTGCCGACTTTGCGATCCTGATTGCGCGAACCGAAGAGGATCCCAAAATCCCACAGGCCGCCAACACAGCGTTCATTGTCGACCTGCCCTCCGACGGCTGGTCGGAAGTGCGGGAGATTCACACCATGCACGGATCGTCGGGTCACTCGGAGATTCTGATTGAAAATCTACGCGTGCCCGACACACGCCGGCTGGGCGGACGCGGCGACGGACACCGTCTTGGTCAGTCTCGTTTAGGCCCGGCCCGGCTGGCGCACTGCATGCGCTGGATCGGCCAGGCGGAGACGGCACTGGAGATGATGGTGGACCGTTCAACCAAGCGCTTCTCGCACGGCTCTTATCTGTCGGAGAAACAGGGCATTCAGTGGATGATCGCCGACAGCACAATGGAGCTTTACCAATCCAAACTCATGGTGCTCCACGCAGCTTACAAGATCGACAATGGCGAAGACTTCCGCTCAGAAGTCTCCATGGCCAAGCATTTTGTTGCCAATTCGCTCAACCGGATCATCGACCGGGCCATTCAGGTGCATGGTGCTCTCGGCTATTCCCACGACACGCCCCTCGCTCATATGGCGCAGCAGGCCAGGTGGGCACGCTTTGCCGATGGTGCAGATCAAATCCACCAGATGCGCATCGCAGAGCGAACCATCAAAAGCTTCAAGGAAAGTGGCACACTGCATTCTGCCCTTGGTGGCCTGCCCGTCTAAAACTACCCGCGGACCAAGCAAAACAGCATTGGTCCGCGGACTTAACCCGTTGCGCCGGGTGAGGAGCACACACTATTCTCCCCAGAAGCCAAAGGGGACGATACGTGACGAGTGAAGACAGCACAGAGAAAGTTGCACCGGAGAAAGGCCCCTTCGACGTCAACTTCCTGATCTCCCTGGCACTGGCAATGCTTGTCTGGGTCGGCCTCCGCAATGACGTGGTTTGGGGCAGCTTTATCGGTGAAGCGGATCGTGAAGCGCTCCAAATTGCCTTTGAGATGCGGGTCAATAAAACACTGCCCGGCTCACACCCCATTTTGTTTCTGAACCTGGACGATTCTGTCTGGGAGGGAGCGACAGCAGACGGCCCACCCCTTGCCTATGCCCCCCGGCCGGTCCTTGCGGACATGATCGAGGCAGCCTATGGAACGCCCGGACAACCGCGACCAAAAGTTGTCATCGTTGATATTGATCTCTTTTGGCGCACACCGGATGAGACCGCCGAACAACGTATTGACACGCTGCTTCAGAAATGGGGCCGCGACCCGGAAGCCCCCCTTCTGATCCTGCAAAGGGAGGTTACAGAAGGTGACGGACGGCCTGGCTCTCTCGCAGCCGCACGCGCATCTGATAGAGACGGCATTATCGTCTCCGCACCTGAGGACAATATCGTCTGGGCAAGCGCCCAACTGACCGGTGACGAGGTCATGGGCGCCCGCTATTTCACGCATTTTCTTTGCATTGATACGCCAACAGGAGTGGACGCATCGGCGACCACCGCCTTCTATGCCGCCATCGGCCGAAAGTCGGAAACACCAAGAGAAGCTATTCGCACCGTCCACAAGTCAATGGATGGACCACGCTCCTACTGCACGGGCACCTGGGATGATGTCTCCTTCGATATCAACATCCCCGGTCGCGAGACCCTGGCGTTCAAAGGCCAGCAAAGCCTTATCAACTACAATCTGAATGCAGGTTCGGCGGACACGCCGGAGCCACAACTGCCAGCTGCAGACATGTTCGTCATTCCCGCAGGGCTTGTGGAGCCTGGGATGGTGGCAGGCCTCTCGGCAAATGATGGCGTCGTCATCATCGGCTCCGCCGCCATCGCTGCACGAGACCGTCACATTTCCGCCTACGGGGCCATGGGCGGCAGTCTGGTCATCGCCAACGTCATCAGAGGCGTTGAAGCAGGCGGCGAGGTCCGACGCATGGCCTGGTATCTCGAAGCTCTTCTGTTAACCCTGTTTGTCATGCTGATCGTCCTTGCCTTCTGGTATTGCCGCAAAGCACGGGATTACCTGAAGCCCAAAGAGGGCCTGCACTGGGCAATGAGAATTGCCCGTACACCTATTAATTTGGTGACCAACCCGGTTATCATTAAGATACTGATCGGAGTAGGGGTTTTCTGGGTTGGGGCTGGCGCCAGTTATTTCCTGCTCGATGACGGACTTTGGCTTGGTTTGGCGGCCCCTGCCTATGCGGCAGCGCTTAATGAAGCCCGCGAAGATTTTGAAGAATTGATGGAAAGCTTGAGAAATGCTGAGACAAAAACTGTTTAGCGCTGCAATTGCCATCGCGACAACTGCAGCCGCTTGGGGAACCACAACAGAAGCCGAAGCAGCCATCCCTGCCTGCGGCTCAGCCACTGTTGCCTTTGTGAAACAGATCGACGGCAGTGCAGAGAGCGTGCGCATCAAGCGCGGCGGCTCAGAAGCTTCGCTTTCCGTTTTCGCCCCATTGTGCGAAGGGGATGTTGTAAGCCTGAAAAGCGCAAGCGACCGAGTGGTCCTCGGTATTGCAGGCAGCTCCGGCCCCAATGAAATTCGCGGACCTAAAAGTTATACCGTTGGGCCTGCATCTACAGGCAGCCAATCCATCAGTGAACTGATCGAGGGCCGCCTACTGCCCCTCGGAGATCGCCTTGTTGGCCAAGGGTTAGCACGCTCTGGCAGTGAATTCAGCTTTGGACTACTTGATCTGGAAACAGAGTCCGCGCAGATCAAATCCGGCTTCCGGCCTCTATGGGTTGGTTGGACCGGTGGACAAGCGCCGTATGAACTACTCGTGCTGGATCCCACAGATCGGATTTTTGCGACCCAGACACTGTCTGATACATTTACAACGCTACCCGCCAGAACCATTACGCCAGGACGCTACACAATCGTTGTGAAAGACGCGTATGGACGTACAAGACAAACCTTCTTCGATGCAGTGGAAGATGTCCCTGCTGTGACCCCACCATCGGTCCCCGCATGGATGGGTGAAGACACCGCCGTCATGCTCGCAGCCTTCTGCGTGGCCGCCGAAGACCCTTATGTCTGGTCCTATGAAGCCGCCCAGCAGATCAGCGGTGCACGCGACTCGGGTCTTGACCGGGATGCTGCTTTGGCACTCATCGGTGGTGGGGATTCAGAGGCTCTCTGCCCGCGGTAACAGCGCTTTAGCGATCAGCCGCGATTGAGAACACGGTCCGCGTCCCCGATCATGACGTACGGCGCCCAGAAATAGGGGTGGGAGAACCTGTCCTGCGCGATGAGCGCTTGCTGCGCGCCCCGCAACGCCTCATGCATCGGGGCTCTAGCCGCATCGCTGAAAAACTTGCGCACCACCGCGTCGGCCGCAGCATCATCCGCGACCCAGTGTGTGGCGAGAACGGAGCGGGCACCCGCATAGACAAAGCTGCGAACAAGCCCGTCAAGTTGCGCGCCGTCAAACACGGCAGCCACACCCTCAGCGCCCTCAGCCGCCCGTGCGGTGTCGCAGGCTGCAAGAACGACCAAAGTCGCATCCAGCTTCATATCAAGGATCTCTGTCGCGCTCAGCATACCATCGCCCCCGTTTCGATCGAGTGACGTCAGAAGCGAGGGCTCAGAAATACAAAAGCCATCGCCGAAGAAACCATGCGTGACAAAAACAAGGACCTGGCTGTCGGCAAGCGACGCATCGTCAAGGACATCCAGATCCGTGAAAGAACGCCCGGTCACATCACGGCGGCCAAATGACCGCCCAACAGACGATCCAAGGGCCGTGAGAGGTTTTTGCAGGTTCGGCGCTCCGGCAAACACCTGACCGCACCGCGCAGGCCTGCCTTCAGCTGTCATACGGGCCGTAAAATCAGCGATCCAGGCATCCGAATTATTGGGCGGCACCGGCGGTCCGAAGACCGTCATACCCGTCGTCGCTTCCGGGTCATCTGCGGCTCTCGCCGCGACGAAGCTCGCAGCACTCGGAGTGTTGATGACGGCAAAATCGTTCGCAAGCCAGGGTAATGTCGAATAGGCCTTCGCCCGCGCAAGCGCCTCCTGCTCCTCATCAAACGCCGTGAGAAGAAGAGACGGCGGCAACGACCCGATGACACCGCGGGGCGCGAAAATCAGTGTTTCCACACCGGCTTCCAAGAGGTCGGAATAGACGGGCGCGAAAACTCCCTGAAACAGTGTATAGGCCTGCTCTGCTGCAAAGGGTGGTGTCCCGCCAGCACGGGCGCGCAACGTGGAACGCACCCGGCGAACAAGACGGCGAGCTTCATCGCGGCCAAGCTCAGTACCAAACGGCATCACCTTGCCAGAGAAAACGGCATATCCAAACCCGCCCGCCTGGGTCGGTGCAAAGGCGACAAACGCCTCATCGTCACCAAGCGTAGACACAAGGTCGGTTGTTTCCGCCCCGCCATTCACCAGCTGCATGTATTGAGGTTGTGCCTGACGCGCAATGACCTCGGCTTCCAGGGCAGCGCTCTCAGCCGTTTCAACAGCAAGGGTCAGCCTCGCGAGCTCTTCAGGGTCGTCGGTACTGGCGCCCTGTTGAAGCGCAAGACGGGCTTCCTGAAGAACCCGCTCGGCATCCTGCAAAGCCCTGATTTCGTCCGCCGTTCCCTCACTCGCGACCCGCGCGGCTGCCATGGCCATAGCGGCAGCGGCACGAGGTTCAACCATGCCCTCAAAGGCATCGACAAAACGCCGGGTGATCGCCGCTGCATCCCCAAGCCCCATTTCCTGCGCACGCAGGAGAACACCCAAATAGTCTCCCGCAACATCGGGAGAAATACCGAATGACCCTTCCACACTTGAGTAGAGATCAAAAGACCGGTTGTAAGAGGCAAGCGCCGCCGAGACATCGCCGTCAGTGATTTGTGCCTTGCCAAGGCTTGCAAGAAGCCGCGCCGTCAACAAAGACTGCGGCTGATCTCTCACCCATCTGGAGACAAGAGCCGAGAGCCGCGACCGGGCGGCGCTTACATTGCCCTGTGCCAGATCATTGCCCGCTCGGCGTTCCTCGATAAGCGCATCCAGCCATCCGGCTGACCCCGAAGGAGCACGTTCAACAAGCCTTGCCGCATCATCAAGCGCATCTCCTGCCCCGTCACGCCCTGACAAAAGCAACGCAGATGCGCGAAGATAGGCTCTGTGCGCTTCAAGGATAAGCGCCCGCACACCTGGCCGAAGCTCTGCATCAGAATAGATGGGTGGCACACTATTGCCACTGCGGTGGTTGACGAACTCGGCAGCACGCGGGGTGATGACACTGTCCGAGCTCTCTCCTGATACAAACGCATAGGCGCCAAAGGTCTCAGGTGCGAAAGGCTGTTCGGCCAGCGCCAGCGCTTCTCGAAAGTTCCCCGTGTTGAGCTGATGGACCGCCCGATAATTGATCAGCTTGTCCTTCAACCAGGACGTTGTCTGAACGCCAGCAGACAGCGCTGTATCTTCCAGCAGCGTTTCGGCTTCCGCAAAACGTCCCTGACTGGATAAATTCAGAGCAAGATCCAGCGCAATGTCTGCGCGGCGCACCGGATCTCCCCCGAACAACCCATCCTGAATCGCTACCGCTTTGGCATAGTCTTCAGCGGCAAGCGAAAATCGGAAGGAAATGTTCCTGCGGTGCCCGCGCCGCCGCAGCACTTCCTGGTCCTGAAGAGCGGCAACGCCGGGGAGCCCCGCCATCTCATCTGCGCTCAGCTCAACCGGCGCTTCAAGCCCGGCAAGCGCCGCCGCGCCCCGCCGCATGGCAGGGAGTGCACCCGGAATACCCCGCGCTTGTACTATCGTGTCAGATCCCGAAACGCTGATCGCCAAATCCTGTAGCAATGTGCCTGACAAAACGCCTGGACAGGTCAGCACCCCTTCCGCCAACAGAGTCGGTTCGGCAGATGCCGAGCATTCAGACAGCAATCCGGCACGCTGTCCGCCCGCTTGAGGATAGACATCAAGGGTGGCAGCGGCTCGCCGCCAGGTCCCGCAAAACACATCATATCTGGCAAGTGCACCCACCGCGTCCGTATCAAGGCGTTTGCCCGCGCGACACGCGTCGCCCTCTGAGCTGACACCCAGGTCGAGTGCATCTGGCAGCGTAGCTCCCATCTCCTGCACACACCCGAAGAGAAATGGAACCGTAACCAACGCGGCGACGAAGCGCTTCATCATCGACCCCCTGCGTCCCACAACGCTTCGTTGCCGCTCGCGGCGACCCCGCCGAGATCCTCTTCCTCTTCGCGCTCGTCATTCTCCCCAGTCTCAAACACAACCGGGATGACGCCTCCAAGGCCAGATGGGTCTCCATTGATGAAGCGATTGTTTCGCTCAATTTCACGTAGAGAATCCGCAGAGCAACTCACTGGATCACCAATAAGACAGAAATTCATATAATACTGATCGTTCTGCGTGAGGGCTGGATCCGCCGACGTTGCACTACCGGCAAAGAGGATATTCTCTTCAAGACTGGCATTAAATGCGGTGACGCGTGTACCATCGGCACGGATGACCTCGCCGAAGATAAGTACTTCTTCGGGCCCATTTTCTGACGGAAACAGAACCCCGTCCCCCGAGGAAGGCACATTGAACACAAGCCCCGCCCCTTCGACACCGCGGCCCGTATTCAGTTGAACAATGGATCCAGAGGCCAGCATCTGAAGCTGATCCGTCGCGATGAACACATGATCATCAATGCCACCGGAAACACTAAGCGGCAAGGATGCCAGTCCGAGAAGAGACAGTGTGTCGGACTCAAAAAACTCCAGGAATTTCTCCGTTCCAATCACGATGTCATTGGCAGATTCCAACCGGACCGTTCCAAGACGCCCTGTGCCGGTATCTAAACCCAGTTGCCCGGAAATCAGGATCAAGTCAGGCCGGCGATCAAGACGCCCCGTTTGATAGCCAAGTTGCAGCGACGAAAGCCCGGTCACGGTTCCGGCTGCAATGATGCGAGCGGACTGATCTGTCCCGATCATCATGGTGTCCAGACTGGAGCTGGTCAGGCGCGCATCCAGTAGCAGCACATCGTTGGCGCCCCCATCAATATCGAACCGTCCGGCGGAGATCCGGGCAAGCTCCGCCTCGTCGATGACAAGACTTGCAGGCCGCCTCAGTGTCACACCACCCGCCGTGCCATCTCCCCCAAAAATAAGTGTCTGCCCAGTCCGGTCAGTTTCCAGGATGAACTGGTCGCCTGCCGAGATAGACCCGGAGAGATCGAGATCGGTGACGGTCAGCGAGACATCGTTAAGGGCACCTATTCGGTTGAGCAAGGCACTACCATTCGATGCGTTCAAAACGAGCGTCCCTCCGCTCGCCGCAACAGACCCGCCGACCGTGACGTCTCCGGTAATCGCCTGCAAGAACGCACTGCCATGTGCCGTAGCTGTTCCCGACACGTTCACGGACCCGCCCACAAGCCGGATATCGCCCACCGCTTCCAGATCGTTGACGGAGATCGGCCCATTGGCAGCATTGCCGATAATGTCTCCAAGAACCGTGGTGATACTGCCAGTTGACGTAATCCCTCCGGTGAGAGCCGTAAGCAGGACGTCGGCTGCTGCAGTAACCCTGCCGAACAGCGAGACCGATCCCGCTTCTATCTCCATGCTGCCGGTTGATGAGATATCGCCTACCGTTGCCGTCAACGCTGCACCGGTGCCAGCGGTCACCTTGCCCGCCAGGTCAATATCCTGACCGGAGACCGTGATTGACGTGCCTGCTGTTGTCGCCCCGACGTCCACATTGCCGGAATTGGCGGTGATACCAATCGCACCGACTGAGGCAGTCACCGCCTGCATAGAAACACTACCGCCTGTGGCATCAACAGTGACATTGCCACCGGGAGCTGAAACCGTCCCCACAGTCACATTACCACTCGTAGAGGTCAGAGTGACTCCCTCCGTCCCGACAATGTCCCCCGACACAGAAACTGCAGAGCCCTCAACATCAAGCGCAGACGTAGAAGACACATTCCCCGCTGTCGCTGTCAGCGTGGCCGTGGTCGTGGCATCGACCTTGCCCGCCAGATCAATGTCCTGACCCGAGAGCGTGATCGTCGTACCTGCTGTCGTGGCGCCCACGTCAATGTTCCCGGTGGCCGCATTGATCGCAATCGCGCCGGTCGTCGCGGTCACAGCATCCAGCGTGGCATCCCCTGACGTCGCTGTGACTGTGGCATCCGTGGCGGCCAGAACCGGGCCCGAGACCGTCACCGCCGAGCCTTCAATCTCCAGAGCCCCGGTCGAGGACACATTCCCCGCTGTCGCCGTCAGCATGGCTGTGGTCGTAGCGTCCACCTTGCCCGCCAGATCGATATCCTGACCCGAGAGCGTGATCGTCGTGCCTGCTGTCGTGGCGCCCACGTCGATATTCCCGGTGGCCGCATTGATCGCAATCGCGCCGGTCGTCGCGGTCACAGCATCCAGCGTGGCATCCCCTGACGTCGCTGTGACTGTGGCATCCGTGGCGGCCAGAACCGGGCCCGAGACCGTCACCGCTGAGCCTTCAATCTCCAGAGCCCCTGCAGAAGAGACATCGCCCGCCGTCGCGGTCAGCATGGCTGTGGTCGTGGCGTCCACCTTGCCCGCCAGATCTAGGTCCTGACCCGACACCGTAATCGACGTACCCGCCGTCGTGGCGCCCACGTCAATGTTCCCGGTGGCCGCATTGATCGCAATCGCCCCCGCTGTTGCCGTCACCGCATCCAGGGTCGCATCACCGCTGGTGGCCGTCACCGTCGCATCTGTCGCCGCCAGGATCGGGCCCGAGACCGTCACCGCCGAGCCTTCAATCTCCAGAGCCCCTGCAGAAGAGACGTCGCCTGCCGTGGCGGTCAGCATCACGGTCGTGGTCGCATCCACCTTACCCGCCAGATCGATATCCTGACCGGAGAGCGTGATCGTCGTGCCCGCCGTCGTGGCGCCCACATCGATATTCCCGGTGGTTGCCGTGATCGCAATCGCCCCATTGGTTGCGGTTACTGCATCCAGAGTCGCATCAACTGATGTCGCTGTGACTGTGGCATCCGTTGCCGCGAGGATTGGCCCGGAGACCGTCACCGCTGAGCCTTCAATCTCCAGAGCCCCCGCTGAAGAGACATCTCCTGCCGTGGCGGTCAGCATGGCCGTGGTCGTGGCGTCCACCTTGCCTGCCAGGTCGATATCCTGACCCGAAACGGTGATCGTCGTGCCGGCAGTGAGAGCTGCAATATCGACATTGCCCGCATTGGCCGATATGCCGATTGCTCCTGTTGCCACAATAGCGTCATTGAGTGTCGCGTCGCCCGTTACGGACTCTATCGATGCAGACCCAACGGATATGTCCTGCGCGCTGGCGGCAATAGAGACCGCGCCAGATTGCACAGTTAAAGCGCCCGCCGCATCGACACCAAGATCCGTGGTCCGCACAGTCTCAGTACCTGTGGCTGCAACTGCTCCGCCAACCAGATTCGCGCCGCCCAGCAGCATAACGGAGCCCGACCCCGTCCCGACATTTGTGGCTTCAACGACACCGTCGACGTTGAGAAAAGCGCCGCCGCCGACCGACGCGGCAGAGACAATAATGTTGCTGCCCCTGGCACTTCCCGCTGCCGTCTGCGTGACCGGGACCGTCTCCGCAGGTGCCACGGCATTGTCAACACCGGTATCAATGATGAAGTCCGTGACCAAAAGTTCCTGATAGACAGCGCCGCCACCCGCTGGTGTTCGGTCCGCTTCCATAAAACTGAGACGAAAAGCCTTTGCCCCGCCCAGCAGGACATCGCCATTGTCAGACGTGAGTGCGCCCGAATTGGTGACCATGGGGGCCACCAGCGCAATCAACCCCTGAGCATCAAGACCCGCAGCATTAGTAACCGCCCCCGTACCATCTTCCGTGAATGTATATGTCCCTGTCGCCGGGTCGGTCGCCATAAAAGCAGCGGTATCCAGGGCACTCGTGGTCGCCAGCAAACCACCCACATCGACAACGGCGCCAGCCCCAAATGCGACCCCTGCCGGGTCAAGGATCCAGACATGGCCGACACTTGTGAGTGATCCATCAATAGCTGTAGGTGTGAGCGCACCACCAACCACCCGATTGACGGCAATCGCGGCACTTGAGGGCTGGTTGAAATTCACAACATCGTTGGGGTCGATGTTGAAGTCATCCCAGTTAATCACCATCCGGTCAGAGTTTTGCTGAATGGTCACATCAAATCCGCCACCAACATTGGCACCAGAATTAATAGAGGCACCAACACCGCCTCCGGCAGCGATCACCCCGTTGGTCGGCTCCGCCTGCGCACCAGCCATCAACCAGGATAAAGCAGCCGCGCACAAGAGACCTCCGGTCACGACCCGCCGGGCACCAGAACACCTCACGGGATTAGAGGACCGGATCTTCACCTAACCCTCCAACAAACGTTGAAACATCATCCCAGAGCTGAACCGCATCCGCGGTGATATTGAACAGAACCCGAGCACCGGGACGCGCCTCGCCGAGACCTCGTGGTTGATCAAGCGGCTGCGCATAGGTGATGTCAGCCCTGATCCGGTCATTGAACAGAAGCCGGACGCCGCCACCGGCTGAGGCCAGAGTGCGGGCAGGTGTACCCGTCGAGTCCTTGTTCCAATAGCGGCCAACATCATAAAAGGCGACCAATTCGGCCCCGATACGATCGTTCCAGAACTGTTGTTTGAAGCCGCTCAGCGTGACCGCAGCGGCGATCGCACTGTCGCCCGCCGCCGCCCCTGGATCATAGCCCCGCCCGACCGTGTAATTCCCGAAAGAGAATTCTTCGATAGCCATAAGCGGGTCATTCGCCCATTGGCCGCGAAGATCAATCTCTGCCTTTACGCCCCAGAGCTCAGGCGTCTCCGTTAAAAATTCACCTGATACCACCCGAGTAAAGGGATTAGCCTCCGCGCGCGCAAGATTGGCATCCCCGCGGGCACTCGCATGAAACACGCGAAGACCCTGACGCAGCTCGGCATGTCCGCTGAAAGTCCAGTCATCGACTGAATAGTCGCCTTCAACACCTGCATAGAGCGTGCGGGTTTCGTCTTTGCTGAGCGGAACCGCCCCTTGGAAAAGCTCGCCTTTCAGGTTTGCAGCCTCAAATCCCACATAACCGGACAGAGATTCTTGGCGGCGAAGATAGAGCGGATGCGTGAGCTCAAGACCCGCCGTGAGGCTTTCCGACGTAGAGCCCAGCGTTTCGACAGCACCGGAAGGTTCTGCCTCTGAATAAGACGCCCAGGCCCGCGCTGAGAGGCCATCAAGCGTGAGCCCACGCGAATAGGCAATCTGACCGCTGACCTGCTCACCCGACTCCCACGTGTTATAGGCAGCAAGCTCCAGCTCATCCCCCAGCGGGGCCCAGCCCGGCAAATGCGCAAAGAGCGTCGTGCCTTCACGCCCGAGACTTTTCGACCCGAAATTCTGAACATTCACCAGAACTCTAGGGTCTTGTCGTTCCGCATCGGCAATGAGCCGCATGGCGCCAGGTCCTTGCTTGCCCCGCGCAATCGAGACTCTGGCGGCGAGCCCAGGCACATCGTTCAACTGCGCAACCGTCCGCTCAACATCATCAAGAGCAAGCGGTCCCTTGCCGTCCAGCGCAGAAAGCCGCGCCTCCGTTTGAGCCTTGGCAATGGCCGACGATCCCAACACGGAGACCCCTTCAACCCAACCTTCAATGATCTGAAAACGTACCCGCCCGTTCAGGATTTCCTGGGGCGGCAGGACCACACGGACGTAAGGGTAACCAGCGTCGCGAAAAACGCCTTCCATGGTGGTTCCCAGAGCGCGAAGCTCGTCCAAAGACACAGGTCGATTGAGGTAAGGTCCGGCGGCTGCTTCAAGGGTCGCATCATCTACCGCTGACGGTCCTGGCAGTGCACTCATGCGCTCAAGCACAACGGCGCTGAATTCGATGCTGGCCTGAGCCCCACCCGCACCATCGGCGCTGGGGGCACTGGCGGTAACAGCCTGTGCACCCGGCACCTGCGCAGGAGGCTGAATCATGGCGCAGCCAGCCGCAATCAGAGAAACAAAAATGAGTGCGATACTCCGCACGGCCGCCCCCGAGTTCCACATCCGTTTTTACGCTGGATGGTTGGAAAAACTCACGTCGACGCCTGATCAGTCCACGTCGACCTGAAGGCCGAATTCTACAAAAGATTCCGCTCCAGAGTCGGTGCAAAGTTAACTTTTGGTTAATCAGGGCGGGCCTGAGCTTTTTGCCACACACATGACCGATGAAACGGGTGGACCACGTTACGGGCCATTCTCTGATCAAGGCAGCAGCAAATTTAGATTTAGAGACCGATCACCATCATCAAAATGAAGCCCCTTAAAGTCAGATAAAGTGGGAGGTTAAAAAGAGAGCGTTAAGTATCTAATGGCCGCAGGGTCTAATCTCTGGCGCAGATGACGCGACAGGTCATTTTGATCCGTGCTGTCAAAAGCACAGAAATCCGGGGCGCGCCCCTGTGATTGAGGAAAAATTTGCATAAGTGAACGTTTTCCGCGCCTGCCGCGTACAATAAGACATCAAGGGTAACCGTAGCGCGGTCATCCCCATCTCAAGTAAGGCCGTTGCCAAGATGAACTTCGTTAACCTGGTACCCGTAACTGCCGCACTCTTTCTCACAGGATGTGCGCTGGGGCCAGACTATGAGCGCGGCAGTTCACTCGGAGCCATACTGGGTCTGGCTCAGTCAGCCAGCGACCCAGCCAGCTTCGCCGCAGCACCCGACCCGGCAGGTGTCGCCGCCGAAGACATTTCCCATTGGTGGGAACGCCTGGGAGATCCGGGCCTCGCCCCCCTGGTCGCGGAGATGCTGTCAAACAATAAAGACCTAGAGGTCTCATTTGCCCGCGTCCAGCAGGCGGAGGCAAGCCTGCAGAACATCGCAGGCTCCAGGCTGCCAAGCCTGGACCTCAATCCGAGCGCCACAAGATCCTTCACAACGAACAATACGGGGGACCGAACCTACACAAACAGTTTTTCTGTCGGTACAACGCTCTCCTGGCAAGCGGACCTGTTCGGTCGATTACGACGGTCCGAACGGTCTCAGGCGGCCAATCTCGCTGCGGCCGAGGCTGATTGGCAGGGCCTGATTCACACCCAAATCGCCACTTTGGTGCGCACGAAAGTGGCGCTCGCGACATTGGAACGCCGCCTTGAAGCCACAGAAGCTATCGCAGAAAGCCGTCGCGCAACTCTAAACTCCGTCGAACGCCGCTATCGCGCAGGGCTCGAAAGCACAAACGCCGTCGATCTGCACGCCGCGCGTGAAAACTACACTTCAGCCATGGCGGACATCCCGTCGCTGGAAAATGACATCGCCGCAACCCTCACAAGCCTGCACGTGCTTCTCGGTCGCATTCCAGGTACGTCACCCCCTGGCACGCCCCCCGTTGACATCGGCGTCTTAGCAAACGTGCCCCCACCGCAGGATGTACCCATCGGCGTACCGGCCTCTCTGCTTGATCGTCGCCCGGACCTGCGCGCCGCAGAATTCCGATTGGAGGCGGCCACAGAAAATGTTGGCGTCGCAATTGCCGATCTCTATCCCAACCTCACGCTGACGGGCACATTGAGCTCCGCCGATGCGTCGACCGCCAATCTGTTCGACGTGACCAGTCTCGCCGGCTCCTTGATGGCGCAGATTGCCCAGCCCCTGTTCGATGGCGGTGCCCGCCAGGCTACCGTCCGGCAACGCGAAGCCCAGATGGCCGAACAGGCCGCCACCTATGCCGGCAATATTCTGACAGCGATCAAAGAAGTGGAAGACGCGCTGACCGCCGAACGCAAATCTGCGGCCCGGCTCGTCCAGCTGGAGAGCACGCTCCGCGAAGTACGCCTGGCCGAAGCAAGCTCCTTTGACCGCTTCCGCCGCGGCATCGGGTCATATGAAAGACTGTTGGAAACGCAACGCCGGCTCCAGACGGCCGAACAGACACTTCTGATCGAACAACAAAACAAGTGGAATGCCCGCATCGACCTTCTGCTCGCCCTCGGCGGCGACTGGATGGAG
The DNA here is from genome assembly GCA_965248405.1 of Parvibaculaceae bacterium. Classification (GTDB taxonomy): domain Bacteria; phylum Pseudomonadota; class Alphaproteobacteria; order Parvibaculales; family Parvibaculaceae; genus Mf105b01. The sequence continues at coordinate 3,016,967 of OZ252104.1, forward strand.
ATAGGCACATCCCGACACACACTCTCGCTTGAAACAAGCAGACAGGAAAGTGGGACGCATGAAACGTCTTCTTGATCCGATCACAAAGCGCTTTTCAAAAGACGCGGCGGATCCAACTACCCGGGCGGAAAATGTCGGCCGCCTTCAGCTTATCCTTGTCGTGTCGTTTTTTCTGTTTGCTGTTCTGGTGTCCAGCCTGCTCTCCGGCACAGACCGCACACCCAAACTGAAAGACGAGGAGGAATTCGCACCGCTTGTTAACTCCACGATTGTCGCCCCTGAAACAAGAAGGATCGAAATCACGGGCAGCGGCGCGGTCAGCAGCCAGGTTGACGTTCAGATTGTACCGCAGGTCCAGGGCCGGGTGGATTGGTTGAGCGCAGTGATGCGCCCTGGGGGTGCCTTCTTGAAGGATGAAGTGCTGTTCCGCATTGAAGCCCAAGATTTCGAGCTGGAAGTGGAACGCCGACGCGCCGAAGTGGCAAGTGCCAGAACCAATCTACAACTGGAAGAAGCGGAAGGCCTCGCAGCGACAAGAGAATGGGAGGAGATCACCCCCGGCGAACCAGTTCCTTCGCTTGTCGCCCGCAAGCCACAGATCCGAGACCGCCGTGCCGCCCTCGCCTCGGCTGAGGCTCAGCTCGCCCGCGCTCAACTTGATCTGGACCGAACAAATTTTTCCCTCCCCTTCAACGGACGGGTCATCTCCAGCAATGTGGAACTCGGACAGTTCATGGCCACCGGCCAAAGCTTCGGGACAGTTTATTCGCTGGACGGACTGGAAGTCTCCGTTCCTCTGGCGGACAGAGACCTGAAATGGCTGCAACCCCTGGACGATGTGGAAGCGATCATCAAAACATCCTATCTCGGTGTTGATCGGGAAATTAGAGCCAAAGCAACTCGGGTCTCCGCACAACTGGACGCGCAAACGCGCTTTGCCTCCGTCATTGTCTCTCTCGGTGAGCGCTCAGACGCCGACGACACACTGCCGCTTGTCCCGGGTGTCTTTGTGTCAGTCACGTTCCTGGGCCCCGAGTTGGACAATCTGGTCACCGTGCCCACCGCCGCCGTACAGGAAAACGGGAAAATCTGGACGGTTGTGAACCAGCGCCTGAAATCCGCGCGTCCGGAAATTGTCCAGACTGGACCAACTGCTTCCCTGATCAGAGGTTTGGAGCCCGGTACCGAAATTCTCCTGAGCAATCTGCCGGGAGCTGTTGAAAACATGGCGGTTCGAACCGTTGTTCAGACATCCTCAGCCATCAATACGGTCGAGGCGCGATAGCATGGCCACAGATTTTCCGAGCGACTATGAAGACCACCATCAGGAAAAACCACGGGGTATCATTCCCTGGTTCGTGAACAATCACGTTGCCGCCAATCTTCTGATGATGTTCCTGCTCATCGCGGGTCTGCTCGCGGTCTCTAACATGCGCGCTGAAGTCTTTCCGCAGGTCGATCTTCGGACCATCACCATTTCCGTTGCCTATCCAGGTGCCACACCAAACGAAGTCGAAGACGGCATCACACGGCGCGTTGAAGAAGCAATATCGGGCATAGAAGGCATTGATCGTGTGCGCTCCACCGCCTCGGAAGGTGTGGGCACCATCACCGCGGAACTCGATGATTTTGTCGAAGCCAGCACGGTCCTTGACGACATAAAGGATGAGGTGGACCGTCTTTCTGACTTCCCGCCCGAAGATGCGGAAGAGCCCGCCATTTCTAAATCCAATCTCACATCAAGCGTGATGTCCCTGGTCGTCTTCGGCCAGGCAGGAGAGCGGGCGATCCGCGAAAATGCGGAACGCATCAGAGATGACTTGCTTCAGGTGAATGGCATCTCCCTTGTCTCACTCAGTGGCGTACGCGGATATGAGCTTTCGATAGAGGTGAGCGAAGAAACCCTGCGCAGATATGGTTTGACACTGAGAGAAGTCGCAAGCGCCATCTCCAATACCTCGCTCGACCTGCCGGCAGGGTCCATAAAAACCGATGCGGGCGAGATCCTCTTGCGGACAGCTGGACGGCGCTTTACTGGACGGGAGTTCGAAGACGTCGTGATCCGCTCCAACATTGACGGATCACTTCTCAGGCTTGGCAATATTGCAACCATCAATGACGGCTTCGTTGAAGATGAGCTGGAGAGTCTGTTCAACGGACAGCCCGCCGCGAAGATCAACATCTCACGAACAGGCGACCAGGACGCCCTGGAAATCGAAGAAAAGGTAAAAACCTATCTCGAAACGCTTACACTGCCAGCCGGACTTGGGATCGACATTTCGGAAAGTCAGACCGACATCCTGCGGGACCGGATCAGCCTTCTCGTCCGTAACGCCCTTCTCGGCTTCGCCCTCGTTTTCCTCTCGCTAGTGCTCTTTCTCGATCTCAAGCTTGCCTTCTGGACCAGTATGGGAATACCCATCTCCTTCATGGGCGGCCTGATGATTGCCTCCCTTTTCGGCGTGACCATCTCCATGGTGAGCCTGTTCGCCCTCATCGTGGTATTAGGGATTGTGGTCGACGACGCCATTGTTGCAGGCGAGAATATCTTCGCGGCTCAGGAAGCAGGGCTAAAGGACCAAAAGGCGGCGCTCGCAGGCGTGATGGGGATCGCCGCGCCTGTCACCGTTGGTGTCACAACAACCATGGCCGCATTCGCGCCCCTCCTGTTTGCGACAGGCGCGATCGGCCAGATCATGGCGCCGGTTCCGCTGATCGTCATCGCGGTGTTGTTGATTTCCCTCTTTGAAGCCTTCTTCATTCTGCCCGCCCACCTTTCAACCTCAAGTCGATGGAGCCGGGGCATTCTGGACCGCATTCAAACCCGCGTCGGAGGCGGCCTCCACCTGTTCACAGAAACGGTCGTACGTCCCGCCGTTACGCGCTGTGTCCAATTCAAATATGCAACCTTTGCCGGCAGCATCGGTCTGTTGATCATCATGTACGGCCTCTTTCAGGGGGGCTACGCACGCTTCATTTTCTTCCCGCACCTTGAGGGGGATCGCGTTGCTGCGTCCCTCACCATGCCTGAAGGCACACCCTTCGAAACAACGCGGGCAGCAACGCAACAAATCATTGATGCTGCTGAACGTATTCGCAAAGAGATTGATGCGACCACGCCGGAGGGAACCGCAAGTGTTCTCGCAAGAACCTCTGTCACCGTCGGCCAGCAATCCTTTACCGGCGGACCGGGCGGCGGACGCAGCTCGCTGGGGGCCAACATCTCCCGGGTGGTTCTGGAATTGCCGCTTGGCGATGCACGCGTCATCTCCGCCCGTGAACTGGAACAGAGATGGCGGAAGGAGATTGGGGAGATCCCTGGCGCTGAGTATCTAGGCATCCAAAGTTCTCTCTTCGCAAATGATCCGCCGGTTGAAATTCAATTGCGCCACGGAAATGAAGAGACCGTTCTGATGGCAACGGAGCGACTCAAACTAGAGCTCGCAGCCATCAGCGGTGTTTCGGAAATCCAGGACAATCTCGATGTCGGCAAACGACAGTTGGATTTTGAACTGACCGCTGCCGGTCTGGCCGCGGGCCTGACCACCAGTGATCTTGCCCGCCAGGTCCGGCAGTCTTTCTATGGGGAAGAAATTGAGCGCCTTCAGCGCGGACGGGACGAGATCAAGGTACTGGTGAAGTACCCTCTCTCAGAACGCCAATCCTTGTCTGAAGTGTATGATATGCGCATCCGTCTGGCAGACGGGTCTGAAGCACCACTTCTCACCGTTGCAAGGCTGATTGAAAGCCGCGGTTATTCGTCAATCCAACGGGTTGATGGACGGCGCATTGCCTCCGTGACCGCGGAAGTGGATGAATCTGAGACAACGCCCAATGATGTCATTGCACTCATTGAAACTGACATCATGCCCCGCATGATGAGGGACATTCCGGGTCTCTCCTATTCAAAGGAAGGCGATGCCCGCAGCCAGTCGGAAGATCTTGCATCGCTCGGACAGGGTCTCCTGATCGCGCTCTTCATCATCTTTGTCATGCTGGCGGTTCAGCTCCGCAGCTACATTCAACCCCTGGTCATTCTCACGGCTGTCCCCTTCGGCTTCCTTGGCGCCATCCTCGGCCACCTCATCATGGGCCATGGCCTTTCCTTTGTATCGATCTTTGGCATGGTGGCCCTGTCGGGCGTCGTGGTGAACGACAGCATCGTGCTGGTGGACTATTACAACAAACTGATTGAGCAGGGTGTTGAAGAGGGGCAGGCCGTGGTTGACGCTGCTGTCCGCCGTTTCCGGCCGATCCTCCTGACGACAACGACCACGGCGCTTGGACTGTTGCCCATGTTGCTGGAAACAAGCGTTCAGGCCCAATTCCTGATCCCCATGGCGATCAGTCTTGCCTTCGGGATCGTCATGGCCAGCGTGATGATCATCCTACTCGTGCCAGCGCTCACCATGATTGTCGAGGAGTGGCGCGTAAGAATGTGAAGGCGCTTAGGCCTTACTCACGGACCTTACTTAGGCGTCACTCGTAAAACCTTGCCACCTTCTCCATCCGTCAGAATGTAGAGAGACCCATCCGGCGCCATCTGGATGCCACGAATACGGCTTTCAAGTTCGGCAAAAAGGATTTCCTCGCCCACAATGTCGCCGCCCTCCATGTCGATCCGGCGGACATCGCCGGGAACGAGTCCAGCAATCAGGAAGTCACCCTTCCATGCCGGGAAAAGATCGCCTGTGTAGAGCTCCAGATTGGCAGGAGCGATCGACGGCACCCAATATTTCAAGGGCTGCTCCATACCCTCCATTTCCGTGAATGGCGAAATGCGGGCGCCGGAATAGTCCAACCCGTAACCGATCACGGGCCAACCATAGTTTTTGCCAGCCTCGATCAGATTGATCTCGTCCCCGCCCTGTGGCCCATGCTCATTCATGTAGACAGTCCCGTCATCCATAATGAAGAGACCCTGTGGGCTGCGGTGTCCGTAGGAATAGATCTCAGGCTTCACACCTTCTTGCCCAACAAAAGGATTGTCGGACGGCACACTGCCATCATCATTCAGCCGCACGATGCTTCCAAGCGTGTTGGAGAGCATCTGGGCTTCTTCCCGATAGTTGAATCCATCACCTGTTGTGAGGAAGAGCGTACCATCCGGCGCAAAGGCTATCCGGCCGCCATAGTGGACCGGCGTGTCTTTCAGCGGCGTCACCTCATAGATGACCTCAAGGTTGTTTAAGGACGACCCGTCAAATGTCGCCCGCGCCACACGGGTCGCATTTGCATCCGGCGTCCCGGCCGCATAGGAGAGATAGAGGAGCCTGTTCTCCGCATAGTTCGGATGCGGAACGACATCAAACAAGCCACCCTGACTTGCCCGGTAAACCTCAGGCACCCCGGCGACAGGTGTCGGATCGAGCGCTCCACCCCGGATCGCCCGCAACTGCCCGTCAAGCTCTGTCACAAGAATAGTGCCATCATCAAGAAAGGCAGCGTTCCAGGGAAAGTCCAGGCCCTCCGCCACGGTTTCCACCTGGTAGGAGGCCGACGGCTCCGCAAACACGGAACCCACCGGAAAAAACGCGATAAGTGACGCCAGCCCGGCTGTTCTCCAAAAAGCTCCGTTCATGCGAGTGCTCATAGGCATCCCCCTATCATCCAAAAAGCTTGGTCTTTACCTTGACTGATCATGTGACCATACTTCGATCAAGATCAATAGGCGATGGGGAAGAGTTCATGAGCTATGTGCGCCCGTTTGGCAGTTTTATAGCTGCGGTGATTGTCGCAATAATTCTGGGGTCAATGGCGTCCACGCATTTTGTGCTCGGCGCATTGACGGATCTGGGCATTGAAATTCCATTTTCAGACCGGCTCTCCATGACCCTGCAAGATATTGTGGGTATCGCGCCCCTCTACGGCGCCATCATCGGCACAGGCCTTTTGGTCGCCTTCATAGCCGCCCTCTTCGTCGCCAGGCTCGCACCGGGTCTCAGATGGTTTGTCTACCTCGTTGCAGGCGGGACAGCCGTTGGCGTCACATTGATCACGCTGCAAACCGTCTTTGGCGGCATCATGCCCATCTCTGGCGCAAGATCGACCGGCGGTTTCATCGCTCAGATTGCTGTAGGGGCCGTCGCCGGATACGTCTTTGCGACCCTCACCAGCAAAAGTCAGACAGCCTGATCAAATAAAAGTGGCGGCCCCGCGAAGAGCCGCCATTAGCAATTGAGGCCCAGGCGCCGTCACCGAGCAGAGAGGTATCCGTTGCTTTCAAGATAATGGATGATCTGATCTGCGGCTTCTTCCGCGGATACCTGGTCCGTTTTGATCTCGATCTCGGCCGCTTCCGGCGCTTCATAGTCTGAGTCGATCCCGGTGAAGTTCTTGATCTCGCCCGCCCGCGCTTTTTTATAGAGACCTTTCGGGTCCCGCTCTTCACAAAGCTCTAGGGGCGTGTTCACGAAAATCTCGATGAACTCGTGCTCTTCCACCAGGCGCCGCGCCAGCCGACGCTCGCTGATAAAGGGCGAAATGAAGGACACCAGCACGATCAAACCCGCATCCACCATCAGTTTGGAGGCTTCGCCGACACGGCGGATGTTTTCCACCCGGTCGACATCTGTAAAGCCCAGGTCCTTATTGAGACCATGGCGGACATTGTCACCATCCAACGTGTAGGTGTGGCGGCCGCGATCATAGAGTTTCTGCTCCACCAGATTGGCGATCGTGGATTTGCCCGATCCGCTGAGACCCGTGAACCAGAGCACGGCGGGCTTCTGATGCTTTTGCTCCGCACGTGTTGCCTTATCGACTTTCAGCTCCTGCCAGACCACGTTTTGGGCACGGCGGAGAGAGAAGTCGAGCATGCCAACGCCAACCGTTTCGTTGGTCCGGCGGTCGATGAGGATGAAGCTACCCGTATCCCTGTTGTCTGAATAAGGATCAAAGGCAATCGCCTGATCCAGACTGATATTACAAACGCCAACTTCGTTGAGCTCAAGAGTCTTACCCGCCTGGTGCTCAAGCGTGTTGACATTGACCTTGTGTTTGAGCTCCGTAACGGACGCCGACACCAGCTTGTTATGGATCTTCATATAATACTGCCGACCCGGCAGCATTTCCTCTTCGCGCATCCACAAAAGATGCGCTGCGAACTGATCCGAGATGAGAGCTGGAGCCTGACCGCCACAAATGACATCGCCGCGGCTAATGTCAATCTCATCCTCAAGCGTCAACGTAACAGACTGACCCGTCTGCGCGTCGTCCAGGTCCCCGGTAGACGTCACAATCCGCGCTACGCGGCTTCGCGAAGCGGCCGGCATAACGATGATCTCATCCCCGACCTTGACGGTACCGCCAGCAATCGTGCCGCTGAACCCGCGGAAATCGAGATTAGGCCGGTTCACCCACTGAACCGGGAAGCGGAAGGCCTGATCCGCAGCGTCTGCATCAACCTCAATATCTTCCAACTCCTGCAAAAGAGCGGGCCCTTTATACCAGGGCGTGTCCTCAGGGCTTGGGACGGTAATATTGGCGCCTTTGAGCGCGGACACAGGAATGCATTTGATGGTTGAGAAATTCAGCTGAGCGGCAAACTCACGATAGGCTGCTTCAATCTCATTGAAGGTTTCTTGCGAATAATCAACAAGGTCCATCTTGTTGATTGCCACAATCACATGCCGGATACCCAAGAGCGATGCGATGTATGAATGCCGGCGTGTCTGCGTGAGCATGCCTTTGCGGGCATCAACAAGAATGATCGCAACATCAGCTGTGGAGGCGCCGGTCGCCATATTGCGTGTGTATTGCTCATGGCCGGGCGTATCAGCAACGATGAACTTACGCTTATCCGTCGAGAAAAAGCGATAGGCAACGTCAATTGTAATGCCCTGCTCGCGTTCAGCGGCGAGACCATCAACCAAAAGGGCGAAATCAAAATCGTCACCCTGTGTGCCGAGCTTCTTGCTGTCTGCTTCCAGTGCCGCTAGCTGATCTTCAAAGATCAGCTTTGAGTCATAAAGCAAACGACCGATGAGCGTGCTCTTGCCGTCATCCACACTCCCGCAGGTAAGGAACCGAAGGAAGCTCTTGTTTTCTTGAGCATCGAGATAGGCTTCGATGTCCGTTTCGATGAGAGCCGATTGATGTGCCATCAGAAATAGCCCTCCTGCTTCTTCTTCTCCATGGATGCGGCAGCATCATGGTCAATCATCCGCCCCTGCCTTTCGGAAGAGGTGGTCAGCAACATTTCCTGAATAATCTCGGGCAGCGTCGCCGCTTCGGACTCAACGGCCCCCGTCAGCGGATAACAACCGAGTGTGCGGAAGCGAACCGACTTCATCTCGGGCACTTCACCCTCTGCCAGTTTCATCCGGTCATCATCAACCATGATGAGCTGACCATCCCGTTCAACCACAGGCCGTTTGGCAGAGTAATAAAGCGGAACAATGTCGATCTGCTCTTTGTGGATATATTGCCAGATATCAAGCTCGGTCCAGTTGGAGATCGGGAACACGCGAAGACTCTCGCCCGGATGCATCCGCGTATTGTAGAGGCTCCATAGCTCAGGCCGCTGGTTCTTCGGGTCCCAGCGATGTTGTTCCGACCGGAACGAGAAGATCCGCTCCTTGGCGCGGGACTTTTCTTCATCCCGGCGCGCGCCGCCAAAAGCGGCGTCAAACTTGTATTTGTCGAGCGCCTGTTTGAGCGCATCGGTCTTCATGATTTGCGTATGAAGCTGAGACCCATGGGTAAAAGGCCCAACACCTTGCGCAACACCCTCCTGGTTCGTGTGGACGATCAAATCCAGACCATATTTTTCCGCCAGATTGTCGCGAAACTCGATCATCTCCCGAAACTTCCAGGTCGTATCGACATGCATGAGCGGGAAAGGCGGCTTGGAGGGATAGAAGGCTTTCATCGCCAAATGCAGCATAACTGCTGAGTCTTTGCCGATGGAGTACAGCATCACCGGATTTTCACACGCCGCGGCCACTTCGCGGATAATATGAATACTCTCGGCCTCAAGCCGTTCAAGGTGGGTAAGCGGCTGCATGTATTTCAGGTCCTGATCACAAGGGGCCCCTTGTCACAAGGGCCAACGTCAAAAAGCACCTCGCGAACTCTGCAGGTGCCTTGTTGCAGTCTATATGCGCCGAATGAAATCACAGTTCAAGTGCGTAAAGCATTTTTATTCCCGTATTTTATATGTAGATAAAGAATTTCGGCGGCTCCCCTTACAAAAAACGCAAGTAAAGGCTATAGGGCGCCTATGGCTCCACCACTCCTGACCCTCCAAGATGTTCACCTGACCTTCGGCGGCACGCCTCTTCTGGTGGGCGCTGACCTGACCATAGAGACCGCCGCACGGCTTTGCCTGGTCGGGCGAAATGGGTCGGGCAAATCCACCCTGCTCAAGATAGCGGCTGGCTTGGTGGAAGCGGACGAAGGGGAACGCTTCCTGCAGCCAGGTGTGACCATGAGATATCTGGCACAAGAACCTGACTTCACCGGCTTTGCCACCACGCTGGAATTCGCGGAAGCGGGTTTGACCGATGGCGATGATCCCTATCGTGCCCAATACCTCCTGAGCGAGCTTGGCCTCTCGGGCAGTGAAAATCCGACCACGCTCTCCGGTGGCGAGACCAGGCGTGCCGCGCTGGCGCAGGCGCTGGCGCCAGAGCCCGACATCCTGATGCTTGATGAGCCGACAAACCATTTGGACCTGCCCGCCATCGAATGGTTGGAACAGGAACTGAGCAATACCCGCTCCGCCCTTGTTCTCATTAGCCACGACAGAAGGTTTCTGACCACCTTGTCCCGATCAACCGTCTGGCTCGACCGGGGCACCACCAGAAGACTGGGCAAGGGCTTTGGAGAGTTCGAAGCCTGGCGTGACCAACTTCTGGAAGAGGAAGAACGCGAAGCCCATAAAATGCAGCGCAAGGTCGCGCGCGAAGAACACTGGCTGCGCTACGGCGTCACCGCGCGGCGCAAACGCAATGTACGGCGGTTGGGCGATCTGCACCAATTGCGCGAAGACGCCGCCAAAGCCAGAAGCGAGCTCAACAGAGGCACAGCGAAAGTTGATCTCACGGCCCAGGAAGGCAGCCTGTCCGGCAAACTTGTTTTCGAAGCGGAGGGAATATCCAAAAGCTTCGGTGACAAACCGGTCATCACAAATTTTTCGACACGTATCCTCCGTGGCGACAGAGTGGGCATTGTCGGTCCCAATGGTGCCGGAAAAACAACCCTGCTCAACCTTCTGACAGGAAAACTCGCCCCAGATAGCGGCAGCGTACGGTTAGGGACAAACCTCGAAACCGTCACGCTGGATCAGAAACGCGAAAGCCTGCCCGCCGGGACAAGTCTGAAAGACGCTCTCACCGGCGGCGGTAAAGACATGCTCATGGTGGGTGACACGCAGCGGCACGTCATTTCCTACATGAAAGACTTTCTGTTCTCACCCGAACAGGCGGGCACCCCCATTGACGAACTTTCCGGTGGTGAAAAAGGGCGGCTGATGCTGGCGCGGGCACTGGCGAAACCCTCCAACCTGCTGATCCTTGATGAGCCGACAAATGACCTTGATCTTGAGACGCTGGATCTCCTGCAGGAAATGCTGAGCGCCTATCAGGGTACCGTCCTGCTCGTCTCCCACGATCGCGACTTCCTCGACCGGCTGGTGACCTCCGTCATCCACGCGGAAGGGAACGGTGAGTGGCAGGAATATGCGGGCGGCTATTCGGACATGGTGAGCCAGCGAAAGCTAAGTGCCAAAACGCCCGAGAAAACAACCGACAAACCAAAGAAACCCGCGCCATCTGCCAACAAGCCGACCACCTCCCGCGGCAAGCTCACTTTCAAAGACAAACACGCGCTGGAAACACTGCCAGACGAGATGGCGAAACTAGAGGCCCGCATTCAGGAGCTGAAGGATGCCCTTGCGGAAGCCGACTTTTTCGCGCGCGATCCGGAAGGGTTTCAAAAAACAGCCAGCGACCTCGAAACAGCCGAGACCTCTCTCGCTGCCATGGAAGAGCAATGGCTCGAATTGGAAATGAAACGCGAAGAACTCGAGGCGGGGCCGTAAAGATTCATCTGGCAGACTCGGATTACCGTCCATCCTGTGAAAGAATGCCTCCAACAAAAACACACGGCCCGGAGGTCTCATGTCCAGTAACGTCAATCGCCAGTTTCGCCTGAAAAGCCGTCCAGTCGGCAAAATCAAAACCACTGACTTTGATCTGGTTGAAGAACCGGTTCCCACGCCAGGTCCCGGCGAAGCCGTTATCCGCAACCTCTATCTGAGCCTCGACCCGACCAACCGCATCTGGATGTCGGACATGGATCAGTACATGCCGCCGGTGGAGCTGGGCGCTGTGATGCGCGGCGGCGGCATCGGCAAGGTCGTCGCCTCCAACTCAGACACCTACAAGGTGGGCGACACGGTGAGCGGCCTCTTAGGCTGGCAGGACTATTATGTGGCGGGCCCAAACGATGAAATCCCTGTGGGCGTTCTCCCCCCGGAGCTTCCCGTCGGCCTGCCAACCATGCTGGGCGCCTGTGGCCTGACTGGTCTCACCGCCTATTTCGGACTGCTTGAACTCGGCCAGCCCAAGGCCGGCGAAACCGTCATCGTCTCCGCCGCCGCGGGCGCCGTCGGCTCCGTCGTTGGGCAAATAGCGAAGCTCAAAGGCTGTCGCGTGGTGGGGATTGCAGGTGGCCCAGAGAAGTGTAAATGGATTGTCGATGAGCTGGGCTTTGATGCCGCCGTCGACTACAAGGCGCCTGACTGGCGCGAGCAGCTGGAGGCAGTAACACCTGACGGCATTGATGTGAACTTTGAAAATGTCGGCGGTGAAATTATGGAAGCCGTGATGGCACGCATGAACCTATTCAGCCGCATGCCGCTCTGCGGCATGATCTCCGGTTACAATACGGATGAACCCATGCGCGGCGACTTCTCCCCCATTCTCATGCGACGCATCAATGTCCGTGGCTTCATCGTGACGGACTTCCTGGAAAAATACGGCGAAGCCACGATGGAACTGGCCACCTGGGTCGCAACCGGCAAGATCAAGAGCCAAGAGACCATAGTCGACGGTCTGGAAAACGCTCCAACCGCTGTCAACAAACTGTTCGAAGGCGAAAACCTCGGCAAACTGGTCGTCAAAATTGCGGATGAGTAAACCAGAGCACGAACGGAGAAACAGAAATGGGTATCGAAATCCAGCAGATCACCGGGGCGCTCGGAGCGGAAATCACCGGCATTGATTTAGGCAACCTGACGAACGAAGGCTTTGACAAAATTTGCTCTGCCTTCGCCGATCACGCAGTCCTGGTCTTTCGCAATCAGGATCTGACTCATGACGAGCATGTCGCCTTTGCGCGTCGCTTTGGGGACCTGGAAGTCCATCCCATCGTCAACGGCATGGAGGGCCGTCCGGAGATGATCAAGATGCTGAAGCCAGCAGGCGAGTCCGCAAGCTTCGGCGTCGGCTGGCACACAGACAATTCTTTCTTCGCAGAACCGAGCATGGGCTCTGTTGTCTACAGTCACATCGTCCCGCCCCACGGTGGCGACACACTCTTCGCCAATCAATATCTGGCCTATGAAAGACTGTCGGACGGCATGAAACGCATGCTGGAAGGCGTACGTGCGGTCCACTCAGCAAAATATGCTTATACGTCTGAGACCGCAGAAGAAAAGTACGAAGGCAAAACCGCGATCACCTATAAGCGGTCCGCCTCGGTCTATGACGAAGTCCTGCATCCGGTTGTACGCACACACCCCGTCACGGGCCGCAAAGCACTTTACGTGAACCCCATGTTCACAATCCGCTTTGAAGACATGAGCGAAGAGGAGAGCAAACCCTTGCTCGACTATCTTTTCGCCCATTGTGTGAAGCCGGAATTCTGCTGCCGTGTGCCCTGGGACCCGAAAATGGTGACCATGTGGGACAATCGCTGCGTGCAGCACTATGCCGTCGACGACTATGTCGACTATGAACGGCTTCTCTACCGGGTAACAGTGAATGGCGAGAAACCGGTCTGACTTGTCTGATGAGTGAAAACCTTCTTGTCATTGATGGGTATGACAAAGCCGGCCGGGACAATCTGGCCAAGGCCGGCTGCACTTTGGCGGGTACGCTCTATGAGCGAATGATCAAGCGGTTTCTGCCCGACGCCAACGTGACCATCCTGCACCCGGCCGATCCGGACGAAACGCTGCCGACCGGAATGGCCCTCTCTCAGTTCGATGCCGCACTCTGGACCGGCTCAAGCCTCACCATCTATCACCAGACACCTGACGTAACACGGCAAGTGGATCTCGCCCGAGCGCTCTACACAGCCGGAACACCCAGCTTCGGGAGTTGCTGGGCGCTTCAGATTGCAGCGCTTGCCGCGGGCGGCACCTGCCGCCTCAACCCCAAGGGTCGCGAATTCGGGATCGCACGAAAGATATCTCTAACGAATGACGGACGCGCGCATCCCCTTTATGCGGGCAAAGCGCCTGTCTTCGATGCCTTCACGAGCCACTTTGACGATGTGGAGAGCCTGCCCGCAGGCAGCGTCCACCTTGCCGGCAATCACATCACCCCAATTCAGGCCGCCATCGTAACACATGAGGGGACGCCTTTCTGGGCAGTGCAGTATCATCCCGAATATGATCTGGCTGAGCTCGCCGCACTCACACGTTTCCGGATGGACGGACTTGTGGAGTCCGGCTATTTCCCCGATCACGCGGCAGCGAACAGCTTCGTGCACGACCTGGAAACCCTCCATGCGGACCCCGCCTGCAAAGACATTGCCTGGCGGCTCGGGATAGATCAGGACGTGATGGACACGAACATCCGCACCCTTGAGGTCAAGAACTGGGTTGAGAATATTCTTCGCGGGCGCTGAAACGCTTAATCGCGAATACGCAGAATGACCGATTGGCTGGCGCTTGCCATGAGTTCACCATTCTCGGCAAACAAATGCATCCGCCCATGGGCAAAGCCGTTATGGACTCCGTGAATACGGATGTCCAAAAGCACCCAGTCCGTATCGACAATCTTGCGAATGCGGATCGTGTTATCGAGGCTGTTCCCGCCAGCATCCCGGCCAATGGCATTCCCAATAGCAGACGGTACAAAGTCAGCCATCACCGCCAGCGCACTGGAGGTCATAGGCAGGTCTTCACGCATACGCGCCCAGAGCACCACATGCCCGTCTTCGCTCAAACCACCCTTCATACGCTCTTCACCATATCGGCCCTTCACCACACGCACATCGATACGGCCGTGAAGGTCGTCCCGGTCTTCGGTCCAATGATCGACTTGGGCGCACTCTTCGGGCGGCACCACTTCAGGCTTCTCAGCCCATTGCGCGGAATACTCGCTCGGCCGTTCGCCGAGCGCCGCATTAACCGTGAAAATTTCCCGATCCCCCACATGTCCAACAACGCGGGCCTGGGTGTTGTACTTGCCTGATACGGGCACCAGAACATCATAATCGACAATCTCGCCCACACGCGCGTAGGAAAGATATTGCGCAGCGGCCCAAACCGTTGGCCGTCCTGTCGTCTGTTCAATGGCGCAAATGGATGACGCTAGCCCTACTCCCCCAAACAGAAACAGGTTTCCCGGAGGGCCAACACTCAACTTGTCTTCAACAGGCAGATAGTAGCGATTGGGATTGTGGGTCGACTGGAGATCGAACAGATGCTCACTGGCGGAAGACATATCGGACATGGGGGCTCACTCAATCGGGGGAAACTGAGCGACTACCTAACCGGTCTGTGACGGATTTTCAAATCCGGGCCATTTACCTCAGGGATGAGTGAGTGAAACCGTACGGAACCCGATATGGTCGGTCCCTAAATCAACTTCCTGAGGATGGCGCGCCGCGGGGCGGTATCGGCGGCAATAATTGGGCGCACACAGATAAGAGCCGCCCTTCATCAGACCCACTGACGCGTCTGCCGCCGCATATGGATCCGCCGTCCACTCCCACACATTGCCGATCATGTCATAAAGACCATATCCGTTCGGCGGGTAGCAAGCGACGGGCGCCCGCCCGGCAAAGCCATCCGCCCCCTCATCATTGAAGGGAAAAAATCCCTGCCAATTATTCGCAAGATATTCACCACCGGGTTCCCGCTCTTCGCCCCATGCATAGGTCGCACCATCGAGACCGCCCCGCGCGGCATATTCCCACTGAACTTCTGTCGGGAGGGAGCGCCCCTTCCAGGCGGCATAGGCGAGCGCATCCTGGTAGGCAATCTGCACGACAGGGAAGTCTTCCCGCCCCTCGATGGAGCTCCCCGCCCCTTCCGGTTGACGCCAGTTGGCAGTCTCAGCGTAAGCCCACCGACCTTCCGCTGGCCCATCCGGCGCCTTGAAGACTGCAGCGCCTGGCGGCACAACACCCTCTATCCCCGCCTCAGCAACCGTGACATATCCGGTAGCGTTCACAAATTCAGCAAACTCACCATTAGTGACTTCTGTCGCGTCGATCCAGAAACTCTCAACGTCCCGTTGGCGGACCGGCCCTTCTTCCGGATAGAGATGACCGGCTCCCATATCAAAAGAGCCTCCTTTAACCAGGACCATGCCATCTGTATCTGGCACGATATCCTTCGAGGGAAGACAGGTGACATCCTGACGTTGAACATCAGGCGTCAGCGGAAAAACCAGCAGAATGGCCCCCAAGACTACAACCCCGGAGGCCAAAACCCCGAGGACAGCCAGACTAGTTTTGCCAATAGACAAATTCATCGTCTTCTTTAAGCGGCTCCGCCAAGGTCTTGTCAATGTAGACGGGCAGCGCCCCGACTGACGGCCAAAGCGGTTCGGCCTGTTCTGCTCTATGTGCATCGAGCAGGGCCGTCAGCTCCGCCACAATGGTGGGCTCGCTTTCCACAAGGTTCGTCGTCTCGCTGGGGTCTTCCGCCAGATGGAAGAGCCACTTCTTATCCTGAAGCCCTGAGACCTGCAGCTTCCAGCCATCTTTCAGGATGGATCGATATTCTCCGTCCGACCAGAAAAGTACATCGTGCGGTTTTCCCGAAACCTCTCCTGTCACGAAGGGGACAAAGTCAACGCCGTCCATGACGCGGTCCGTCGGCACCTGTCCGCCGGCCGCACCAGCCGCAGTTGCGAAAAGGTCGATATGTGAAACAGGTTCATCGTACACCGTGCCTGCTGCAATACGTTTTGGCCAACGCGCGAAGAAGGGTACCCGTGTACCCCCTTCAAACAACGTGATCTTCCAACCGCGATAGGGCGTGTTGAGTTCGTCCAACCCAACATAGCCAGCACCGCCATTGTCGCTCGTGAAAATCACCAGCGTGTTTTCATCCAGCCCGTTATCTTTAAGCGCCTGCATCACACGACCGACGGAGCGATCGACCGCACGGGTCATCGCCGTATAAACCCTCAAACGATGATCATCGATATAGGAGAGTGCCTCATAGTCAGACTTTAAAGCCTGGAGCGGCGTGTGAATGCCCCAATGAGCGAGGTACAAGAAGAAGGGGCGGTTGCGGTTGTTCTCAATCACCTTGACGGCTTCGTCCGTATAATAGTCCGTGATGTAGCCCCGGGGCTCGAAGCGCGCGCCCCCGTTAAAGGCAGCCGCATATTGCATTGTCGGCCATAGGAACCGGTCAATCGGGTCAAAGTCCTGATAGGAATTGACCACGTCCGGATGATCTTCGGGAAGATAAAGCCCGCTTGCCATGAGCAGGCTATCATCAAACCCCTGGTCATTGGCGCTGCTGCCATTGGTTTGGCCAATATGCCATTTACCGATATGGGCGGTGTAGTACCCCTGTTCCTTCAGCATCTCAGCGACGGTGATCTCGCTTGTCGGCATTCCAAGATCTTGAAAGCCCGGCACCTCTGCGTCGGTTTCAAAGGACATTCCGGGGTGAGGCCGGTGGATGCCGCTATTATCCGCAATAAAATTGACAAGCCAGCCCATGCCCGGAGGGGTCGGCGTGAAGTTAAATCCGAAGCGGGTGGCGTAGCGGCCCGTCATAATCATGGCACGGGACGGCGCACACACCGCCGTTCCGGCATACCCGTTTGTGAAAGCGACACCTTCATGGGCAAGCGCATCAATGTTCGGCGTTTGCATCTCAGAACCCGATGCGCCACCGCCATAAAAACTCACATCGTTGAAGCCCATATCGTCCGTGACGATGAAGACAATATTGGGCGGCCGTTCAGACGGAGGCGCAGTCGCAATATCGGGACCCTTTCCCCATACAATTTCCTGATTGGGGCCGACTGGTTGGAGATAGCTGACCAACAGGCCCGGCGCCCGGACCACAATCTCAACCCGGTATATCCAGCCAATGGTGAGCAAAACAACCAACAGGGCGCCAAGACCGCCCAGAATTTTCTTCGACATCATCACTCTCCATAGGTTAGCTGATCAGCGACGCACAAATGCATTCAGCACACCCGCAACGCTCAGCAATACAAAGAACAGAAGTATTCTCGGATCGGTTAGGGGAAGCCCATCTTCAATCGGATAGGCAATCGTCTTTTCCAGCGAGGCGATTTTGAAATCGTGGCGGCCTGCAAAGGCGGGATTGCTCGTGATCTCCATCATGTCGCGCCGTGAGCGGTAGCGCATTGCCGCGCCGCGGGTCCATACACGTGCGCCATCTATCCCAACAATATCCAGCGCCTCCGCTTTCGCCTCGCCAAACATCACCGGATGGGACGCGCGCCAGATTAGAGCGGGCCACATATATTCCATATATTTCGCCATCACATCGTCTGAGCTATCGCCCGGCTCAACGCCATCAACAGGATCAGGCGTTGCCTTCATATGGATCGCATTAATCATGATGAAGTCATTGCCCGTATCGGACTCGAGAAACGCCCGTACACGAGCTATCCCTTCTGGAGTCCCGCCACGTTCCTCAAACGCAGCTATGTACTCATCGACCTCATCCTGGCTGAGAGGTCCACCAAAACTCGTGTACCAGAAGAAAAACACGGCATAGAGAAGTGCCGGAACAGCCCACACGGTCAAACGAAGCGACATGCAGAAAACTCCTTAAGCGAAAATCTTCTCGCACCCGGTGCCTGTAAGCACGTCGTCTACAAATGCCCGGTCTGCGTCCGCGAGAGACGCATGCTCTTCGCGCAACCATTGCAGACACTTGCCCTGATAGGCGAATGGCTTCTGCACCCATCTGGCCCCATCAATTTCCGTTTCCACCGTGTCGGCGCCATTCATCAATGCCTTGGCATTCGCGAGCAAAGCGGGGACGTAATAGGCACCAACTTCTTTGAAGATATTGATCAGGGTCTCCGGCAGTGCCTCGCGCTTGATCCATGCATCCTCTTCAGCCTCCAGCCCGCTCAGGTCATCAACCATGTCGACCCAGGCATAAACAGCCGGGGCCTTGTCGAGGGTCAATTGCATGGGCGTCGGGTCGAAAGTCGCAAGCTGCGTCAATTGCCCATACATGCCGAAATCGCTACTCCCGGGCCGAGCACCAAAAAGGAAAGACGAGGTTTCCAGGTGCGCCCGCATTGCAGCGAGATATCTCTCATAGCTTGCTTCGATCACTGGTGCGGTTTCATCGCTTGACCCCACAACATGCAAACGCGAGATCTGGCGGTCGGCAAAGATCTTTCCAAGCTTGAGCGCTTCCTCTTCCGCCTGAGGCTTAATCGTCCAGCGGGGGAGGATCGACGCCGCCTTGTCGATATCAGCCTGAAAGTGCCACCGGTAATGAAACATGGGCTTGGTCAGCCATTCATCCGCATAGTCTTCAAGCAGATAGTCCAGAAAGGCGATCGCTGGATCCGTTGGAACAACGGACCGGCCCTCGAACTCCTCTTCAAAACGCCGAATAAGGGGCGTGCTGTCTACCACCGCTTCCATCTCACCAGATGCATTGGGCAAGAAGAATGTCGGCAGAAGCGCTACCTTCGGATGGGGCAAGTCCGCAGGGATGCCGTCACGACTTAAAAACAAACGGTAGGGCAGATGCCGATACCGCATTACCGCGAGCATTTTTCTTGTATACGGGGAACCAGGGGCCCCCATTAGTGTGAGCGGCGTCAAATTCGTCATGCAAATCTCCCATGCGGCCAAAGCCGAGCAGAGCCGGTTAAAGCCGACTTGCCATTCTTGATTGCCACCAGCGTAGAAGTTGGCATTATTAGTGTCAATTCTTTGTTTGCCCACAAAAAAGCCCGCTTCAGGAGCGGGCTTTCAGGACGAGAGTGCGTGCCAAACTAGGCCGCGTTCATCTTCTCCAACATGGCCCCCATGGCCGCATGGACTGCATTCACTGCTTGAAGCGGCCGGATCATGACTCTGAATTCAACAATTTTGCCTTCGTCATTGCAGGTGATGATGTCAACACCGTTGACATATTTTCCGTCCATCTCGGTCTCAAACTCCAGCACCGCATGGTTTCCAGCGAGAACTTCCTTGGTGTATTTGAATTTGCCCGCATTCTCTGCTGGCTTGCCCTCACCTGGAACACCCTGCCCGCCCAGCGTTCCGCCCGCGGCGCGCAAATAGGCGAGTGTCAGGTCCTTGCCAACCTGCGGCGTGAAAACAATCGGCGAGATAAAGACGCAGTCATCTGCGATGAGCTTCTCAAGCTCACCAGGCTTCTTGCCGATAATGTATTCGTGCCAATCGGCAATGCATTTCTCAATCATGTCGAGAGTCCCTTCTTCACGGATCGCTTGGAATTGTTGAGCGTACCCTACACCATCAAACTAGGCACGCACGCACCAGCGGATGATCACAAATGAACAGGGGCCACCATCAGGCAGCCCCTTCAACAAAAGAATTTTATCATCAGCCCTTGATTTGAACCGGGAGCTGTTCGAACCCCTTCACAAAGTTTGAGAGAACACGTACGGGCTCCCCGACAACTTCGATCCGCTCGTAGCGCTTCATGATTTCTTCCCACAGCACCCGCAGCTGCATTTCGGCCAAGCGGTTCCCCACGCATCTGTGGATACCAAAGCCGAAGGAAAGGTGCTGGCGTGGGCGTTCGCGATCAATAATGAACTGATCGGGATTCTCGATCACGTCACCATCGCGATTGCCGGAGACGTACCACATCACAACCTTGTCGCCCTTCTTGATCTGCTTGCCACCTAACTCTGTATCTTCAAGGGCTGTACGGCGCATATGAGCAAGCGGGGTCTGCCAGCGAATGATCTCCGGCACCATGGTCTCAATCAGACTATGGTCCGCCCGCAGCTTGTCATACTGATCCGGGTTTTCATTCAATGCCAGCAAACCACCCGAGATGGAATTGCGGGTCGTATCATTCCCACCAACAATCAGAAGAATGACATTGCCGAGATATTCCATCGGCTCCATATCGCGGGTGGCGTCCCCATGCGCCAACATGGAAATGAGATCACCATTCGGACTTGGCGAATTCACACGCTCGTTCCACAGCCGCGTGAAATACTCCGCGCATTCCATGAGGATTTCACGGCGCTCATCCATGGAGGAAATCAGCGGACCGTTAATGTCTGCTGTTGCCACATCAGACCAATAAGTAAGCTTCCGCCGGTCCTCCCAGGGGAAATCAAAAAGCGTCGCCAGCATCTGGGTTGTAAGTTCAATAGAGACACTGTCGACCCAGTTGAACGTCTCGTTCATGGGCAAGCCATCGAGGATCTTACCAGCCCGCTCCCGGATCACACCTTCCAGGATCGCAAGATTACCCGGTGCGACGATCGGCGCCACAGTCTTGCGTTGCTCGTCATGCTTGGGCTGGTCCATGGCGATAAACATGGGCAGCCGGAAGTCTTCCATCGGATCACGAATGGTGATCCCACCCAGACCGGACTCTGAAGAGTAGATGCCATGATTGGTGTCCACCGTCATAATGTCATTGTACTTGGTGACCGACCAATAAGGGCCATACTCACTCTCGGCACAATAGTGGACAGGATCTTCATTCCGTAGGCGCTCGAAATAGGGCCAGATCGCATTCTCCTTAAAGAGGTGCGGTTGCCCCACATTGATCTTGTCGAGCGGAATTGAGTAGGCGTCTTCAGACGCAGCATCGGACATGACGACAGCTTCGCTCATTGTTAGGTTCCTCCATCCAGGGGCGCATCTCGCGCAACACCCCGGCCTCAAAAATTGCGAATTACACATCCTAACAACGTGAAACACTTTTCGCAGCGTACAAATTTCGTCAGCACCTGAACGAAATCGTGACCTGCTGTTTCTGTTGCTGGACTATTGGCATCAACAGTGCCAATAATCGCTTTAAATTGAGGGAGCCCGCCATGTTGGAACCAAGCAAACAAGACAATCCCAACCCTTCTTTGACGGTCGATCCGCCAAAGCCCATCCGGATACTCATGTCTTTCATGATGAACCGGATGATGGACCCCAAACGCGCGCAGAAACGGCGTGATGCGGCAGAGGCGGAGCGCAAACGGACAGGTGCCCCTCACCAGGTTGAGTACTTTCATCAGCCTGACGATCCTTACAGCCACTTAAGCGCTCAGAAACTGGCAGCCTTGGCCGCCGCCTACGACATTGAAATTGCGCCTCACCTCATCAATGCGACCGGCGGCAAGAACCAACCCTATCCGGAAGATCTGGCAGTCTATGCGAGACGGGATGCAGCAGCCATCGCCCCCCACTACAAAGTCAGTTTTCCAGGAAACGCAGGCACCGTTCCGAGTGAAGAGGATCGCATCCTTGCGGCGCGCATATTGTCAGCCGCGGACGGAGCAGACTTTGTTGACCGTCTGGCGCCGGTAAGCGATCTGCTTTGGGTTGGCGACCATAGCGCCCTTCAGGCCCTGGCCGAGGAGTTGGGAACCGTCAGCGAAGAGGAAGCAACCAAACGCCTCGCTCAGGATTCAGCCAAGCTCCAAAAAGAGGGCCACTATTCTGGCGGGACCTTCCGATATGCCGGTGAGTGGTTCTGGGGCATTGACCGTCTGAACCATCTGGAAGCGCGTCTGAAAGAACGTGGCGCACAACAATCAGGCGCTGGTCCCGTAGCACCACGACCTGCGGTCGATCCAGGCTCCGTCAAAGACGCGGGCACCATCACCCTGGAAGTGTTTCCCTCCCTTCGCTCTCCTTATACAGCCATCATCTTCGACAAAGCCTGCGAGCTTGCAGATCAGAGCGGCGTCAAACTCGTCATTCGCCCGGTCTTACCCATGGTGATGCGCGGTGTGCCAGCGACGCAAGACAAGGGCCGCTACATATTCAGTGACACAAAGCGAGAGGCCGACGCCATGGGTGTCGGCTACGGCCCGGTTTACGATCCCATCGGAGAGCCGGTCCGCCGCGCTTACTCCCTCTTTCCCTGGGCAAGCTCTCAAGGAAAGGGGCGGGAATTCTTAAGCGCGTTTCTGGATGCGGCTTTCAGAAAAGCCGTCCGCGTCGATACCGACCGGGGTTTGAAGCAAGTCGTCGAAACGGCAGGTCTCGCCTGGGATGAGGCCAGGCCACACCTAAGCAGCAAAGATTGGACATCGGAGGTTGAAGAAAACCAACGCGTCATGGCTGAAGAAATGCACCTCTGGGGTGTTCCCAGTTTTCGTGTTTCCGGTCCGGGGACGGAACCTGATTTCACCACCTGGGGTCAGGACAGACTCTGGCTTGTCGCAGCCGAGATTAAAAGGCGAATTGCCGGAAACGATACCTAAGAAACAAATCCCCAACACCGAAATCCTCACCGAACGAAATTCTTTGCTTGTGCTTGTCAGCGGCTCACCTTAAGTGAGCATCTTGCGCTGGGAGGCACGCGTGAGCGACAAAGACAAGAACAGCAAGAACCGCGCACCAGCGGAAGAGAAACCGGAGCTTGCCTCTCCGCTGCTGGACCTGCGTGAACGCGGCCCCAACGCACTCGCCCCAGCCCCCCAATCCCTTGGCATATGGGAGCTCGCCTGGCCAACCATCGTGGCCTCCGGTCTGCAAACCATGGTGCGCTGGGCGGACTTCATGATGGTGGGCGACCTCGGCGTTGAAGCGGTTGCAGGTGTCGGTGCTGCGGGGCAAATCTATTGGCTTATCCAAACGCTGGTCATGGCGCTCTCAACCGGACTGGTCGCCATTC
Organism: Parvibaculaceae bacterium; assembly: GCA_965248405.1. Lineage (GTDB taxonomy): Bacteria > Pseudomonadota > Alphaproteobacteria > Parvibaculales > Parvibaculaceae > Mf105b01. Next base: position 3,040,008 of record OZ252104.1, read on the forward strand.
TCGCCCGCGCCATTGGCGGCAGCAATCGACAGGAAGCAGACCTCGCTCTCCGCCAATCCATCCTGGTAGGCGCTGTCTTTGGCTTGGTTTCTTGGTTGGCGGTTCTGCCATTCCTGGAATCCATTATTGGCATCATGGGTGTCACCGACGGCGTCATCGCCTTCGGTAAGGACTATCTGTTCTGGCTTCTGGTCGGCAATGTCCCCTTTGTTCTGGGCTTTATCTTTGCGGCTGCCCTTCGCGCCGCAGGCGATGCCCGCATGCCTCTTTACATCGGCATTGTCGCTAATCTGCTGAACCTTTTTCTGAACTGGGTTTTGATCTACGGAAATCTGGGTGCACCGGCACTGGGCGTCGCAGGCGCAGGCATGGCATCTGCTATCGCCATGTTTGTGCAATTGGCCATCTATTGGATCATGTACACCCGCGGCCTTTTGATCCTGAAACCTCTCCTCAAAGGTTTTAAATTCGACCGCACCATGACCCGCCGCATTTTACATATAGGCTACCCAGCCACCATCGAAGGCATGGTCTTCCAGATTGGAATCCTGGGTTTCATGGCGCTCATGAGCATCTACGGGACGGCCGAGTTCACCGCCTATCAGATCGGCGTGCAAATCCTTTCAATCTCTTTCCTGCCGGGCAACGGGTTCTCAATTGCCGCGTCAACATTGGTCGGACAGCATCTGGGCGCCGACGATCCCGACGGCGCCTCGCGCTCGGGCTGGCGCTCTCTTGGACTCTCCATGCTTTTTATGGGTGCCCTTGGCGCAACTCTTATTGCCTTGGCACCCATCATCGCCGGCTGGTTCATTGACGACGAAGAAGTCATCTCTCTCACTGTCGATTTCATATGGATCTTAGGGATTGCCCAACCCCTGATGGCCATCGAATTCGTTCTTGGCGGCGCGCTGCGCGGGGCGGGTGACACCCGCTTCCCGCTTTTTGCCATCTTCACAGGCCTGTTTGTGTTCCGGGTCTTGCCCGCAACACTCATCGCACTGTACTGGGGCGGCTCAATCCAGCTTGTCTGGTGCGCCTTGCTCCTCGACTATCTAGTAAAAGGGATCCTGCTGGCAGAACGCTTCCGGCGCGGATATTGGAAAACAATCAGGGTCTGATCAAACGCCGGTCAGCGTTCCATCGTCCTGCATGGCCGCGATCTCCGCATCGCTCAATCCAGCTTCCCGCGCGATTTCAGAGGAATGCTGTCCATGCGCCGGACAGGGACCATCCAGATGCGTCTGAATGCCATCGAATTGCACCGGCGGCTCCGCAATGCGCATGGCCCCTAATATGGGGTGATCCTGAAGCCCAAGCGCCCCGACAGCAGCGACCTGCTTGTGGGCAATCACTTCGTCGGGAAAAAGACAGGCGGCAGACGGCACATCGCATGCTTTAAGCTGCGCCAGCGCCTCTTGCGTTGTGAGATGTGAAAACGCCCCATCCAACTCTTTCAACAGAAGCGCAACATTCGCACTGCGCGCAAAAATAGAATTGAACCGGTCATCTTCCAGAATGTCCGGACGATCAATGATTGAAGCAATCCCCTTCCAATGATCGTCCGTCGCAGCGGCAATTGAGATATATCCGTCTGCCGTCGCGGTGACCCGATAATAGTCAGCCATCGGTGCGAAATCGGTCACGTCATCCGCCAGCAGCGTTTGACGCATCATGCCATCCGGCCAGAGAAAAAAGAGACAGGCCTGGAGCATGGAGAGATCGATATGTTGCCCCACACCTGTCGATGCACGGGCAAGCAATGCAGCCGTAATACCCTGGGCCACTGTGTAGGCAGTGATCTTATCCCCCACCAAGGTCTTCATGAATTGCGGCACGTCACCTTCCGATTGAACGCCCGTATAACCGGTGAGCGCTTGGATGACATGGTCATAAGCCGGGTCATGAGACATAGCGCCCTCTTTGCCGAATCCGGTGATCGCCGCATAGATGAGCCTGGGGTTCGTCTCGCGCAGCCGGTCGCTGCCAAGGTTCAACCGCCGCATAACCCCATCGCGGTAATTGTGCACTAGCACATCGGCGTCAGCCGCCAAGCGCTGCAGAAGATCCTGCCCTTTCGGATCCTTTAAGTTCACCGCAAGACCGCGCTTACCGCGATTACAATTGGCAAAAAGAGCGGAGATGCCATTCTTCTGACTACCGATAAACCGCATCGGATCACCGATACCAACCGGTTCAACCTTGATCACGTCAGCGCCCTGCGCCGCCAACATCATGGATGAGAGCGATGCTGTCACCATGGTCGACAATTCGATGATACGCACCCCCGCTAAGGGTTGGTCTGCTGTTACTTGTTTTGCCATGCTTTCCCCCGTTCCGCGATGATAGGAAGGAGGATAGTTGAGGTGCAAGCATTCCGTTGAATGCAAGAGGGCCAGCACCTTTACCCGCCGGCCCTCCTGTATGCGCCAATCTGATCAGAAGGCGTATTTCAGACCGAGTGATAGGCCGAAGGATGAGTACTCTGAGTCAAGCTCGACATTGCTCACCGGAGCAGGACCGCCAAAGCGGTTGAGCTCTGGGTCCTGCGCTAGGTCGAAATACCGCGCCGTGCCAACAATAGAGAGTTGTTCTGTAATCGGTACTGCCGCACCAGCCAGCAACTGATAGGCAAAGACCGTGTCATCATCATTGATATTGGCAACCGGACCATATCGCACGGAGGCATCAATATCGGCAAAACCAATACCAGCGCCGACGAACGGAATAATGTCGTCAGACAATTGCGTGAAATGCCATTTGCCATTCACGAGAACGGAGAAGACAGACTGATCTCCAACCGGGGATTGCGCTGTCCCGTTGAAGTTCAACCCATCGACATCGTTTTCACGGTAGGCGGCTTCAATTTCAACAGAGGGTTGTCCATACTCGCCGGGAGCAAAGGCATAGCCGACACTACCGGTGTAGAAAAGATCGTCATCAAACTCGATGTCGACATTCCTGCTTGGGCCTGAGCTGTCCTGATCTTCCGCAAAGTTGTAGCCAATGTCTGCGCCAACATAAAAGCCTTCGCTCGCAGCCTGCGCCGACGTCGCTGCGAACACACCTGCACCCAACATGAGTGCGACACTTGTTTTCGTAATCGGATGGGTCATCTGTTCCCCCGTTTTCCGGCCAGCGGCTTGCATGCCGCAACGGGGAATGTGTCGCACGTAGCTTAGAACACTTCTAATCACACACGCGTGGGATCAATGACAAATCCGTCAAATCTCGTGAGGCAAGAGACCGGCAATCAGGAAACAGGTTTCTCACGAATGTGAGCGGTGAAGGTAGGTTTGCCGCCGGATGTAACCTTCGTGATTGTCGCTTCAACCGGAAATTCGGTCCCGTCTTTACGAAGGCCAACAACAGCGCCGCGTTCGTTCATAAAGCGCGACGCTTGTTTAGACGCGGCAAACTCTTGAATGTCTTTGCCATGGCGACTTCGTGACCGTTCAGGCAATAAGATATCAAGCGGCTGCCCCATAACTTCTTCCGCCGAATAACCGAACATCTTCTCCGCCGTCAGGTTGAAGAAAGTTATGTGCTGAGACGCGTCGATGGAGATGATCGCATCAGCGGCAACCGCGAGAATACGCGACATCAACAGATGCTTTTCTTTTGTCCGAACCATTTCATCACGACGTGCGGAATGGTCACGAACAGAAATGATGAACCGCTTATCACCATCAAAGGAAGCTTCAGAGACGCGCACATCCACCGGCATTTCAAGCCCGTCTTTGGTACGGCCTGTCAGGTCAAGATAGCGGGACTGGTTCTGCAACCCCTCGCCCGCCCAACGGGTAAGCCATTTCATCGGGTCTGCCCGCTGACCAGGCTGTCGCGGGACCAAGGTCAGGATCTCTTCGCCCTCAAGCTCTGCTGCTTTATAGCCCAGCAGCTCTTCAAGAGCGCCATTCACATAGACGATGCGTCCATCCGGTGTTGAAACGACAATGGCTTCGGGAAGCGCCCCAACCAATGTCTCAAAAAATGCAGCATCCATCACAACCACCTTATTGTCTCAAAGCCTGCAACACTCAGGCCTTTCAGGAAAGAGTATGGCCGCAGGCTTTCGCCCGCAGCCATATCTGTTTTTACTCGGCAGCTGCCGCTGATGTTTCGCCACCTGGGTCACCGCCCTCCATCGCTTCCAAGACACTCAAGTCTTCAGTGATGGGGATACCAGCCTCTTCATAGAGTGGACGTGTCCGCTCTGTCACAAGGCCAACGCGGGCAATAGCCGGCATCATCAGATCTTCCAGCGCGTGGATCTGCCCCGGAGGCAACGCCTGCGCAATGCCCATTTCTTCCGCTTCTTCCATGCCTTTGAAGAAGTCGTCCTGATCAATATTGCAATTATCCAGAACCATCAGGAAGCCAGGGTCAGCCCTCGATGCCAGGGAACCGCCCTGCATCTGTGCGGAAGCCAGTACATTCACCGCATCGAACGCAAACTGTGCCATTTCTTCACGGTCGTCTTCATGCATCTTCGAGAAGACAGGTCCAAGATAAACATGTCCGAAAGAAACGTGACGGGATTCGTCCCGCATCACGTTAAAGGTGAGCTTCTTCAGAAGCGGACAATTCGTCGTCCGATACATATTGTTGAACGCACCAAGTGCCAGGCTTTCAACAATCATGTTCATGCCGATCATGACTTTTTCGTGCCTGTCCGACTGCAGCGTCGCATCAATCAACGCTTTCAACCAAGGCGACATCGGATAGGTCATCGCGATTTTGTCGCAATACTTAGCATACACTTCCACGTGACGCGCTTCGTCCATCGTCTGCGTTGCCGCATAGAGTTTCGCGCCCGCATCCGGAACAGAGTGAGTGACGCAAGCTGCAGTCATCAGCGCGCCTTGTTCCCCATGGAGGAACTGCGACAACAATTGTGCTGTTGAGTGCGCGGTAAAGGTCTCCTGCTGCGACTTGGAGAGTTTCTGAAAAAACGGAATCTTGTGATAAACGCTCGAGCGATCCGCAATCAGCGGATTGGACGGATCAACTTCATGATCCCATGGGAGCAACTCATCTGAGTCCCACTGGTTCTGCTTCGCACGCTTATAGAGATCTTCCACCTTGTCTTCGCCAAACTCGTAGGCAAAAGACCAGGCGATATCCATCGGGTTTTTGTAGATGTCGTCGGGGTTCATCGCGACTTTCCAGTCACCCTTTTCGACAACCTTGGAATTGCTGGGTGCAGTCATTCTTTCCTCCTGTGCGCCATGTAGATAGTTTGGGGGCGCCTTTTGATCTCGATACCACCCGGCCGACGCATCAATAATGACGCCTGCGTCATTTTTTGATTTGACGTGAATCAAATGGGCGAATTTTCTTTTTGGAGGGGAAACTCAGTATTGCCGTTCTGGCAGCAGGACTGTCATACCTTCCAGCTCATCAGACACTTTGATCTGACAGCTGAGCCGGCTGGTCTCATTCACATCGAAAGCAAAATCGAGCATGTCTTTTTCAAGCTCGTCTATGGGCCCAACCTTTTCAGCCCATTCTTCAGGGATGTAGCAGTGACACGTGGCGCAAGCGCAGGCGCCGCCACAATCGCCATCAATTCCAGGAACCGTGTATTTGATGGCGCCTTCCATGAGAGTCAGGCCGTTCGTCACATCTACCTCGTGTTCGGTCCCGCCAAACTCCACAAACTTGATTTTTGTCATGCAACCACCGCTCCCAAAGGTCTCAAAAGGCCCGTAAGGGCGCATTCACTGATTGATGAGCGCACCCTAACGTGACGCCTGCGTCATTTTCTTTGATATGCGTCAAGCGAATGCAGAGCGCCCAATGTTGCTATTGACAACATTGGGCTTACCATATAAATATGTTGGCAGCGACAACATGGATGCGGACATGACCTATCATCACGGCAATCTCAAACAGGCCCTTCTCGACAGAGCAGCGGAAGTGATTGCAGATAAAGGGATTGAAGCACTAAGCCTGCGTGGCCTTGCCCGGGATGTCGGCGTATCCCACGCGGCACCCGCCAGGCATTTCCGTGACAAAAAAGCCCTGCTGAGCGGGCTCGCCACTGAAGGCTATCTGCGGTTCAGCGCCTATGTAACGGATGCTGCCGAGAAAGCCGGGAGCGATCCTGTCGCGAGATACAACGCCATGGGCAGATCCGTTATTCGGTTCGCCCTCACCCACCCCGCTTACTTCGCAACCTTCAACCATCCAGACGTCACACAGGCCGCTGACGAAGACTTATTAAAGAGTCACAAGGAATACATGAAAACCGTCCTACTCGCTGCGGCAGAAGCGCGGGCAGCAGGCTGGCATCCCGACATTGATCCTCTGGTCCTGATGGCGTTTTCATCAGCCGCAGCGTCCGGTGCTGCTCAGATGCTGACAAACCGGCGCGGCAGCGACATTTTTGAAGGCCGCAACCTTGAAGACCTCGCCGAACAAATCATCAATCTTGTCGTCCCGCCCAGTTCAAAACTGTGTGTGGACTGACGCTCTTCAAAGCGCGAAGGAGAATCTGATGGAACTCTTGAAAGCGATCTATCCCTGGGGACCTTTCCTCTTTGGAATTGGATTTCTGGCACCCCTCATCGCCGCGATCATGACAAGCCTCGGCATCTCCGCTCCCTTTGGTCTCACCGAAATCCAGACCGGCCTGATCATCGGCGGAACATGGGGACTTGTCGCCAAGTTTGGAGGACGTTGGATATGAGCACCGCAGAAGCACAAGGTCCCGTTGAACTGGACAAAGAAGAAGAACGCCGCCTTTATCGCGAGGAGATGGCAATCGCCAAGAAATATATCGGGCCGTTTCCTGTCGTGATGGCCCTTTGGTGCTTCACCAACCTTCTGTGCTGGTTTGCGCTATGGCCTCTCGTGATCTTTGACATCATTCCTCTATGGGCGGGCTTTATCATCGCAACGGTGAATGTGGCTCTTTGTTATCTGCCCTCGCACGAAGCACAGCATTCCAACTATGCCAATCCGGGGACACCACTGCGTTGGTTGAATGAACTGATCGGCTATGTTTCCACCATCCCCCTGGTGCTGCCGTTCAAGATTGCCCGCTACACCCACATGCTTCACCACAAGCATACAAACGATCCAAAACTTGATCCGGATTATGAAGTGATCGCGCCGACCTGGTGGCAAGCGGTGCTAAAAACGATCCAGCGTATGCAGCCGCGCTTCCCCAACTCTTACGGCGTTGTGCTCTCTGAAAATGCAGATGATCCAGCCGCGAAACAGGCGGGCCTTGAAGGCACCATTCAGTCCCTCGCCTATTGGGGAATTTTGTGTGCCCTCGCCTGGAGTGGTTATGCGCTGGAAGCCGCTTTCCTTTGGTGGATCCCCCGCCTGCTCGGCACTATCTACATCTCTCTCTTTCTCAGCTGGTGGCCCCACCATCCGATGAACGAGATGGGCCGCTACCGCAACACCCGGTCCTTCACCCACAAGTTCGGCAACCTGATCGCATTCGGCATGGAACATCACATCATCCACCATCTCCATCCCGGCATGCCGCTCAATCGAAACAAGGCAGCCTTTCTGGAAATGCGCCCCATTTTGGAAGCCCGCGGTTGTCGCCTGGAGGATCATCCTGCGTAAGCAGCGAACAAAACCCTCCTGACATGACACGTATCAAGGCGCCCTTTGAGCAGGTGAAGCATCCTCGGTAAGCATTTATCGAAAAGGTGGTCACCATGATTGGCGCAAGCTTTACGCTCATTGAGATCTTTGGGATCCGGATTAAGGTCAATATCAGTTGGGCCTTTATCGCGATCCTTCTGGCCTGGGGACTGGCCGAAGGCTACTTCCCCACTGTTCACGAGAAACTTCCCCACGCAACCTACTGGTGGATGAGCATTGTCGCGGTTCTGGGACTGTTTGCGTCGATATTGTTGCACGAGCTCGCCCATTCTCTGGTCGCCCGTGCTTACGGGATGGAAATCACGGGCATCACACTCTGGTTGCTCGGCGGCATTGCCGAGCTGAAAGGGGAACCCCCTTCGCCAAAGGTAGAACTCCTCATGGCCATTGCAGGCCCCGCAATGAGCGTCTGCCTCGGCATCCTTTTCTGGGTGAGCGCCGGCATTTTGGAGTCATATGTTTCTGTCGCGACCGTCCTGAACTATCTCGGCATGCTCAATCTCATTCTTGCCGCCTTTAACATGGTTCCCGCCTTCCCCCTCGACGGCGGAAGAGTCGCCCGCGCGATTATCTGGATGCGCTCAGGTGACTATCTGGCGGCAACCAAATCCGCCGCCAAAATGGGCTCCCTGTTTGGACTGGGCCTCATTGTGGTTGGGCTCATGGGGTTGGTGACAGGCGCAGGGCTCGCCAGCCTCTGGTGGGTTGTGCTCGGCATGTTCGTGCGTTTCGCCGCCGACTCATCCAACTTCCAGGCACAGACCAAGAATGTGCTAGCGCACAGAGCGGTTCAGGACTTCATGACACCGAACCCCATCACCGTCTCTGCAGACATTTCCGTCGCCGACCTGATCGAGAATTACATCTATCACTACGATTTTGAATTCTTTCCGGTCCTTGAAAGGGGCCGCATTGTGGGCAGCGTGAGCCTTCATGAAGTGCGGGCTATTTCATTGGATCGGCACAAAGAAACCCACGTTCGCGAAATTATGAAACCCATCGCCGCCAACCGGGTCGTCTCTCCCCGCGACCTGGCGGCGGACGTGATGAGCAGAATGCAGGAGACGGGTGCAAGCCTGCTCCTTGTGATGGATCAGGACGATTTGAGAGGCGTTATTGCCACAAAAGACCTGCTCCGCATCGTCGCCATTCGATCAGCACTCGAACAACCTGAATAGCGGCGAAGCGCAAAGCCCCTTTTCACCCGACGTCAAATCATACCCCAAAATGACGATATGACTTTTTGTCATTTTTAGTTCACAGGCGCCGGGTGAGGCTCTAAGGTTTCTCCATCGACATTTATGAATTGCGGCGTCAAGCCGCTCCGAAACAGATCTGGGGAGGAGAGACCCATGAGCGAACAAGCAACAAAAGATGTGATCGATTTCGATCCCGATGCCCTGCGCGACAAGTACCGTGAAGAGCGCGACAAACGCCTGCGCACCGACGGCAACGAACAATATGTAAAAATTTCCGGCCAGTATGCGCACTATCTCGACGACCCCTATGTCGAAGAACGCATTGAGCGTGACCCCCTGAATGACGAAGTAGATGTCGTTGTCATCGGCGGCGGCTTTGGGGGTCTGCTTGCAGGCGCCCGTCTGCGGGAGTCCGGTGTCAAAGACCTGCGCATGATTGAAAAAGGCGGCGAGTTTGGCGGCACCTGGTATTGGAACCGCTATCCGGGCGCGGCCTGCGATATTGAGTCCTATGTCTATCTTCCACTGCTGGAAGAAACCGGCTTCATGCCCGTACACAAATACACCCGTGCACCGGAGATCCTGGAACACTCCAAACGTATCGCGAAGAAATACGACCTCTATAACAATGCTGCCCTGCAGACGGAGGTTGAGGAGCTTCAATGGGATGAAGAGGCCTCGCGCTGGATCATCAAGACCAATCGGGGCGATGCCATGAAGGCAAAGTTTGTCGTCATGTCGAACGGTCCGCTCAACAGACCAAAACTGCCCGGCATTCCTGGTGTTGAAACTTTCAAAGGCCATACCTTCCATACAAGCCGCTGGGACTATGACTATACGGGCGGCAGCCCTGCCGGGGGCCTGACAGGCCTCAAAGGCAAAAAGGTCGGCATCATCGGCACCGGCGCGACAGCGGTTCAATGCGTGCCTCACCTGGCGGAAAGCACAGACGAGCTTTATGTCTTCCAGCGTACCCCCTCGTCCATCGATGTTCGCAACGACAGGGACACCGATTGGGAGTGGGCCAAAACACTGAAGCCCGGCTGGCACAAGCATCGGATGGAGAATTTCAACATCCTTGTATCCGGCGGCTTCGCAGAAGAAGACCTGGTCAATGATGGCTGGACCGAAATCATCCGGAACCTGCTCTTCATCGCAAGCCAGGGGGACAACAAAGACCTCTCCCCGGAAAAGCTGGCTGAGATTGCTGAACTTGCCGACTTCAAAAAGATGGAACAGGTACGCTCCCGCGTCGATGAAGTGGTCAAAGACCCAGACGTCGCGGCCGCTCTGAAACCCTGGTACCGCCAGTTCTGCAAACGCCCCTGTTTCCACGATGAATATCTGTCAGCCTTTAACAAACCAAACGTCACGCTGGTCGATACGAACGGTCAAGGCGTGGAGAGAATTACAGAGACCGGCATCGTTGCAAATGGCAAAGAGTACGAAGTCGATTGCCTCATCTACGCAACAGGGTTCGAAGTCGGCACGGAATATACCCGCCGCTCCGGTTTTGAACTTTACGGCCGGGACGGTGTATCGCTCACCGACGCCTGGGCCGATGGTGTGGAAACGCTCTACGGCATGCAGGTGCGTAACTTCCCTAATGTCTTCATTATGGGCGGCGCACAGGCGGGCTTCACCGCGAACTATCCGCATCTTCTAGAAGAACAGAGCAACCATATTGCCTGGCTTTTGGATGAAGCAAAAAAACGCCAAGCCTCAACGGTAGAGCCTTCAGAAGAAGGGCAAGCCGCCTGGGTCGCCAAGATCCGCGAGAAAGCAGCCATGCGCACCAAGTTCCTCGAGGAATGCACACCCGGCTATTACAACAATGAGGGCAAAGCATCCGAGCGCTCTATTCAGAACGCGCCCTATGGCGGCGGACCTGTCGAGTATTTCGAGATCCTCGACAAGTGGCGGACCGACGGTGAAATGAACGGGCTTGAGCTTAACTAGACAGACCGAACATCATATCAATACAGCTCGGGGCGCTTCTCACGAAGCGCCCCTTTTTCTTGGGCCCATGTTCAAGATATGGTGCGGCCCTTAATACTCAATCCTCAAAGGTCTGCGAATGCCCCATACCCCCCTCGCGCAAGCCACCGCGCTCGACCCGTTCTTCTACTGCGATACTGATATCTATCGGGTCGAGAACCGGGAAATCATCGCGCCTTCCTGGCAGGTGGTTGCCCCGGCGGAAAAGGTCAGCGGCCCGGGAGATCTCATTACCCGGGAAGTGGGCGGCATTCCCATCCTGATCTTGCGGACCAATGAAGGACTGCTCAAAGGCTATCTGAATATCTGTCCCCACCGTGCTGGCCCCGTCGCGATGGGCGATGCTCGCGGTGTGACGCGACTCAGATGCGGCTATCACGGCTGGACCTATGACCAGAATGGCAATCTCCGCACCGCGCCGGAAATGCAGGATGCCGAAGGGTTTGACCGCGCTGACATTTGTCTCACCACAATTAATGTCACGGAATGGGGCGGCGTTGTTTTCGCACGTGCGGGCAATGGCCCCTCCTTCGCTGACACTTTCAAGGGCATTGACGAAATCGTCGGCGATACGGCACTTCAAAACATGCGCCACCACACGGCCCTGACCTTTGATGTTGCCGCCAACTGGAAGGTCTATGTGGACAATTTCCTGGAAGGCTATCACCTGCCCTTCGTCCATCCAGGACTGACCCAGCTTGTAGATTACGGAGATTACAAAACGGAGCTGGGAGACTATTGGTCGCTACAGCGCTCGCCTGTGGAAGAGTCAGGGCCCTATGCAGCAGGCGAAGGGCTCTATTTCTTCGTCTACCCCAACACCATGCTCAACATTATGCCAGGCCGCTTGCAGAGCAACCGGGTTATTCCAACAGGACTGGAGAGCTGCCGCGTCGAGTTTGATTTCTACTACGCACCCGGCACCGAAACCCGTGCACCGGAAGACCTGAAATTCTCTGACCAGGTACAGGAAGAAGACCGCCTGATCTGCGAACATGTGCAAAAGGGGCTGGTGTCCGGCGCCTATCAACCAGGCCGCCTGTCCCCCTCAAGGGAAGCAGGCGTCTGGCACTGGCAAAACCTGCTCCGCGACGCCTACGCCACGCCAGCCTTCTCCGCCCTTACCGCCAAAAGGTAAGGGCGGAAACCAACCAAGTCAGGTTCTCGCTTCGCTCAACACCGCCTCGTCAGCGAGAGCCGGCTGAACCGCTTCTGCGGTAACTTCAGCTGCTGGACCGAAAATCTTCTGGTTGGGCAGGAAGGGCGCGATCAGCAATCCAGCTACGGTCATGGGATAGTTGGGAGCCGTGCCAATACCGATCTTGTCATCCGGCCGTTCATTTGCCGGATTATGGAACGTACCAAAGAGAATGTCCCACACGATAAACTCGCCACCATAGTTGGAATCACCGATCTCCTTGTTCGGATAGTGGTGGTAACGGTGATTATCGCCGATCGAGAAAATGTACTCCCAGAACCGCAGCTTCAGATCAATATTACCATGCTGGAAGACTCCAATCGTAAGCTGCACGACGATGGCGACCGTGGCGATCTCCGCCGAGGGTTGCAGCAGGGCGAAGGGCAGCGCGTAAAAGAATACCTGTCCCACGACCTCCACAGGATGGCTGCGAATGCCATTGAGCCAGTAGAGCCGTTCAACCGAGTGATGCGCTGCGTGGAACCGCCAAAGGAAAGGCACTTCATGCAAGGCACGGTGATACCAGTAACGGAAAAAATCCTTGGTCAGGATCAACAGCAGGACCTGAGCAACGCCGGGCAGTTCTGAAGGCCAGAGACCATGTCCGTAAGACTCTAGAGCCTCGACGAGGCTGACGATGAACAGAACCTGGAGGAGAAACGTTCCAAACCCATTCCAGAAAGCACCGGAAACAAAAAAGATTAGATCGACGCTCGTATCGTTCCCACCTTCAAGCCACTTCCGGCTGAAGGGGAGCAAACGCTCAATCGGGGCAAAGATGAGGCCTATAACGACAGGAAGCAGAGCCAATACAAGCAGCGACTTAAAGGAGAATTCATTCTCCACAAGCGCAAAGCCCACATAGAACGAAAGGCAGAGCGCAACCGGAAAGATAGTGTGCTGCAGCACACGCTTCAGCAATGTCCCTTCGAGCCGGTAAGACATACCATCCAGATGCCGCAGAGCCCAATTCATGGGGCGGACGATCAGAAATGACCCAACGAGTTCGAGCAGGTTAAAGGGTAGCCCACCCCATTTTTCAAGCTGATAGGCGATCCGCGAACTTCGCGGCAAAGTCCTGTTTTTCGGCAAGCGTGCTTGAGCGTGTGTCACGTCGCTCTCTCCTTTGCATATCAAACGCCTGGATTTAGCTGGAGTTTGACCAGTGGAGCACAACAGGCCCCGCCCAGATAATTAAATGAACGTGTTCTTTTTATTGATCGCAAACCGGCATGTCAACCGGTACAAAGCACCGCATGGCCAAAAATGAGGAGCTGACTTGCGCGGCCGCTTTGGAAATGCCAATCCTTGGAGACCTCCACCAAAGGCAGTTTCCCTTGGCCAGACCCTCCATAACGCCCGAAAAGCGCGAAAAAATGCGGAGCCATATCAGGGCCGCAGTTATCAGCCTGGCCCGCCAGCGCAACATCGCACCGGGCGACGCACGGGCGTGGAACGACATCACAATCCGGGATGTGATTGATGAGGCCGGGATCTCGATCGGAACCTTCTATAAATATTTCAAGGATCGGGCCGATTTGGCGCAGACAATGTGGGCAGAACCTGTCGGCAACCTCCGCGCGGATATGCAAGCGAGTGTGGATGCCTCTACCGATCCGGTGGATAAAGTCCGGGTCTTACTCGATCACTATGTGACCTTTGCGCGCGACAACGACCGTCTCTTTCGCGCCGCCTTCCTGCTCGTGCGGGATGAGGCGAGCCGCCCGCAGAACCCGGAAGAGCTGGACGAAGAAACTTTTTACAGCAATCTCTGCGCCGCGTTTAAGGAAGGCCAGAAGAGCGGCGTCTTCAAACCGTTCGACCCGCATATTATGGCGCAGATATTCTGGGCGGGGATCCATGGCAGCGTGGCGCTCCCCATCAATCTGGATCGGTACAGGTTCGAGTCCCCAGAGGTCCTGTCTGCACACATGATCGATGCACTGATGCAACTCATCATGCCTGGAGATTAGACCGCCAGAGAGAACGATGCGGTGCCCTCACCTAATTGCATCGGACCAAGATGTCATCCACCACGCGCCCAAGCGGCGCTGTTGCATTAATAGCAATGCCAGCCTTTGGGATATCTTCTTTCGTTGCATGCAATCGCACGATCAGGTCGCGTTCGTGCGGTCTTCCTCCAAACTCATCTTCTGGTCGCCCCTCAAGCCGCCTGGTCAAAGTATCAAGATCGACATCGAGAACGAAAACTCCGTCGAACAAGGCAATAAAGCGATGGAAATTCCTGGAACCGCCGCAGAAAAAGGAAATGGCGTTGCTTTGGTCAGCGACGATGGATTTGACTTTGGCTACATCCCAGATGTGATGCGCGTGCCCCCATGTGATGCCCTCCGCCACACTTTCGAAGACAGGCCGGTCCGCCGGTTTGCCCGTCTTTGGGTCACCCTGGTAGGCCAAATCTCTGTCACCATTGAGAGCGTGGTAACCGCGTCGCCGCAACTCATGGCAGACCGAGGTCTTACCCGTCCCTGAAACGCCCTCGACCAAATAATTTCTGACACCCATCTTGTCGCTCTCGCCGGTAGGTTCATTGCAGGAGTAGGACAGCACCGTAAACGCTGGCGCGTCGAGGAATCTAGACAGCGGCAATGGCGGAGAGAGGGCTTCAGACCTTCGATATAGACACCCACACAACGGACGACGGCAATCGGCCCTGCGAAGAAACACTCAAGCGCAGCACCTACGGCCTTTCAATTCGAGGTTTCATCTGCGTGCAATCCACCGCGCCTGCATAATCAAACGCAAAGAGCTCTTGACATTCGTCGAACGCATATGACAAGTTTACTTGTCTTTTTGATAAGGAAGCTTTTCATGCTAACTTCTGCGCAATCTCAGATCGTGATATCCATCGCCGCCTTTCTCGGCGCTGCTTTCATATGGACCTTTGGCGCTCCCTTTTTCGCGACCGTTATATTCACAATGCTTTGCCTCATGTGGGCAGCGTGGATTTTCATCTCGATTCTTCGGGGGACCGACGAACTGAAATCAGCGGGCATAAAGGACGCCCTTGCGATCGCGAGCGGTGCGGGAATTCCCCTGTCCATTGCCTTTGTGATGTTGATGATCGCAATGCCGGATATTCAGAGTGCGATCACAGGCATTGCAGCATCGTCAAAAAGCGGATTGTCACCGGCTGCTGTTGGGTTTGCGTTAGGTGTATCATTTACCTTCATCACATCGTGCGCGATATTCGCCATCAGCCATACGGTTTGGTGGGCATCTAAGCGGTGAGGGGCTCAGGCATCTGAAGTAACAATGAAAAACAACATCCGAGTTTTGCGTGCTGAGAAACGTTGGACACAGGCCGATCTCGCCAGAGAGCTCGGCGTTTCGAGGAATTCAGTCAACGCAATTGAGAACGGAAAATACGACCCTTCATTGCCGCTCGCATTCAAAATCGCACGACTGTTTGAACTGCCTGTCGAAGAAATTTTTGAAGACGATCGTACTGGATGAGGAATGGCGGAGAGAGAGGGATTCGAACCCTCGGTACAGTTGCCTGCACAACGGTTTTCGAGACCGCCCCGTTCAACCACTCCGGCACCTCTCCGCAAATGACCAGCACCCCGGTCATTAGGCCGCGGAATGTATCAGAAGCCGCCATGGAAACAAGCCGCGCAAGCGCCCAGAACACCTAAAACTGCCGGATTTCAAGCTATGCCTTCTCTCCTCTTGAAATAGATGTATATACACTTATATTCGGCTTATCCAGATTTCAGAGGGTCCCGACATGCGTTTAGACGATCATCCCACAGTTCAAAAAGTAAGAGCCGCCAACAGCCGCAAAAAAGAAGGCGAGCCACTTAACGGCACCTGGTTGAAGGAACTCTGCAAAAAGGCGGGCGCGGACGATGTGGGCCTTGTCTCCATCGACCGCCCGGAGATTGCGGGTCAAAAGTTGGACATTCTCTCCATCCTCCCGGAAACGAAAACACTCATCAGCATTGTGTCGCGCATGAACCGGGATGCGGTCCGCACAGCCACCCGCTCCATCGCCAATCATGAATTCCACGAGACCTACGACACCGTAAACGGTGCCGCCCGCAAGATCGTCAAAGAGTTTGAGGCCATGGGTATCCCGGCAGTCAATGCGGTTGCCGCCTTCCCCATGGAAGTACAGAACTTCCCTGGCAAAGGCTGGCCGATCTCTCACAAACCCATCGCCGAAGCCGCAGGCATGGGCAAGATCGGTTTCCATCGTAATGTCATCCATCCAAAGTTCGGCAATTTTGTGCTGCTCGACACCATCCTCATTGGCGAAGCGGTGACGGATGACAGCAAGCCGCTCGACTACTCCCCTTGCGTTGAATGCAAACTCTGCGTTGCCGCCTGTCCCGTGGAAGCGATCGGTCCGGATGGCACGTTCAACTTCTCCGCCTGCTATTCCCACAATTACCGGGAATTCCTTGGCGGCTTCCTCGACTGGACGGAACAGGTCGCCGACGCAAAAGACAAGCATGACTATCGCGAACGCGTTGAAGACGGAGAGGTCGTCTCGATGTGGCAGAGCCTTTCCTTCAAACCAAGCTATAAGGCAGCCTATTGCATCTCCGTCTGTCCGGCCGGCGAAGATGTGATCAGCCCCTATCTCGAAGACCGGGTTGAGTTTGCCGAACGGCACGTCAAACCATTGCAGGAAACTGCCGAGACCATTTACGTTCTGCCCAATTCAGATGCTGAAGACCTCATCCCGTCACGCTTCCCAACAAAAACCATCAAACAGGTGAAATGGAATGTCGGCGCAAATGATATCTTCAGCTATCTGTTCAATATCACGCTTACCTTTCAACGGCGAAAGGCAGGTAATCTGAACGCGACCTATCATCTCAAAATCACCGGTGACATGCCCTTGGAAGGGACAATCACCATTGCCAGAAAGCGGATTGAAATTGAGTTCGGCCTCACCGGAGAGCCAGACCTCACTATTGAGACAACCGCAGATGCGTGGATGGGCGCTTTTGAAAAAGACTTCAGCCTGGAAAACGCAATCCAGTCTGGTGACATGAAGCTCGACGGACCCAGCGATCTGTTCCATCGTCTGGCAAATTGCTTCCCCACCTATGGCGACATCAACTAAGGATGGCCAGCATGAACTCACCTCAGAAAAATGCTACCCGGCAAGCTATGCATATTGGTTCATCCTGCGCCTGCTTTGCCGTGCGTAAAATGACCCGGGCTGTCACTCAGCTCTATGACCATCATCTGTCGGAGACGGGCCTGCGCATTACACAATTCACCTTGCTGAACGCCATTTCGGGTTTCAAAAAGGTGCCCGTCTATGTGTTGTCAGAAGAGCTGGTGATGGACCGCACGACTCTCACCCGTAACCTCAAACCCCTTATCAAGGCAGGTCTGATTGCCAGCATTCCGGACAAGAAGGATGCGCGGGTCCGCAATCTGTCGCTGACTCAGGAAGGCACAGAACGGTTGAATGCGGCCACTCCCTACTGGGAACGGGCGCAGGAGGAGTTTGTCGAACGGGTGGGCGAAAACTCCTGGGCGGAAGTCTCCCAGGGCATTTCGCTGATTGACAGGGCACTGAGCGCAGGCCTCCGCCCCTCGGAGAGGATGGCGGTCACCAGATAAAAAGCCCGCTGGCGGTCCTGTGACATTCGCTCTAGTTTGGGCGCATGCAACGAGAAGAAAACAAGCCGCTCCTCCGCGCGCGGGCATGGGCCATCCATCTTTTTACAGCCTCCGGCGTAATCCCCGCGCTGCTGGCAATAGAAGCAACGTTTAACGGCGACGGCCGCGCCGCCCTTCTATGGCTGGGCCTCGCCTTGATCATTGACGGCCTTGACGGTCCTCTCGCGCGGCGCTTCAAGGTAACGACGCACACACCCCGTTTTGACGGGGCCATCCTCGATCTGGTGATCGATTATCTCACCTATACCGCCATCCCGGCTCTGATGATCTGGCAACTTTCCATGGTGCCGGATGGGTGGGGCATCGCCGCCGCAAGTTTTGTGATGATCACCGGGCTCTATTGCTTCGGCAATCGAGATATGAAGACAAGCGACAATTATTTTGAAGGCTTTCCCGCAACCTGGAACCTGGTCGTGCTCTGCTTCTTCATTTTGGACAGCGCGCAGACGACCAACCTCGCATTCATTGCACTCCTCGGGGCCCTAACATTCACGAAGCTAAAGTTTATTCACCCCTTCCGGGTGATCCGCCTGCGCATGATCACCATGTTCATGACAGCGGTATGGGGCATAAGCAGTACCTGGCTGCTTCTCGCCAAAACAAACGTCCCGCTGATTGAAAGCGAACCAACTGCCTTTGGTGCGTGGCTCTTCTCGTCGCTCTACTTTGTTGGTGTTGGAGCTGTCCGCTCTTTCCAGCAAAACGTGAAGAGCGCTTAACCTCTGGAAACAGTCGCCGGGCTACGGGCGGGGCGCACCTGGTGTTACCGGCACAAAACTGGGCCTCAGATGTGCCGGCACACGATCCAGCAGATCAGGGCGTTCCATCATAAACTCCCGCAAACGACCGCGCACACCCGTTGGCAGCTTGGAAGGATCGAAACCTTCCTGATTAATTGCATGTCGCAAACGAAGCAGACCGCCGATGGCGGCAAGATCGTACCGAACGCCCGCAAGTTCCGCAGGATCGATCCCCAGGGTTTCCAGACGTTGCCGGATCGCTATAAGCGGCGGCAATTCACTCTGCTCAAATTCCGCACTGGTAATGAAATCTCTGATCTCGTCCCGATGCTCAAGAAACGTCACCAGTCGGTCGGGATTGAAACGTTGGATGCTTGTCTCCGTAGCGTCGACACCACCCAACTCCATCAAAACTGAAAGCTGGTCGCCCGTCAGAGGGCGCGCGGCATCAAAGAACCCGAGCGGGACACCCTTCGCGGACAAGAGCGCTTTAACCTGCGTCACATTCGGAAGCGTCGTGGGATCAATCGTCATCGGCGTCAATCCTTGCGCTTCCATACGCCCCCGCAGCAGATCAGGCAACTCTCCTGCCGTCAATTGGTCACCGTTCAGAGCCCAGGGAAGAGGTCGCAAAAGACCAGGGGTCTGGATATGAGGTTGCGGACTGACAGATATCTCCCCCTCGAGCCACCTTCCGCGGAACACGGTCGCTGGCCGCCCTTTGTCGTCAAAGTCGGACGCCACTCCCGCAGGCAAGGTCCAATTGTGTCCGGCCACATGAGGCTGCCCTTCAAGGTTCGATGCAATAAACCCCTGCACGATGAGATCAGACATACGCCCGCCGAAAGGTTCTCGGGGCGCTTTGACAAAGTCCGTGATTTCAAATCCGCGCGGCTGAACGACCCCTCGCAGCAACACCTCTTCGCCCGCATTAATTGTTCGTCCGTCAAGAAGTGGCCGCTCAAACATCAAGCCACCAAGCGCCAATGCATCCCCTTCGGCTGGCAGCACCACCCCACGAACGAAGGCCCCTCGCGAGGGCGCAACCGGATCTATGCGAGTCGCGATCACACTGTCATCAGGACTTCTCAGACCGCTCACCCGAACCCATTCATCGGTGAGGGGCAATCTGTCACTCTCCGCAACCTGAATGGTCTGTCCGAGAACCGTGATGGCGCGAGTGGCGTCGTCCACACTGCTGACGGGTCCGAGAACGGTGTGACGGACTTCAACGAGTTGGGCCTGATAACGCTCGCCCACCGGTTGCGCCTCGACAGCCACGACCTGACCAATCGCGAAGTCATCGGGCGTACCGGCAACCCCGTCCACCACGACCGGCGTCTCATCTTCGTAGTCGATATGCACACCGTTGACGACGATGCTGCCAAACGCGGTAATGATGCCAAAGATACCCGTCCCGCCGACGCCTTCGTCATCTCCACCAAGCTGCTGCGCGACGCCCGTCGCATAGCCAGTCCCACCAACACCTTCATCGAGATCACGATCTGCCCCCGGGACGTCTGTGAAACCTGTACCGCCGACGCCAGATTCCGGTGACGCACTGTCGACTGATCCAACAGCCATAGGGTTGAGCCCAGTGCACCCTGAGGCGAGACTCACAACAATAAGCAAGGTCAGAAGACGGAAGATCATCTGTCCTCTCCTTCCTTACCCTCTGGCCCATCTTGCTCCGAATAGAAGTAAACACCGAATGTCATCCGGTGGCGGCCATCACCGCGTTCCCGATCCACCGTGGCAAGGTCCAATGCCTGCTTGTTCGCTTCTCGAACAGCCTCGGCTCCAAGATCACGCGCGAGCAGGCGCAGCTTCTCAATGGAGGCGTCGGTGAGGCCCCAATAAAACGTCGCTCGATCAATAAAGCGCGGATCGCTGCCCTCAAGATTGTGCAGTCCCGCCGACACGTGATCCCGCAAGTTCCGGCCAAAGAAGTGAAGCGCCTCCGCTTCCGCTTCGGGCGTTGCAAAAGACTCTGCGTTTAGGGCGATAAGGCCATCGTCCTGCCGCACCACAATATTGAGCCGCAACCAATCATCGAGCACTGCGCGCGAGCGCACATCCTGACTCACTTCACCCACAAGCTCTTCAAAACTGGGAAAGCCGTCTGAACGCTTTTCATACAAAGGGATGGGAGAGCCGTCCTTGTCGGCAAAGGGCGCCCGGCCCATCCATATCCCGGTGAGCTTGGATCCGAGAGATGCCGCGTTCGGTGGACGGACGGTATCTTCCGCATTTTCCAGTAAACGCTTCACGTCTTTGCGGTGAACACCGGTCATCACACTGATCGCGCTTTGAGTGACACGTCCTGCCTTGGCGGCTTCCGCCTGAGCGGCATCGACATAGAGCGCTTTCAGTTCCTCCACAATCTGAGGGAGCTGCACACCGCGGCGCACCAAACCGCGGACAAGGGGGCGCAGCACCGTCCGCACAGCGCGCAAAAAGGGTCCTGATGGACCGTCTTTTTCCTGGATTTGCCCCATATTTGGAGACTATCTCAAAATATGTGGGAAAACTACCCACATTTATATTGACGTGGGAATATTTCCCACTTATTGTGCTCGTATTGTCGACGCAGTCGGCAACACCTGGTGAACATCAGGCCCCTGTCGGCACAGTTTCCTTCTGGCCGGTCAGCATCCTCACCCCTTGGGTCTGTGTTTGATTAGGTTGGGCCGGAGGAATCGCAAGCACCTCCGGCCTAAATTTGCTCTGCAGAAACACCACCAAATCAGAGCCATGGGCAGACAGTCACTCTCTACAATTTGTGAGCCCGCGCCCAGTCAGCAATAGCTGAACAGTGAGTCAGCCAGATGTCATCATTCTTTTTGATATGCTCAAGGAACTCGGCGAAAACGGTATAGCGCTGCTCTTCCTCCCCGAGGAGGTAGGGGTGAAAGATCAGTGTGAAGCATGTGCGCTTCTCAACGGCTTCCGTTTCTACCTTTTTCAGAGCATTCACCCAATCGGACAGAGCGAACAAGTCTTCGGAGCCGTAGAGCGCATTGCGGACGGGAGCAAGCTGAGGTTCGAGATAGAGCGCATCAACATCAACCCACCGAAAAGGCACCGAAAAGGCACCGACACAACAGCTCCAGCATCTCTCGCACCTTCGCCAGCGGCTGAGCAATATGCGAAACCCGCCTTCTTCAAAATCTCATCCGTGTCTTCGCTCGAAAGCCCCCCGGGCGGCCGAAAGCCAACGGGAGAAATGCCGATCCCGCGCATCGCAGAAAGGCTTCGATCCAGTATTTGAGCGCGTTCGCTCTCCGATTGCTGGAACCAAAGCTCATGCCGCCATCCATGCAACGCCACCTCATGGCCAGCGGATCGCATTGACCTGAGCTCATCTGGGTAAACTTCAGCATTCCATCCCTCGAGGAAAAAGGTCGATGAGATAGAGTGCCGTTCCATATCCTCCAGCATTCGGGGTAAAACGGTTTTAGCCGTGTAATGATTGCCTACCGGGACATCCTTCGGCCACGAGCCCCGTTCCAAATCGAACGCTTCACCAAAATTGTCGAAAGAAATGCTGATCGCTGCTTTGCGCCCGTCAGGACCCCAAACCATCCTGCCCCCCGAATGTATTCGTGATCGAATCCAGTCCGTCGATTGAAGAGGTTATTATCCAGCCCTCTTCAATGAACTTCGGCGGCGTGCGCACCGCACCTATGCCGTCCGGCGTACCGGTGAAGATCAGGTCACCTGTGCGAAGCTCGCAGACGCTCGAGAGATAGGTGATGAGAGTCGGAACATCGAAAATCAGATCTGCTGTAGTGCCGTCTTGAAGCGTCTCATCCTGATTGGAACAGGAAAGACGCAACTTTCCCACATCAACCTCATCAGAGGTTGTTATCCACGGTCCGATTGGTGAGAACGCTTCGAAGCTCTTAGCCATACAGAACTGAGCCGGATCTGTGACGAACTG
The DNA here is from genome assembly GCA_965248405.1 of Parvibaculaceae bacterium. Lineage (GTDB taxonomy): Bacteria > Pseudomonadota > Alphaproteobacteria > Parvibaculales > Parvibaculaceae > Mf105b01. The sequence goes on from OZ252104.1 coordinate 3,062,385, forward strand.
GCTGATCCGGTCAGACAGGTCCTGCCCGACGCAGTACCCGGCAACATGGTCCATCGCATTGTCTGTCGTGATGCCACGACCAGACTTCCCAATCACGACGACCAATTCCACCTCCCAGTCGACCGTCCGACTTGGAAGAGGGACATGAGCCCCCGGACCTGTCAAAGAAGATTGGAACTTCGTGAAGACCATCGGGTGCTTGGGCGTTTCCATCCCCGACTCTTTAACGTGACCCGGATAATTGACCCCAATCGCAAAGACCTGAGCAGGATCGGCAATTGGCACATCCAGCCTGGAGAGATCGATCTGCAGCTCAGCGGTGTTCAAAGCCTCATTTAGGGTTGGGTTTTCATCTTCAAACCATCTCCGCAACTCAGGCACGCACCCCATCAGCTCCTTGGCTTGGCTGCTGAAATGCCCTTTTGAAGCGGATGCAACATCAACCCCTCCCTTGAGGATCACGATGTGCGCGCGCCCGCCAATGCTTGCGATCTTCATATCCATTCACCTTTCGCCAGCTTTTTCACCAGAAAATATACGATTGTATTTTTTATTTGCTTTTATCTATACGTTCGTATATTTTTGGTCAATAGGAAACTGCAGGCAGAAGAAGCACCCCATGTCAGAAGCGTTGGAAAAATCGGAAACCCGCAAGCCGCAGGAAAGAGCGCTTCGCACCAGAAATCAGATACTTCAAGCCGCGCTGAAAGAATTCGCTGACAGCGGGTACGAAGGGGCCAGCATTCGGCGGATAGCGGCGGTTGCGGACGTCAATCACTGCTCAATTCAACACCATTTCGGCACCAAGAGAGAGCTGTGGGAAGCAACAGCACAGTACGTGTTTGCTGAACAGGAAGCCTGGTTCGACAAACGTGCTGACGGTTTGCAGGGCGTGAGTGAGGCCGAATTCATACGGCTGATGTTTCGCGAGTTCATGCTCTTCAGCGCACGGTGCCCATCGCTCAACCGCTTTATGCTTCAAGCCAATCAAAGCGACGAACGCATGCAATGGCTGGTCGACAACCTGCTGAAACCTTCCAAACATTCCTACCTCACAATGATTGAACGGGCTCAACAGGCAGGCATCTTCGTGGCGGGTGATCCTGCGCATCTTCATTACCTGTTTGTTGCGTCTGCAACCTCGATCTTCGCTTTTGGGACGGAGTTCAAACAGGTAACCGGCAATGACCCCTTCGATCAGGATGTCGTTGATCAGCACATCAGCCTGGTTCTGTCTGTATTCCTTCTTTCGCCCACCAGCTAAGGAGCAAGACTTATGAACACCAAACCCGCAAGACCAAACAGACTTCACCACAGCGCTTACGTCTCTAGTGATCTGGAGCGCACCCGCCACTTTTACGAAGACATTATCGAGCTTCCCCTCGACATCGTTTGGTGTGAGGGCGAAGGAGATACAGCCTATTGCCACGCGTTCTTTTCACTGGAAGACGGCGGCAGCATGGCCTTCTTCCAGTTCGCAAGTGAGCAGTCGAAGCAGCAACAGCTGGCAGCAAGGCCAACATCGCCTTTCTACCACTTGGCTCTCAACGCGACGGAGGAGATGCTTTCACGCGTGCAGAAGAATGCTGAAGGCGAGGGCTTGGAAGCCATGATTATAGATCATGGATATTGTAAATCGCTCTATTTGACGGATCCCGACGGCATGGTGGTCGAGCTTACGCTGGACGATGAGAGCGCTGCACCGCAGATAGCCGAGCGTCGCAAAGACCCACACACAGTTCTCAAACGATGGTTGGACGGTGACCATACACCCAATAATGACATTCGCCACGGCACCGTGGATATCTAGTTCGGAGATGCAAATGGCACAATCCGTTGATCGATACGGCACGGTCGATAAGATTCTTCATTGGCTCATTGCGATCAATATCGGCGCAACACTGATCTTCTCGCCTGGAATGGCAAGCCTGACCAATCAGGAAAAACTGGTTGAGTATGGTGATCACGCTACGTCGGTCACCTCAATCCTAATCTTGATGCTCCTTCGTTTGGTCTGGCGCCTTACTCACCCAGCACCGGCACTACCCGACACCATGCGCCCATGGGAAAAGCTGTCCGCAACAGCAATGCACGTCGCACTCTATGTTTTCATCTTCTTTCAGATCGGCGTCGGTATTCTTCTGGCATCGACAACATCCGTAGCTTTCACAGTTGCACCGTTAAACCTGAACTATACGAGCTGGCAACTTGTTGATCCTTCATTCCACGAAGTGCTGTTGTTTGCCCATGATTTTGGCGCGGCGATGATCGCTATGCTGATCGGCTTTCATATTGCAGCCGCGCTAAAGCATCATTTCTGGAATAAGGATGGCGTGTTCAAACGGATGCTACCGTTCGCTAACCCTTAAGCGATTTACGCTCTCAGGTTTCCCGTTTCGACCCGCTTCAGAATCTGTTCGTAATACGCGCCGAGATCAGGCGTGAAAGCCGCATGTGCAAGACACCTTTCCAGATGCGCCATGGAGTTTGGAAAACGCTCTTTCAGACTTTCGTCAAACAAAGGCATCAAGCCCGCCTGCTCCAGTACCGCCCTGTTGTAATGCGAGAGCGCAAACTCAACCATCTCAGCGGCAAAGCACACGTCTGCAAGCGAAACATCATCCCCAACCAGGCAGGTCCGATCTTTCAAAGCCTGTTCCATACCATTCATATAGGTATCGACCGCTTTGGCAGTCGCCTCGTGTAAGTCCTCCGAAATCGACTTTCCCGCTAGAGACAAAAGATACTTCTGTGTGTCCCTTGCAAAGACCAGACTGACATCCAGAAAACTGTCTATCCGCGATGCTTCGTATGCATCACGCCCATAGATCGGATAGTCATTCTTTGAGAGCCGGGCCACGGCACGCGCAATACTGTTTGATTCAAAGATTCCAATCTTCCCGTCTGGACTGAAGGCCGCGGGAACGGTGCCGAACGGATGCGCCTCAAGAAAGGCATCCGTCTTGTGGAGCACGCCAGAAAAACCTGTTCTCGCCTCTCTCATGGTCGGCGAGCCGGGTGCCCTGTCGGCATCCGTCAAGGGACGCGCATCCACATCCCACAGCCAGTCGGCCAGCTCCTGAGGCTTAGCCCCTCGAACCTCCACATCCACATTGCAAAGACGGGCCGTCACCGTCGCTTTGTAGACGCGAGGGTTGGGCAAATAAGAGAAAAGTCGAAGATCCGCCATCGGCATTCCCTCGTTCACTCAGGTTCAAAAAAGGAACTTACTGCGACCTGACTCAATATGGGAGAGCCTGGCAATTTCTCAATCTTGCGCCGTTGCGCATTTTTTATATAATCGCCGTTATGCCAAAAAAGGTCGACCATTCAGAGAGACGCCGCGCCTTTGCCCAGGCCGCTATCAAAGTGATCGGCACACAGGGCTTGGATGCCGTGCGCCTGGTGGATGTCGCCCGCGCCGCCGGAGTCACGACCGGCAGCCTGACCCACTATTTCAAAGACAAAGACCAGCTGATCGCAGCTGCCCTGGAAGAAGTGATTGCCCAGGCTCAGTCGCGCGAAAAACGATCAACGGGCGGATTAGTGGACGCTTTGGCAAGCTTTCTACCGCTCGACGAAGAAGGACTATTGGCAGCGCGGGTCTGGCTCGCCTTTTTTGACCGGGCGCTCACCAGCAAGACGCTCTCTCACATCCATCGGCAGTACTACGACGAATTCCAAACAAATCTGGTGGCCGAGCTCTCGCCGGAAGTGGATGCGCCAAAAGAAGACCTGGTCATGTTGGCTGATGCCATGATCGCAATCGTTGATGGTCTCCTCGTGCGCGCGACTCTCGACCCCGACGGCTGGCCCGCTCAAAAACAACTGGATCACCTGAATCTGATGCTTCGCTCTTTATTGGGCGACACGCTAAATGTGGAGGAATGCTCATGACTGCACCGAAAGTAGAAACGCTGCCGGCGACAGCCACCAAGGAAGAGATCATGGCCGTGATCAACCGAGATGGGGCCGTGATCCTGAAAGACGTGCTGAGCCCGGAGCAAGTCGCCACACTCAATGCCGAAATTGGGCCTTATGTTGACGCGACCGAACAGGGTCGTGACGATTTTACTGGGCGCCACACAACACGCACCGGCGCACTTGTCGCCCGTTCACCCATGTGCCGGGAAATGGTGATGAATGAGAAGGTCCGGGACGCCGTCGCAGACTTCCTGCTCCCCAATTGTGAAGCCTATCAGCTCCACCTCACTCAGGTGATCCGCATTAAGCCGGGACAGCCTGAACAAGCTATCCACCGAGACCGCTGGGCCTGGGGCAAATATCTGCAGGGCATTGAGCCACAGCTCAACACAATCTGGGCAGCAACCGACTTCACCAAGGAAAACGGCGCCACCCAGGTGGTTCCAGGCTCCACAAACTGGCCTGATGACCGTGTCGCAAAGCCTGAGGAGATCGGCTATGCAGAAATGTCAGCCGGATCGGTCCTCATCTACACAGGCTCTGTCTTCCATGGCGGCGGCGCCAATAAATCCAACGGCGACCGGGCCGGCATTAACATTACCTATACACTCGGATGGCTCCGCCAGGAGGAAAACCAGTACCTCTCCTGCCCGCCGGAGATTGCCAAGGACTTCGACCCAGAGCTCCAGGCGCTGCTGGGCTATGCCATGGGATCCTATGCTCTCGGCTACTACACCCCCCCTCTACCGGCTGGAGAAGGCCCAGAAGTGGTCCCGCCGGAATTTGCTCTCGGCGTCAAAAGTGCCGGGTCCGCCTTCGGTTCTGCGGAGCTTCTGGAGGCCGTCTCCAACAGTGGCCCTGCCGAAAAGCAGGCCTAAGCGCCAAATGCCTGAAAAACCAGTAAAAACGGGCCCTTTTGGGCCCCGAATCCAGTTGACAGCCCCCACGCCAGGGCTATAGTGCGCGCCACTTACCAGCTGTCCCCGGCAGTCAACTCTGATTGTCGGAAGGGCGCTGGATTTTGTTTTGCATGGAATTTCAAGATGTTCGCAGTTGTCCGCACAGGCGGTAAGCAATATCGGGTCGCTAAAGACGACGTTATCAAGGTCGAAAAACTCGACGGCGCAGCCGGCGACAAGGTCGACCTGACAGATGTTTTGATGGTTGGCGGCGAGGGCACAGACACCAAAGTGGGTGCTCCATTGATCAGCGGCGCATCAGTGAAAGCTGAAATCGTTGAACAGAGCCGTTCGCGCAAAATCACCGTCTTCAAAAAGAAGCGCCGTCACAATTACCGCCGCACAGCCGGCCACCGTCAGCATGAGACTCTGCTGAAAATCACGGACATCGCAGCAGGCTAACGCCCGCGCGGTCCAAAAGGAGTTAGAGAAAAATGGCTCATAAAAAAGCAGGCGGTTCATCCCGTAACGGTCGCGACAGTGAAGGCCGCCGTCTTGGCGTCAAGAAATCTGGCGGCCAGGCCGTGATCCCGGGCAACATCATCATTCGTCAGCGCGGCACCAAATGGCACCCGGGCGAAAATGTTGGCATGGGCAAGGACCACACGATTTACGCAACTGTTGAGGGCACGGTGAATTTCCGCACCCGCGCTGGCGGTCGGACTTACGTGTCTGTCCTATCGTCGGACATGCCGGCAGCGAAAGCAGCAGACTAAATAGCAGGTGAATGCCACCTGCGGGTGGCGAACAGACCTGAAGATTTCGAGAGAGAGATGGTTCGCCATCTCTCTCTTTTTTTGTTCTCCCTCTCGAAAGCGTCATGACCAGATCCGGGAGGAGGATCCGATGATTGCTGAAACACTGAGCTTATCCGGAGAAAGCATCAAGCTGCGTCCTTTTACGCTGGAGGATGCACCCCGCGTGCAGGAGCTGGTCAGCAACTGGAATATCGCCTCCATGGTCGCACGTATCCCCCATCCCTACCCGGAAGGCGCGGCGGAAGAGTGGATCAGCGGCCATAATGAGCACCGTGCCGCAGGCGACCATTGGCCCTTCGCCATTCAAGCAGGCGCTGAGCTTGTGGGAGCCGTTGGGCTATCCAGAACCAAGAACGAGCCCTTCGAAATTGGCTATTGGATCGGCGAACCCTACTGGGGCCGAGGCTTTGCGTCCGAAGCTGCTCGGGTCCTGGTTGAATTTGGCTTCGACATACTGGGCCTCAATCGGCTCGTCTCAGGACATTTCAAGGAAAACCTTGCTTCAGGCCGGGTCCTGCAGAAAGTCGGCTTTCACAAAACTGGCGAAGAGAAACGCTTCTGCCTCGCCCGCGGGGAAGAGTTAGACTGTATTGCACTGGAACTCACTGCGGCGCAGCATCAGGAGCAAAGAAAGTGACCACAATCCTGACCACAGAACGTCTGCGGCTCCGCCGATTCACAGCGGAAGATGCAAGCCTCGTGACCGACTATGTAGGTGATTGGGATGTTTGCTCCAAACTCACCCGCGTGCCCTACCCCTATACGCGGGAGATGGCCGATCAGTGGATCGCCAGCCACGACGCCTCCCCGGACATTATCTGCGCCATCGAAGTAGAGGGCGCATTTGCTGGATGCATCGCTCAGGAGCTGGAGTTTGGCTATTGGCTCGGCAAACCCTATTGGGGCAAAGGCTTCATGACCGAAGCAGCGCGCGCGTTCACCTCCTATCTCTTTGAAGAGGAGGGCATGCACGATCTCGCCGCCTCTTTCTTCAAAGACAATCCGGCATCGGGTGTCGTGCTGAAACGCTGCGGTTTCTCAGTGACCGGTGAAAGCACAGCCTTCTGCCTCGCCCGCAATGCGGAGGTGGACCGCTATGACGTCACCACAAACAGGCATGTCTGGGAAGACCTGAAGGGAAGCTGGTAGACATGAACCGCGTCTTCACACTGCCCGAAGGGGAGATGCCCGTTCTGACAACAGAACGGCTGACGCTTCGTGGCTTCAAACAGGAAGATGCTGAGACCGTCTGCCAACTGGCAGGCGAATGGGATGTCGCGCATATGATGGCGCCTGTCCCCTACCCCTACCCTCTCACTACCGCAACAGATTGGATCACAAGTCATGAGGCGTCGGCCAAAGACGGCACAGACCTAACGTTCGCCATCTGGACTGACGGCAACCTTATCGGATCTATCAATATCGAGAACCGCGGCGACGACACGACGGGCATCGGCTATTGGGTCGGCAAGGACTATTGGAACCAGGGCTATGCCAGCGAGGCGGTTGCCGAAATCCTTCAATACGCCTTTGAGCGGCTGGAAATTAACCTTCTCCTCACCGATCTCTTCTCCGACAATCACGCGTCCGCGCGCGTTTTGGAGAAAGCTGGCTTTATTTTCGCCCGCAACAAGTCCGGCTGGAGCGAGGCCCGACAGGAAACATGCCCAAAACGTGAGTATCGCTTGACCAAAGAGCGCTGGCAGGCTCAAAAGGGGCTGTTATGAAGTTCCTGGACCAAGCAAAAATCTATGTGCGCTCTGGCGATGGCGGGGCTGGCTCAGTCAGCTTCCGGCGGGAGAAGTATGTCCAGTTCGGCGGCCCAAATGGGGGCGACGGTGGACGCGGTGGGCATGTCATCGTTGAATGCGTCGACGGTCTCAATACGCTCATTGACTACCGCTACCGCCAACACTTCAAAGGCAAAACCGGCACCCATGGCATGGGCCGCGACCGTTCCGGCCCCAATGGCGAAGATGCCATTCTGCAGGTCCCTGTTGGCACGCAGGTTTTTGAGGAAGACAACGAGACCCTCATTGCCGACATGACCGAAGTGGGTCAGCGCATCATTCTACTGCACGGCGGCAATGGCGGCTTTGGCAACGCCCACTTCAAGACCGCCACCAACCAGGCGCCCCGTCACGCAAATCCTGGCCAGGAAGGCAAGGAAATGTGGATTTGGCTGCGGCTGAAACTCATCGCTGACGCAGGCCTTGTGGGCCTTCCCAACGCGGGCAAAAGCACATTCCTCGCAGCAGTCTCCCGGGCGAAGCCCAAGATCGCGGACTATCCCTTCACCACCCTCAATCCCAATCTCGGTGTTGTGGAGGTCGATGGCGATGGCTTCGTGCTGGCGGACATTCCAGGTCTGATCGAGGGCGCACACGAAGGCGCTGGACTGGGTGACCGCTTTCTCGGTCATGTGGAGCGCACCAATATTCTTCTCCATCTGGTCGATGGAACAGAGGAAGACGTGGCCGGTGCCTACCGGACCATCAAAGGGGAGCTGGAAGCCTACGGGCATGGGCTCGCTGAGAAGCCCGTGATCGTGGCACTCAACAAATGCGACGCCCTGACAGAAGATGTGATTGCAGAACGAAAAGCAGCTCTTGAGGAAGCCGCAGGAAAGGACGTCACCATTCTTTCCGGTGTCTCTGGCGATGGTGTCCGGCAGGTTCTCCATGCGCTTTTGAAGGAAATCAACCTGCACCGCGGCAACCCGGGCATGGATGAAGAAGATGAGACATCAGCCTCCGGCGGATGGCAACCATGACGTCCCGTTTGGAAAAAGCAAAACGCATTGTCGTCAAAATCGGCTCGTCTCTCCTGATCGAAGGCGACACGGGGAGGCTCAACCGCGCTTGGCTTGATGCCTTGATGGATGACATCGCCGCCATGCGCAGCAAGGGGCAGGATGTTGTCATCGTCTCCTCAGGTGCCATCGCGCTCGGGCGTCATACGCTGGGCCTGCCTGCGGGGTCCTTGAAACTGGAAGAAAGCCAGGCCGCAGCAGCGGCGGGACAAATTCACTTGGCCCATGCCTTTCAGGCATCCCTCGCCGAACGAAATCTGTCCACGGCACAAGTGCTTGTCACACTCGACGATACGGAAGAACGCCGACGCTATCTGAACGCGCGCTCCACCGTCACCACACTGCTGAAACTTGGCGCAGTGCCCGTCATCAATGAGAACGACACGGTTGCCACAGCAGAAATCCGCTACGGCGACAATGACCGGCTGGCCGCACGCGTCGCGTCCATGATCAGCGCCGACTGTCTTGTTCTCTTGTCCGATATTGACGGCCTCTACTCAGCGCCCCCTGGAACAACGGGCGCAAAACACATTCCCGAAGTCGCACACATCTCCGCAGAGATCGAAGCCATGGCAGGTGATGCCGGTTCTGATCTGTCCCGCGGTGGCATGAAAACAAAAATCACTGCCGCACAGATCGCCACACAGGCAGGCTGTCATATGGTCATCACCAATGGGCGAAATGCCCATCCCTTGAAAGCCCTGGCCGAGGGGGCGCGGTGCACCTGGTTTGACGCCCACTCCGACCCAAACACTGAACGCAAACGCTGGATCGCCGCCGCGTTGCAGGCATCCGGCGCCCTTCTGGTGGATGCAGGCGCCGCGAAAGCACTCGGCGAAGGCCGATCGCTTTTACCCGCCGGTGTTGTCGGCATTGAGGGCATGTTTGACCGGGGTGATGCCGTCCTGGTGAAGAATGGGTCCGGCGAAGAACTGGCGCGGGGCCTTTCCGCCTATTCCAGCGCGGATGCCAAGGAAATTGCGGGCCATAACAGCAGTGAAATTGAAGCCCTTCTGGGCTATCGTGGACGATCTGAGATGATCCATAGAGACGATCTTGTCCTTAAGAAAACACTCAGAACCGAAGACAACGACCCGAAGTAGAATTAGGGATAGGGCCATGAGCATCGCCGATCTGAATGCAGCAAATGACGATATTGAGGCCGTTATGGCGGATATCGGCGCGCGCGCCCGCGCAGCCGCAAAGACGCTCGCCACGGTCCCGACCAAACAAAAAGATGCAGCCCTTCTGGCAAGTGCGCAGCTGGTGCGTGCCAATGCGGGCGATATTCTGGAAGCAAATGCAAAGGACATGGAAGTCGGTCGCGCTAAAGGACTGTCAGGCGCACTGATGGATCGTCTCATGTTGGACGATGCGCGTATTGAAGCCATCGCCAAAGGCATTGAAGAAGTTGCAGGCCTGAAAGACCCTGTCGGCGATCTCATGGCAAATTGGGATCAGCCCAGCGGGCTTAACATCTCCCGTGTGCGTGTGCCCTTGGGCGTGATCGGCGTCATTTATGAAAGCCGGCCCAATGTCACCGCAGACGCCGCCGTTCTTTGCCTGAAGGCCGGCAATGCGGCCATCCTGCGCGGGGGGTCGGAAAGCTATCATTCAAGCCGCGCCATTTTCGATTGCCTGGAAGAAGGTATGGCGGCAGCGAACCTGCCCGACGGCGCAATTCAGATCGTTCCGACAACAGACCGCGCAGCCGTAGGCGAAATGCTGAAGGGGCTGAATGGCAATTTGGATTTAATTATTCCCCGTGGCGGACGATCGCTGGTCGAGCGCGTGCAAAACGAAGCACGTGTGCCGGTCTTCGCGCATCTCGACGGTCTCTGCCACGTCTATGTGGACAGGGACGCAGATCTCGCCATGGCGCAGGAAATCGTCGTAAACGCCAAAATGCGACGCACGGCGATTTGTGGCGCAGCAGAAACCGTCCTGGTCGACAAGGGTGCTGCCGACAAAAACCTGAAGCCAATCATCGCAAGCCTCATCGACGCTGGATGCGAAGTGCGCGGTGATGATGCCACGCAAGCCGCAGATGATCGCGTTAAGCCCGCGACAACCCAGGACTATGAGACAGAATATCTCGATGCGATTATTTCCATCGCCCTTGTCGACAATGTGAAAGACGCCATGCGTCACATTGGCGAGTATGGCTCCGATCATACGGACTGCATTGTGACGCAGAATGAGGAGACAGCCGTGCAGTTCCTCAACGAAGTCGACAGCGCCATTGTTCTGCACAATGCCTCCACGCAATATGCGGACGGTGGCGAATTTGGTATGGGTGCCGAGATCGGAATAGCGACAGGCAAGTTCCACGCACGAGGTCCTGTAGGACTGGAACAGCTCACCAGCTTCAAATATCAGGTGCGCGGAACCGGCCAGACACGGCCCTAAGGCACGTCGTGAGCTTGTCCCTCGCAACATCGCCCGGCCTCAAAGTCGGGCTCCTTGGCGGCTCGTTTAACCCGGCACATGCAGGTCACCGCTTGGTCTCGCTGATGGCGCTGCGTCAGTTGCAGCTTGATCAAGTCTGGTGGCTGGTATCGCCCCAAAACCCATTAAAGTCGACAAGCGACATGGGCCCGCTGACCGAGAGGCTGGAGGGCGCAAAACAGATCGCTGCCCATCCGCAGATCATTGTTACCGATATTGAGACTCATCTAGGCACACGCTTCACCGTCGACACAGTGCAAGCTCTTCAGGAGAGATACAGACAGGCCCATTTTGTCTGGCTGATGGGTGCCGACAACATGATCCAGCTCCCGCGCTGGGCGAAATGGCGGGAGCTCATCAACTCGGTCCCTATGGCAATCTACCCGCGCCCCAACTTCAATTTGAAGGCGCGCTTGTCCCTGGCTGCAACGACCTACCGCTCAGCCTGGCTAGATCCGTCCGATGCCGCCTTGCTGCCAAGGCTCCAAGCCCCCGCCCTTTGCTTCCTGGAAGGCCCCCAGAATCCAATTTCTGCGACCGAGCTGCGTAGCGAGGCATAGCACCTAGCGCCCAACGCAACCATAACCCATTGAAAAATATAGACTTTTTATCAAATCCGTGACCGACACGCGGTTTCATTGAATTGTCGCGGGCAAGCAGTCATATTTGGCGTGAAAGGCGCGAGAGGCGTCTTTTGCAGTGGCCATAGGCCCCTGCTGTCGTCATGCATAGGGACCCCAAAACGGGGACAAGGAGTTATCCCTGAGCGCTCAAAATCTGGACTCAAATGTCCAATCTCAGTCATCGGAGGGTCGCAGCACCCCCCTATCGGCTGGACAGAAATCACCCCACTCCCAATCAAACGCCATGCTCGATCTTGTTCTGACTTGTCTTGATGACGACAAGGCAGAGGAAATCGTATCGATCAACCTTGAGGGAAAGTCAGCGATTGCTGACCACATGGTTGTCGCAAGCGGCCGCTCTCAGCGACACGTGAGCGCATTGGCAGACCATCTGACACGACGCATAAAAGAAGAAGGTTTCGGCAGCGCGCGGGTAGAAGGTCTTGCACAGGCTGATTGGGTTCTGATCGACGGCGGCGATGTGATCGTTCACATCTTCAGGCCTGAGGTCCGCGAGTTCTACAAACTGGAAAAGATGTGGTCGGCCGATGTAGCGGCTGAGCGGATCGCCATCAGCTAGACCGCAATGCGGGTGGAGATAATTGCTGTGGGCCGGATGAAGCCGGGCCCAGAGAAAGACCTTTTCGACAATTTCACAAAACGGTTTGACGGTCAGGGCAAAGCCTTGAGTCTCGGTCCGCTAACGCTCACGGAAGTCGAAGAAAAGAAGAATTTGGAGCGTGCCGAACTGGCGGCTCGCGAAGGAGAAAAGATCCTGCGCGCTGTACCGAAGAGCGCCAAGCTCATTGTCCTCGACGAACGCGGAACCTCCCTGAAGAGCAAAGATTTTTCCGAGAAGCTGAGCCGTTGGCGCGATGAAGGAGCGCCTGTCTGCGCCTTTGTAATTGGTGGAGCAGGCGGCTTGAGCGACGACGTTCGAAATCGCGCAGACTACAAGATCTCATTTGGGCAACAAACATGGCCACACATGATGGCGCGGGTTATGTTGTCAGAACAATTATACAGGGCCACAACGATCCTGGCAGGCCATCCCTACCACCGGGATGGGTAGCCCCACGCTCATCTCTGGACAGGATATGGTCCGCTCAGTAGGGTCGCCTCCTTCCCACAGGTGAAGAGCGATTCTTTACTGTACCCACCGACATTAGTGCCGGTGCATTGAACAACTGACCTCAGGAGAAACATCTAAATGGCGCGCGCGACAAGCACAGAACCCGTCGTACTTGCCATTCTGGATGGATGGGGAAATCGCGCGGACACCGACGGGAACGCACTTGCAAACGCTAAGACGCCGATCTTCGATCGCCTTGCCGCACGCGGCATGCGCACCATGCTGGCTGCGAGCGGAGAGGCTGTGGGCCTCGGTCCGGATCAACCTGGAAATGTTGAAGCGGGACACCGGGCGATTGGTAGCGGACGGACTGAGCCGCAATTTGCAACGCGTATAAACGCTGCCTTTGCGGGCGACGGACCGGAACCAATTGCAGATAACAGAGAACTGCAGAACCTGATCCTGAAAGCACGCAGTGTGGGTGGCGCCATTCACCTGGTTGGGTTGATCTCTCCCGCAGGTGTGGAAGGCCATCAATATCATCTGGCCGTGCTGGCTGCCCTTATGAGTCATGAGGGAGTTCAGGTCTGGGTCCATGCGATTCTGGATGGCGAAGATGCTGACGCGCAGAGTGGCGCCGATTGTCTGGGCGAGTTTCTGCACGACATTGAGGGGGCCGACAATGCGCAGCTGGCATCCGTCATGGGACGGCGGTATGCGTTCGACCGGTTGCAACGCGAAGGGCAGACAGGTCTCGCATTAAAAACCATCGCGGAAGCTGGCGCGATCTCTGTCGACTATGCTGTGCCTTATGTCGCTGAGTGCTACGACAAGGGTCTCTGCGACGCAGACATTCCACCCGCAATCCTTACTGGCTATGGCGGCCTGCGTCAGGATGATGCTCTGCTGCTTGCGCTTTTGCGCGCGGACGGAGCGACACCTCTCATACAGGCCCTATCGGGTGATGCCGCCGCGCCAGTTACCCTTACAGCACCGATTGAACTCTCTGCCATCTGCAGCCTCACGCCACTCGCCTACCCGCTGCGCGACCAAATCCCCTCTCTTTTCGAGGAACCCAGGCTGAACGGCACACTGAGCGAAGCACTCGCAACTGCCGGTAAAAGACAGCTCTATCTTTGTGACGAAACATCTCCTTATGCCTTGGGCACTTATCAATTGGGCGGAAGACCCGCCCCTTTTGAAGGGGAGACCCACACAGTGCTCAAAAGTCCGAAGCGCCAACAGTTTGAGAAGAAACCTGAACTCGCCGCGCTTGATCTCGCCCACGAGACGGTCGCCACAGTGAAAGCAGGAAAAGCCGACGCCATTATTGTCCATTTCCCGAATGTCGGGCTCGCTGCCCGCACCGGCGATCCGGCATTGGTGAAGAAAGCAGCTGAGATCGTTGATAAGGCACTTGGCAAAATCACCGCCATTCTGGAGAAGCGGGGCGGCACCCTGATGATCACGAGCTCTCATGGCAATGCAGAGGACATGCGCGTCGACGATGCGGGAAAGGCAAATGCCCGCAATACCCGCGCCGCCGTCCCCCTTGTTGTCGACGGACCGCCCGCTGTGATGACTGAGACAGTTTTGAAGCCCGGGCGCCTGCAAGATGTGGCCCCTACACTCCTGTCACTCCTCAAAGCCCCAACGCCCCAGGAAATGACCGGCATGTCCCTTCTGGTGTCCAACGAGGCAGAGGCTCATGAGGCCGTTTAACAGCGCCTCTCTGCTTACCAGCGCGGCGCTTGTCAGCGTTAGCCTGATGACGAGCATCCCATCTCATGCCAATGAGACAGACCCGGAACGGCTTCAGGAACTGGAAGGTGAAATCGAAGACCGGGTGGAGCGCCGCAAACAGCTGGAGGCGGAGGCAAACGCCCTCGCAGAAGAAGTCCAGGCGATCAGACAAAAGCTGATTGAGGCGGCCGCAAGGGTTCAGGCCAGCGAACGCGAGGTGACGGACTCTGAGATCAGACTTGCGGGGCTCGAAGCCGCTCAGGCCGTTCTCCTGGCCCAGTTGGAAACGCGGCGTGCAGAACTAACCGACACACTTGCCGCCCTACAGCGGCTGGACCGCAATCCACCTCCAGCCCTCGCTGTCAGGCCGGACGATGCGGTATCGGCAATGCGGAGCGCCCTCCTCCTCTCAACCATCGTGCCGAAGCTCGAATCCGACGCCCGTGAAATTCGCGAACGTCTGGAAGAGCTGGATAAGGTGAAGGCGGATCTCGTCGCCGAACAGGAGACCTTCGACACGGCGTCGCTGGATCTTTCCGGTGAGCGGGAAACTTTGAATGAACTTCTGAAGGCCAAAACCACCGCCGAGGCTGCAGCACGGGCGCTGGCGGAAGAAGAGGCGGCGGCGCTTGCCACACTTTCTCGTGAGGCCAAAAGCCTTAAAGATCTGATCGCGCGTCTGGAAGCACGGGCCGCCAGCAGAACACCTGCCCCAAGGCCCGCTTTCCGGGAGCCGGTTGCGCAGTCCGAAACGCCCGCAGTTCCCCCGAACAGACAGGTAGCTGCCCTTGCCCCCAATCTCTCCCCGAACCGCCTCTTTTCAGCCTCCCGAGGCCTGATCAGACCGCCGGTGGAGGGGATCGCGCTAGGACGCTATGGAAGCGACGACGGCGCTGGCGGAACGGTACAAGGGTTAACACTCGAAACGCGGCCTGAAGCGCCTGTAACAGCCCCTTTTGACGGTAAAATTGCCTTTGCCGGGCCGTTTCGCCGCTACGGCCAACTCTTGATCCTGGAGGTCGGCGAGGGGTACCATCTGCTTTTGGCAGGCATGACCCGAATCGACGGAATTGTTGGCCAAAATGTCCTGGCCGGAGAGCCCATCGGAGCAATGGGATCAACCCGGTCGGATGTTTCTTCTGAGCCTGGTAGCGGCAAGCCGGCGCTCTATATTGAGTTGAGGCGAAACGGTACTCCCGTCGACCCGAGACCCTGGTTTGTCGCAAGTGATAGGAAGGCCCGAGGCTGATGAATAGGTCCGTAATTGCAAGTTTTGCTATTGGTACGCTGGTAGCTGGCGTAACGATTTTTGCGCTTCAGCCTCTGTCCAATCAGTCGGCGGCCAATGCAGCCAACTCAGAGACCTACCGCCAGCTCAACCTGTTTGGCGATGTCTTTGAGCGTGTTCGGGCTGACTATGTCGAACCGACGGAAGATTCAGAGCTGATCGACAATGCGATCAACGGCATGCTCCATTCGCTGGATCCCCATTCAAGCTACCTGAACCCCAAAAGCTTCCGCGACATGCAGGTTCAAACCCGCGGTGAATTTGGTGGTCTGGGCATTGAAGTCACCATGGAGAACGGCCTGATCAAGGTCGTGACCCCGATTGATGACACGCCGGCCCAAAAGGCAGGTCTGCTGCCAAATGATCTCATCACCCACTTGGATGACACACCAATCCTCGGTCTGACGTTGGGCGAGTCCGTAGAAAAAATGCGCGGACCCGTCGATACGACAATCACCCTGACCGTCTTGCGGGAAGGGGTCGATGAACCCTTCGATGTCAAAGTCACCCGCGATATCATTACAATCCGGTCGGTGCGCTTTCAGCGCGAAGAGGACATTGGCTATATCCGGATCACGAGCTTCAACGAGCAGACATCAACCGGTCTCGATGACGCCATCGAAGAACTGTCTGAGCTGATCGGGGAGGACCGTCTCAAAGGGTATGTACTTGACCTGAGAAACAATCCCGGCGGTTTGCTTGACCAGGCGATTGCGGTGTCGGATGCCTTCCTCGACAAAGGCGAAATTGTTTCAACGCGCGGGCGCCGCACGGAAGAGACCCAACGCTACAACGCACGTGGTGGGGATATGATTGACGGGAAGCCAATCATCATTCTGATCAATGGCGGCTCAGCCAGCGCCTCGGAAATTGTGGCAGGTGCTCTCCAGGATCATCAGCGCGCAACGGTGCTCGGCACCCGCTCCTTCGGGAAAGGCTCCGTGCAGACGATTATTCCGCTGGGCTCCGACGGGGCGATCCGGCTGACCACGGCCCGCTATTTCACACCAAGCGGCACCTCCATCCAGGCGACCGGCATTGAGCCCGACATCGAAGTCCATCAGGAAGTCGACGACGAACGTCAGCGCCGGGTGACTGGTGAGGCGGCCCTGCCAGGCCATCTGGAAGCGGAGAACGGCAAGGAAGAGTCCGCAGGGTCTCCTTCATTTGTGCCGGCTGATCGCGCAGATGACCTGCAGCTGCAATATGCCTTGGATCTGCTGAACGGTGTTCGGACATATGAAGTAAAGGCAAACGCGGAAAGTCAGAGCGCCACAGTCGCTAACTAAACAGATACCAGCCGACGATAGAATGAAGAGAGAGGCGAAGCTCTCAGTCTGAGCGTCGACTGACGAAGTGGAGGACCGGAGACATGAGGCCCTGTCTCTGGTTTCAAAAAGGCGGACAACGGCCCATAAGGACCGGATTGAATGGCAAGTAGTTCAACCGCAAGCACGGAAAAACGGCGGATATTGCCCAGCCTGCCGACGAGCCGGGTAAGCCCCGTTGCTGTTGGCGCGTTCGCTGTCGCCCTGTCCTATGGCGCCATCATTCTCTGGCTCTGGGCGAGCGGAAATCCGAGCTATATCGGTCCCTTGAAGATCATCGAACTTACCGAAGAGCCCTCAATACCACCGACGGGCATTTTGAGGTCCGGCACAGCAGACGATCCCATTACGCCCGAGCCTCTGGAAGATCCAAGTATTTCACTGCCACCATCCTTATCGCTTGGGACGGCAGAAAGGACATCAACGGCGCCAGAGCAGGCAGCCACCCCCAATCCGCCAACACGGTCAGATCGCGCCGCAAGCGCTCTTCCCCCCGCGCCACTGCCGGGCCTCATCGCCAACGGGCCCCATGGGCCGCTGCCGGTCATCGGATCAGGCGGCCAACGGGCTTCGGCCGCCTATGCGCGTCCCTCAGGCCTTACAGCTGCAAACGCGCGGCTCCCGCGTGTCGCCCTCGTTGTGGGGGGACTTGGCATCTCTGAGACAGCAACGCGAAACGCCATCGAAAAACTACCGCCGGAAGTCACGCTCTCCTTTGCACCCTATGGGCGCGACCTCCAGAGCTGGATTGATAAGGCGCGGGCCGCAGGACATGAGGTTCTGCTTGAACTCCCTATGGAGCCATATGACTACCCCGCAAACGATCCAGGCCCCTACACCCTGCTAACGTCGCTGAGCGCCGGCGACAATCTGGATCGCCTTTCCTGGCTGATGAGCCGGTTTACCGGCTATGTCGGCGTGACCTCCTATCAGGGAGCGAAGTTCACCGCCGACAAAGCGGCCATGGAGCCCGTCCTGGAAGCGCTGGAAAGCCGCGGGGTCATGTATGTCGACCCAGGGACCAGCCGCAGAAGCACGGCGCCCGACCTGGCTCAGGAATTGGGCCTGCCCTGGGCACAAGGCAACCGGTCTGTCGACCCCACCCGTACACCGCGGGCTATCGATGAAGCTCTCTTGGACCTACAACTGCAGGCAAACCAGAACGGGGTTGTGGTGGGCCTTGGCACCGCCTTCCCAGTGACCATAGAGCGCATCCAGAAATGGACAGAAAACCTTGGGCAAGACGACATTGTTCTGATACCCGTGAGTGCAACAGCTAGTGACGGCTAGCGCACTGACGTTTCCGAGAAGTCCATGTCCAAAAAAACATCCGAACTGCCCTACCGCCGCTGTGTCGGCATAATGCTGGTGAACCATGAGGGCAAAGTCTGGATCGGCGACCGCATCGGATATTCAGACGACAGCCATGACACGGCCTGGCAGATGCCCCAGGGCGGCATCGACAAGGGTGAGGAGCCGAACATCGCCGCCTTACGCGAACTCATGGAAGAGGCGGGCACCGATAAGGCTGAAATCATTCAGGAATCCGCACACTGGTACAAATATGACCTGCCGAAAGAAATTTTGGGAAAAGCGCTGAAAGGGAAATATTGCGGCCAGACTCAGCGCTGGTTTCTCATGCGGTTCACTGGGCTCGACAGCGATATCGACATTGCCGCAGACGATCACCAGGAATTCTCTGAATGGCGCTGGGCGGACATAGACGAGCTCACGGAGCTAATTGTCCCATTCAAGCGGGAAGTCTATTCACAGGTCGTCGCCGAGTTCAGGGACACAGTACGGAACCTCGCCAAGGCCTGAGCTCTCAAATTAGGCCGCCAAGGCCTGCGCCTTACGGGTCCGGCGCTGCCAGACCTTCCACACAATCGGCTCCATCAGGCGCATGAACCGCCCATGGGGCGCAATCCCGACCGCTTTCGCAATCATGGAGACCAGGCGGTTAGTGTGTGAGCGCTTATAGAGCGTGAGAGCGCGGGCTTCATAGGCCGCTGCATATTTCTCCCGACTGTAAGCCGCGCCATCTCCAGGCTGAGTGTTTGCGGCAAAATAGGCGGATGCCAGTTCATCATCATCCGCTTCATTGACCCGCAAGAGTGCGACCTTTGCTTTCTCAAACAAGGACGGCTGCTCGTCGATCTCGTTCAGCGTGTCGTAGAAAAGCTTATAGTGACGGAATTCATCCGCCGCGATCCGCTGCGCGATTTGTTTAAGCACCGGCTCGTCCGTCGCCTCTTTAATGGCAGTGTAGAAAGAGGAGGTGCCACTCTCCACCACACACCGAGCAACCATTTCGCCTGCCCGCGAGCCACGCACACTCTCCGTCACATCAATCGGGATCTGATAAATCTCCTGGAAACGCTTGAACGCCGCATCAAAAGAAAAGCTCGGGTCGGCAAGCTCCGCCCAGCGGGCAAGCGCCGCTCCATGCTGCTCCTCTTCCCGTCCCCATTGCTGGATCGTCTCCTGCACCTGAGGCAGATCAGAAAAGACATTGGTGAGATAGGCGACATAGTCACCGGCATTGAACTCAACCATCGCCGCCGCCTTCACGGCCGCCAGTAGATCGGTGTCAACCTTCGTGGCATCAAACTGATCCCACGCAATATCGTCCAAGGTCCAATGCTCTTCCATGCTCATTTCCATCCTTAAAGGCTTTCGCAGGCCTCGCCGGCATTATAGCCCGCTCTGCCAAAAGCGCGAATGCGGCCCAAGAACACAGGTGAGACGCCCACAAAAAAGGCGATACCCGAGAGTACCGCCTCAAATTCTGTGGTTATCTTCCGGATCAGAGAGCTGAGCGCAGCTCCTGCAGCTGATCCAAATGGGCCTGAGCCTTGGATTTTGCGTCGTCCGTAGAGGCGTCCTGAACATCCTCAGTTGCGTCCTTGATCCGCTGATCAAGGGCTGCAGCGTCCAGTTCTGACAGAGGCACAGCCTCTTCAGCCAGAACCGTGAGGCCCTCAGGGGTCACTTCTGCAAACCCACCACGCACGAAGATGCGCATATCGTTGCCGTCCGTACCACTCACATCCAGCACACCAACGCGAAGCGTCGACATAACCGGAGCGTGGCCAGCCAGAACGCCGAAGTCACCTTCAGCACCTGGCACGATAACCATGTCAGCTTCCGTCGACATCAACAGACGCTCGGGAGCAACGAGATCGAATTTCAGCTTCTCAGCCATGAGGCAAACCTCTGTTTACACCCTGAAGTTACGCAGCTTCCGCAGCGAGATCTTCTGCTTTCTTCATGGCATCTTCGATTGTGCCGACCATGTAGAAGGCTGCTTCTGGAAGGTGATCATAGTCACCGTCACAAAGACCTTTAAAGCCTTTGATCGTGTCTTTCACATCAACCAGCACGCCTGGGGCACCGGTAAACACTTCAGCCACAAAGAACGGCTGGCTGAGGAAACGCTCGATCTTACGGGCGCGGGCCACAACAAGCTTATCTTCTTCCGACAGCTCATCCATGCCGAGAATGGCGATAATGTCCTGAAGGGATTTGTACTTCTGCAAGATTTCCTGCACCCGGCGAGCTGTTTCGTAATGCTCGTCGCCCACAACGCGTGGCTCAAGAATACGGCTGGTTGAGTCAAGCGGGTCCACAGCTGGGTAAATACCCTTTTCGGAAATCGCACGGTTCAACACGGTCGTCGCATCCAAGTGAGAGAAGGACGTGGCCGGTGCCGGGTCGGTCAGGTCATCGGCAGGAACGTAAATCGCCTGCACGGAGGTAACCGAACCTTTGGTTGTTGTTGTAATACGCTCTTGCAGCGTCCCCATGTCCGTCGCCAGTGTTGGCTGATAGCCCACAGCGGAAGGGATACGACCGAGAAGCGCGGACACCTCTGAACCAGCCTGCGTGAAGCGGAAAATGTTATCCACGAAGAACAGAACGTCCTGGCCTTCATCACGGAAGTGCTCAGCAACGGTCAGCCCCGTCAGAGCAACACGTGCGCGGGCCCCGGGAGGCTCGTTCATCTGACCGAACACGAGAGCACATTTGGAACCTTCGCCGCCACCCTCTTTGTTCACGCCGGACTCAATCATTTCGTAGTAGAGGTCATTCCCTTCGCGGGTCCGCTCCCCGACACCAGCAAATACCGAGTAACCACCGTGCGCCTTCGCGATGTTGTTGATCAGTTCCTGAATAAGAACGGTCTTACCAACACCCGCACCACCGAAGAGGCCGATTTTACCGCCCTTCGCGTAAGGTGCGAGAAGGTCCACAACCTTAATGCCGGTAACCAGCATCTCAGCTTCCGTGGACTGCTCGGAAAACTCTGGAGCTTCCTGGTGGATCGCACGCTTTGCCGAGGTGACAACCGGGCCTTTTTCATCAACCGGCTCACCGATCACGTTCATGATCCGACCAAGTGTCTCGTCCCCAACCGGCACTTCAATTGCTGCGCCCGTGTCGGTTACTTCCTGACCGCGAACCAGACCTTCCGTCGCGTCCATCGCGATGGTACGGACCGTATTCTGGCCCAGATGCTGCGCCACTTCGAGAACGAGGCGGTTGTCGCCGTTCTTCGTTTCAAGCGCGTTCAAAATGGCCGGCAGGTGCTCGTCAAATTCGACGTCAACAACAGCACCAATAACCTGGGTAACTCGTCCGACAGCGTTGGTCATATGTCTTTCCTCGGATCGGTTGCAGCCTCAACGGGAGGCTTGCGTCCAACAAAATATTTTAGAGCGCCTCAGCACCCGAAATAATCTCAATCAGTTCTTTTGTAATCTGAGCCTGACGCGAGCGGTTATAGGTGATCGTCAGCTTGTCGATCATCTCACCCGCATTCCGTGTCGCATTGTCCATGGCGGACATACGCGCGCCCTGCTCAGAAGCAGAATTCTCCAGAAGACCCCGGAAGATCTGCACAGCGATGTTGCGCGGCAGCAATTCTTTCAGGATGTCTGTTTCTTCTGGCTCGTACTCGTAAGCCGCACCACCCAGATCAACACCAGTGTCCTCTTCGCCTTCTGCAGCCTCGATCCGTGCTGGAATCAACTGCAGAGCGGTCGGGATCTGAGCCACAACGCTTTCAAACTCAGCATAGAAGAGCGTGCAAACGTCAAACTCGCCCGCCTCAAACAGAGACAGCACCTGCTCAGCAATCGCGTCCGCATTGGAAAAGGCAACCTGCTTCACTTCAGACAGGTCGACAAAGTCAACGAACAGATCACCATATAGGCGCTTCAGCTGGTCACGGCCCTTCTTGCCAACCGGCAAAATTTTGACCGTTTTGCCCTGACCCTGAAGGCGGACAATCTCTTCACGTGCCAGGCGCACGATGGAGGAGTTAAAACCACCGCAAAGACCGCGCTCCGACGTCGCCACGATCAGCAAGTGAACATCATCCTTGCCCGTGCCCACCATCAGTTCTGGTGCGCCATCACGGCCTTCCATGCCAGCCGAGAGGTTCGCCAACACACCGCTCATCCGAGCGGCATAGGGGCGCGCGGCTTCCGCAGCTTCCTGCGCGCGGCGCAGTTTTGCTGCAGCCACCATCTGCATGGCACGCGTGATCTTCTGCGTGTTTTTCACGCTGGAGATCCTGTTTCTTAGTTCCTTAAGGCTGGCCATATCGCCATCAGTCCTACTTGGTCAGAACAATGCTTAGGCAAACGCCTTGGTGAAGCTCTCAACAACCTCTTTAAGGCTCGCTTCTGTCGCGTCAGACAGTGCGAGTTCCTTGCGGATGGTTTCAAGAAGATCGGCATGCTTGTCACGAACCGTGCGCAGAAGCTCTTCTTCATAGCGGCCAACATCAGCTGTCGGGATGCCATCGAGATAGCCGTTCACACCGGCATAAATCACAACAACCTGCTCTTCCACTTTGAGCGGCGAGAACTGGCCCTGCTTAAGCAGTTCCGTCAGACGCTCACCACGATTAAGAAGACGCTGCGTCGTCACATCAAGGTCAGAACCGAACTGCGCAAACGCCGCCATTTCACGGTACTGCGCAAGCTCACCCTTAATCTTACCGGCAACCTGCTTCATCGCCTTCACCTGAGCGGAGGAACCAACACGGCTCACCGACAGACCCACGTTCACCGCAGGGCGAATGCCCTGGTAGAAGAGGTCTGTTTCCAGGAAGATCTGACCGTCGGTGATCGAAATCACGTTGGTCGGAATGTAAGCGGACACGTCGTTCGCCTGGGTTTCAATGATCGGCAGCGCCGTCAGCGAGCCAGAGCCATTGTCTTCGTTGAGCTTCGCAGCCCGTTCCAGAAGGCGTGAGTGAAGATAGAAAACGTCCCCAGGGTACGCTTCACGCCCAGGAGGACGACGAAGGAGCAGAGACATCTGACGATAAGCAACAGCCTGCTTGGAAAGGTCATCATAGACCGCCAGAGCATGCATGCCATTGTCACGGAAATACTCACCAATCGCACAACCGGCAAACGGTGCCAGGAACTGAAGCGGTGCAGGCTCAGACGCCGTCGCAGCGACAACCACTGAATATTCAAGCGCGCCGTTTTCTTCCAGCGTCTTCACGATCTGAGCAACCGTTGAGCGCTTCTGACCAACCGCGATGTAGACGCAGTAGAGCTTCTTGCTCTCGTCATCGCCTTCGTTCAGAGGCTTCTGGTTGAGCATGGCGTCAATCGCCACAGCGGTCTTACCGGTCTGACGGTCACCAATGATCAGCTCACGCTGGCCACGGCCGATCGGGATCAGCGCATCAATCGCTTTGAGGCCGGTCTGCATGGGCTCATGCACAGACTTACGCGGGATAATGCCGGGTGCCTTCACGTCCACACGACGGCGCTCAACACCTTCGATGGGGCCCTTGCCATCAATCGGGTTGCCGAGCGGGTCAACCACACGACCGAGCAGACCCTTGCCGACCGGCACGTCCACAATGGCGCCAGTCCGCTTAACGGTGTCGCCTTCTTTAATATCGCGGTCAGAACCGAAGATCACGGCACCCACATTGTCGTTTTCCAGGTTCAGCGCCATGCCCCGAATTCCGCCTGGGAATTCGACCATCTCACCAGCCTGAACGTTATCGAGACCGTAAATACGGGCGATACCGTCACCAACGGACAGAACCTGTCCGATTTCCGAGACCTCAGCTTCGTCACCGAAACCTTTGATCTGTTCCTTAAGGATTGCAGAAATTTCCGCGGCCTGAATGTCCATCAGCCAGCCTCTTTCATCGCAAATTTGAGGTTATTGAGTTTGGTGCGGAGTGAGGAGTCGATCATCCGGCTTCCCACTTTGACAACGAGACCGCCAAGCAGCTCCTTGTCCACCCGTGTTTCGATTTGTACGTCACGACCCATGGCTGCATTGAGCGCTTCTTTCAGCGCCGCAACCTGCGGATCAGCCAGCGGATGTGCGCTGGTGACGTCAGCAGAGATCTCACCGCGCGATTGCGCCAGAAGCTGGCCAAAGGTGCGGATCATATCCTGAAGGGCGAAAATTCGGCGGTTGGCAATTACCACGCCGATAAAATTCTGGGTCAATGTCTGAACGCCGGCCTTTGTCAGAATAGCTGACATGGCCGCTGACTGCTCTTCGGCGGAGAAGACCGGACTTCTCACAAGCCGTTTCAGGTCATCAGACGTATCGATCAGGCCACTAAGCCCCTTGAGGTCTTCCGCGACCGTATCAAGGGCGCCTGCCTGTTCTGCCAGCTCAAAGAGAGCTGTTGCATAGCGACCGGCGACGCCGGTGGCGAGAGGATTATCAGCTGACACGTGTGTGCTCGCAACGCTAGGTCTAGGACAGTTACCGTCAAATCCCGTGAAGGAGGTAACCCCCTGAAAACATTGATGTTATGGCGAACGGTAGTCGGCCCGTAAAATGACCGCCCCCGAAACCGGGCGTGTGGTAACACGCAGGCATACCGGGCGCAATGCCCCACCAAGAAATTGCGCCAGAAAATCGCGCAGGTGCGGCAATTCGACGTCATTTTTGTCACTTTTCATGCGCAAACGGACCATTGCGAGCGCGCACGCCAGAGCCAATAAATCAAAGGAAGGAATAGGGATCCACGTCGACGGAGACCCTGACGGCATTTGGCACTTTCACTCGTGAAAGCCACTCGGCCACATAATCCTGGATCGGCACATTTCGGGTGCTTTTCACCAGGAATCGCACCCGGTGACGGCCTCTGAGCAGCGCTAAAGGCGCCGGCGCCGGCCCAAAGACGCTGATTCCCTCCTGGGGTCCGTGAGACCGGGCCAGCTCCCTTGAAACGGCATGGACTTGGTTAGGATTAGGGCCGGAGACCACAATCCCCACCAAACGCCCATAAGGGGGATAGCCCGTGCGCTCCCGCATAGACGCTTCCCGCTCCAGAAAACGGTCCCGCTCGCCTTCAATCAGCGCCTGCATGACTGGATGTTCCGGCATATAGGTCTGGAGATAGACCCGGCCTGGCCGGTCTGCGCGCCCCGCCCGGCCCGCCACTTGATGGAGCAACTGGAAGGTGCGTTCGCCAGCGCGCAGATCCCCGTTCTCAAGGCCGAGATCCGCGTCCACAACACCCACAACCGTGAGAAGCGGGAAATTGTGCCCCTTGGCCACAACCTGGGTGCCCACAATCACATCCACTTCGTGGTCCGCGATCTGCCGGATCGCCTCCGCATGGGCGGCGGGCCCCCGCAGACTGTCGGACGACAAGAGCGCCAGGCGCGCCCGCGGGAATTTCTGCACCACCTCTTCTGCGATCCGCTCCACCCCCGGGCCGCAAGCGATGAGCGAGTCCTCATCACCGCAGGACGGACAGGCGCGAGGCACCGGCGCAGAATATCCGCAATGGTGACAGACCAGTTCCTTTCGGAATCGGTGCTCCACCAGCCAGGCATCACATTCCGGACAGTCAATCCGGTGACCGCAGGTCCGGCAGAGCGTGAGCGGCGCGTAGCCCCGCCGATTGAGGAACAGCATGGACTGCTCCCCTTTTGCTAAGGCTTCCCCCATTTCCCGAAGCAAAGGCGGCGAAATCCACTCACCTTTCTCCGGGGGATGCGCCCGCATATCAATCGCGCCCACGGCCGGCATAACAGCAGCCCCATGCCGCTCCGGCAGCACCAGATGGTCATATTTACCCGACCAGACATTCGCCATGGTTTCAAGCGACGGGGTGGCCGATGCCAGCACCACTGGAAAGCCACCAAGAGAGGCACGCACCACACTCATGTCCCGCGCATTGTAGGAAACGCCGTCTTCCTGCTTGAACGCACTTTCATGCTCTTCATCCACCACGATGAGGCCAAGATCCTGATAGGGAAGAAAGAGAGCGGACCGCGCGCCCACCACTGCCTTCGCTGTCCCGTCTGCCACCGCCCGCCAGACTCGTTTACGTTCCTTGGCTGACAGATCTGAATGCCACTCCGCCGGACGGCAGCCGAACCGCGCCTCGAACCGCTGCAAAAACTGGCCCGTGAGTGCGATTTCCGGCAGCAGGATCAGGGTCTGCCGTCCTTTTGCCAGAGCTGCGGCGACGGCTTCGAAATAGACTTCTGTCTTACCCGAGCCTGTCACCCCGTCCAGCAGCTGGGCAGAAAAGCCCCCCTGCTCGATCCGTGACCTCAACTGGTCCGCGGCAAACCGCTGATCGCCAGACAGGTCCGCGCCCGCACATTCAAGGTCCGGCGCTTCAAAGGGAGCATCAGCCGGGAGTTCGACCGCCTCAAAACTTCCGGCATCGATCAGACCACGCACCACCGCTGTGGATACGCCTGCCTCATCTGCAAGCTCACGCGGTGTCCGTGCAAATCCGTCTTGCGCCAGCTCCAGAACTTTTTCCCGACCGGGCGTCATCCGTTTGGGGGGAGGCCCACCCAGCCGGTAGACGGTTCGGACACCAGCAGGTTCAAGCGCACCCGGCACTCGCATCGCCAACCGCAAGACCGCTCCGGGCGGCGACAATGTGTAGACGGAAATCCAATCCACGAACTGCCTGAGCGCGTGAGTCATAGGCGGTGCATCAAGTTTGTCGATAATTGCCTTCAAACGATTATGGCCGACTTCACCGCTGCCCTCACCCCACACGACACCAAGCACTTCCCGTGGCCCCAAAGGCACAGTCACATAATCACCGATACCAACACTAAGGGTGTGCGGCACCGAATAATCATAGGCGCCGGGAAGCCCGAGCGGCAGCAGCACAGAGACGATGCGCTGTTCCTGAGGCGCTTCATCGTTAAAAAGATCAGTTGCTGAAAATTCACTCGGCATGAGACAACCTTAACCCTTCAACAAGGGTCGACGCAGTAACTCTCTTTCTCTTCTTGGCAAATTCGTCAAGGCGATGGAGAATGCCAGGCTTAGGGCAATGAAAGCCGACAAGCGAACGGCAGGATCAGGGATTACACCACTACATGAAGTTTTTTATCGACACAGCGGACATAGATGAGATTCGCGACCTTGCTGACACAGGCCTGCTTGATGGTGTCACAACCAATCCCTCTCTCGTTGCCAAAACAGGGCGTGATTTTTTTGACGTCGTCAAAGACATCTGCGCAATCATTGACGGACCGGTGAGCGCGGAAGTAACGGCCCTTGATGCAGAAGGCATGGTGAAAGAGGGCAAGACCGTCGCAAAACTCGCCGACAATATTGTCGTCAAACTTCCGCTTGTCTGGGAAGGCCTCAAAGCCTGCCGCGCTCTCACCGCGGAAGGAATTAAAACGAACGTCACGCTTTGCTTCTCGGCAACCCAGGCACTCCTCGCCGCGAAAGCAGGCGCCACTTACATCTCACCCTTCGTTGGACGGCTGGACGACATTCACATTGACGGAATGGAACTGATCGAAGACATTCGCGCCATCTACGACAATTACGATGATCTCAATAC
Source organism: Parvibaculaceae bacterium (assembly GCA_965248405.1). Lineage (GTDB taxonomy): Bacteria > Pseudomonadota > Alphaproteobacteria > Parvibaculales > Parvibaculaceae > Mf105b01. The sequence continues at coordinate 3,090,177 of OZ252104.1, forward strand.
GGAGATACTCGTCGCCTCTATTCGCAATCCCAACCACGTGAAAGACGCGGCAGTGATCGGCGCGGATGTCGTCACCGTCCCGCCCGCGGTTCTTCGCACACTAGTGGCACACCCGCTGACAGACAAAGGCCTCGACGCCTTCCTGGCAGATTGGAAGAAAACCGGACAGAAGATCACCGGGTAAAAGAAACGAACAGGAACTCAGAAGTAATGTCGCGTCCAATAGATCCAAGCCAGCAACAAAACCCGTCACAGCAACTCGATGGGTCACTCACCGCCGACGCGGTGAAACAATATTTGTTGGCACATCCTGATTTCATTCTGAACGACATTGATCTGATTTCCTCCATGAGCGCGCCGAGGAATGCGTCCGGGGACAATGTCCTGGATCTTCAGAGCGCCATGATTGAACGCCTCCAACACAAAGTGGAACAGCTCAGAGACATTCAAGCAGAGCTTATTGATGCAGCCTCCATCAACGCGCTCACCCGTGACCGGGTTCTTGTGGCCGTGTTGAAACTGATGGACGCCAAAAGCTTTGAAGAATTGGTTGCCTTCATCACCGAACCGACCGGCCTCGCCGCAGCATTGGATCTCGACACAGTTGCTCTCGCCGTCGAAAGCAAAGCAGATGCTCCAGGCTTAGGCGTCAGAGGTCTTCGCATTCTGGAAGCAAATGGCGTCGATACATTGATCGGGTCAGGAGAACCCTTCCGACTGAGCTCAGAGATCACATCCAATCCAGGACTCTATGGCGGCTCTGCTCCTCATGTGCGATCGGAAGCTCTGGTACGCCTGACATTCTCCAAGTCTACACCTCCCGGACTTCTAGCACTGGGCTCCGCTCATCCCGAGCAATTTCATCCGAGTCAGGCCGCAGACCTGCTTGAGTTTATGGGCCGCGTCGTCGAACGCGCGGTGCGCCTATGGCTGGACCTGCCCAAAAGCGTCTAGCAAAACCAATAGGTGGCCGTCTGAACGGCACGCCGGACGATGTTGCCGCATCCATTGCCAGCAATCCCACGGCCATCAAAGCTGTTTCCAGCTACCTGAGCTTCCTGACCAGTGAAAAACGGGCAAGCCCCAGGACAATCGAAAACTATGCCCGCGATCTGTCGCGGTTTTTTGAGTTCCTGCTCAACCATCTGGAAGGCGATGCCGGTCTAGAAGATCTGGGCCAGCTCTCCGTTGGCGACTTCAGGGCCTTTCTCGCCCACCGCCGTCGCGAAGGCCTGAGCGCAAAAAGCATCGCCCGCACCCTCTCGACACTGCGCGGTTTCTACGGCCACCTGGAGCGGGAAGATCTTGCAACCAATCATGCTTTAAAACGGTTGAAGAGCCCCAAAATCCCGCACAGCATTCCGAAGCCTGTCTCAGAGACCGGCGCACTCAACTTGGTGGAAGACGCCAAAGCCATCGCGGCCGAACCCTGGATTGCTGCACGCGACGCCAGCATCGTCACACTCCTCTACGCCTGCGGGTTGCGGATCGCCGAAGCGCTGTCTCTCAACCAGAGTGACGCGCCCTTCGGTGAGACACTCCGCATCTTGGGCAAAGGCAATAAAGAACGTATCGTGCCTGTCTTGCCCGCTGCCCGGGACGCCGTGGAGCAATATCGGGTCCTCTGCCCTCATCCCCTCGACGGGGACGATCCACTGTTCGTTGGCGTACGTGGCAAAAGGCTCAATCCCCGCGAAGTGCAAAAGCTGATGGCGACCTTGCGCGCGCGTCTCGGCCTGCCCGACACGGCAACACCCCATGCCCTTCGCCACTCTTTCGCGACGCATCTTTTGAGTGCCGGGGGAGACCTCAGATCGATCCAAGAACTGCTCGGCCACGCAAGCCTGTCTTCAACCCAGGTCTATACGGAGGTCGATGCTGACCGGCTGCGGGATATCTACGACAAGGCGCATCCCGCCCAAAAAGGCGCAAAAAAGAATTGAGGGCCGAACGGCCGGGTCACATGTGAAGCGGGCGACCATCCACGGCAAGAGCGGCCTCTTTAACCGCTTCCGACAGTGTCGGGTGCGCATGGCAGGTACGCGCAATATCTTCAGCGGCACCGCCGAACTCCATCACCGTGACCGCTTCATGGATCATTTCACCGGCCTGCGTCCCGATGATGTGTACGCCCAGAACCTTATCGGTTTTCTTGTCCGCCAGGATCTTCACAAAGCCATCTGTCTGTTGGTTCGCTTTGGCCCGGCCATTTGCCGTGAACGGGAACTTGCCCGCGCGATAATCGATTCCGGCTTCTTTCAACTCTTCTTCGGTCTTGCCAACGCTCGCCACTTCCGGCTGCGTGTACACAACCCCGGGAATGACATCGTAATTCATATGCGGGGACTGGCCGGCCAGCCGTTCGGCCAGGACCACGCCCTCTTCCATCGCTTTGTGCGCAAGCATGGGTCCCACAATCGCATCACCGATCGCATGCACGCCGTCCACATTGGTTTTGAGGTGTGCATCCACCTTAATACGGCCGCGCTCATCAACCTCAACCCCGGCTTTGTCGAGCCCCAGACCGTCCGTGTAAGCCACGCGCCCGATACAGACGAGCACGACATCCGCATCCAGCACATCCGTGTCCCCGCCCTTGGCGGGTTCGACAGAGACTTTAAGACCTTTGCCGCTTTTCTCGACGCCGGTGACTTTTGAGCCGAGCTTGAAGGCAAATTTCTGTTTCTTCAGCACCCGCTGGAAGGTCTTGGACACTTCGCCGTCCATGCCTGGCAGGATTGCGGGCAGAAATTCGACAACAGTGACCTCTGACCCCAGCCGGTTCCAGACAGACCCAAGTTCAAGCCCGATCACGCCGCCCCCAACAACCACAAGCTTGCCCGGCACTTTTTCCAGTTCCAACGCGCCTGTAGAGGAGACGATCTGCTTTTCATCAACCTCAATGCCCGGCAGCTGTGCCACATCAGATCCCGTCGCGAGCACGATGTCTGATGCCTTCAGAGTGCGCGACCCGCCTTCTGTCAGAGCAACTTCAACTTCACCAGCCCCTTTGAGGGTGCCGGTTCCTTTGACCCACTCGATCTTGTTTTTCTTGAACAGGAACTCGATCCCTTGCGTGTTCCCATCAATCGCCTGCTGTTTGAAATTCTGCATGGCGCCGAGATCAAGCTTCGGCTTACCGACCTTGATCCCCATCTTTTCAAAATGATCAGTCTCGGCGAAAAGCTCAGAAGCATGCAGCAAGGCTTTTGAGGGAATACATCCGACATTCAGGCAGGTTCCACCAAGCGCATCACGCTTTTCAACACAGGCCACACTCATCCCCAATTGGGAGGCGCGGATCGCACATTCATAGCCGCCAGGGCCAGCACCGATGACAATGAGATCGAACGTGTCGGACATGGAACCCTACCTTCGCATTAAGCAGCACAATCGGCAGCGATATCTCCCCGGAGACCCCCGCCGCAAATATGTTTAGAGATCAAGAAGCAGACGCTGTGGATCTTCAAGACATTCTTTGACCCGCACAAGGAAGGTCACGGCTTCTTTGCCATCGACAATCCGGTGATCATAAGAAAGCGCCAGATACATCATGGGACGGACCTGAATTTCCCCATTCACCACCATGGGACGTTCCTGGATCTTGTGCATGCCGAGAATGCCCGACTGCGGCGCATTCAGGATCGGTGTCGACATGAGCGACCCATAAACACCGCCATTAGAAATGGTGAAGGTGCCGCCCTGCATATCCTCAATCTTGAGACTGCCATCACGCGCGGCCTGACCATAAGCGTTGATGGCTTTTTCAATGCCGGCAAGCGACAGATCCTGCGCGTCTTTCAGAACAGGAACAACAAGCCCCTTATCCGTACCGACAGCCACGCCAATATTATAGAAGTTTTTGTAGACGAGCTCGTCGCCGTCAATCTCGGCATTTACGGCCGGGATGTCCCGAAGCGCCGTGATACAGGCCTTCACAAAGAAGCTCATGAAGCCAAGACGCACGCCGTGCTTCTTCTCAAACAGTTCTTTGTATTGCGAGCGAGCCGCCATCACCGCACCCAGGTCCACCTCATTAAACGTGGTGAGCATGGCCGCCGTGTTCTGTGCATCTTTAAGGCGCGTCGCAATCGTCTTGCGCAGACGGGTCATGCGGACCCGTTCTTCCCGAGCGCCCTGGTCGGCGGCTGGTGCACTCACCGGTACTGACGCAGCCGGAACCGCGACCGGGGCTGCGGGAGCAGCAGCAGGCGCTGCAGCACCTTTCGCTTCCAGAACAGCCAGCACATCCCCTTTGACAATCCGACCGTCTTTTCCGCTACCGGAAATCATTGAGGGATCGAGCCCGTTTTCATCAATCAGCTTTTTGACCGCTGGCGACAATGTCTGATCAGCGTCCGCACTTGCCGCGGTCACTGGCTCAGGTGCCGGTTCAGCCTGGGGTGCAGGTTCTACCTTAGGGGCAGGCTCGGACTTCGCTTCTTCTTTCTTTGCCGCTGCAGGCTTCGCTTTCACAACAGCGCCGTCAGCGTCACCAATCATGCCCAGAAGCGCATCGACCTCGACAGTCTCACCGGTCTCCACCGTAATTTCCGCAAGAACCCCCGCAGCAGGAGACGGCAACTCGATGGTCACCTTGTCTGTTTCCAGCTCAACGAGCGGCTCATCGACTGCAACTGTGTCGCCTGCCTGTTTGAACCATTGGATCACCTCCGCCTCTGTGACGGATTCACCGAGCGTAGGGACGCGAATTTCAGTGCTCATAATTTCCTGCCGTTCTTTCTCAGTCGACGATCAATGCTTCGGACAGAAGCTGGTTCAGTTCTTGGAGATGTTTACTCATGAGGCCCGTCGCCGGCGACGCCGCCGCAGGACGACCGGCATAGGTTGCCCGGCGTTTGCGCGCGCCAACGTGAGACAACACCCATTCAATATTCGGTTCAACGAAGAACCAGGCGCCCATATTCTTCGGCTCTTCCTGACACCAGACGAATTCAGCATTCTCAAAGCGGCCAAGCTCTTTAATCAGCGCCCGGGCCGGGAATGGATAAAGCTGCTCGACCCGCAAGAGATAGACATCATCGATGCCATGCTCTTCGCGTTTCTCATAAAGATCGTAATAGACCTTACCGGTGCAAAGGACCACGCGGCGGATCTTCTTATCGTCCACCAGTTTGATCTTCTGGTCGGGCAAGATTTCCGCGTCGTCCCACAACAGGCGGTGGAAAGAACTGTCAGGGCCAAACTCTTTCAAGGTCGACACTGCCCGCTTGTGACGGAGCAGCGACTTCGGTGTCATAATGACCAGAGGCTTCCGGAAGTTCCGGTGCATCTGCCGGCGCAGAATGTGGAAATAGTTCGCAGGCGTCGTGCAATTGGCAACCTGCATATTGTCTTCCGCACAGAGCTGCAGATAGCGCTCCAAACGAGCCGATGAGTGTTCCGGACCCTGGCCTTCATATCCATGTGGCAACAGCATCACGAGGCCGGACATGCGCAACCATTTGCGCTCACCACTGGAGATGAACTGGTCAATCACGACCTGCGCGCCATTGGCAAAATCGCCAAACTGCGCTTCCCAAAGTACCAGTGAGTTTGGTTCAGCAAGACTGTAACCATATTCGAAGCCCAAGACGGCATTCTCAGACAGCATTGAGTTGATCACTTCAAACTCAGCGTCACCGGTCGCCACAGAATTGAGCGGGACATAACGGTCTTCACTCACCTGATCATTCAATACAGAGTGACGCTGCACAAACGTGCCACGCTCAGAGTCCTGACCAACCAGCCGAACGCCCGTGCCCTCATTCAACAAGGACCCAAAGGCAAGATGCTCTGCCATGCCCCAGTCAATGCCGGCTTCCGTCTCGATCATCTTCCGACGGTTCTTCAGAAGCCGCTGAAGCGTTTTATGCGTATTGAACGTCTCCGGCACCGTTGTGATTTTAGTGCCGATATCAATTAGCGTGTCGATCCCAACCGCCGTGTCCCCACGACGCGCATCACCTTGGGCCTGGCTGAAACCAGACCATTTGCCATCAAGCCAGTCTGCTTTGTTGGGACGGAAGCCTTTAGCCGCCGCAAGGTCACCATCAAGCTGCGCGCGGAAACCCGTTATGCGCTCGTCAACATCCGCCTGCGTGACAAGACCTTCATCAACCAGTCGCTTCGCGTAAATCTCAAGCGTGGTGGGTTGCTTGCCGATCTTTTTATACATCAGCGGCTGCGTCAAAGACGGGTCATCACCTTCATTGTGACCGAACCGGCGGTAGCAGAACATGTCGATCACAACCGGCTTGCCGAACTTCTGACGGAACTCGACCGCAACCTTCGCTGCGTGCACGACAGCTTCGGGGTCGTCTCCATTCACATGAAAGATCGGAGCGCCCACCATCTTCGCCATATCTGACGGATAGGGTGAAGAGCGCGAGTTATGAGGTGCCGTCGTAAAGCCAATCTGATTGTTGACGATAAAATGGATCGAGCCACCGGTACGGTGCCCTTTGAGGCCCGAGAGCCCCAAACACTCAGCAACAACACCCTGACCCGCAAAGGCCGCATCCCCATGAAGCAACAGCGGGATCACAGAGCCACGTTCACGGTCATGCAACTGATCCTGCTTCGCACGTGCTTTACCCAGCACGACAGGGTCAACAATCTCAAGATGAGAAGGGTTTGCCGTCAGAGACAGATGAACCTTGTTGCCATCAAACTCCCGGTCAGATGATGCACCAAGATGGTATTTCACATCACCGGACCCATCCACATCTTCCGGGTTCGCGGAACCACCATGGAATTCATGGAAAATAGCCTGATAGGGCTTGCCCATCACATTGGTAAGCACATTGAGCCGGCCACGGTGAGGCATGCCGACCACAATCTCTTTCGTGCCCAAGGCGCCGCCGCGTTTGATGATCTGTTCCAACGCCGGGATTGTGGCTTCAGCACCATCAAGTCCAAACCGCTTGGTGCCGGTATATTTCACTGCGAGGAATTTTTCGAAACCTTCAGCGTGGATGAGCTTATCGAGAATGGCGAGGCGCCCTTCCCGGGTAAAACTAATCTCCTTATCGCGCCCCTCAATACGTTCCTGGATCCATGCCTTTTCGTCAGGATCTGAGACATGCATGAACTCCACCGCGAAGGTCCCGCAATAGGTTCGGCGCAGGATTTCCAGCATCTCACGGATCGTGGCTGTTTCAAGACCCAACACATAGTCGAGGAAGATAGGCCGATCGAGATCCTCTGGCCCGAAGCCATAACTCTCTGGCTGCAGCTCCGGATGGTGACTTTCCTGTCGAAGGGCCAACGGATCAAGATCCGCATCCAGATGGCCACGAATTCGGTAGGCGCGGATCATCATAATCGCGCGAACGGAGTCGAGCGTTGATGCCCGAATGCTCTCCTCAGATGCATCCGGCGTCCGCGCCTGCAACTTGGTGCGGATCGCTTTTTCATCTGCAGCTGGCCAATTGCCATCAAGCGCACTGACCATCTCGCCATTGGCGTGCATCGGCCAGTCCTGACGCTCCCAGGAAGCGCCTTCCGCCTCCCTCAGCACATCGGCTGTTTCGTCGCCAAGCGAGGAGAAGAAGGTCCGCCATTCCGCATCGACGGACTGAGGATCATTCTGAAATCGGGCGTAAAGCTCTTCAACAAAGGAGGCATTGGTACCAAACAGGAACGATGTCCGTTCAAGCTGTTCGTTTGAACTGCTTTTGCTCATCATGGCTGGCGCGGGTCTTCGCCGCGCTCCTCTCAAACCCCCGCCAGAGCGCTCAGAAAGCGGATTTCCGGGCAGGGTCGTATGGTTAATTTCCTGAGTGTGCCACGCAGGTCGTTAACTAGCCATTTAAAATCTCGAGACAAAAACACAAGTCTCACGCGAGAAAAAGTGAAGAGCCGGACATGCGTTAAGAGGTGATTAACCCTTAAGCACATCCGCCAATGTTGTTCCAAGAGCAGCTGGCGACGGCGAAACGGTGATGCCTGCTGACCGCATCGCTTCCATCTTGTCTTCAGCCCCACCTTTACCACCAGCGATGATGGCACCGGCGTGCCCCATCCGCCGTCCGGGAGGAGCCGTCACACCAGCAATAAAGCCGACGACAGGCTTCTTGACCTTGGACGCCTTCAAGAACTCGGCAGCCTCTTCCTCGGCTGAACCGCCGATCTCACCAATCATGATGATGGATTCGGTCTGGTCATCGCCCAGGAACATATCCAGGCAATCGATAAAGTTTGTTCCATTAACCGGATCACCGCCAATACCGATACAGGTGGACTGTCCCATGCCTGTCGCGGTGGTCTGCGCAACCGCTTCATAGGTCAGCGTGCCGGAGCGCGACACAATACCAACGGACCCTGCCTTGTGAATGTGACCCGGCATAATGCCGATCTTGCACGCACCTGGCGTAATAACGCCGGGGCAGTTAGGGCCGACAAGACGGGTATTGGAACCGCTGAGCGCCCGCTTCACCTTCACCATGTCGAGGACGGGAATACCTTCGGTGATGCAGACGGCAAGTTCAATACCCGCATCAATGGCTTCCAGAATGGCGTCCGCCGCAAATGGCGGCGGCACATAGATCGCAGAAGCAGTTGCACCCGTTTGGTCAACAGCTTCCGCAACCGTGTTGAACACAGGCAGGTCGAGATGGGTCGACCCGCCTTTGCCCGGGCTCACGCCGCCAACCATCTGAGTGCCGTAAGCAATCGCACCTTCGGAGTGGAAAGTCCCCTGATTGCCGGTAAAGCCCTGACAGATCACTTTGGTATTTGCATCAACGAGAACAGCCATTATTTGGCCTCCTTCACGGCTTTAACGATTTTGTCTGCCGCGTCGGCAAGATCTGAAGCAGAGATGATCGGCAGGCCAGACTTAGCCATGATCTCTTTGCCCTGCTCCACATTGGTCCCTTCAAGGCGCACCACCAGAGGCACATCCAGCTTCACCTCTTTGGCAGCGGCGACGACGCCCTCTGCCACCACGTCACAGCGCATGATGCCGCCGAAAATGTTCACAAGGATCCCTTCAACATTGGGGTCCGAGAGAATGATCTTGAACGCCGCCGTGACCTTCTCGGTCGTTGCGCCACCGCCCACGTCAAGGAAGTTGGCGGGTTCCGACCCATAGAGCTTGATAATGTCCATGGTGGCCATAGCAAGCCCGGCGCCATTCACCATGCAGCCAATTGTTCCATCGAGCGTCACATAGTTGAGGTCGTATTTAGATGCTTCGATTTCGTGCGCGTCTTCTTCGTCAAGGTCACGCAGCTCCAGCACGTCCTTGTGCCGGTAGAGAGCGTTGTCATCAAAGTTCATCTTGGCGTCGAGACAGATCACATCGCCAGACCCCGTAACGACCAGCGGGTTGATTTCCAGCAGGCTCATGTCTTCGCCGATAAACGCATCATAGAGCTTTGAGATAAGGGCAACCGCTTGCTTCGCCGTGTCACCGGAGAGGCCCAGCGCATAGGCAACCTTACGGCCATGGAAGCCGGAAATGCCGCTCGCGGGATCGATATCAAAAGTAAGAATTTTTTCCGGCGTGCTCGCCGCGACTTCCTCAATGTCCATGCCACCTTCTGTGGAAGCGATGAACGAAACTCGTGAATTAGCCCGGTCAACAAGTGCAGAGAGGTAGAGTTCTGAGGCGATGTCTGACCCGTCTTCAATATAGATACGTCCGACCTTTTTTCCTTCAGGACCTGTCTGATGGGTGACAAGGGTCATACCCAGCATCCGTTCAGCTTCTTGGGCGACTTCCTCGATCGATTTCACGACCTTCACGCCGCCACCTTTACCGCGGCCGCCTGCGTGGATCTGTGCTTTGACAACCCAGACAGGACCGCCCAGCTCCTCAGCCGCTTTCACAGCCTCCTCGACGCTGAATGCGGGTTTCCCCTTGGGAACGGGCACGCCATATTTCGCGAGCACCGACTTGGCTTGATATTCATGGATATTCATGGGCAACCACCGGCTGGACCGGCGCCCTGAAGCACCGGGAATGGTGAGAAAAAGTCGAGCCGTTTATAGCACCCAAAAGCCGCATAGCAACCGCGTAGGCGCGGAAAATCGGGGTTCAGTCAGCCAACAAAGGTTGAACGGCGTCCGACGCTACGGCAGCCAGAACGGACTTCATGACCTCAATGGCCTGCTCCATGGTCAACCTTTGCACGCCCCGCAGGTGCCGCCAGGTTTCCCAGCTGGTGATCAGCTCAATCTTGGCGACTACATCATTCAATGTGAATTGGAAATGGGGCTCAAGCATCTCACACAAGCTTTCCCGGTAGATGACGGACCGGCGCGCGGTCGCTTGAGCGACTGACGGAAGAAAGTGGCTGCCCGCATCGCCCAGATGTTTGAAATCTGCCGCCGCTTCATAGTACCGCGCTCGAAGCTCCGCCAGTTCATTGAGCATCTGAGCCAAGGGCCCTGGGCTGGGCATGGCTTCTTCAAGGTCGAGAAACATCGCTTCTGCTACCTTGCGGATCTCAATCGCGACATCATCCATTGATGGGTAATAGGCCTGGATCTGTTCCGCACTGAGACCCGTTTCCTGAACGAGACTATCGAGCGTTGGGATGACCCTGTCCCTTGCCGCAAGGCATAATGCAGCATCCCTTATGCTCTCGCGGACAGTATTATTGAGATCTTCGTTTGCCTGTCGTCTCAGCATAAACACCCCCAAAAAAAGCACCGAAACATGCGGGGTCCAGCGCTTCAATCACCCAAAAGGGTGAGTGAGGAATAGCAGTCAGAAAGCTCTATGAGAAGATTTAACTTCAGGCACTACTGAAGAGTTTCACTTGTTTGTCGCAACCTTTAGTACGAGGTGTACAATAATCTTACGTGTTTGTTCTTCGCTCAACCTCTGAATATTTCGCAGATGACGCCAGAACTCCCAGCTGACGAGCGCTTCAACCTGGGTCGCCATTTCATCTGTCTTTCGTCCGAAGTGCGGCTGCAGCATTTCGTGAATGCGGGCCCGGAATCGGCCATCCCGGATCGCCCGCTTTTCGCGAAGGCTCGGAAACATGTGCTCGGAAACTTCACCATAAGTTCGCACAAAGGCTGTCTCTTCATAGAGATGCATCCTGACATCCACGAGCTCTTCAAGCATGTCCTGCAATTCTCCAGGCTCAGGGAAGGCCTCGTACATGGGCGTCAGGTTTTCATCCAGCACATTCGTGATATCGACGGCCAAGTCTTCAATCGTTGGATACATCTCGTTGATCAGAGAAACCGGCAAACCCGACTTTTTCGAGATGTTCAGGGGATCGGGAATCTGGCGATCAATGTGCATAAGCTGAAAAACAGCTTTCCTGACCTTCTCCCGCTCTTCTTCTTGGTCGATGCTCGCTTTTCTTGTTTTGCTAGTCATGACTACTTTGCCCAACCCTATCTTTACTAGGGACAACGATAATTCACAGGGCGTTTTTGGAAAGGGGGGTGCCACCCCTCCCTTACAAAAAAGTAGGCAAAACCGATCACATAATAGTGAATTGTTTAGTTCATAAAGGAATGCGCATTACAGGGCATCGGTATCAATCTCATCCGATCCCGTTGGGAGCCGCACGCGAAGCCCATCGTATCCCAAAAGAACCCCATCCGGTCGAACATCTGACACACCGCGCATAAAGACATCTTCCATCAGACCAATAGGCATCGGTGGCACAATGTGGTTGTAGACGAGGAGGCCAGCATTCGCCTCATTAGCAATCTCTGCTGCGTCTACCGGTGACGTATGAACTTCAGACGCATCCGTCAGAATCTTCGCGTTCCGCGACACCCCATTTTCCCGAAGTGCGCCGATAAGCATGTACATATTGGCCATGCCCATCACCTCATGCACCATAACGTCTGCATCGGAACCAAAGCGCACCATGTTCTGGTCTCGCACCGTGTCACCGGAAAATACGACTGTGCGATCCTTGAATTCAATCCGGTAACCGTAAGCATTCTCCAACGGCACATGGTCTACTTTGAAAGCTGTGACTTTCAGATCCCCGTCTTCAATAAGCGTGATGGTGTCGTCGCGACTGGGAACAACAAACACGGTCGACCTGATGGCTTGCGCCTCAAGCTCAAAAATCTCTTCCCCGTGATGATCGATCCTCGATTTACTATCGATCCCAAAGGCATCAAAAGTGCCTTTGGCAAGCCCCTCAACGCCCGGCGGACCATATAGCTCCAGGGGCTTCGTCCGTCCGGCAGCCCAACTGTTCATGGCAATGTCACCAAGCCCTGAAATATGGTCGGAGTGAAGGTGGGTATAGAGAACACCCTCAATGCGGCCCATGGGGACACGAAGCTGTTGCAAGCGTTGCGCCCCACCTGTGCCGCTATCAACCAGGAACACCCGGCCACCGGCGGCAACGAGGGTGCAGGGACCAGCACGATCAGGGTCTGGAAACGGCCCCCCCGTTCCACAGAAGATGAGTATCAGCGCATCTGGGTCCGAAAGGTCGACCGGCGCGCTCGACACCGCCGCATCAACGCCGCGCTCCAAGATGGCGTCCTGAACAGCAGGGACCCTCAAACCGATAACAACCACCGCCACGAGACCAACAAGGGCACCCAATCCAATCAGCACTGCACGCTTCATCGCCAATCCCTATTTCATATCGGTTAGGCGATATATTGACACCTTCAGTGCCATTTTCAAGAGAAAGCTTGGTAACAAAAAAGGCGGGGTCACAAGAGCCCCGCCTCAACCTCAGAACAAACTGAGACTTATTTCTTTTTACGGCCTTTAGCAGGCGCAAGCTTTGCAACGGCTGGATTGATCTTCTTACATGCGTCAACCAGACCCTTCACTGCCCCCACAGACTTGGTGAACTGCTTCTTCTCAGACGCATTCAGATTGATCTCAACAATCCGCTCGACGCCACCTTCACCAATCACCGTTGGAACGCCGACATACATGTCCTTCAGGCCGAACTCGCCATTCAGGTGCGCCGCACACGGAAGAACCCGCTTCTGGTCCTTCAGATAACTTTCCGCCATCGCAATCGCAGAGGCCGCTGGCGCATAGTAAGCAGAGCCGGTTTTGAGCAAGCCCACAATCTCAGCACCCCCATCACGGGTCCGTTGAATGATTTCAGCGAGCTTTTCTTTCGTGGTCCAGCCCATCTTCACCAGATCAGGAAGCGGAATGCCCGCAACAGTTGAGTAGCGTGCCAGTGGAACCATCGTATCCCCGTGGCCGCCCAGTACGAATGCGTTCACGTCCTTGACCGACACATTGAACTCTTCGGACAGGAAATACTGGAAGCGTGCGGAATCGAGCACGCCGGCCATGCCGACGACCTTGTTGGCCGGCAGGCCGGAGAACTGACGCAACGCCCAAACCATGGCATCAAGCGGGTTCGTGATGCAGATGACAAAGGCGTTTGGAGCGTGCTTGCCGATGCCCTCACCAACCTGCTGCATGACCTTGAGATTGATCCCCAGAAGATCGTCGCGGCTCATACCAGGCTTGCGCGGAACACCGGCGGTAACGATCACCACATCAGCACCCTTGATATCACGGTAGGAACTGGTGCCCTTGAGCGCTGCATCAAACCCGTCAACAGGGGAGCTCTCCGCCAGGTCCAGCGCCTTGCCCTGAGGAACACCGTCAACAATGTCAAAAATGACAACGTCACCGAGCTCCTTAAGTCCCGCCAAATGAGCGAGGGTTCCGCCGATCTGCCCACCGCCGATCAAAGCGATTTTTTTGCGTGCCATGTTTGATGCCTCCGAGATATCGCATTGGCAGACACTGCAAAAAGCGCCGCCTTTTAAAGTTAAGAAAACGAGTTGTTAGGGTGCCTAGTAGCGTGAATCTCGTGCCGGGGCAATAATCAGAACCCCGAAAGGAGCCGGACACCCCTCTAAGCCTTATAGAATAGGTAAGATGCCAGCATTTTCGAGCGTTTTTAGCGTTAATCAAAACAAGCCTGAGAATTTGACTCGCCTAAGCTGAAAGCGCAATCTACCAAGGTCCGGGAATACCGGATGGGGATCGATTGGGGAAGAGCGAAAAACCGCCAGTGATGGGTCCCTATAAACGAATAAAAAAAGACGGTTGAGTAACCGCTTTGAACAGGATGCGGAGTAGCCGCTGAACAATAAGGCCAACGGGTAAGTAGAGGCGCCCGAACAGGTTCAGCAGCATGAGTTAGTGGGGTAGGCAGAGATGCCAAAGGGGTTAAAAACGCACACGCGTGAGAAGGCCTTCAGCCAACTCACCGCGAACCATCAACACAAGAAACCAGCACACAGAAAAGGCCGTATTCGCAAATCAGGGATCGCAGCAACCGTTGCTGCGGGCATGATGCTCTCAGGATGCGCCTCACCGATTATCGGCGCGCTGACAATCGGCGAAGTGGCATCTATTGCCGGTCTTGTTTCCACATTCATGTCAGGGCAGGACCTGACTGAGCATGCTTTGTCTGCGGCAACAGGTAAGGACTGCCGGATCCTGGAAGCAATGCTGCGCTCTGAACGAGACTTCTGTGTCGACCATTCGGATGACGCGACCCGGAATGATTTCGAAGGGGTTATGGCACTGTTTGATGACGATCAGGCTCCAACAACCATGATCGCGACAGCAGACACAGAGGGCAACCAGACCGCCGAAACCGATCTGATCGCTTTGGGTTTCGCCCCTATTGATCGCGGCATCGCACGAGATCATTTCTCGCTGGAGACGGCGAATGCGGAACCGAAAGAGCGGACACGTCAGCCGGTTGCCTTTGGCATGTTGCAGGCGTCCTACGGTCAATCATGGTCCTATGAACTGACCACCCGCAGAGACGGGTCACGCTATGCCCAATCTGGCACCGCTCGCCAGCTGGCCAGTGCCGAACCTAAAGCACTTCCGGGAACCCGCACGGACGGCGCTGTCATTCAGCCGAAGCCAGTCGCCAACTGACCTTAGGGACATTAGTTTGGGAAAGGCGGCTCAGGCCGCCTTTTTTATTGAGCAATGTCTGTAGTCAATGCTGCCCCCCGTTCGCGCACAACCGCCGCGACCAGTGGGATATACCGATCTGACATGCCGATCTGAGGATGGTTCGCCTCTTCCACAAAGTGATACCGCCCGTTGGAGGAAAGCGCCGACAATTCCTTCTGCATCTCCGTCCAGCTGGGCAACATCTCATCCGGCCAATCACCGGCCACGAATACATCCAGAGGAAGGTCTCCGAGCCCCACCTCTGCAACCTTGCGCCCGGCGATCGCCGTACGATCCCAACCGCGCGCTTCTTCAGCCGTCCCACGCATATGAGAAATAGAGTTGAGAAGCGCCAGCGAGCGATCAAAGTCCGTGCCTTCAAGGCCATCAATCGCAGGTGCAAACAGATCGAAGGCACGTGGCAGTCCAAACACATTCAACCAGGGCGCCAACTGGAAACCATCCAGCAAATTCCGGAACTCTTTCTGCATCGCTGGAGGGAAGCGCTCCGCCATATCCTCATGGCTGGAATCCAGGAGAATAAGCGCGCTTACCTTCTCAGGATTGTCCGCGGCAAACACCCGTGCCACCACGGCGCCATAGGAGTGACCGACAAGGATGACGGGGCTGTCAATTATTGCCGCATCCAACAACAAGCCCAAGCGCTGACTTGCCAATGCGGCATCGCGAGCACTATCACTATCCTCACTCCACCCCAATCCATCCCGGTCGTAGGAACATACCCGGAAGTCCGGCTCCAACACCCTTTCAAGAGGACGCCAGCTAGACGCCGGATTGCCCATACCGGAAGAGAAAACCACCGTCTGGTCCCCGTCACCGCGACAGACCATATGGAGCGACACATCACCCAGGTCATACAAGGTCCCCGGTGCCGGGTAGAGGAAGACATCTCGCATCTCCCCAATCCGCTGAAACACCATGCCGCCCAATAAAACGACAAGAAGCAAACCAGCCAAAGCGATTGCCGAAAGCCTTACGGGCCGCCAGGATTGCAATGCGTTCCCGCGAACGTTTTCAGAACTCTCAGTCACATCTCCCTCCCATACTGTCTGCCCATATCGTTTGTCCGAATATGGGCTGAACCCATACGAGATACGACAGGATGAGGGAGCCATTTGGAAGTTTGACGCTAGAACCGCATAGAGATCGAGGTCTTACGCTTCATGCGCGTCCAGATAGTCAGCGCTCTGCATTTCCATGAGCCGTGAGACAGTGCGTTCGAACTCAAAACTGCCGTCTCCCCTTTGATAGAGCGCCTGCGGTTCCACAGCAGCCGATGCCACCAAGCGCACCTTTTTCTCATAAAGAGCGTCAATAAGGGTCACGAAACGCTTGGCTTCATTTCTGTTCGCGGCACTAAGCTCGGGAATATGATCAATGAAGACAGTGGAGAAACACTCGGCGATCTTCAGATAGTCTGCCGCTCCCAACGGCTTCGCGCATAGATCCGCAAAACTGAAGCGTGCCACCTCATGAACCGCCTGCGGCACTTCAACGGCCCGACCTTTGACGGCAAGCGTTCGCGGTTTGGGTTTTATATTGTTGGTCAGGCTGTCGAAGCACGCATCCATTTTGCGGTCCGCTCCCATATCAAGCGGAACATAATAGACAGGCATCCCGTTCATCCGATCGAGCCGGTAATCCGTCTCGCTGTCGAGCGTCACCACATCCATCGCCGCCTCGACAAGATCGATGAAAGGCAGAAACCGATGGCGATTGAGCCCACCTTCATAGAGCCCGGAAGGCGCCCTGTTTGAGGTCGCGACAACAACCACACCCAGTTCAAACAAGCGGGTGAACAGACGGCCAAGAATTGATGCATCGGCAATGTCGTGAACCTGGAACTCATCAAAACAGAGGAGCGTCGCTTCACGGGCAATCTGGGACGCAACCGGCAGGATCGGGTCGTCCCCTTTTGCCTGGCCCGCCTTTTCCTTTTTACGCCAGGCGAAGATACGCTCATGGGTCTCGGCCATGAACTCATGAAAATGGACCCGGCGCTTTTGATCCACTGGCGCAGCTTCAAAGAACATGTCCATCAACATGGATTTGCCCCGCCCTACATCACCCCAGAGATATATGCCCTCCGGCGGACTGACCGGCTGCCCGAGGCCGAAGAACCTCAAACGTCCTGTCTTCTGTCCCGGACGCCAGTCGAGCAACGCATCATGCAGCCGCTGCAAATGGCGGACGGCACGCTCCTGGGCGGGGTCACGGGCAATTTCGCCGCTATCGGTCAGTGCGCGATATTTCTGAACCGGGCCGTCTGTCATTGGAGCGCGAAAATCCGAAAAAGAACATTTCAAGAACAAAGAGGCTCTGCTACTTTCCAGAGGAAAAGGAGCAACCGCCCATGACCTCACTCATATCTCTCGCTGCGCGATTTGAACAGGCATCAAAGAAATATGCTGCCGACAATGGCATTGAGCGCTCTGCTGAATGGTTCACGCTCAAGATGCAGGAAGAACTTGGTGAGCTGACCCAGGTCTGGATGAAATGGGCCGGACATGGACGCAGGAAAGGCCTGTCTCAAAAAGAGCTCCACCATGACATGTCGGACGAAACGGCAGACCTGCTGGGTCATATTCTGTTGTTTGCACATCAGAACGAGATTGATCTGAACGCGGCAATCCAGCGCAAATGGCGGTTTGACCCCGAAGCCGCCTCAACCCAAACAGGGCTGGAAACCGATGAAGCCCAGACCGTACGATAGGTCTGGAGGCAGATTGGCGAAGGCCAATTGAAATACTATTTGGGGGAACAGCATGACATCCGACACATCACTCTATACCCGCCTTGGTGGATATGACGCCATCGCCGCCGTCGCCGAAGAATTGCTTTCGCGCTTAACCACCGATGCCAAACTCAAACGCTTCTGGGATCATCGCGGCGATGACGGCGTGGCCCGCGAGAAACAACTTTTGATCGATTTCCTATGCCACAGCGCGGGCGGCCCGCTCTTCTATGCAGGTCGGAATATGGAACTTGCCCATAAAGGCATGGGCATTGATGGCGCAGACTGGAAAGCCTTCATCGGGCACTTAACGGCGACGCTCGATAAATTTGAACTTCCAGACGGTGAGAAGAATGACGTCCTCTCATTTATCGAAAGCACCCGTGCAGAGATTGTCGATGGATAGGGTCACCCCAGCAGGGTCGTGAGATCCGCATAAGGCGGATCATCATTGGTGAAGGTAAAACTGCCCTGATCCCTCATCTCTTTCGCTGCTTTCAGAAAACCGCCCAGGGCCGCAACCGCAAGGGCGCTCCCGGTACTGATCCGTTTAGCACCGGCAGCAGCCAACTGATCTACCGTGAGGGAATGGCCGGGCAGGCCCGCGAGCACATTGACAGGCCGGTCCACAGAACGAACCAGCTCAGCTATTTCATCAATGTCAGTGAGGCCCGGCGCATAAAGCACATCAGCGCCCGCGTCCTGATAGGCCTGCAATCGCTCAATGACGGCGCTTAAGCTTCGGTCCCCGACCAGATAGTTTTCCGCCCGCGCCGTCAGAACAAAAGAAACGTCCCCGCCATGGGCAATCTGAGAAGCAGCCTCGATCCGCGCTTTGGCCAAGTCGAGCGAATAGAGTGTGCGGTCCGGGGCCATATCCTCGATCGACCCACCGGCAAGGCCAGCAGCAAGACCGAGCCTGATTGTTTCCGCCACCGCGTCCGGCGCATCCCCCCAACCATTTTCCAGGTCGGCATTTACGGGCAAGGAAGTCGCCTCAACAATCTCGCCGATATGCGCAAGCATCGCATCCCGGCCCACCCTGTTATCAAGAGTGCCGATGGAATAAGCATATCCAGCACTGGAAGACGCAAGTGCCTCAAAGCCCAGCCCTTCAAGAAGACAGGCCGTGCCACGGTCATAAGGGTTTGGAATGACGAACGGACACTCCCGTTCGTGCAGCGCTTTAAAACGTTCCGCCTTCGCTTTCTGGCTCATACATCACCTCCCTGTTCTGGCGTCCAAATGAATATCTGCGTGGATATATGAATTGAGCGCCGGTCACGCTCGCCACTTTCGGACGCCTATGACGGAGAAGGTGTGAGAAAACGTTCCAACACCTTGCGCTCATCGTCTGTTTCCACCGGAAGCCCGAAATACTGGTCCAGAGGGCGCACCATCTCATCAACATCCCCGATCTCACGAACGGTCTGGTCCTCGCCTTTGTGGCGCTCAATGAACGTGTTGTTGAAAATCATGCGCCGTGTATCTGCAGACGGCCGCTCGACGATCAGATTATTTGTAAAGAGCGACTCCGGATGGGTCGACGTGTACCAACTTGAAAGCGTGTAATCGACCGGCGATTGGGGTGTCAGCGTAAACTCGCAGACATTCGTCCATCTATCGTCTGGTTCAGCCTGACCAAGATTGACCTGAATTGTGTAATTCTCGCCGTCTTGAACGATCCGATGATCTTCGTGACGTGTCTTCTGAACCAGGTCCGGCTCCAGTTTCAGCACGCCCGTCATGCGGATACCGCCAAAACCACCGTCGTAAATATAAGCACCGTCCTCAAAATCAACGCGGATCAGCATATGCGTCAAGGGCGCCGGAACATCGTCCTCAACCATCCAGCGCACCCGCCCGATCAAACCTGTCGCCCTAAATCCAAGCTGCCCAAGCACCGCGAGCGCCAGGCCGTTTTGCTCAAAACAGTAGCCACCGCGACACGCACCCACGATCTTGTTCTCCAGCGTGCCCAGATCAAGCTCCACACCCCGCCCGAACAGAATGCTTAAGTTTTCAAACGGGATCGACGTGGCATGGGCAAACTGGATCGCGGTCAGGTTCTCCAGCGTCGGTTCGCGCCCGCCCTCATACCCAATTCGGGCAAAATAGGCATCAAGGTCAATCTGTTTATCGGACATGGGGCCCACCATAAAAAAGGAGTGCCCCCATATGTAAGAGCACTCCTCTCAATCACCTAGAGCCAATTCTGCCGCGAAAAAGCTCTTTGCTCCCTTTGAGCTATTTCATCGTCGGGATCACGAAGCTGGACCCTTCTTTGACACCAGTCGGCCAGCGGGACGTCACCGTCTTCACCTTGGTGTAAAACTTCACACCCTCGGTGCCGTGCTGGTTCGTGTCGCCATAGGCAGAGCGCTTCCAACCACCGAAGGAGTGATAAGCAAGCGGCACGGGGATCGGCACATTAATGCCGACCATGCCCACATTCACTCTGGACGCAAAACTCCGTGCGGCATCCCCGTCGCGCGTGAAAATGGCAACACCGTTTCCGTATTGATGCTCGCTTGGAAGCTTCGCTGCTTCTTCAAACGTCTCCGCCCGCACAACCGACAGTACCGGACCGAAAATCTCTTCTTTCCAGATATCCATGTCCGGCGTCACATTGTCGAAGAGGGACCCACCAATGAAAAAACCTTTCTCATAGCCTTGAAGCTCAAAGCCACGGCCATCGACCAGAAGGTCAGCACCCTGCTCAACGCCACGGTCAATCCAGCCCGCGACCTTGTCACGCTGCTCCGCAGTGACCATGGGCCCATAGTCCGCATCCGCATCGGTTGAGAGACCGACCTTCAGGCTTTCAACTCGGGGGACCAGTTTCTCAATGAGCCGGTCACCGGTTTCCTTGCCCACAGGAACGGCAACGGAAAGCGCCATGCACCGCTCGCCGGCGGAGCCATAGGCTGAGCCAATAAGGTCATCCACCACCCGGTCGAGATCCGCGTCCGGCATGATGATCGCGTGGTTCTTCGCCCCGCCCATGGCTTGCACGCGCTTGCCGTGCGCCGCGCCGGTTGCGTAAATATATTCCGCAATCGCGGACGAGCCGACAAAACTGATCGCTTCAACTTGCGGGTCCGTCAGGAGCGTGTCGACAGCTTCCTTGTCCCCGTTCACCACGTTCAGCACGCCCGCAGGCGCACCCGCCTCCATGAAAAGCTCGGCAAGACGGAGTGGAACGCTGGGGTCCTTCTCGGATGGTTTGCAGACAAACGTGTTGCCACAGGCAATAGCCACACCAAACATCCACATCGGGATCATGGCCGGGAAATTGAACGGTGTAATACCAGCACAAACACCGAGCGGCTGACGCATGGAATACATATCAATGTCAGGACCCGCCCCTTCCGTGAACTCACCTTTCTGAAGGTGTGGAATGCCGCAGGCAAACTCGATCACTTCCAGACCACGCTGAATGTCGCCCTTACTGTCGGCGATCACCTTGCCATGCTCAGACGAGAGCATTTCGGCCAGCTCGTCCATATTGTCTTCAAGCAGACGTTTGAAGTTGAACATCACACGGGCACGGCGCTGCGGATTGGTCGCAGCCCAACCAGGAAAGGCAGCTGCCGCAGCGGCAATGCCCGCACGCACTTCGTCAGCCGTCGCCAACGGCGTCTCAGCCGTCACGTCGCCCGTGTTTGGATTGAAAACACCCAGCGTCCGGCCGCTTGTTCCCGCGACTTTTGCGCCATTGATAAAATGATGCAGCTCTTTGGCCATTCTTATCAGCCCATCCGTTACCGGCTGCGCCTCCCTCATTCGAAACTACGCCTTATACACCCTGTCCATAGCGCTCACAGAAGGTCCCCGCAAGGGCAAGAGTCACCTCACGAAACAGGGAGCTAGCTATGTGATGAAGATATTCGTCGGGGCGGGGCTTGCCTTAAGCGCGGCGCAGAAGCCAGCCCATCAGAAACACCGCCATTACGGAGCCCGCAAGCTGGGCGGCGATAAAAAGAACAAAATTGTCAGGATGAATGCCGGAGAATGTGTCGGTAAAGGTGCGCGCAATCGTCACAGCCGGATTGGCAAAGGACGTAGAGGAAGTGAACCAATAGCCCGCTGTGATGAAGAGTCCCACAGCGTAAGGAACCGCCTGTGGCGCGGCCTTGAGACAACCGAGGATCGTAGCGACCAGCCCGAAGGTGGCAACAATCTCTCCCGTCCATTGCCCCATACCCGTTCGTACATGGGTCGAACTCTGAAGCAGAGGCAAATCAAACATAAGATGGGCAACAACAGCGCCCGCTATCCCCGCCGCGATTTGCACGGCGACATAGACGCCGCCCTCGCCCCAGCCAATCTCCCGACGAAGGGCAAAAGCGAGAGTCACTGCCGGATTGAAATGCGCCCCCGACACGGGCCCGAAAATCAGGATCAGCACCACCAGAATGGCACCCGTCGCAATTGTATTGCCTAAAAGGGCAATAGCCGTATTCCCGCCTGCAAGGCTCTCCCCCATGATACCGGACCCCACAACGGTGGCGAGCAGAAAGAAGGTCCCCAACGCCTCGGCGACAAGGCGGCGTCTAAAGCCAAATTCGTGCATGACAGAGGTTAAGCGCTTTCGTTCTTTTGCTCGGGCGACGTCTCGCCGATCTGATCAAGCTCACGCTGCAGAGCGAGCTCATCCAGACTGGAGAGGGGAAGATTCACGAAAATATCGATCCGTGCCCTAATTTGTCGAAACACATCCAGAAAGACCGCCCGCTTTTCCACGTCAGGTCCCTCAAAGGCTGCCGGGTCTTCAAACGGCCAGTGCGCACTCATAGGCTGCCCAGGCCAGATCGGGCAGACTTCACCCGCCGCATTGTCACACACCGTGAAAACAAAGTTCATGGGCGGTGCACCCTCGGCGGCGAACTCATCCCAGGATTTCGAGCGAAGCCCGTCGACCGGCACTTTCGCTGTCTTCAGCGTTTCAATCGCCGTCTCATTAGGAGCACCCGTTGGGTGACTCCCGGCGGAGTACGCCCGGAAAGGAATCCCTGGAATCGAGTTCAGATAAGCTTCTGCCAGAAGGCTGCGGGCTGAATTACCCGTGCATAGAAACAGTACGTTGTAGATCGTCGAGTGACCCGCCATAAGGCCTCCGTTGGGAAACTGATAGATGTCAGCAGACGGTTTCATGAATGTTTGACGCTTCGGTGACAGTTACATGCAACAGCCACCGAGCTTTGGCGTCTCAGCAGTGGCCGCAACTGGGCCGGTGCCCCGTTCCTCCAACTGGTGATGCGTGTGAAAGGCTTCCCACATCACGCCGTCCGGATCGCTCGTCCAGCTCTTTTCCGACTTGTGATAGCAGCAAGTGGTGATGCCTTCAGGCAGGTAGGGCCCTTCCGCCTGCTTGAGCTGTTCAAAGAGGGGCTCCAGCTCTTCTTCACTCTCCACCTGAATGCCCGCGTGATTGAAGCCCGGTTCCGCGCCACCTGTCTCTACGACAAAGTTTACGCGCGGGTCATCCAGCATCCATTTCGCGTAGTCATCCCGCGTCAATGTCGGCGCCTGCCCGAAGAGGCTTGTGTAGAAACTTATGGATTTCTCCAGATCTGCAACCGCGAAGCTCACATGTAGTCTTTTCATGTTCCTGTCTCCTCTAACGCGGGCGCACACGCACCCTGACAACAATCTTCCAATAAGTAATCCGCAAGCGCCCGCATGCCCCCAAGGTTCGCCGTATAGATGATCGACCGCCCATCCCGGCGCGCGGAGACAAGCCCCGCCCTCGTAAGCTCCTTCAGATGAAAGGAGAGCGTGGGCGCCGCGACACCCAGTTGCTCAGCAAGATTTCCCGCCGGCAACCCCGCCTCATCTTCCTGTGGCGAATGAGCTCGAACGAGCGCCCGGAAGATTTCCAGCCGCGTTTCCTGAGCCAACGCCCCAAGGGCTTCTATTGCGCTATTCATTTCCATAATTTGATAATTATAGAATTATAATGAGATTTCAACCCCCGGGCGTGAAAATTTCAGAAAGCTCCAAAATGCGCACCTTTTGATAGGCTGCAGGGGCAAAGTCATCGAGCGGAGGGTGCAAAATGATCGTCATAACCGGGAAGGCCACAGTTACACCGGACAAGGTCGAAGCCTTTCGGCCTGTCGCAGAACGCCAGGTCACCCTTTCCCGAAAAGAAGAGGGGTGTCTCAACTACGGCTATTACGAGGACGCCATGGCGCCGGGTACCTTCCTCTTTTATGAAGAATGGAAAGACCAGGCGGCCGTCGACTTCCACTTCGCGCAAGACTATTGCCTGGAATTCATGGCAGCAGCAGGCGAGCTCTCTTCAACTCCGCCCAAGGTCAATATTCACCATGTAGAGACCACACAGGAGATCGGCTAACGCGCGAACCGACGAACGAACCACAATAGAAAATGCCCTCCCTTCGACAGAAGGAGAGGGCATCTCAAATCATTTATTTGATTGAGGCTTAGCCTTCCCAACCAATCAGATCTTCAAACTTGTCGACCACTTCACCGAACGTGGCCACCGTGTTGATGAAGTTCACATCGGAAATGCCGCCTTCCAGCGTGACCCACTGTTCAATGACAGGGTCATTCTCATCATCAATATAGGCCTGGCTGAAGCGCTCGCTCGCATTGAAATCATTAATGGCTTTGTAGCTCGGCCGGTCATCCATGGACCAACCCACATAAAGCTGCAGAAACTCGCAAGCCTTGCCGGTTTTGCCGCACTCGTAGAAATAGATCACGGCATTGGAATCGGCGAGCTCGAAATTGAGGATCGGAAGGTCTTCATAATCGGTGTCTGCGATATGCGCGTCTTCATACCCATTGTCCCGGAGCATCTCCAGAATATCATTGGGCTCGATCGTCCCGATATATTCTGCGGCGCTCGCAGGGGCAGCTGCGACGCCCATAGTTCCAAGAGTAAGGACTGCTGCGCCCATAAGGCGTTGTATCTGGTTCACGTGAGCCTGCTCCTTATTTACGTACCCTGGCCCGACTCTACTCCACCTAAAGTCCTATGCAAACTGTGGGTACTGATTTGAGGCAGAACGTCGGTTTTTTGTATCTGAAAACATCTGAAATAGAAATCAGCAGCCGCACACAACTCAGCGTCACGCCTGCTGACTAAACGCATCAACGAGTGCTTCCATATCCTTTTTAAACCAGACGCTCTCCCCGCGATTGGATTCGCGCACAAAGTCGCGCAGAGCTGAGCTTGAGTTTTCGTGCATTGAGATGTCGCCTACAATCGCCACACGCAACTGATAGTTGATGAGTTTCTGCAAAAACTCTCCGGCAATCCGGGTGCTCAAATCAAAAAAGCTATCGGCAAGGCGCGAGGTCGGAATCACAACCCACCTAACATCATATCCATAGCAGCCACCGACAATGTCGGTCGCATCTCGGGGAGACTGGAGAACCTGCCCCACTTCTGCACACATGAATATCACTTGACCGGAAATCTCGGTGATTGATCCTGTCATATTTTTCCTCCCCAAACCGCCGCCCAAACAAAAAGGCCGCCACCATGTCGGGCGACGGCCTTTGAAACAGGATGACGAGAGATCAGACGCGGCGTTCAACCATCATCTTTTTGATTTCAGCAATCGCCTTCGCAGGGCTGAGACCCTTAGGACATGCCTTCGCACAATTCATGATCGTGTGGCAGCGATAGAGGCGGAACGGATCTTCCAGATTGTCCAGACGCTCGCCCGTCGCCTCGTCACGGCTGTCGATGAGCCAGCGATAGGCCTGCAGCAGGACGGCCGGCCCCAGATAGCGATCGCCATTCCACCAGTAAGATGGGCAGGACGTGGAACAGCAGGCGCAGAGAATGCACTCATAGAGACCGTCGAGCTTCTCACGATCTTCCGTTGACTGCTTCCACTCCTTTTCAGGCTGCACGGTGGTCGTCTGAAGCCAGGGCTCAATCGACGCGTGCTGCGCATAAAAGTTGGTGAGATCCGGGACCAAGTCTTTCACCACATCCATATGCGGCAGAGGATAAATTTTCACATCCCCCTTCACCTCATCAATGCCCTTGGTACAGGCAAGTGTGTTGGTGCCATCAATGTTCATGGCACAGGATCCGCAAATCCCTTCCCGGCAGGACCGGCGGAAAGTGAGCGTCGGGTCCATCTCATTTTTGATCTTGATGAGCGCGTCGAGCACCATCGGACCGCACGAATCCATGTCCACCTGATACTCATCGATGCTCGGGTCGGCGCCACCGTCCGGGTCATACCGATAGACCTTGAAGGTACGCAGGTTCTTCGCGTCTGCGGGCGCCGCGTGCTTCTTGCCTTTGGTGGGCTTGGAGCCTTTAGGCAGTGCTAGTTCAACCATCTGTCTCTCCTCCCCGCCTTAGTAAACGCGTTCTTTGGGTTCGATGTAATCGACTTCATTCGTCATCGTGTAGGTGTGCACGGGACGATAGGTCAGCTTCACGTTCCGGGCATCATCGATCCAGGACAATGTGTGCTTCATCCAGTTTTCATCGTCACGATCTGAGAAGTCTTCCCGAGCGTGACCGCCACGGCTTTCCTTGCGGGCTTCAGCCCCATTCATGGTGGCGCGGGCCTGGATGATGAGATTGTCAAACTCAAGCGTTTCGATGAGGTCGGAGTTCCAGATGAGCGACCGGTCGGTAACACCAATATCGTCAATGCCGCCGTGAACCTCTTCCATGAGCTTCACGCCTTCTTCCAGAACATCGCCCGTCCGATAAACCGCACAATTGTTCTGCATGACGCGCTGCATCCGGCCACGAAGTTCTGCCGTTGGCGTGCCGCCACTGGCATTGCGGAAGCGGTCAAGACGCTCAATGGAGTTCTGACCTGCATCCTTTGGAAGCGGCTTGGTGGGCCCACCAGCGGTGAGCTTCTCGCCCGCGCGAAGACCGGCTGCCCGGCCAAACACAACAAGGTCGATAAGCGAGTTGGAACCCAGACGGTTTGCCCCGTGAACCGACACGCAGGCCGCTTCACCAATGGCCATCAGGCCCGGTACTGTCTTCTCCGGGTCGGTCGGATCACCCGCAATCACTTCCCCATGATAGTTCGTGGGGATGCCGCCCATATTGTAGTGAACGGTTGGGATCACCGGGATCGGCTCTTTGGTGACATCCACACCTGCAAAGATCCGAGCCGACTCGGAGATACCAGGCAGGCGGGCTGCCAGAATGTCCGGGTCGAGGTGATCCAGATGCAGGAAGATGTGATCATTTTCTGCACCCACACCGCGGCCTTCGCGGATCTCCATCGTCATGGAGCGTGACACCACATCGCGGGATGCTAGGTCTTTCGCGGACGGCGCGTAGCGTTCCATGAAGCGTTCGCCTTCGGAATTGACGAGGTAGCCGCCTTCTCCTCGCGAACCTTCCGTAATCAGACAGCCGGAGCCATAAATGCCCGTTGGGTGGAACTGCACAAATTCCATGTCCTGAAGCGGCAGACCGGCACGAAGCGCCATAGCATTACCGTCACCCGTACAAGTGTGCGCGGACGTGGCGGAGAAGTAAGCGCGGCCATAGCCACCTGTCGCCAGGATCGTTTCATTGCTGTGGAAACGGTGCAGCGTGCCATCATCCATTTTCAGCGCGACAACACCTACACAGGCACCTTCATCATCCATGATGAGGTCGATGGCGAAATATTCGATAAAGAATTCCGCGTCATAGCGAAGCGACTGACCATAAAGCGTGTGCAGGATGGCGTGACCTGTCCGGTCCGCCGCGGCACAGGTGCGCTGCGCGATGCCTTTGCCATATTCCGTCGTCATACCACCGAACGGGCGCTGATAGATCTTGCCCTCTTCTGTCCGGCTGAACGGCACGCCGAAATGCTCGAGCTCATACACCGCTTCCGGTGCATTACGGCAGAGATATTCAATCGCGTCCTGGTCACCCAGCCAGTCTGACCCCTTCACGGTGTCGTACATGTGCCATTTCCAGTCGTCCTGACCCATATTGCCAAGCGCCGCTGAAATGCCGCCCTGCGCCGCCACCGTGTGCGACCGCGTCGGGAAGACCTTGGTAATGTTCGCGGTTTTCAGCCCTGCCTGCGCACAGCCAAGCGTCGCGCGAAGACCGGCACCGCCGGCACCCACGACAACCACATCAAACGTGTGATCTGTAAACTCGTATGATTTCGAGGCGCTCATCGCCATCTCCTACTAGATCAACCGCCAAAGCCAAGCTTCAGCACTGCATAAATGCAGGCGAGGCCGACCACTGCCGCAAAAAAATTATTGCCGATGACGGCGAGAAGCTTCAGGCCCTCGCCATGTACGTAATCCTCGATGATCTCTTTCATGCCAATGCGCATGTGATAAACGCCCGACAGAATGAGAAGCAGGAAGAGGATCGAAACCACCGGCATCGAAAGATAAGCCTGAACCGTCGCATAGTCTGCGCCGACAAGAGCCACCACAGACGCCAAGGCAAAAATCACAAGCGGCACATTGGCAACCGCAGTCAGCCGTTGCAGCCAAAAATGATCCGTGCCGGACTTGGCAGATCCGTGACCGCGAACACGAGAGAGAGGAGTACGCATATCAGCCATCTTTAGAACCCTCCTGCCATCGCGTAGGCCACAGCCCAGACGATCACCGTCAGAACGATGGAGCCGGCAAGCGACAGGCGCGCCATCCATTCAACAGTGCCGAGTTCAAAGCCTTTGCCCAGATCCCAGATGAAATGCCGTACACCACCCAGCAGGTGATGGATCAGCGCCCATGTGTATCCGAAGAGAACCAGCCGCCCGATCCAGGACGTTGCAACGTCAAGGAAGAAGCCATAGGCCTCTGGTCCCGTCGCAGCAGCAATCAGCCACCAGGCGAGAAGAAGGGTACCGAAATACAAAGCTCCGCCGGTGATGCGATGCACGATCGACATCATCATGGTGAGCATGGGCCGGTAGATCCCGATATGGGGCGACAGCGGCCGGGCGCGCGCAGGTCCCTTCAGAGACGTTTCTGCCATCAATTCTGTCCTTGATAGGTGCCATCCAGACCCGTCGCCCAGACTCGGCACCGTGGGGAATATAGGCCCCGTGTTTAGCGAAGACAGGGGGACAAGGCAAATAACATGGACCCTCAGATCGCCGGTTTTTGGCACTTTTGCTTAGTTTTTGCGACCGTTTCGCAAAAATTCCCGGATTTGCAGAGGGATTTTTGAGGCTGCCCTTTCGTCAACTTCGCCCATGTCATTCGCGGGCTCCGTACAAGCTCAAAAGTCGCTCGTCAGAAGGAATCTTTTGCGCCATAGCTTGCCCCCACGCCGCTATAGAGTAATACTCTATTTATGCCAGCAAAAGAGAGCCAAACCTATCTGGACGGCATCGCAGCAGCGAAGAAGCTCTTTTCCGAGCGTGGGTATGACGCCGTCTCAACCGCAGAAATTCGCAAGGCCGCCAACATGTCCAATGGCAGCCTCTTCCACCATTTTGGGAACAAGGAAGGTATCGCGGTTGCCGTGTTTGTAAGCTTGGTGCGCACCTATCAGGCTGAAATAGCAGAAAAACTGGCCCCAACCCGCCGCGCCGCAGAAGGTATTGAGGCCTTTATCCGCGCGCACAATTTATGGATCGAACGCGATCCGGACGGCGCGCGCATCCTGTTCAACGGCCACCATCCGAGCTGGAGCGATACGGCACTGAAAAAGATTCGCTCGGAGAACCAGGGGTTTGGTCAGACTTTACTTGATTGGAAAAACAATCTGGAAGACAAAGAACGGCTTCAAGATTGGAGCTTTGCTCTAATTTTAGCCGCTTTGGTGGGGCCGACCCAGGTGATGTGCCGTGCCTGGCTGTCGGGACAATCGAATGTCCCGCCCAGCGAAAACATCGAAAGCCTTGTAAAACTCGCCAAAAAAGCGCTGCTTTCCTAGTATATTACCCTAAACATCAAAGTGACCGGCCATTGGGGCGCGCATGACCACCTCCAACCGGCTGATAGTCTAGAGTATTGCTCTAGTTTTCAACATCCGCTGCACAAGCATCAATCAGCCGCGAAAGATCCGCCTCTTCGTTCTTATCGACCAGCCCATCATTTCCAGCCGCTTGTTCAACGGATTGCTCGAGACAGAGCGTCAGCGGATCGTCCAAGGGCGACGCCTCTGTCAGGTTATGGCGCAGCCCCACTGAAACAAGAGAACCGTCCGCACCCAATTCATATTCGCTGGTGACCGCGCTACAACAGCTGGCGCATGAGGGCGCCAGGCCGAACGCGGGCCCAAACCGTTCTTGTCCGGCAGCCCATTGGGCATCGAAATCTAGGTCAGAAAGCGGAATGGCCATAATATCCCAGGGCGTCATATTCGCGCTGACGAAAAGCCTTTCACCCGTCCCAACCCGCGTGCCCGCAAGGCCGCCATTGCAGCGGTCCCCAAACCCGTGGACATTGATCTCTGAGAGCTCGCGGCCGTCAGAAACAACACGCCCGGTGACCAGAGAACTGAAAACGCCTGATCCGCCCCAATTGTCATAGGCTTCCAGGGTCAGTCGTGCGTCATCAGTCAGCTGCGCCGCCCGGATCCCGGAAAATCGGCGTTCGAAATCAGCATCTCCAGGCTCACCTTGCTGGAGTGATACTCTAACCCAGTCACCCTCTGTTTCTTCCTCTGCCTCAGCGGGAGCGCAGCCCTGAAGGGGGATCCGGCTTGGTGCGTCCGGGGCATCTGGCGAAAGAGCGGCGCTTAAGACCGGCCAAAGGCACGCCGGATCAACCTTTGTGGGCATAAAAGAGACAGACGAGGTTCCCTCATCATCCGCGCGCCCAACATCTTCTACAAAATAGGCACCGAGCCCGAGGAACAGGCCCACAACGGCTAAGACCACAAGAAGGCCTCCAGTTCCGACAAGACGACCCATAATCCCTCCGAGAGCCTCGCTTAGCCTAACGGGGCATCAGCACCCAATAGTCGAGATCCAGTATCACGCCCTCATCATAGCCCTTCTCTTTGGGTCCAGGGAATGAGGCACAAGGAAGGTCCTTGGTCGCAATAGTCCGCAGCCGGAGAGCACCAAGATCGGAACGGCCCTCAAGCTCAACACTGTCCAAGACCTCTGACCAGGCAAACACCGTGTCTCCGCCAAAGCAAGGCGCGACATGCCTTCCGCCATTGATGGCAGCGATAAGCAGTGCATTACCCAAACCATTGAAAGTGAGCGCGCGCGCCATGGAAATCACATGACCGCCATACATGAGCCGACGCCCGAAACGCCCCTGTCCTTCCGTGAATTGGTTGAAGTGTACCTTCGCCGTGTTTTGATAAAGCCGCGTCGCCATCATGTGCTCGGCTTCTTCGATGGTCACCCCGTCCACATGATCGATCTTTTCACCGACCTCATAATCCCCCCAGCGATGAGGCGACCCTGACAACTGGGCATTGATGTTGGAGAAGTCTGTCGTAGACGGCAGCACAAAATGCTGTGGTTCTACTACCTTTGGAAGGCTCGGCACATCCTCTTCCGGCGCAGGAGATCCTTCGTCGCGTTTGCGCACCATCACCCATCGCACATAGTCGAGCACATTATCGCCCGCCTGGTTGGAGCCCGTCGATCGCACGTAAACGACACCGGTCTTTCCATTTGAGTTTTCTTTAAGCCCAATGACCTTCGAGACCGTCGTGATCGTATCGCCGGGAAAAACAGGTTTCAGAAAACGGCAATCCGCATAGCCGAGATTCGCCACGGCATTGAGCGAAATATCCGGTACCGTTTTGCCGAACACGAAATGAAAGGCGAGCATGTCGTCAACCGGTGCCTGGGTGTACCCAGCTTCCTGCGCAAACGCGTCAGAGGATTGCAGCGCAAACCGCATCGGGAAAAGACTGTTATAGACAGCAACATCACCGGCAGTGATGGTCCGGGGCGTCGCGTGGGTCAGAACCTGCCCGACGCTGAAATCCTCAAAGAAATTACCGGAATTTGTCTTTCCACTCATGTTCCTGCCTGCCGTCAAACTGCTCAAACTTGATTGCAGCCTATATCAGTCTGACAACCATCTGTATACGCAGCCAGGGCTTTTGATCTGGCAAGTCTGACTGTCGACTAACCCTGAAGTTCGACAAAATCATCCGGCGAGAATTGCTGAACAGCATCCTCGTCAATGTACCGCATGGTGCCACCCGCCCAGACACCGATCTTTCCAATGGTCGGGAAATGCGACATGTCGGTCGGCGTGCGCTCTCCGCCCATCAGATATACCAGGTCTGCATCGCCCGTATTGTAGAGCTGATGCACAGCGCCATCGATGGGAAACCCGACATAGTCGCCCGGCCCGATTGCGACACGCTCGCCGTCAATCTCCATCTCGCCCTCACCCTCAAGAATGAAGACAAACTCTTCCTGAGCACTATGGGCGTGAGGCACAAAGCTCTCCCGGCCAGGCGGAATACGGCCCAGCCCAAGCTGCGCCCGCTCCATCCCCACGCGGTCGGAGAGGGGTACAAACGAAATCGCCGAATTGGGATTCAGCGGATGTGTGAAAGAATAGATCTCCGCTGGCTTCAGCCCAGCGGTCCGGATCACATAGTCTTCCGCTGTTTTCTTGCTTGTGTCGCCCATAACCGTCCTCCCAACAATCAATGCAGGTTCGCATCAAAAGAGGAACGTATCATGAACAGGCAAAATCAGCCAGCTGCTTCCAGCTCGGCGATCGCGTCCGCAATTGCGACCACCCGCTCAGCGATCTCTGCATGGAGAAGCTCAACCATCTTGCCCTCTACTTTGAGAACCCCCTTGCCCGCATTTTCGGGCAGCTTGAAAGCCTCAATTACCTGACGCGAGAACGTGACCTCATCCGCATCGGGAGAGAAGATCGTGTTACAGGGGCCGACCTGGCTTGGATGGATG
This sequence comes from Parvibaculaceae bacterium, assembly GCA_965248405.1. GTDB lineage: Bacteria > Pseudomonadota > Alphaproteobacteria > Parvibaculales > Parvibaculaceae > Mf105b01. The sequence continues at coordinate 3,122,683 of OZ252104.1, forward strand.
AGCGTCTTGCCATCAAGCCCCAGATCCCGGCCCTGCTCGCAGACGGCCGCAAACCCGGCCTCGTTTTTGATATCATTATAGACGCCGTCGAGGATGGTGATCCCATAGGCACGCGCCGCCAGCATGCAGAGCCCTAATGAGGTCATCATGGGCTGCCTGTCAGGCGTGTGGGCACACCGGAGCTCTTTCGCAATGTCATTGGTGCCCATGACCCAGGTTGTCATTCGGGTCTTCGGCGCAGCCGCAGCAATCGATTGCGCCTGCAGCATGGCCAAAGGCGTCTCCATCATGGCCCAGAGCTGCATATCAGCACCGGCGCCCGCCTTGTCGAGGAGCGCAGACGCCGCCGCCACATCCTCGGCAGAACTTACCTTCGGCACGAGGATGCCATCCGGGCCTGCAGCCACCGCCGCTTCAATATCAGCCTCGCCCCATTCCGTGGAAAGACCGTTCACCCTTATGATGATTTCCCGCTTCCCATAACCGCCTTGCTTGACCGCCTCGCATACCTGCGCCCGCGCCTCGGCCTTCGCATCCGGCGCAACAGCATCCTCCAAATCGAGAATGAGCGCATCTGCGGGGATTGAGCGGGCCTTCTCCAACGCGCGCGCATTGGACCCCGGCATATAAAGAACGGAGCGACGGGGGCGAACGGTTGCGGTCATGGTAAAAAGTCTCCAAACAAACAGGATAGGTGCAGTGGGCGCAGACTAGTGAGCTTGGACGGACGTGCCAAGCCACAAAACCCCTCGAAACCCGGCAAAGCAGGCACCTGTCCGGCACAGATTGCGTCTTCCAATTAACAATAGTGAAACGGGTCGTCTGCGAAACTGACAAGCGGTGGCGATTGACATTCTATGAGGGTATTCATGGATCTCGCTTCGTCATTCGACGCCGTTGCCTCTTCCTTATCTGATGGCTTTGTGACCATCAACGCCAAGGGGGAAATCGTCGCAACAAACCCCGCCATCGAAGACATGTTTGGGTACACCAAGCAGGAATTGCTGAACCAAAACATCTCCGTTCTTATGCCGGATGAGGAAGGGCGCCGACACCAGGCGCACTTGGATGCTTCCACAGTTGGCGCGGGCGGCCGAGCGCTGAGACCTGACCGGACGCTTAAAGGAAGGCGGAAAGACGGCAGTATATTTCCCGTCACAGTCACCGTCTTTTCACTTGAGAGCAATGGAGGTCCAAAACACTTTCTTGGACTGATTACAGACCAGTCGGTTGACGAGGCCCTTGAGAGAGAGCGGCACAAGACAAAACTGCTCTATCGAAACGTTGACCTGCTAGAAGGGGTCGGTCTCTGGCGATTGCAGGTTGAATCAGACCAAATGGAGTGGACCGACCAGGTCTTCGAAATTCACGGCCTTCAACCGGAAACATTCAAACCCACCATCGAAGCTGCCATAGACCGATATCATCCCGACGATCAGTCAATTGTCAGCGAAGCCATCACCGCCGCAATCGAAAAAGGCGAGGGTTTCGAATTTCGAGCAAGGCTCAGACACAGGGACGGCTCCATCCGTCATGTCCGATCGAACGGACAATGCGAAGTCGGTCCAGACAATGTACCGATCTCAGTATTCGGCACCTTCGTCGATATCACCAAAGAGCAAGAACTTCTCGCACAAGCCGAGCGGCAAGCTAGTTCCCTTCAGAAAATTTCGGATGAACTGGAGACCGCCAAAGAAAAGGCGGAAGCCGCAAGTGAGACCAAGTCTGCATTTCTGGCAAATATGAGCCACGAAGCACGAACACCCTTGAACGGCGTGCTTGGGATGCTGTCCGTTCTGGAATTCTCAAAACTCGATGAAGAGCAAATCGAATGTGTCGACATGGCCAAGCAGGCAACCTATGCGGCGCTCGAACTGATCAAGGACCTGCTCGACTACTCTCAGCTGGAAGCAGCAAGACTCTCCATTCACCCTGAAGACTTTTTCTTGAGCGACCTGCTTGCGCGGCTGGAAGTCATGCTGATGCCGAAGGCGAAGAAAAAATCACTCTCCCTAGAAATCGAAAGTGATCTGAAAGACTGTACCATCAAGGGAGATGCCTTGAGGATACAGCAGATCCTTATCAATCTCGGCGACAATGCCATCAAGTTCACCGAAAACGGTTTCGTAAAAATTCACGTCTCCAAGTGCGAGGAGAGCAACCAAGTCCTCTTTACAGTTGAAGATTCAGGCGAGGGCATGGCGCCTGATCAACTAGAACGCATCTTTCATCGGTTCGAACAGATTGATCCATCGAGCACCCGCCGACATGAAGGGGTTGGATTGGGCCTCTCGATTTGCAAATCTCTGGTTGATTTGATGGACGGGGAGATCTTGGTCGAATCCGAACCAGGTGAAGGCACATTTTTCACCCTTAAACTACCTGTGCCCGTTTCTCATGCCGAAAGGTCTGCAGAAAAGCCATCCCAGCAGGCCGAGCTTCAGTCAACGTCCAGATTGAGGGTTCTCGCTGCCGAAGACAATGCGATGAACCAGGAGATACTGAAACGCTTTGCAGCCGTTTTGGAGTTCGACCTGACGATGACATGCAATGGCGCAGAGGCGGTCGCAGCTTTTCGCCCGGACCTGTTCGACATCGTGCTCATGGACATTCACATGCCCATCATGGATGGCCTCCAGGCGTCCAGAGCTATTAGAGCGACGGGCTCAACCGTCCCAATCCTCGCCGTAACGGCAGATCTCGTCGACAAGGAGGGTGAGAAGTTTTCCCAGGCCGGAATGAACGGGTGCGTGACAAAACCCTATGAGTTGGGTGCACTGCTGAAAGAAGTCGAACGGGTTCTTGAAGAAGCAAGCGACGCAACGGAGGGTAGCGAAACCCTCACGCAGCCACCGTCGTGCGAACAATTCGCTCAAGCGGCAGGCGCAAAGTAATTGTTGTGCCTTCACCGCGTGTTGAATTGATCACGAAAGTCGCATCATGTAGCCGCGCAAGCGCAACCGTGAGCGGAAGGCCCAACCCCGTGCCCTCGGCAGAGTAAACAGTTTCATCCGTCGAAATCTGCCGGAAGGGCTCAAGCGCTTTGGGCATATCATCTTTGGCGATGCCAATGCCAGTATCACTTACCTGAAGAGCCACCCGACCATCGGGTTCAACAAAAGCCGACAAGCGAACCGTCCCCTTTTCGGGTGTGAACTTGATCGCATTCGACACAAGATTGAGCACCATCTGGCGCATCGCGCGTTTATCAGCAACAACCATCGGAAGCTCGGGCGCCACTGAAACTTCGAAAGAGATTTGCTCTTCTTCTGCGCGGTGACTCATCATCGCGGCACAGGAGTCAAAAAGCTCGCTCACATTCAATTCATTGTCGTCCAGTTCGAAACGGTTCGCCTCGATTTTCGACAAGTCCAGAATGTCATTAATCAGACTGAGCAAATGTCGGCTGGAACTGTGAATGTCACCCGCATACTCCTTATATTGGTCGTTCGCGAGCGGTCCAAAAAGTTCATTATTGATGATCTCTGAGAAACCGATAATGGCATTGAGGGGCGTGCGAAGCTCATGGCTCATATTGGCCAGGAATTCAGATTTTGACGCATTGGCAAGCTCTGCCTTATCGCGCGCTTCTACCAATTGTGCGATGGCTGCGTCATTGGCAAGTACCTGCTCTGAAAACCTGTCGAGAACCTTGTTATAGCGGACCGCAATCTCCCCGGCCTCGGTAAAATTTTCGACAGGCACATGGTTTGAGAAATCGCCTCGACGACTCTGATCTTCCATAACATTCAGAAGGTTCAGCAGAGCGGAACTCGCCCCATGTTCGGAGACATTGAGCCCCTCGCGCTCCGCACGCACACTCACCCGCAAGGGAACAAACGCATCAATGAAAGCCAGCACCGAGAACGAGACGCCAAAAGCATAAGCACCAATCGCGGCAACACCCAATAGCTGCACCCCGAGTTGCCCCATGCGCGTCGCATCTTCCCCAAAGAAAGACATGTCCGCAAAAAGGCTGACTGCTAACGTGCCCCAGATGCCCGCAGCCAAATGGACAGGGACTGCACCAATCGCATCATCGACCCGCCAAATCTCGAGCTGGATCGTCGCAGCAAAACAGACAAACCCGCCAATGGCACCGATCAACACAGCATCATGAATGGCGACCATATTTGCCGACGCTGTGATCGCAACCAAACCAGCCAGAACCCCATTCAGCACAGCATTTGGGTGGGGCCGTCCATCTTTAAGCCAGGTAAGAAGAATTGTAGCGCCCCCTCCCGCGGCAGCCGCAAGCAGCGTGTTGACGAGGACCACCGGTACCGACCCATCAAAAGCGAGGGTCGAACCACCGTTAAAACCAAACCAACCAATGAAGATGAGAAACATACCCAGTGCCGCCATCGGCATATTGTGAGGCTCAATCGCGCCACCTTCTGGCCCAAACCGTCCAAGCCGGGGCCCCAGAACAAGCACAGCGGCAAAGGCAACCCAGCCGCCAACCGAATGCACGACAGTGGATCCCGCAAAATCAATAAATCCGAGAGCCTCCAGCCATCCCTCTGTCTCCGTGTTCAAGAGACTGGCCCAGGCCCAATGTCCGGTCACCGGGTAGATGATCGCAGCTAAAAGCATCGTTGCCACGATAAAGCTGCGAAAGGACATTCGTTCAGCAACGGCCCCTGAAAAGATCGTCACTGCTGTGCTGCAAAAGGCGAGCTGAAAGAAGAAGAAGGCAATGAGCCAAACATCTTCAGCCGTGGGATTGAGCCCGACACTAGGAAGAAATCCACTCGCGCCAATCAGACCATTGTCCGAGGCACCGAACATCACCCCAAAACCCACAACCCAAAACAGAAGACTTGCGACACAGAAGTCGCTCACATTCTTCAGCGCCACATTGATGGAGTTCTTGGCCCGGACAAGCCCGGTTTCCAAACAGATGAAGCCAGCCTGCATCAACAAGACCAGCACCGTGCATATCACGACCCACCCCGCATCAATCGTCAGCGACATACTCAACCCTCAAGTAACACCACAGGCCGCCATTGGACCGTGAGACATGAGAGGATCGTTGCCCCGGAAGAGTTAAAGCGTTGAAAATAAAAATCTCAATTTGTGAAAATGGTTGCAGCGCAAACACAAAATACAAAAAGGGCCCTGACCATTTCTTGCCAGAGCCCTAATGAGTGATTTCCGTTTAGGCGTTATGCCGCTTTTTTGATCAACCCGCGCTCAAGCAAAAGCTCCGCAATCTGAATAGCGTTAAGTGCAGCACCTTTGCGAAGATTATCCGACACACACCAAAGACTTAGACCGTTTTCCAGAGTCGGGTCGACACGGATACGGCTCACAAAGGTTGCATAGTCACCAACACATTCAACGGGCGTGATGTAACCGCCATCTTCCCGCTTGTCGATCACGAGGATGCCAGGTGCTTCCCGCAAAATTTCCCGGGCCTGGTTGTCATCGATTTCGTTTTCAAACTCGATATTCACCGCTTCCGAGTGGCCCACAAAAACAGGCACCCGTGCGACCGTGACGGAGACCTTGATCTTGGGATCCAAAATCTTCTTTGTCTCCACAACCATCTTCCACTCTTCCGTGGTCCCGCCATCTTCCATGAAGTCACCGCCATGGGGGATCACATTGAAGGCGATCTGTTTGGGGTAAACCTCTTTCTCGATGGGGTCATTCACAAAAATCGCCCGCGTCTGGTTGAAGAGCTCATCCATTGCGGCCTTACCCGTACCAGACACAGACTGATAGGTCGCCACGACGACCCGCTTGATCTTCGCGGCATCATGCAAAGGCTTCAGCGCGACCATCAGCTGCATTGTCGAGCAATTCGGGTTGGCAATGATGTTCTTCTTCGAAAAGAGGTCAATTGCCTCAGGGTTCACTTCCGGCACGATGAGCGGCACGTCCGGATCCGTCCGCCATTTGGACGAATTGTCGATCACCACACAACCGGCAGCCGCAATCTTCGGCGACCATTCGCCAGAGACTGTCCCGCCAGCCGACATGAGACAGATGTCCGTGCCGGTGAAGTCGTAATTCTCCAGCGCCTGACACTTCAAAGTTCGATCACCGAAGGAGACTTCCTTGCCCTGGCTGCGGCGCGATGCCAGCGCAACCACTTCGGTCGCCGGAAAATTCCGCTCGTCCAGAATGTTCAGTAATTCATGGCCCACATTTCCTGTGGCGCCAACGATGGCTACTTTCAAACCCATCTTACTTCTCCTTGAGCCCACTCGCGCCTCGTTGACGGCGAGTTCTCTTCTTCGGATGACCGCCTGATGCGATCAATCCGTGAGCATATCAGGTGGTCGGTTAAATTCTCTAACTGGTCCGTTTGGTGAGCGCAGCAAGGATCGCGTCGCCCATTTCCACGGTTCCAACCTGTTTCTTGCCCGGCTGCATGATGTCGCCCGTGCGCAACCCGTCAGCCAGCACATCTTCCACAGCACCTTCCAGCAGGTCAGCATCTGCACCCAGATCGAACGTGTAACGAAGGGCCATGGCAAAGGAGAGCACCGTCGCAATCGGATTTGCGAGGCCCTGGCCAGCAATATCCGGCGCAGACCCGTGCACAGGCTCGTACATGGCGCAGGCCTTGCCGTTTTCATCCTTCGCACCCAGCGACGCCGACGGCAGCATGCCGAGCGACCCTGTGAGCATGGCGGCCACGTCTGAGAGCATGTCGCCGAACAGATTATCGGTCACGATCACGTCAAACTGTTTTGGGTTCTTCACCAGCTGCATGCCGCAATTGTCCGCCAGCATGTGCTCAAGCTTGACGTCCGGGAATTCCTCAGCGCCGAGCTTCACCATTTCCTGGTACCAGAACAGGCCGGACTGCATCACATTCCGCTTCTCGACAGACATGACTCGATTGTCGCGCTTCTTCGCAAGATCAAAGGCAACGCGGCCGATCCGCTGAATCTCGTGCGTGTCATAGACCTGCATGTCATAGCCGCGGCGCTCGCCGTTCGGCAGATCGTCAATGCCCTTGGGCTCGCCGAAATAGACACCACCGGTGAGCTCACGCACGATCATAATGTCGAGGCCCTTAACAAGCTCGGTCTTAAGCGAAGAGGCTTCCGCAAGCGCAGGGAAGCAGATCGCAGGGCGCAGGTTGGCAAAAAGACCCAAATCCTTCCGCAGCCGCAGAAGACCGGCTTCCGGGCGCACCTCAAACGGCACATCGTCCCATTTAGGCCCCCCGACAGCGCCGAGCATGACGGCGTCCGCTGCCTTTGCCTTTTCCACCGTCTCGTCTGTCACGGCAACGCCGTGCGCGTCATAGCAGGAGCCACCGACAAGCTCGTTCTCGACGACGCCGTCAAAGCCCCGGTTTTCGTTGAACCAGGCAATGATGCGCTCGACCTGGCCCATCACTTCCGGGCCGATGCCGTCGCCGGCGACAATGAGAATATTCCTGCTCATGGATCAACTAAACCTTTGAATTTATGGGCATTTTGACGATGAAAGGCGACGACGCAGCTCAAACGAACGGAGCGCGCAAACCGCTCTTTTTCCTCATCAAATGCGGAAATCGCGAGGGTCTTACCGCCTTTTCAGGCCAATGTCACCCTTGAGCACCCGGATTCAGAGGATTCCAGCTTGAATTAGGCGTGAGTGTCTATTTTGAGACTGGGGGTCTGGGTGGCTTGTCATCCCCTCGGCCGAAAATATAGCCGGCGACACCGCCCAGCAGCGTCGCAATAACCTCCGTCGGCATCTCATCGCTGACGACCAGCAGCATCAGGATCGTGGGAAGCAAAAGAACAAGCCCCAGGCCTTGCAGATTGTAGGGCCCGAGGCCCTTGGCCTTGATCCGCTCCGCCATGATGCGAAGCCCGAACCATCCCATCATCAGCGCAAGCGCAGACGCGGCAATTGTCGCGATCAAATCCGTGTTCAATTCCATGAAGATCTCCCATTCCCCTAGGAGAGTTCAGGGTAGACCCTGGCACGAGGGGAACCAAGTATTCCGTCGATTGTCATGCTCGGGCGTGACCCGAGCATCCATAGTATGGTGAACCTGAAGCCTGGGCCCTCGGGTCAAGCCCGAGGGTGACACCGAGAAAAAAATCCCCGGGTGCGCGAGCCACCGGGGATCAATGTGTTCTCAGAATGACGTGGCAGCTCAGAGCCAGGGCTGCTCTGTCTTCCGCTTGCCTTCAAAAGAGGTGATCTTCTCTTCCTTCTGAAGTGTGAGGCCCACATCGTCGAGACCTTCGAGCAGGCAATGCTTGCGGAACGGATCAATCTCGAAGGAGATCGCGCCGCCGTCCGGACCTTTGATCTCCTGGGTTTCCAGATCAACAGAAACCGTCGCGTTGGCACCGCGCTCCGCGTCATCCATCAGCTTGTCCACATCAGCTTGGTCAAGCTTGATGGGCAGGATGCCGTTCTTGAAGCAGTTATTGTAGAAAATGTCTGCAAACGAGGTGGAAATAATCACCTTGATGCCAAAGTCAGCAATTGCCCAGGGTGCGTGCTCACGAGACGAGCCGCAGCCGAAATTGTCCCCGGCCACCAGAATCTCCGCATTACGATATTGCGGCTTGTTCAGCACAAAGTCTGCAATCTCGTCGCCTTCTTTGGTGTAGCGCATTTCATCAAACAGGTTCTTACCCAAACCTGTGCGCTTAATGGTCTTCAGGAACTGTTTCGGAATGATCATGTCCGTGTCGACATTCAGGATCGGCAGGGGGGCGGCAACGCCCTCGACTTTTTTGAACTTATCCATGCTCACTCTCCTTCAAACTTGCGAACGTCGACAAAGTGACCGGCAATGGCTGCAGCAGCCGCCATTTCCGGCGACACGAGATGCGTGCGCCCGCCGCGACCCTGGCGGCCTTCAAAATTCCGGTTGGACGTAGAGGCACACCGCTCACCTTCGGCAAGCTTGTCTGCGTTCATCGCCAGGCACATGGAGCAGCCAGGCTCACGCCAATCGAACCCTGCTTCGATGAGGATCTTGTCGAGACCTTCCTGCTCCGCCTGCTCTTTCACAAGACCGGACCCAGGCACCACCATCGCACTTACGTGGCTCGCCACTTTTTTGCCTTTGGCCACACGGGCAACTTCGCGAATGTCTTCGATCCGGCCATTGGTACAGGACCCGATAAAGGCGCGGTCGATCTTGATGTCTGTCATTGGCGTATTGGCCTCAAGACCCATATAGGCGAGTGCCCGTTCAACGGCAGTACGCTTTGCTTCGTCTTCGATCTTTGACGGGTCCGGCACCGCCCCTTCAATAGAAACAACATTCTCCGGGCTCGTGCCCCAGGTAAGCGTCGGCGGCAGATTAGACGCATCAAGCGTCACCACCTTGTCGTAAGTGGCACCTTCATCAGATGGCAGTGTTTTCCAATAGGCAACGGCCGCATCCCAGTCCGCCCCTTGCGGGGACCGCGGGCGGCCTTTGAGGTACTCAAACGTCTTCTCATCCGGTGCGATGAGACCCGCACGTGCCCCCCCTTCAATGGACATGTTGCAGACCGTCATCCGGCCTTCCATGGAAAGATCGCGAATGGCTTCGCCCGTATATTCCATCACATAGCCGGTGCCCCCCGCCGTGCCGATCTCGCCGATCACCGCGAGGATGATATCCTTGGCCGTCACATGCGCAGGCAGCTTGCCGTTCACTTCCACCTTCATGTTTTTCGCTTTGGACTGGATCAGCGTCTGAGTGGCCAGCACATGTTCCACTTCCGACGTACCGATCCCGTGTGCCAAGGCGCCAAAAGCACCGTGGGTCGAGGTGTGGCTGTCACCGCAGACAATCGTTGTACCCGGCAGCGTAAAACCCTGTTCAGGGCCCACGATATGTACAACGCCCTGGCGGATATCGAGCATCTCCAGATATTCCACACCAAAGTCCTTGGCGTTCTTTTCCAGTGTCTCGACCTGAATGCGGCTTTCCTCATCCGCGATGCCGTTCGCCCGGCCTTCCGTCGGCACATTGTGGTCAGCAACGGCGAGCGTCTTTTCCGGCGCACGGACCTTGCGACCCGACATTCGCAGACCTTCAAACGCCTGCGGGCTTGTCACTTCATGCACAAGATGGCGGTCAATATAGAGAAGGCAGGTTCCGTCATCCTGAGCATCCACCAGATGGGCATCCCAGATCTTGTCATACATAGTACGGGGACCAGACATTCTCACTTCTCCTCATGTCATGCGTTCATCGCAGGCGAACACATCTCACTTGATCAAATTCAAATTTGGGCACGGTTTAAGTGCCGAATAACAAAAAACGGGCGAAAGGCCTGTTGGCCTTGCCCGCTCTTCGTGTGCCGTTTGCCCCTGGGGGCAGTGGCTTCTTATTTTGCAGCGGCGGACTTCTTGTTCCGATTATCCTGACGCTCCGCAATACGGGCCGATTTACCGCGACGGCCACGTAGGTAGTAGAGCTTCGCGCGACGCACACGTCCGCGACGAACCACTTTAATGCTGTCAATCAGCGGCCCATAAACAGGGAACACACGCTCAACGCCTTCGCCATATGAAATCTTGCGAACCGTGAAGCTCTCATTGACGCCTTCGCCGGAGCGCGAAATGACCACGCCTTCGAACGCCTGAATACGCTCGCGGGTGCCTTCCACCACCTTGACGTTCACCTGAACCGTATCGCCCGGATCGAAAACCGGAATGTCTTTGCCCAGGGACGCAATTTGCTCTTTTTCAAGCTCTTGGATGATGTTCATCGCTTCAAACCTTTTTTGCCGGATACGGCGGGTTTTCGGGACGGATTCCCCGAAAGCGCGCGTAGGTACCACATATCAATCTGTTGTGCGACCTTCTTTGTGCATTTTTTGCCACAAATCTGGCCGCCGCTCTTTTGTTAACTTTTCGGACTGCTCCCGGCGCCATGCCGCGACCTTTCCGTGATCTCCGGAGGTGAGAACGGCAGGGATTTCCTTACCTTCCCAGACCTGGGGCCGCGTGTAATGCGGATATTCCAGGAGACCTCCTTCAAAACTCTCATCTTCGCCGGAGGCTTCCGCCCCCATAACCCCTGGAAGCAGCCGGATAACCGCATCCAAAAGCGCCAAAGCCGCAGGCTCTCCGCCTGACAGCACAAAATCGCCGAGGCTCACCTCTTCCAGAACCCGGCCCTCGATGACCCGCTCATCTATGCCCTCAAAACGGCCACAGAGAAGCACCACACCTGGCCCGCTTGCCAGCTCCCGCACCCTTGCCTGGGTGAGCGGAGCGCCCCTGGGGCTCAGATAAAGCCGCGGACGGGCATCTCCGGCAGGGCTTGCGGCATCAATGGCATCGCCCAGCACATCCGCCTTCAACACCATGCCGGCCCCACCGCCAGAAGGGGTATCATCGACCTGGGCATGTTTGCCCTGACCGAAGTCCCGAATGTTGACGGTCTCAAGAGACCATGCGCCCTCTTCGAGCGCCTTGCCCGCCAAGGAATGTCCCAGCGAGCCCGGAAACATGTCCGGGAAGAGGGTCAGTACACTGGCCCGCCAGGCGCTTTCGGTATCGAGATCAGCCATTGCCACTCTCGTGCCCCTTTGCACGGGCAGTTTCCCGAGCCCGTTCTCTGGCCCGGGCTTTAGGGCTTCGCCGCCGTTTCCGGCGCTTTGGCTTGGCCTTCTCTTCTTCCGTCTCAAAGGTGCCGAACGGTGGATCGGCAATCAGTTTGCCGCCCGCCATATCAACACTCGGCACGTTCTCTTCCGTAAACGCCATCATGACCGAAGGTTGTCCATCGGCAGGCGCAATCTCCAGAATGTCGCCTGCGCCGAAATCCAAGACCGCCACAACAGAACCGAGCAGCTCGCCCTTTTCTGTCTCGACCCTTAGACCGATCAGGTCAGCATGGAACCAGCCTTCATCGTCAGGCTCCGTCTCTCCCAGATCTTCCCGGGTGACAGTCAGCTCAGCCCCTTTCAGGGCCTCCGCCGCATCCCGGTTCTTGATCCCTTCAAGCTCAATGGTGACTTGGCCCTTGCCGGCGCCTGTCACTTTGATCTCCCGGGAGACACCACGAACCGTCACCGGTCCGTAGTCGCCGATCGCTTCCGGCTCGCCCGTAAAGGGCTTCACCCGAAGCCGTCCACTCACCCCATGGGCGCCGGTCACGACGCCCAGAACGATGCTCATGTCAGCAGTCTTTGGGTCAGCTTCGCCAATCATGGAAGATTCACTGGCATGGAAGAAACGCAAAGAGGGGGTTAGCCCTCTGCTACTGCCTCTTCTGCGGGAGCTTCCTCAGCAGGTGCTTCTGCTGCAGCTTTTGCCTCTTCTGCAGCTTGGCGTTCAGCTTCCAGACGCTCCTGAGCTTTCTGACCAGGCTTACCCTTGTTCGGGTTGTTGCGAGCCGGACGCTTCGCAAGACCAGCGGCATCCATGAAGCGCAGCACACGGTCTGTCGGCTTCGCGCCATTGGCAACCCAGTGCTGAATGCGTTCAACTTCCAGCTTCACGCGATCCGCATGATCCTTTGGAAGCAGCGGATTGTAGCTACCTACTTTTTCAATGAAGCGGCCATCACGTGGGGAACGAACGTCAGCAACAACGATCCGGTAATACGGACGCTTCTTGCTGCCACCCCGGGCCAGTCTGATCTTCAATGCCATCTTATATCTCCTTAAGAAACGGCTATAGCGGTTGGTCTCAACCGCGAATTGCTTTGTGATTACGAATAACTTCCTCAATGAGGAAGTTGAGAAACTTTTCAGCGAAGGCGGGATCAAGGTCCGCGTCTTCCGCCAGTTTGCGCAGCCGCGCGATTTGCTTTTCTTCCCGTGCTGGATCGGCAGGCGGCAGATCATGCGCTGCCTTCAACTCACCCACCGCTTGCGTGCACTTGAAACGCTCTGCGAGCATATGAACAAGGGCCGCATCAATATTGTCGATGCTGGAGCGAAGCTTGCCGAGCACTTCTGTTGCCCGCGCGCTGTCGCCACCATCACTTCTGTCAGTTGTCTGGCTCATTTCTTTTTGCCCTTCTTACCGCCCCGACCAGAAGGCAGACCTGGAAGCCCCCCCGGCGCGCCGCCCAAACCAGGCAAACCCGGAACCCCGCCGGCAATCGACCCCGTCGGCAGGCCTGGCAGACCGCCCGGCTGATCCCCTAGCAGGCGCTGGATTTCTTTCGGGTCCGTTGGCATGTCTGCAGGCAGGTCAGCTGGCATTTCCGGCATGCCACCGCCAAAGAGGCTCCCCAAGCCTTTCATGCCGCCCTTCGCCATCTTCTTCATCATGTCCGCCATCTGGCGATGCATCTTGAGAAGACGATTAATCTCTTGAACCGTCGTGCCAGAGCCCGCCGCCACCCGCTTCTTGCGGCTCGCGTTCAGGATCTTCGGATTGCGCCGTTCTTCTTTGGTCATGGAAGAGATGATGGCGCTCTGGCGCTTGATGACACTGTCATCGAGCTCCGCCGCATTCATCTGCTTCTTCATCTTGCCCATGCCCGGCAACATGCCAAGCACACCGGCCATGCCGCCCATGCGGCCCATCTGTTTCAGCTGCTCTGCAAGGTCGTCCAGGTCAAACTGACCCTTCTTCATCTTGCGCGCCATCTCATTCGCTTTTTCAGCGTCGATGGTCTCCGCCGCCTTCTCAACCAGGCTGACAACATCGCCCATGCCAAGAATGCGGCCTGCAACCCGGTCCGGCGCGAAGTCTTCCAGCTCATCAAGCTTTTCACCGGTGCCGAGGAGCTTGATCGGCACGCCCGTTACAGCGCGCATGGACAGCGCGGCACCGCCGCGGCCATCGCCGTCCGTTCGTGTCAGCACAATCCCCGTCAGACCAATGCGGTCGTGGAACTGTTCCGCCACATTGACGGCGTCCTGGCCGGTGAGACTGTCAGCAACAAGCAGCGTCTCATGCGGCTCAGATACGGCGCGCACATCGGCCATTTCCGCCATCAGCGCTTCGTCCACGTGCAACCGGCCCGCCGTGTCGAGCATGATCACGTCAAAGCCACCGAGCTTTGCGGCCTGCACGGCGCGCTTGGTAATATCGACAGGCTGCTGCCCTTCAATAATGGGGAGCGTCGCAATCTCTGTTTGCTCACCCAGAACCTTCAATTGTTCCTGGGCAGCTGGACGGCGCACGTCGAGCGACGCCATCAAAACCTTTTTCTTTTCTTGGAGCGTGAGCCGCTTTGCGATCTTCGCCGTCGAGGTCGTCTTACCCGACCCCTGCAGGCCTACCATCATGATAACGACAGGCGCCGCCGCCGCTAGGGAGATGGGCGCGGGCTCCGTGCCCAACGTCTCCACCATCGCATCATGAACGATTTTGACGACTTGCTGGCCCGGCGTCACAGAGCGGAGCACCTCTTGGCCAACGGCCCGCTCGCGCACTTTCTCGATAAAGGACTTGGCAACGGGGAGCGCCACATCGGCTTCCAGGAGAGCGCGGCGCACTTCACGCAGCGCTTCATCCACGTCTTTCGGTCCGAGGGCACCCTTGCCTCTCAGATTGTCAAAAACGGACCCAAGCCGGTCTGTTAAGCTCTCAAACATCGCGTTCCTTCATCGGTTTTCCTAAGCGTCAAACCGCTGAAATTTTTATTTGTCGCATTTCCGGACGGTGAACCGGGACCACTTCACCTGGAAATGCTTCAAACGGCGGTCTCCCGCCAGAAAAAACCCAAAGCACAAAAACACCTGTGAGCGAACCCTCGCCGACAGGTGGTGATCCCGGCCTCCTCGGAGACCTCGTCAGGACCGAAGCATACAAATCTGCTCCGAAAGAGCGCGCAAATTAGGCAGAAAGGCGTTTTCTGTCAATTCCCGCAGTCAATTTCCCACTTGCCGTAATTGACAAGCCGTATAGCCTCGAAAAATGGTCAATTTAAGAAGAATTCTACGAGCACTAAAGTCCGTCTGGGAGGCTTTGATGCGAGTATCAGGCGTTGTGAGCGTTTTGCTCCTTTGGTCATCTATTTCGCTACTTTGGTGGTCATTTCACCCAATTTTAGTTCCTCTTGGCTTGGGCTCTCCCACCTGGTACCAGCTGGCACTAGTTCTCCTGATACTCCAGACAATCTACATTATCTGGATAGACGTACGTCCCTACGCATTAAAGTGGTGGCGCCAATCTCAAAAGAGACCTCTAGCGATCATATCGGGAGCACAACTCCCTCGCGAATGCTTCAGCTATCGCGCCCCAGAAGAGACTGCTTATCTCTACGAGTTAATTTGTTCTTTTGCTGTGGCAAACAACACCGAAAACACTCTTAGAAATGTCCAAGCCAGCCTCCTAACGTTCGGAGGTTTGCAGCGCTTGCTATTGAAAGATACTCGAGCGGACACGGTCGACATCCAGCCAGGGATGATCGCAATATTTGATGTCGGCGCCCGGACCTTTCCAATCAACGAATGGTGTGAAGCAATGCCCCGGGAAACAATTGACCTCAGCCAAGAAGAGTTCGACGACAAAGAACTGTTCGCGCGCCACACGCATTTCTCACTGATGGGAAATTCAAAACAGTCTTTTGGTGGAAAGGCAGGTGACGAGAGCCCAGATCCGGTGTTCGGCCTGAAACTCTGGGTTTCTGCAGATGATACAGAGCCACTCATCGCAGAAGTTGAGATATGTCCAGAAGATAAAAGGACCCCATTTAGAGTTGTAGGGTTACTAAGCAGGTCAAACGGCCAGTTAACCCCGTCACAAACAGATCAATTGGACCAACCAAACAGCGTTGACGCCCGTTAACCCAGTTTCCTAACAAGCCGTTAACGGGCTGGGGATAGCTTAGACCCCATGATTGATGCACTCGGTACAGCAGTCCAGGGCGCCCACAATGCCCTCCAAAGCTTCGACCAGGCGGCGGCAAAAATCGCCAAGGCCGGCACCAATGCTGTGGAACAGGTGACCAGCAACAGCACCACACCGCCTGCCAAAGAGGATGGTGTTGTCAAAGCGGTGGTTCAGATGAGCCAGGCCGAGACCAACTACGCTGCCAATGCCAAGGTCATTGAGACCGTCGACAGGTTGATGGGCGAAACGCTGGACATTCTGGCTTAGAGAAAGCCGTTACAAACAGCGCACGTTACACACCTTCCAAACACGCAATGAGAAGCTCCAACTGGGCTTTCCCAAAGAACCGCATGTTCTCAATCCTGTTAGCAGAACCCGTCTCAACAAGTTGCGCTCTGGAGACCGGCCCTGACACCGCCACCACTGCCGTACCAGGCTTCGGCCCGTAGGGCGAACCTTCAGGACCCGCCGCCCCCATTTCACTGGTCGCCCAATCCGCCTCCATCTGCGTACGAAACCCATCCGCCATGGCCTGCGCAAATTCAGGCGTGAGCGGCTTCAACCCATCCAGCTTCAAGGTCGAGCGATCGCGCAGAATTCGCCCCGCTTCACGCGTATAAATCACCGTCGATCCCAAAAAGAAGGCCGAGGCCCCCGGCTGCGCGATGAGGGCTGCCGACACCAGGCCACCGACAGAACTCTCGGAGACCGCGATCTTCTCACCGCGGGACTTCAACAGATCAGCGGCTTTTCCCGCCAAGGGTAGTAGATCTTCCAAATCTGACTTCCTTCACAAAAGACTGAACCGAACAACGCGACAAGAATGTGGGTCGCCCTGCGTCAAATTCAGCGTTAGTATAGTCCCCTCATCGGAGGAAAGATGCGCGTTCTTCAACTCGTCAAAACAAGCCACGGTGCTCGTTGGGCTTTGGAGCAGGTGCAGGAGCTTTGCAAAATGGGCGTGGAAGTCCATGTCGCGCTCCCGAACCTTGCCGGGGGATTCAGCAATGCTTGGACTGAAAGCGGCGCTCAGATCCATATCGTTGACATTGAATTCCCCGCAAAAGAGCCATGGCGCCTGCCCTCTGTTATCTCGTCCTTTCGAAACCTGACAGAGCGTGTCCAGCCCGACCTGATACATAGCCACTTTGTCAGCACCACGCTCACCATGCGCATGGCGCTTCGGCATGATCGAACTATCCCGCGTGTTTTCCAGGTTCCAGGGCCACTGCATCTGGAGAACGCCATCTTTCGCAACTGGGAACTCGCCTCCAGCAACAATCAGGATTATTGGATTGCCTCCAGCAAATTTATCGAAGACCTATACCACCAGGCTGGAATCCCAGAGGACAGACTATTCCTGAGCTATTACGGCAACTGCCTGAGTGACGAAATTTCTTCGGCCCGAACGGAGATGCGAAAAATCTTGGGCATTTCGGAAGAGCAAAGGGTCGTTGGCAGCATCAGCTACATGTACGCCCCCAAATATTATTTGGGACAGCTCCGCGGCCTGAAGCAGCACGAAGTGCTCATTGATGCGTTCTCCCATCTCGGAAAACTGCGCAGTGATGTAACCGGCCTTCTGATCGGAGGGCAGTGGGGCAGCGGAGTGTCCTATGAACGCCGCCTGCGCAGAAAAGCACTGAAGGTGGCATCCATGCGCGTCGAACTGCCTGGCGCGATCCCTCCACAAAATTCGCAAACAGCCTGGCCACTGTTCGATCTGGTTGTTCATATCCCCAGTACAGAGAATTGTGGTGGCGTTGTCGAACCGCTCGCATCAGGTGTGCCGGTGCTAACAAACCGCGTCGGCGGACTGCCCGAAGTTGTCATTGACGGCGTCAGCGGCCTGTCAATTGACCGTGCATCGCCCAAGAACGTGGCAATCGCCATCAACAGAGCACTGAACGACCTGCCCAAACTGGATGCGATGGCGAAGGACGGTCAGCGGCTCGTAAAAACAATGTTTGACGTGCGGCGGACAGCAAGCGAAGTGCGCGCAGTTTACGAACACATTCTCAACAAAGGCCAACGTCCTTCGCACTTCGACAGCAGAGAGTTTCTTGAAGCAAACGTCCAGGAAAAGACGGACAACGTCGTTCCGCTGAACAAATTGTAAGTCCGGCGTTAAAAAGCAGCTGAGCTGATTTGAAGCCTGTGCCGAACCGCCAAAAACATGATTGCAGCGGGGAACGATGTTGTAAGAGCGGTCGCAATGGATGCACCCAACATCCCGAACTGGGGAATAAGCAACGCATTGAGCGCAAGATTGGCGGCAACGCTAAAGAGTAGTATCCGCGCTGCCGCATCTTCAGCAGATGTCATCGTAAGCAACATCGCCGCCGGTCCGAAACACGCCGCAAGGGTTTGCCCCCCAACCAGCACAAGCAGCGGCATATAGACGGTCACAAACTCATCTCCGAAAAGCCCTAAGATGAAGGGTCCCGCAACCGCAAACAGAAAACCCATCGGAAGCAGCGTGGCGAGAGAGAGCCGCGCCATGAGCTTTACGAGCCGTGTCAGCCCCTCCCTATCGTCTTTCGCATGAAGACTTGCGATCATCGGCGCACCGATAGACCCCAACGCAATAATGGCGAAGATCGAGATCGCCGACAGACGACTGGCGATAGAGTAAAGACCGGACTGATCCGTACTTGTCAGCAGACCGAGCATAACAATATCGGTCTGGGTCAGAACTAGATTGGCACCGGAAACCAATAAGAGTTGGGTTGAGACCTCACGCCAGGCTTTTGGTTCATACTGAGCCGTGCCGGAAAGCACCTCACCAGGCAGACTACGTCGCAGCCAGACCCACCCAAGCGCGACACCGATAGCCGCCAAAAAGGCGGTAATCGCCATTGCATCACCGCCGTCGAGGGACACACCCGCACCGAGCAAGACCGCCACCAGAAGTGCGACACCGTAAGGGCGCAGCACAAGGTCAGGTATCTGCGCCCGGACGATCCACAGACGTCCCCGCAGGGCAAATTGGGTCATATGAGAAAGCGCTACAAGCGGAAGGAACAAGAGCCCCCACAATCCGGTTTTCCAAAGCCCCGCATCGATAAGGTGACCGAACATCAGAAGGCCTGCGGCGCCAAGCAATGCCATAGCAACCGCGACCACGCCGACCCGCGTCGTCATCCAGACGATCACGCCCCTCAGCAATCCCCACTTTTTCTGCGCGGAGTACACCGAGATGAACCGGAGGATCCCGCTATCCATGCCCTGCCGGGCTGCCATACTGAGCAACAAGACCAGCGACAGCACGAAGGCATAATGGCCAAAGGCCTCAACCCCCAGCCCCCGCGCCAGGACCGCATTCATGATGAGGAAGCCCAGAAGACCCGACCCCTTCAGCACCACATCCCGGGCACCATTAACCAAGAGCTTGCGAGACTGCGCGTCGTTCGCTCGGATCCGCTCCGAAATCTCGGCCATCAGTGTTTTGAGAGAACCCATACGAACCTTGAGAGAACCCTTGAAAAGCGCCAAACAGCCGCGGCCCTGAGCCCACCGGCAAGCCTTCATATCACTTTGCACGCCCAAAAGCCCAGAAAGCGCGGCATCCCGCTCATACTGACCGTTTGAAAAACTGGCAATCCAGAACCAAAAAGGCCATATAACGCCCATTATGAGTGAATTAGGCGCCATACCATTCCGGAAAATGAACGGCCTCGGCAATGACTTTGTCGTGGTCGATATTCGTGCGCACCCTGTCACCTTTTCCGATGCCATCGTCCGCGCCATCGCAGACCGCGACACCGGCATTGGCTGCGATCAATTCATTCTGATTGAGCAACCCCGTTCCGGCGGCGATTGCTTTATGGGCATCCGAAACGCAGACGGCGATGAAGTCGAAGCCTGCGGCAATGCTGCGCGCTGCATTGCCTCGCTGATGCTGGAAGAAACCGGCAAGACCCAGGTCACCGTCGAGACAATCGGCGCGATCACCAAAGGCTGGCGCGCAGAAAACGGCGACATCACGGTCGACATGGGGACACCCAAGCTCGCATGGGATCAAATCCCCTTGGCGGAAGAAATTCGCGACACACGCGGCATTGAGCTGCAGATCGGGCCGATCGACGCGCCGGTCCTGCACACGCCGGCCGCCGTCAATATGGGCAACCCCCATGCGATCTTTTTCGTGGACGATATCGACGCCGTCGATCTGACCCAGGCCGGCCCACTTTTGGAAAATCATCCCATGTTTCCGGAACGCGCGAACATTTCGCTCGCTCATGTGACAGACCGCGGACATATGGATCTGAAAGTTTGGGAGCGCGGCGTCGGGCTCACCAAGGCCTGCGGGACAGCCGCTTGCGCCGCTGCTGTCGCCAGCGCGCGGAAGCGCCTCACCGATCGCACAGCCATCGTGACCCTGCCCGGCGGAGATCTCCACCTGGAGTGGCGGGAGAGCGACGATCATGTGTTGATGACTGGTCCGGCGACCCATGATTATGATGGTGTGCTTGATGCCCGTTTCTTTGAGGTCGCTTAATGCCCGCCACACCCAAAAAAGAACTAGGTGCATCGAGCGTTGATGTCGTGACCTTTGGCTGCAGACTTAACAGTTACGAGTCTGAGGTCATGAAAGATCACGCTGCAAAAGCAGGCCTCGACAATGCCATCATCTTCAACACCTGCGCGGTGACCAACGAAGCTGTGCGTCAGGCACGCCAGGCCATTCGCAAGGCCCGCCGCGACAATGAAGAAGCCCGCATCATCGTGACTGGCTGCGCCGCCCAGATTGACCCGGCTCAGTTTGGCGAAATGGATGAGGTCGACCTCGTCATCGGCAATGAAGAAAAAACAAACGCCTCTGCTTTCTCCCGGTTGGCCGTGGAAGGCGTCGGCACTGAACGCATCCGCGTCAACGACATCATGTCTGTCAAGGAAACGGCCGGTCATCTTGTTGAAGGTTTCGAGGGCCGGGCCCGCGCCTTTGTCCAGGTGCAGAATGGCTGCGACCATCGCTGCACCTTCTGTATCATTCCTTACGGGCGCGGCAACTCACGCTCTGTGCCCGCCGGCGAAGTGGTCAGCCAAGTCCGCACCCTTGTGGAGAACGGCTATAGCGAAATCGTCGTCACCGGTGTCGACATCACATCCTATGGTGCGGACCTGCCCGGAAATCCGTCGCTCGGCAATCTCTGCACGCGTATCCTGAAGCTTGTCCCGGAATTAAAGCGCCTGCGTCTTTCGTCAATCGACAGCATTGAGGCAGACCCGGAACTGATGGCGCTCATCGCCGGGGAAGAACGCCTCATGCCACACCTGCACCTCTCGCTGCAGGCGGGTGACAATATGGTGCTGAAACGCATGAAACGGCGCCATTCACGGGAAGACGCCATCGCCTTCTGCCACGAGGCAAAAAGGCTGCGGCCAGACATGGTTTTCGGCGCGGACATTATTGCAGGCTTCCCGACAGAGACCGATGAGATGTTCGAAAACTCCCTGCGGCTTGTGGAGGACTGTGACCTGACCTGGCTCCATGTCTTCCCTTATTCAGCAAGGCCCGGCACACCCGCCGCGCGGATGCCGCAGGTGGATGGCCGCTTGATCAAAGAGCGCGCAAAGCAGCTGCGCGAGGCAGGAACGGCACGCACAAACACCTTCCTGAACAATCGGCTCGGGAAAACCGAAAACGTTCTGATGGAGACGGACCGGCGGGGACGAACAGAGCAGTTCGCAGAAATCATCATGGCTACGCCTGCTCACACCGGAGAGCCCCCACGCACGGGAGAAATCGTGAAAACAAAAGTAACAGACATCGCAGACGGACAGCTGACCGGCGAGGCCTTGGTGTGAGCGAGACAGAAGACCAGAACATAGAAACGCCGGAGAAAAAGAAATCCCTCTTCAAACGCATGAAGGAAGGGCTCACGCGCTCGACCCGCGCCATGTCCGATGGCGTTACGGGCATCTTCACCAAGCGCAAGTTGGACGGCGAAACCCTTCAGGACCTGGAAGATCTGTTGGTCACCTCCGATCTCGGCCTTGATGTCGCCGTTGAAATAACCGAAGCCGTCGCCAAAGATCGCTACGACAAAGAGGTCTCTCCGGAGGAAGTTCGCGAGATATTGGCCGACGAAGTCGCCCGCGTCTTAAAACCGGTGGAGTATCCCTTTCGCATCGACGCGAGCAAAAAACCCTTCATCACGCTGGTCGTCGGCGTCAACGGTGCCGGTAAAACCACAACCATCGGCAAAATCGCTTCCAAGACAAAAGCCGAAGGCAAATCAGTTATGCTGGCCGCAGGAGACACGTTCCGTGCTGCCGCCATTGAACAGCTGACCGTCTGGGGGGAGCGGGTCGGCGCGCCCGTGGTCACGACAAAGGTGGGCGGCGATGCAGCAGGCCTTGCCTTTGAGGCCGTCGAGCGCGCCAAGGAAGAAGGCACAGATCTTCTTATGATCGACACCGCCGGACGCCTGCAAAACAAGTCTGACCTGATGGCGGAGCTTGAAAAAGTCATCCGCGTCATTCGAAAACTCGATGACACGGCCCCTCACGCCACCCTGCTCGTGCTGGACGCCACAACGGGGCAGAACGCTCTCAATCAGGTTGAGGTCTTCACGAAAACAGCGGGTGTTACAGGACTGGTAATGACCAAACTGGATGGCACCGCCCGTGGCGGTATTCTGGTCGCCATCGCCCGAAAATATGGCTTACCCGTTCATATGATAGGTGTCGGTGAAGGCATAGACGATCTGCAGAACTTCTCGGCCGAAGATTTCGCAAAGGCGTTAACGGGCGCCTGATCTGACCGGCCAGCCACTGCGTAAACCGATAGAGCGAAACGAGCGACAAGCGAGTGACATGACGGATTTAGCGGAAAAGACAGACAAAGAAGTCTCAAAAAGCTCTCAGGGCATGAGCAGCCAGCAATGGGTCCGCATGAGCCTTGAGCTTGCACCTCTCATCATCTTCTTTTTGCTGAATTCACAGGCAGACAGCTTTTTCGGCAATGCGCCGTCGCAGAACATCTTCTATGCGACCGGTGGTTTCATGGTCGCCACGGTAATCTCTCTCACCGCCACCTATATTCTACATAAAACCATCCCCATGATGCCGCTGGTCACAGGCGGCTTTGTCCTCGTTTTCGGCGGACTGACAGTCCTGCTGCAGGACGAACAATTCATCAAAATCAAGCCAACCATTACCAACCTGCTGTTTGCCGCAGGTCTCCTGGGGGGTCTTGCCTTTGGTAAGCCAACCATGAAGTACCTATTCGACGGGGCGTTCAAGCTCGATGAAATGGGATGGCGTAAACTCACATTTCGCTGGGGAACGTTTTTCGTGTTCCTAGCAATCGTGAATGAGATTGTCTGGCGGAACTTCTCCACCGACTTCTGGGTCAGTTTCAAAGTCTTCGGCATCATGCCGATAACGGCCGTCTTCGCGATGTTCCAGGTGAAAGTCGTCTCTGATCATCAATTGGTGAAACCGGACGAAGCTCCAAAAGACACTTAACAGATCAGAACCACCTAACGGATGCCCCGTGTGGATGGGCAATCGCGAGGTCTTGTGTCTCACCGCCTGGCCAGAGATTAAGCCTCAAGTGCGGTGGGTCTTTGACATCTATCGGTTCCAACCGCAGCCAGGCGACAGGGTTTGACCTTGAAGCAGCATCACCGGCTTTTCTGATCTTGCTCTCTATATCGGCACGCATATCCTCCGGCATATATTGCCACATCACCGTGTGAGCAATCACGCGAACGCGGTCGGTAGCGGGGGTCTCCAGAGCCTTTTTGACAAAAACATCCGCACTTTCGTGAACGACATGCGTTCCCAGTTCATTAGCGATGGCAATGGCCCCTCGCAGACGGGCCAGACGTTCCGGTTGATCCGGCCACACATAAGACTCCAAACGGCGCTGGTTTTCGATGTCACGCACATCGACCGGCGCTATATCACAGCCTGCACGGTCTTTAATCCGGAGATCAGCATCAATCGGTGGAACGCCACCATGCCAGTCCGGCGAGAGAGAAACGAGCGACGTCTTATCTCCCCAAGTCTCGTCACCGAACCGATAATAAAAATGGTCGCAGCCAAGGTTAAGTCCTGCGCTCGCCCCGATTTCATATACCTGAAGAGGGAGACCGGTCTGTGCCACAATCGAGAGATAGCCCCCAATCATCACCGCCGATCGCCCAACTTCATTTGTCTGAGGAGGTCCTTCTAAGTAGGCATCATAGTGAGGCCGGTTGTACGCAATATCTTCAACCAAAAGCGCGCGCAGCGCCCTATCGTCAAACCCGGTGCCGCCGGTTCCTCCCGTCGATGCATAAACATCAGACAAAGCGCTGCGAGAGTCATCCAGTGCGCGGCGATGAAGTGCGCCAGCAACGCGCAGGGCAAGCGCGGCGGCAACAGGTTCTTCAGCGAAGTCCGATAGCAGGTCCCATGTGACACCTCTCGCTTCAATGTCGTTGGACAAAAGACGTAGGACACGGCCCGTAAAAGGCGACCCTAGTTGATCGCAGAAGCCCGCCTGCAGTTTAAAAGCATCAACGGCTTGCTCCGGACGCATCATCCGCCCTCGCGGCGTCCAGGCATCTGATTGCCCAGGTCGCCTTCGGGATTTGAAAAGGGAACAATCGCATCCTTCCCGAGGACAGAGCGGTACTGCGTGAGCGCCCAATAGACACTCGGAAAGGCCAGTTCATCCCATGGAATTTCATCCCAGGTGAACAATCCAACTTCCAGACTTTCAGAACCTGCAGAGAATTCCGGTGTTGCCAGCTCTGCCCGGTACATCAACTGCACTTGCGAGATGCGGGGTATGTTGTAGACCGCTAAAAGATCCTTGATCTCAATCTTCGCATTGGCTTCCTCAAACGCTTCGCGCCGCGCACCATCTTCCGTTGTCTCACCTTCCTCCATAAACCCGGCAGGCAGTGTCCAAAAGCCAAGACGCGGTTGAATAGCTCTACGACACAAGAGAAATGCATTCCCGTGCGTGACAACAGACCCAACAACGATCTTTGGATTTACGTAATTGATAAAACCACACGTGTCACAGACTGCCCGGGGGAAATTGTCCCCGTCGGGAACACGATGACTGAAACCACTTGGGGGTGGCATCACCGATTTCTCGCCGCTCTTTTCATTTTCATTTCCCATAACGCACCGGCACACCTCATCCGCTTACGGATTGATCAGTTGAGGGCGACAATTTGACGCCCTTGGTCAATTTCCAAACAATTTAGCACAAGAAATTGAACAAGAGCGCGATCATACGCACAACAATACTTGGCGCACTTCGCCAAATATGCGATTTACTGCGGCAACAAAATGATCAAAGAGTTCCAAAGGAGTTACAATGGCAACTCGCAAGTCAAAATCCTTCGACCTGGATGGTTCCCTCAGCCACCTGCTTCGTCGTACACAACAGTTTGCTTATGACCAGTTTGCACAAGCAGTAGGTGACGCTGGTCTCACCCCCCGTCAATTTGTCGTCCTCGTTGCCGTCGGTGATGCAGAAGGATTGAGCCAGACAGACCTCGTCAACCGCACGGGGATCGACCGGTCGACACTGGCCGATATGGTTGCTCGAATGATCGATCGCGGACTCCTGACCCGCAAGCGCACCAAGGAAGACGCACGCGCAAACTCCGTACGTCTGTCAGCCGCAGGACGGCGCGCTCTGAAAGCAGCAGAGCCTGGCGCTCAGGCAGCGGAAGACGCACTTCTCGCCCTCATTCCTAAGACGGTTCAAAAAGACCTAAAAAAGAACCTTGGCCTGCTGGCAGACGCCGTTGCAGAGGCAAAAGAGGCCGCACCGGCACCGAAAAAGAAGGTCGTGACCCGCAAAAAGACGGCGAAAAAGAAAACGCCGGCGCGCAAAAAGACCGCCCGCCGCAAGTAGTCTCTCGCGAAAGACCATGAAGACGCCGGTGATATCTCTCACCGGCGTTTTTCTTTGTAAAAAGGCAGTTTGATGAGAGCTAGATGGTAATGTCTAGCAGTGTTCCTGGCAGCCGGGGTCTTTCCTCCTCCGTCACCGCCAATTTCTCATGCGCAAAGGGAGCTTCCCGGCGCCCGGGCCCGGCACTTACTGAAACGCTGTCGACCGGCTGGAAGGTGATTTCGGCCGCATCCTCCACAGTCTCAGGTGCCGTCACTGCTGCCGGCTGAGCGCTTCGACCCCCATCACGATTGGCCGCATCAAGCGCTTCAGCGCTGATCTCAATTTTGAAAGCTTCTGTTTCTTCCGCAATGCGGCGGACCGGTGTCGCCCCTTTGGACGGTGCGGCTTTGGCATCGACAACAAATTGCGACGCCAGGGTGCTGCGAGGCGCAACAGGCTTCTGCGCATACGCCTGAGCGGCTATCTGTACTGCACTGACCACCGGTTTCATTTACGAAGGAGTAACCCTAAATAATCGCGATTTGGCCCAAACCCTGGGATAAAGCGCATTATGAGTTAGTTAGGGCTAATAAACGCTTAAAGAGCGTCGGCCTGATCTGGGGAAGCTGGGGACAAGTTGGCCCCGCGCGCCCGCTCAATCGCCGGCAGAATCTTCTGCACCAGGCTTTCCGGATCGATAGCGCCTACATGTTTGAGGACAATTTTGCCCTCCCCATCGACCACGAATGTTTCCGGCACACCGTAAACGCCCCAATCAATAGAGACCCGCCCGTCCCGGTCTGCGCCCACCCGGGTGAAAGGGTTCCCAAGTGTCGCGAGGAACCTCTGAGCCGCATCGCCACTGTCTTTATAGTTGAGGCCGAATAGGGGCGCTCCACTTTCACGCGCGAGCGCCTCCAAAAGAGGATGCTCCTGACGGCAGGGCACACACCAGGATGCCCAGACATTCACCACCGTGACGTCGCCTTGTTTCAGGTCATCGGTCGCGAAGCCCGGCACGCCTGTATCCGCCACCGCAGGAAGAGTGAAATCCGGCACCGGCTTGCCCAAAAGCGCGGAGGGCACCTCTGACGGATCTCCCCCAAAAATCGCGACATAAAAAAGAGCGGCGAGCCCTAAAAATCCGGCGACAGGGAGAAGCGTTGAGAGCTTCATGAGCGTTTGCGCTCCGCACGCGCTTCCAGGTCAGCGACAAGACGTTTTTGCTTCTTCAGATCGAACCAGCTTTGCAGTGCCAGCCCCGACATCACAAGTACGGCGATCAGAAAGGAGGACCAGATGTAAGGCCCATAGCCACCCATATGAAAGAATTCTGTCCAGCTCTCCATGAGACTTACGTCGCTGCCTGCTGCATCTGAAGGGTACGCACCTTACGCCGCAGAATTTCCGCGCGCATACGAACCATCAAAACGCCAAGGAAGAAAAACGTGAAACCCAACGCCACAACAAAGAGCGGCCAAAGCAAGGACGAATGGATCGTCGGCCCATCCAGCCGGAAGACACTTGCGGGCTGATGAAGCGTGTTCCACCAGTCAACCGAGAACCGGATAATCGGGAGATTGACCGCACCGACAATCGCCAGCACTGCGGCCACCCGCGCCGCCCGGTTCGGGTCCTCAATTGTCGCCCAAAGCGCCATATATCCCAGATAGATGAAAAGCAGCACCAGCGTGGACGTTGTCCGTGCATCCCACACCCAATAGGTGCCCCACATGGGCTTCCCCCACAAGCCGCCCGCAACAAGCGCCAGGAACGTGAAGACCGCCCCAATCGGCGCAGCAGACTTCGCAGCGACATCTGCCAAGGGATGTCGGAAGATGAGAGCCACAATGCTGGAAGCCACCATGATCCCGTAGCCGAATTGCGAGAGCCAGGCGGATGGCACATGCACAAACATGATCCGCACACTGTCGCCCTGCTGATAGTCTGGAGGTGCAACAAAGAAAGACAGATATAGCCCGATGCCAATACCGGCCCCCGCCAGCGCCCAGACATAAGGAAGCACGGCCGCGGAAAAGTTCATAAACCGCGTCGGATTGGCATATGTATGAATTGACCAGGCCATATCAGTTTGATGTAGCCCGACCTGTGCGACGCAGCAAGTCACGTTCGAAGGGCATGTCGCCGCAGCTTTTCAGACCAAAACCCCTCATTTAACGGCAACCCTAAGCGCTGCAGCCCCGCCAACAGGCCCGACGACAAGCGAAACAAGGCTTATAGCCCCCAGCAGGAGAAGGGATTGTCCCCCTAAATCGCCAGGAACCACCACCAGCGCCGCCCGGCTAGCGCTCACCCCGAAAATCAGGACAGGGACATAAAAGGGCAGCACCAGAAGCGAAATCAGCAGGCCTCCGCGCCGGACCCCCACAGAAAGGGCGGCACCAACGGCGCCCAAAAGAGACAGGGCCGGTGACCCAATCAGCATCGCTCCCATAAGCGGCAGCATGCCATCAATCGGCAAGTTGAGCATGAGACCCAGAATGGGAGCCGCAACGACCAGGGGCAGGCCGGTGGTCAGCCAGTGGCTCACCGCCTTCGCCAGCACGGTGAGTTCCAGCGGCTGAGGCGCGAGGACCAGCAGATCAAGGGTGCCGTCTTCCTGATCCGCCTGGAACAGGCGATCAAGGGTGAGCAGTGCGGAGAGCAGCAAGGCCACCCACAACATGCCCGGCGCAATCCGGGTCAGTAGATTGAGATCCGGACCGATCCCAAACGGCACAATCGAGAGCACAATCAGAAAAAAGAAGACAGCCATCCCGCCGCCACCGCCCACCCGGGTGGCAAGACGCACATCACGGCGCACCAAAGCAAGGAAGGCGTTCATGACAACGCTCCGCCAATATTGCTCAAGTCAAGGGTGCGCGTGCCATCGATCCCCAGATCCACATGGGTCGCCGCAATGATCGCCCCACCAGCCGTGAGGTGAGCGCGCATGAGACCAGCAAGCGCCTCAATGTTGGCCTTGTCCAGCGAGACTGTCGGCTCATCCAGGAGCCACAATGGGCGATCAATTAGCGCCAGACGCGACAGGCCCAAACGCCGCTTCTGCC
The DNA here is from genome assembly GCA_965248405.1 of Parvibaculaceae bacterium. Classification (GTDB taxonomy): domain Bacteria; phylum Pseudomonadota; class Alphaproteobacteria; order Parvibaculales; family Parvibaculaceae; genus Mf105b01. The sequence continues at coordinate 3,151,327 of OZ252104.1, forward strand.
CGGCAGACAGGACACCGGCAGGCAGATGGTCCAAATGTGCCAGATTGAAGGCATCAAGTGCCTCTCCCACTTTGTCCGGTGCGATCCCGTAAAACTCTGCCCAGAAGCCCAGATTTTCTTTCACAGTGAGTGGCGCCTTCACAGCATCAAGGTGACCGGCATAAAGCGCAATATCGGCCACAGTCTGATCCGCCTCAGCGCCTTCCAGGGCAATAGCACCGCCGGACACATCAAGCAGACCTGCAAGCTGGCGCAGCAGACTGGATTTGCCCGAGCCATTGGGGCCCACAAGTGTCAGCATCTCACCCCCTGCCACCCGAAATGAAAGGCCCCGAAAGACCTCCCGTTCGGCCCGCACACAGGCAAGGTCCGTGACAGAAAGAGGCGGCAGCGCCTTAGATGTCGTCAAAATTACCGCCTCGTCCCTTGCCACCAGCAAACCGTGTGGCCCCCGCGAGCGTTTCACCGGAGGCGAGCACAGCCCGGCCCCGCATCGTCTCCCCGGCCATCGCCTGATCGTAAGGAAGGTCCCATTGTTCATAGGCAGACATCCGGTCACTGCGCAGGCAGTTTTGAGGAAAGCGCGCCATGTCTGCCGCGAGTTTCTCAGCCGCTGCACGGCCCTCCCCCGAGGGTACAACGCGGTTCGCAAGCCCGAAACTAAGCGCTTCGGTGGCATCCACCGGCCGTCCTGTCAGGATCAAATCCATAGCACGTGAATGGCCAATGAGACGCGGCAGACGAACCGTCCCCCCGTCGATCAATGGTACCCCCCAGCGGCGACAGAAAACGCCCATGATGGCGTCCTCCTCCATCACCCGCATGTCACACCAGAGCGCCAGCTCCATGCCTCCTGCCACGGCATAGCCTGAAATCGCCCCGATCACCGGCTTCGACAGCACCATGCGGGATGGGCCCATGGGTCCGTCGGCGGCAAGCCGGTCAAACGCCATGCCCGTCCCGGCTGGCGGCACGGCATTTCCGCTGCCGCCACCTTGAGCCACCGCCTTCAGGTCTGCGCCCGCGCAAAAGGTTCCGTTCGCCCCAACAAACACCCCGACCGATGCTTCTTCATCCTTTTCAAACGCAAGAAAAGCCTCTGCAAGCTCTGTTGCCGTTGCCCGATCAACTGCATTTCGGACATCTGCCCGATCGAGAATAACCGTCGTTACGGCCCCGTTTTTTTCTGTTCTTACTGCCATCTCACAACCCGTTCTTAACTGCGTCAAAACCATCCGGAAACGAAGGAGGCTCACTACGAAAATTTTTGCTCATTATCCGTCATATTGCCCCCTTACGGCCATAGCCTTGGCACATGTTTCTGACTATAGTCCGCCCCGTCGATTGGCGCGGGCGCGCCATTTGGCGCACCACCATATTTTTCGAGGAGAGCGGACCCCATGGCCAAGAAACCGGCAAAGAAAAAGGCTCCTGCTAAGAAGGCAAGCAAGAAGAAGCCTGCAGCTAAAAAGAAAGCTGCAAAAAAGGCAGCAAAGAAAAAGACACCAGCTAAAAAGAAGGTAGCTGCAAAGAAGAAGGCTTCTACAAAGAAGAAATCTCCTGCGAAAAAGAAAGCCGCGAAGAAAAAAGTAGCGAAGAAAAAGGCCTCTAAGAAAAAAGCGCCCGCGCGTAAAAAAGCAGCGAAAAAGAAGGCAGCTAAAAAAGCCTCCCGAAAAGCTTCCGGGAAAAAAGTTGCGAAGAAGACAGCCAAAAAGAAAACCGCGAAAAAATCAGCGGTGAAACCAAAGAAGAAAGTCGCCAAGAAAAAGGCAGCTAAGAAAGCGTCGAAGAAGAAAGCACCGGCTAAGAAAAAAACGCCTGTGAAAAAGGCAACCGCCCGCAAGGCCGCTCCAAAAGCGAAAACACCGGCGAAAAAAGCTCCTGCCAAAAAAGCAGCACCTAAAGCCAAAGCCCCAGCAAAGAAGGCACCGGCTAAAAAGGCACCTGCGCGCAAAGCAGCACCAAAGACAGCCCTAAAGGCGCTCGGCACCAACAGCTTTGACGCCTATTCAAACCTCAAGGTCGGCACCAAGAACTATGTCTATTATGACCTGAAGAAGGCGGAAGAAAACGGCCTCGAAGGCGTGTCCCGCCTCCCCTTCAGTCTGAAAGTGCTTCTGGAGAACCTGCTGCGCTTTGAAGATGGCCGCACCGTCAACAAAGCCGACATCACAGCGGTGAAAGACTGGCTGAAAACGCGCAAATCCACCCGGGAAATCGCTTATCGCCCGGCCCGCGTGCTGATGCAGGACTTCACCGGCGTTCCTGCCGTTGTTGACCTCGCTGCTATGCGGAACGCCGTTGCCAAGCTCGGTGGTGATCCAAAACGCATCAACCCACAGGTGCCTGTCGATCTCGTGATCGACCACTCCGTGATGGTTGACAAGTTCGGCACAGCGACGGCATTCAAAGAGAACGTGGATCTGGAATATGAACGCAACCAGGAACGTTATGAATTCCTGCGTTGGGGCTCCCAGGCATTTGACAATTTCCGCGTGGTCCCACCCGGAACCGGCATCTGCCACCAGGTGAACCTGGAATATCTGGCCCAGGCCGTCTGGACCCGTACCGAAAAAGACGGTGTCTCCAAAACTGTCGAAATGGCCTATCCGGACACCTGTGTCGGGACGGACAGCCACACCACCATGATCAATGGCCTCTCGGTTCTTGGTTGGGGTGTAGGTGGCATTGAGGCGGAAGCAGCCATGCTTGGCCAGCCTGTTACCATGCTGATCCCTGAAGTGGTTGGCTTCAAACTGACCGGCAAGCTGAATGAGGGCGTCACCGCGACAGACCTCGTTCTGAAAGTCGTGGAAATGCTCCGCGAACTCGGCGTGGTCGGCAAATTTGTCGAATATTTCGGCAACGGCCTCGACCACCTCACTCTGGAAGACCAGGCAACCATCGCCAACATGGCCCCAGAATATGGCGCCACCTGTGGTTTCTTCCCGATCGATGCGGAGACCATCAAATATCTTCGCGCCACCGGCCGCGACAAAGCCCGGGTAGATCTGGTCGAAGCTTACGCGAAAGCACAGGGCATGTTCCGCGATGCGGACACACCTGATCCGGTCTTCACAGAGACCCTGGAGCTGGATCTGGGATCTGTTGTTCCGGCACTCGCCGGACCGAAGCGTCCTCAGGACCGCGTGGACCTCACGGGTCTTGCTGACAGCTTTGCCTCAACACTTGAGGGCGAGTTCAGCAAGGCAGCGGAAGCCGACACCCGCTTCGATGTAGAAGACGAAGACTTCACCATCGGCCATGGCGACGTCACCATTGCGGCCATCACATCCTGCACCAACACCTCCAACCCGAGCGTATTGGTTGCAGCCGGTCTCGTGGCACGGAAAGCCCGAGCGCTCGGTCTGGAAGTGAAGCCTTGGGTAAAAACCTCCCTCGCACCTGGCTCCCAGGTTGTAACGGAATATCTGGAAAAAGCCGGTCTGCAGGAAGACCTCGACGCCATGGGCTTCGATCTTGTCGGCTATGGCTGCACCACCTGTATTGGGAACTCCGGCCCACTGCCTCCCGCAATCTCCAAATCGATTGCGGATAATGACGTAGTCGTGTCCTCCGTGCTTTCGGGCAACCGGAACTTCGAAGGCCGGGTGAGCCCGGACGTGCGCACCAACTATCTGGCCTCACCGCCACTGGTTGTGGCCTACGCGCTGGCAGGCACTGTGACCAAGAACCTCACTACAGAGCCCATTGGTCAGGACAAAAACGGCAAAGACGTCTATCTGAAAGACATCTGGCCAACCAATAAGGAAATCGCGGACACGGTTCGTACCGCCGTCACCCCAGCCATGTTCCGGAAGCGCTACGGCGACGTGTTCAAGGGCGACGAAAACTGGCAGGCTATTAAGACAAGCAAAGGCGAAACATACGGCTGGAACGACGACTCCACCTATGTGCAGAACCCGCCTTACTTCGAAGAACTGTCTGACACGCCGACACCGCTGGAAGATGTGCATGATGCCCGCATCATGGGTCTCTTCGCCGACTCGATCACGACCGACCACATTTCGCCGGCCGGTTCGATCAAAGTGGACAGCCCAGCCGGTTCCTACCTCACCCGCAACCAGGTGGGTGTGCAGGACTTCAACTCCTACGGCTCGCGCCGCGGGAACCATGAAGTCATGATGCGCGGCACCTTCGCCAACATCCGCATCAAGAACCAGATGGTTCCAGGCACCGAAGGCGGGGTCACCAAACTCCAGCCGGAAGGCACGGAAATGCCGATCTATGATGCCTGCATGGAATATAAAAAGCGGGGCACCCCGCTGGTTGTCTTCGCAGGTAAAGAATATGGCACCGGCTCCAGCCGCGACTGGGCCGCAAAAGGCACCTTCCTCCTTGGCGTAAAAGCCGTGGTGGCAGAAAGCTTTGAGCGGATCCACCGCTCCAACCTGATCGGCATGGGCGTTGCGCCGCTGCAGTTCAAGGAAGGGGACAGCTGGGAGAAACTGGGTCTCGACGGATCCGAAACTGTCACCATCACAGGCCTCGAAGACATCGGCCCACGTGATGAGGTGACGGCAGTTATCACCTTCGCAGACGGCTCAACCAAATCGGTTGACCTGACCTGCCGGATCGATACCCAGGACGAAGTGGACTACTACGCCAATGGCGGCATTCTCCACTACGTGCTGCGTGGCCTTGCTGCTGACTAAGCAGTCTTAAACGACCAAAAATCGGGGCGTTCCAGTCAGCTGGAACGCCCTTTTTTATGCCTAAAGCACTCTTTGCAAAAGTTGCAGACTTTTGCGGTTTAGAAAGACGAAAACCAAAGGTAAACGGACGTACTCACATTGGCCTCACCTCAAGTTTACTCGCGTGGGGCTCGGACCCTCCCTATGTTCAAACCATGAAAAACTTCCTTGCCCTTTCCGCCCTCTTTCTGGGCGTCAGCATCAGCGCTGTTCCCTCCTTCGCTGAGACCGCCGCCGACACGGTAGAGCGCCCCATTGTTGTGGAACTCTTTACCAGCCAGGGCTGTTCTTCATGTCCTCCAGCCGATGCATTCCTGAATGATCTGGCGAAACGTGACGATGTGCTGGCTCTCTCCTTGCCGGTGAACATCTGGGACTATCTCGGGTGGCGCGACACCCTCGCCAAACAGGCCTTTACGGAACGCCAGCGTGCCTATGTACGCAATCTGGGAGGCCGCTCCGTCTACACTCCCCAGATGGTGATCGACGGGGTTGAAGACGCGGTCGGATCGAGAGCAGGTCATGTGAACCGCGCGATTGAGCTCCGCCGTGAAATGAAAAAGGAAGACGTCGCCATCGACTTCGTGACCGATGGTGACAGCATTCAACTGAATGTGGGGGCTTTGGCAACAAAGCAGGAAGCCACCCTATGGCTCGTGCGCTACGTGAAAGAAACCCCCGTCGTCATCGAACGGGGCGAAAATGCCGGCGAGACAATCACCTATGCCAATGTCGTGCGGGAGATGGTGCCTGTCGGCATGTGGAAAGGCGAGGCCATCAGCCTTACCCTGCCGAAGAGCGACCTTGTCGGTGAAAGCTATGATGGATGCGCCGCCATCCTTCAGGTCGAGGGCAACGGTGTAATTCTGGGCGCCGCCCGGCTAGACATGAGCACACTTTGAATTCCTAAGGCGCCGCTGCCTCTGCAACGGGGCGGGTGAGTTCCGCCATCGTCTGTGTGAGCCGAAGCCCCAGATTCTGTTCCAGCTTGTAGGCCCATTCGCCAATGCGCGCGTTGATCTCGGTGGCTTCTGCTTCCACGGCTGAGTTATCAGCACCTTCTTGCAACGCCGCTGGATCAACAGACGCCACAATCTTCGCCCACATGCCGGACCCAGCGCCCGCGATTGTCAGCGTCAGTTTGAGCCCGTTGAAAGTTTCGATGACTGCAATCGGTGGATTGTTGAAGATGATGGACTCCACGGGCACCGCATCCTGAAACTCAAAACCTGCAAACGCGGTCGCGCTGGCATTCACAATCGGGGCCCCGCGCGAAACAAATCCGTCCGGCACATTCTCGATAATGAAATTCGGATGCTCTGGTTTAAGGCGTGAGAGAACGACCGGCGTCTCAGACCCTTCCCACAGGGTCACCTGGCGAATGCGCTCAAGCGGCAGATCGACAACCGTCTTGTCCAGCCAGTTGGCGACATCCTTGTCGAGAGAGATTGACCCGCGGGCAAGCCAGGTCTGGTCTTCTCCGTCGCGGCGGACGTAAAGAAATCCCCGTCCCTGCAGATCGGCAGTGGCTTCGACAACCTCACCAGCGAGCAAGCCCGCAATCTCATTGCCTTGCCTGTCGAGCAATTGCACGCGAACGGCACGGCCAAGATTCTCTGGCTCCAGAAGTCCAAGATTGCGATGCCATTCAGGGTTGGATGTCCGCGGCTCAAACGCTTCAAGTTCTGTGAAACCCAGAATGGTCTTGCGAACGCGATCGATACGTGCGGGATAGCCTTCACGCTCAAGCACCCGCCAGATGCCTCTCTCATCCCGCTCAATCGTAATCGATGCCGTGCCCTGCATGCCTTGGCCGGTCGTATAAACGAGGCGGGTTGCTTGCCCGACCGTTTCGTTCAGATCGGGGAAGAAGAGCTCCGGCTCAAAACGAACCGACGTCGCCTGACGCTGGGTCGACAAAGCGACCGCCGCCGCCACAACAAAGAACAAAGTGACCGCGGCAAGCATCACCAGATTGCGCAACGGACCCGGTACTTTGAGAATATTCTGCATCTCACTCATACGCGCCTCCTAAAGCCCGGCACGGCGTTTGCGCCGCTGCGCCCGAAGAAAGGCCAACACCAATGCGAGGCCCACAAGGATCAACGGCACGAGCGCAACATTTACGAACCGCACCGTGGATCCCAATTCCTCGATCCCGCGCCGCAGATTGCGCTGAACATCGCGCAGCGCAATACGGCTTTCGCCCAGCTCCGCACGGAACCTGCGGATCTCCAGCGCTTCCTCTTCGGAGAGAAACTCTTCAACGTCAGCACCGGCCGGCGCACGAGTCTGAAGAGCCGCCAGGCGCTCTTCTGTCTCTGCGATTTTCGCCTGCAACGCCTCCTCTTCCGCAAGGAAAGTTGCTTCAGCTTCCCGGCGAAGCTGCTCCACCACCAGAAAGGGTCGGTCTGACTTATCACGGGCGCGCAGCGAAATGAGATCGTTGGAGCCCATCAGATTGTCGACGGCGTTCAAAACAAAGGTCGCATTGTCCGCCATGGGGATTGCGATGCGTTCCCCCAGATAGCTCTGTTCCTGTACCCAGAAGCGGTCATCGAAAATCTCCGAGTCCGCCACGATGATGAGGTTTGCATCACCCGTTGAGGCAGCCAGATGATCTTCCGGCTTGGGTGAGGTGCCCGGCTGCGCATCTTCGCTTGGTGGTGGTGGCCCATCCGGGAACGCTGAATTGAGCGGTCCGGCAACGCGTGCCGCGATAACATAGGACTCACCTGTCGGCTCAAAAGCGCGGAGAAGCGCGTCCGGCGTGGGGCCGGTTTTCACATACTCAAGATCAAGCAGCATGGAATCCGTTGAAGAGCTCAAGATCGGCGTAAACGACGTTGTCGCATCTTCCCGTTGTACAAGATGTCCAACAGTGCCGAGATTGAGCCGGTCAATATCGGCCGTTATGACATCGTCACTATTCGCATCATCCGTCCCGAGCGCCATCCAAACCACATAGTCTGTCTGCTGCCGGCGTACGTTCCGGCCCGCTTGCACGCGCTGCGCATTTCCTCGGTCACCAATCACCTTGTTGGGATCAAGATATACACCCCAGCTCGCCATCAACTGATCAAGGCTGGAGGCCTCCGTATAGCCTTGCACCGGCTGACCATTGGGGCCCGCCGTAAGGCTCACCTCTGAATGCGGATCGAGAAAGACCAATGCCCGGCCACCCCGCATCATGAACTGATCGATGGCATAGGTCGTCTGTTCATCCAGGGGTTTGGGATGCGCAATCATCACCACATCAATGGAGTTCGGGATGGACTCAAAGTCCTGCTCGAGAAATTCCAGCTCGAACCGGTCGAGCAACTCATCGTAAATGAGGAAGGACTGGCTCTCGCCCCGCATGGCGGCCTGCAAACCACCAGCCCCCGTATCAAGCGGAATGTTGGTCACGATGCCCAATTTGGGCTTCTCCGGCCGTTTCAGGTTCTGAATGAGACGCGCCACATCATATTCTAGATATTCTTCGCGCTCGTCGGTGAAGAAGGGAATGGCCTCAAGCCCGTCGACCAGATTGGTGCCCGCAAGCCCGAAATAAATAACCTCGCCTTCGGTGGTAGGCGCCCCTTTAAGGCCAAGCGACTGCGCCCGGTCTTCTTCCTCCGAGAAAGGTTCCGGGTCAATCACTTCCAGAACGAGATTTCCGTCGGAATAGGACCGCATCTCTTCGAGAATGTCCCGCACCCGGCCTGCATAGGTGCGGATGCGCGGATAGTCCGTCGCCAAAGACTCGGAGAAGAAGAACCGCAGAGTGATCGGTTCCTCAATCTCCTGAAGCATGTTCCGCGTGCCATCCGACAGCGTAAAGAGTGAGCTTTGCGTGAGATCGATCCGACTGGTGCGGAAGGAGATGTTGGAGAAGAGATTGACCGCGACAAAAAAGACCGCAAGCAAAACAAGGGTCGCAATCGAAATGGCACGGCGGGAGATTTGCGTATCCATCAGATTATCCCGCCTTCTTCATATCGACGACAATACCGCAGGCTACCAGCCATACGCCGATCAGCGTCACGAAATAGATAATGTCGCGAAGATCAATCACGCCTTCGACAATCGCGTCGAAATGCGTGAGGAAACTGAAGGACGCGATGGTCGTGAGGACCGCTTGCGGCGCCCAGACCGACACAAAATCAGTCACGATAGGAAGCCCCGAGACCGTAAACAGGAAGCAGACAACGACACTCACAACAAAAGCGATCACCTGGTTCCGCGTCGTGGCGGAAATGCATGAGCCAATCGCGAGATAACCACCCGCCATCAGGAACGATCCCACATAGCCTGCCAGGATCACCCCGTGATCCGGATCGCCCAGATAGGAGACCGTCAACCACATCGGGAAGGTGAGCGACAGCGAGATGCCCGCAAAAACCCAGGCAGCAAGAAACTTGCCTAGCACCGCTGCCCAAAGCGGAATGGGGAGCGAGAGAAGCAACTCGATGGTGCCGACCCGCCGCTCTTCCGCCCAGAGACGCATGGCAATGGCCGGGATCAGAAAGAGATAGAGCCAGGGATGGAACTGGAAGAAGCCTTTCAGGTTCGCCTGACCCGCTTCAAAATGCCCGCCCAGATAAAAGGTGAAGCCCCCGACGCAGAACAGAAAGATGATCATGAAAACAAAGGCGAGCGGCGTGGCAAAATAGCCCGCCAGCTCCCGCTTAAAGATCGCTAGGGTCTCTCTCATGCCGCATCCCCTCGAGCCGTGTCACCATGACCTGTTTCCGTGTCAGGCCGGGTAAGCGACCGGAACACTTCATCCAACCGTCCAGGCTCCCCATAGAGCGTGCGCACATTCCAGGATTTTTCGCGAGCGAGGTTGCCGACGCGATCGACAAGACTCGTATCAGCTTCGTCCGCGCTTTCCGCAAAGAGCGTGAAAGAATGATCCGCGCCCCGTGAATCTTCCTCGATAGAGGCAACACCTTCGACAGCCGACAGAGCAGGCCGCGCCGAATCCGCATCGCCTGCGTCGAGAGTCAGCGTCACCGCATTGTGATAGCGCGACCGGGCCGTGAGCGCCGCTGGCGTGCCATCGGCCACAATCCGGCCCCGATCAATAATCAGAGCCCGGCTGCAGATCGCATCAACTTCTTCCAGAATATGCGTCGAGATGATGATGGCTTTCGTTGGCGCCATCTCGGCGATGAGTTTACGCACGGCAAATTTCTGATTGGGATCAAGACCGTCTGTCGGCTCATCCATGATGAGCACCGGCGGATCATGCAGAATGGACTGGGCGAGCCCCACCCGCCGACGAAATCCCTTGGAGAGCGTTTCAATAGGTTGCTCCATCACGCCAGAAATCTCCGTGCGATCAACCGCGCGTGCAATAGCGGCTGTCGCAGCAGGCCCCTTAAGGCCTCGGATATCGGCAATGAAACGTAAAAACTGAAGCGGGGTCATATCCGCATAAGCAGGCGCCCCTTCCGGCAGATAGCCGATCATGCGTTGAGCGGCGAGCGTGTCCGGCCCCACTTCGTGACCACAGACAGAGATATGACCGGCGGTGGGCGCTAGAAACCCAGTCACCATCTTCATGGTTGTGGATTTGCCCGCACCATTGGGTCCCAGGAAACCCAGCACTTCTCCCCGCGCCACGGAGAAGCTGATTCCATCCACGGCCGTGAACGGACCGAACTTCTTCACAAGGCCATTTATCTCGATCATCGCCGCTGCGGTGTCGTTTGTGGTGCCGTTTTCTGTAATGACCTTATCTCCCGATCAGATGAGTCCAGCCCATCTTTGCCCCCTTTTCTTATGCCACTGCGACGGGCATGGCGACAAGGGGGCACCACGTGAACAATCGGTCATTTTCGTAAACAGGTCAGAGACTTAGGGGGAGCGAAGAGGAATACCCTACCTGCCCGGATACCGTATCCCGGCCATAATTTCCTGATGACGGTCGTCAACAATCCTTGCCCGACCTTCGTCATCAGGCATGAGAGCGAAAAACCGCCCGTCGCGAAGCGCCTCAACACCCCATCGGCCCACATTTTCCGCAGCCATGCCTGCCTCCCGCCAGCGTTCACCGGCTTCTTCCGGCGCGTGACGAGGGCCGCCAAACCGGTCCGGACGCGCGCGGGCACCATCCCAGATCCGCGTATTGACCAGCCCGGGGCAAAGGGTGGTGACGCTAATACCATCTGGGGCCAGCTCGGTCTTGAGACCCTCAGCAACCCCCATCACCGCATATTTGGAAGCTGAGTAGGACGGCGTCCCTGCATCCGGATGTGTGAGGCTTGCCATGGAAGCGGTAATACCGATGGCGCGGAATCCGGCCTGTTCCTTGAGACTGTCGGAGAAGGCACGGACGGTATCGATAACCCCGTCCACATTCACCTGATACATCCACCGCAGATTGTCCCGCCGAGCCGTTGTAAACCCCTGCCCGATGCCAAGTCCGGCATTTGCCCAGACAATCTGCATCGGCCCCAAAGCCTCAACGGCCTTTGCAGACATCTCCTGAATAGACGCTTCATCGGAAACATCGCAGGCCAGTCCGATAGACCGGACGCCCAGCGCTTTCGCCTCGGCAGCCACCGCGTCTGCGGCATCGCCACGAATATCGGTCACCGCAACATTCGCTCCCGCCTTCGCGAGCTCAAGGACAAGGGACCGGCCAATTCCGTCCCCGCCGCCGGTGATCACCGCATTTGTGCCCGCAATGTCTCGCATGGTTCCTCCCATCGTTGGACAATAGGTGGTGCCCTAAACCCGAAGCATCAACCCACCGTCCACGTTGAGACCATGACCGGTGACAAACCCGCCATCATCCGACGCCAGGAATAGAGCGCCACGTGCCAGGTCAATCGGTTCGCCTAAACGTTTCAGCGGCGACTTTTTCGCCCAGATCTCAGCAATCTTCGGGTCTTTGAAATTGACCGTCATACCGGTTCGAATAGCGCCGGGAAGAATATAGTTCGCCGTAATGCCATATCGACCGAGCTCAAGCGCCAGATTGCGGGTAAGGCCCGCAACGCCCGCTTTCGCCGCACTATAGGCAGCCAAGCCATAATCCGTGCCATCAGCCATCACAGACGCCACATTGATAATGCGCCCTGCCGAACTTTCTTTCAGGTGCGGAATGGCAGCCTTCGACAGTTTGAAATGCGGTGTGAGATTGACCGCAAGGTTCTTGTCCCAGAGCTCATCGGGGAAATCTTCAACCGGCGCGCCGGCGCCAATCCCCGCATTGTTCATGAGAATGTCGAGCTGTCCGAACTGGTCGACCGCGCGCCCGATAATCCGGCTAGCCGCATCATCGTCACTCACGTCCTGCGCAAGCGTTTCAATATTCTCATGATCAAGTGAAAACGGTTCCAAATCGACCGCCAGAACCCGGGCCCCTTCAGCCGCAAACATTTCCGCTGATGCGCGGCCGATGCCGCTGGCTGCTCCGGTGACAATGGCCACCCTGTCTTGAAGACGCATATGTTCCCCCTCTTATTTTAATGTCATTGAGCAGGAGTATAGCAGACAGGGAAAAAGCACCTTCGAGCCAAAAGTTGCGAGACTTTCCCACCGTAAGACTGCGCAAGAAAAAAGGGTGAGCCGCTTCTGATCAATCAGAGGAAGCACCACCCTTCAGTCTGTCGCCCAACATCTCCCCCAATACGCGGGGGAACAATCGAGGAGATCTGAGTGGCCCGACCCCGAACGATCCGGTGGGGCTGGGGGGCTGAAAGAACCGGAGCCTTTCAAGGCCGGGCCGTTAAGGCAACGATTGAAAGGTAGGAGCCCCATGTGTCCGGTCCGCGGCTGAAAAAAGGCAAGATTGTGATTTCTCGGCAACACATGGACCTCAGCGCCCGCAGAATGCCTTGTTTTCAGGGGCCAGCCGCGCGATCATTTCACCGATGGACCGCTCACCCACACGCCTCAACCCGGCCCCCCGCCAAAGCACCGGCAGCTCCAGCAGCCCCAGTAGTCTCGTCATTGTCGGCAATGGCTATCAGGCGGGCCGCCAGACACCCCAAACGGAAGTCTCATGGCATCGCCGGGAACTGGACGTGATTCTCAACCTCTATGGGCGCAAAGTCGCCTCAGGGGAATGGCGCGACTACGCCATTGATGGATTAAGAGACAAAGTGGTCTTCTCCATCTTCCGGCGCTCCAGCGAAATTCCGCTCTATCGAATTGAGAAACATCCAAAGCTCGCTCGGAAACAAGGCGCCTATCAGGTGATTACTGCAACCGGCGCGATCCTGAAACGGGGCCATGACCTCGCCCAGGTCATCCGAGTGCTGGATAAAAAGAAGCTCCGCCTGGTCGACTAACACCGCACGATCAAGCTGCCGGTTTCGCCACCAACACCCGTTGCAATATCAAAGGCACCATCATCGTTGTCACCACAGCGGTAATGATGAGACCGGAGATGAAAGTCTGACCGTTCTCGGCAAACAGGCCTGCGTCAATCGCAATAGAGATAACGACAAGTTCCACAGCACCACGAGCACTCATGCCCGTCCCGATCACCAGGCTTTCTCTCCGATCAAATCCCATGGAGAAGGCAGGCACCCCTGCGCCCAGAAGTTTGCCCGCAAAGGCGATGGCAATCAGAGCCAACACAAGGAAGGGCGCCGCAACAAGAACGGAAAAGTCGATATGAAGGCCAATCGTGGCAAAGAAAATCGGACCCAAAAAGCCGCCGGTGATGCCGACCACAACGATCCGCATCTCATTATAGGCGCGGGCGCCAACACGCTCGGGCTCAAAGAAGAGACCGGCCATAAACGCGCCCATAATCCAATGAAGACCAAGGAGCTCCGCAAACAGCCCGTAAGCAAGCGCCACAAGCATGAGTGTCGTGAACTCAGCAGCGGCGAGCTGAAGGACTTTCAGCTGGGCCGCAACGCGCGGATACACATGAACGCCGAGTGGGACCGTCACCGCGAAAAAGACACCTACCTGGCCGATCAGCAAGAGCAGCTTGTCGACCCCCACCGTGTCACCATCAGACATGAGACTGGTCAGAACTGCCAACAGAAAGAGACCAATCACATCATCGAAAATGGCCGCCGCAACGATCGTCTGGCCCATACGGCTGGAGAGCAGGCCCTGTTCTTCGAGTATCTTCACGGTGGCCGGAATGGCGGTAATGGAGAGTGCCACACCGACAAAGAAGCATTGAGCCACTTTCAGGTCACTCTCCGGCAGAACCATGAAACCCAAGGCGAACCCGGCCCCAAAGGGAACAAGAGCACCGCCGAGCGCCACGAGAAAAGAGCCTTTGGACTGCCGCCCAATATCGCGCGGTTTCATGTCGATGCCGGCCTGCAGCACCAGAAAGAAGATGCCCGCTTGTGCGATGAACTTAAGCTCGTCCGGCAGAACCAGCTGCTCTATCGCCGCATACTCGCTGCCCGCGACAAACAGCAGAACAGCCAGAAGCACCCCTGCCCCGATCTCGCCAACGGAGGCCGGCAGGGAGAGCCGCATTGCGCCCTCACCCATGACACGGCTGGCAAGCAGCAGAAGTAGCAAGCCAAAAAAGATCTCCATCACGCCATGATAGGCAATGACAGGGGCTCATGCTTAGACAAAACGCAAAAGAAAACCCCGGCACCATCAAGGTCCGGGGTTTCCGAAGTCGTATGTCGCCCGATTATTCGGAGCGCATAATGCCCAGCAGGTTCAGGATGTGGATGAACATCACGATGAAGCTGCCATAGAGCGCGAACGCCCCAAAGATGGCTTTTTGATTGGTGACCACACCTGTGTCACCACCGCTATATATCTCTTTCACCATCTGTGTCTCGTAGGCGGTCACCGCTGCAAACAGCAGAACCACAATAGCCGAGATCACAAAGCTGAAGCCGATGCTCTGGAAAATGAAAACATTTGCCAGCATCGCAACGATGAGACCCACCGACGCCATGAAGAAGAAGCGGCCAAAGGCAGAGAGATCACGCTTGGTGGTGTAACCGTAAAGGCTGGTCGCCCCGAACATGACAGAGGTGATCAGGAACGCCTGGGCGATCATGCCCGGGCCGTTCGGGATGTTCATGAATGCGTAGATCATGGGGGAAATCAGCAATCCCCACATGCCCGCATAAGCCCAGTAACAGACATGGGCCATGGTAGTTGACCCGGCATTCGAGAAAATCAGCTTTGGTGCAAACCAGCCCAGTCCGAGAACGCCTGCAAACAGGACCCATTTCATCGGCCCAAGCGCAATCGCGGCCATCAGCTCAGGGTTTGCGCCCATGAACAATGTCACGCCAGCAGTAAAGGCGACGCCGAGCGCCATGTAGTTATAGACGCGCAACATATAAGTGCGCAGACCCTCGTCCAGGTCTACAGCGCGTGTAGCAGCACCCGCGCCCATACGTTGTTGGTCAAATTCAGCCATCGTTCTTTTGATCCTTTTGATCGAAAACTATGACAACAAATATGGGGAGTTTAAGCGCCAATTTCAAGCAGAACCGGCGCCTCACAATATGACCAAACCTTAACAAAAATAAGGACTTAATCCTTATAGGTGTTGCGGTTACTGAGACCTTAAGACCGGCGCCGCTTTCGCCGACAAGGCATTCCAGGTGCCCAAGAGACCAAGCGCCACGGTGATGACCGCCGCACCCGTTATCGTGACCCCGAGCGTCACTGGCAGGAAAGCCCAAGGCGCCTGCATGACTTGCGTCACCACCAGCCAGGCGGCAATGGAGCCCACGGCGGCAGCCACCGTCGCTGTCCCAACACCCAGAAGTGCATATTCCCAGATATAGGCTTTCAGCACCTTACCGCGTGTAGCGCCCAATACTTTGAGCACCACAGCGTCATAGACCCGCCGCCTGTGCCCTGCCGCCATGGCACCCGCCAGCACCATGATGCCCGATGCCAGCGTGACAATGGAGGTTGCCCGAACCGCCAGGGCGAAGTCTTCCAGCAGCTTATTGACCGCCTCCAGCGCCTCCTTCACCCGCACGATGGTCACATTGGGAAAGGCTTTCGACACCTGCCGTTGCAGCGCGAGCTCACCCGCCTCATCCATCGCGAGGGTCGCAAGGTGGGTGTGAGGGGCCGCCGCGAGAGCGGACGGAGAGAACACGAAGATGAAGTTGATGCCCACATTCCCCCAGTCAATCTCGCGGGTGTTGGCAACCGTCGCCGTCAGGTTGCGACCCAGCACATTGACCGTGATTTTATCTCCCAGGCCAATCCCAAATCCTTGAGACATTTCCTCCGTGATCGAGATGAGCGGCGGCCCGGCATAATCCGGTGCCCACCAGTCGCCCTGAATAAGCTCAGATCCACCCGGCAGGTCTTGCGAATAGGTGATGCCTCGATCGCCCTGCAGCATCCAGGCGACATCCGGCGCGGCAACGACATCTTCAGCAGCCACACCCTGAACGGACACGATCCGGCCCCGCAGCATCGGCACCCGGTTGAGCGCCCGCACACCTGCTGTCCCCGTCACAATCTCTTCGAACTTCTCAACCTGATCCGGCCCGATATCCACAAAGAAGAAGGACGGGGCACGTTCAGGCAATTCCCCATTGATCTGGTCAGCGATGTTTCCGTCGATGAGAGAGATGGTGACCAGCAGCGTCAGCCCAAGTCCCAGCGAAAGGACCACACTCGCGGTCGCCGAGCCAGGCCGATAGAGATTGGATAGTGCGAGCCGCAGTTCCGGATTGCGGAACCGGGGCGCGCGGCGCGCCAGCGCCATCAGACCAAGGGCTGTGAGCCGCAGCCCCACAAAGCTCGCCACCGCACCGACGATGAACCAGGCCGCAAAGTCTGGACGATCGGCCAGACCGATCGCAAGGCCAGCAAGCGCCACCAGCGCCGCTGCCATGACAACAATATAGACAGGTCGGGGAAGCGCCCGTGACGGTGCCACAATGTCCCGGAAGAGACCGGTTGCCGGGATTTCCCGTGCGCGCGCAAGCGGCCAGACCGCAAATGCAAGTGCTGCAAGAATACCGTAGGCCCCTGCCAGAACGAGCGGTGATACATAAAGCGCAAAACGGGCCGGGATCGGCAGCATGTCCTCAATAGCCCACTGCACGAGGAACGGCGTCACCCCGCCCACCACCAGCCCGATGGCCACGCCGACAAGCGCCAGAACCATCACTTGAATGAGATAGACATTGAAAATGAAACCACCCGGCGCCCCGATACATTTAAACGTCGCAATCACATCGCGCTTTGTGTCGAGATAGGAGGTCACCGCATTACCAACACCCACACCGCCAACAACCAGCGCCGTCAGCCCCACAAGGGTAAGGAAAAGCGCCACCCGCTCTACAAAGCGCCGCACACCCGGCGCACTGTCGGAGCGGTCCTGAATACGCCAGCCGACATTCGGAAATTGTTCGTTCACATCCGCGACCCAGGCCGCCACGTCCGCATTGAGACGCTGATTTTCAGGGAGCCTCACCCGGTAGTGATAGTTGATCAGCGACCCCAAACGAATGAGACCGGTCGCCTCCATCGCGTCGTCGGACAAGAAGAGCCGGGGCCCCAATGCAAAGCCCCCCGCGACCCGATCCGGCTCCCGGTCAATGACGGCGCGGATCTCGACAGAGATGTCACCTACGTCGAGCACATCGCCCACTTCCGCGTTCAGCCGGTCAAGCAGCGCCATCTCAACCGCCGTGCCCCAGACACCTGACCGGGGTTCCAAAGCAGCGGCAAGCTCCATCTCCGGGGAGAGTGTGACACGCCCATAGAGCGGATAGAGATCGTCCACCCCTTTCAGTTCAACCAGCGTGCGCTCATCGGTCCGCGGCGCGGCAGCCATGGCGCGCATCTCAGTGGACTTAGAGACAGTCGCATTCTGGCTGATATAGGCAAGCTCGTCCGCACCGGCCTCCCGGTGCACAAGACGAAAATCAACGTCGCCGCCCAGAATAGTCTGCCCCTCTTCCGACAGGCCTTCCACCAAGGCAGAGGATACGGAACCGACGGCGGCGATTGCCGCAACACCGAGCGTGAGACAGGCGAGGAAAACCCGAAACCCTTTCAAACCACCGCGCAATTCACGGCGGGCAAAGGTCAGAGCGAGCGAAAGAGAAGGAGTGGAAGTTTGCGAACGACCGCTCATTGAGCCGCCGCCGGTTGTTTCGCCCGACGGCCAGGTTCAATAGAATCGATAAGACCGTCTTTGAGCCGCACGACGCGGTCGCAGGCCTCCGCCAGTTCCGGATCGTGGGTAATAAGCACAAGCGTCGTACCGCGCTTGTCATGCAGGTCGAACATCAGCTCGATAATCTGTTCGCCCGTCGTACCATCTAGATTACCCGTCGGCTCATCCGCCAGAAGGATCTTGGGATCGCCCGCAACAGCGCGGGCAAGCGCCACCCGTTGTTGTTCACCGCCGGAGAGCTGTCCCGGATAGTGGGTGAGCCGATGGGACAGGCCCACATGCGCCAGTTCTTCTTCCGCCCGCTGGAAGGCATCCGTTCGGCCTGCAAGCTCCATCGGCACGGCAACATTTTCCAGCGCCGTCATTGTTGGAACCAGATGAAAAGACTGAAACACAATCCCCACATGATCGCGCCGGAAGAGGGCAAGCTGGTCTTCGTTCATGCCGGCGAAATTCTGTCCTGCAACGGTAACGGTGCCGCTTGTCTGTTTCTCAAGCCCGGCCAGCACCATCAGAAGAGTACTCTTCCCCGACCCGGAAGGCCCAACCAGACCGACTGCTTCTCCTTTTTCCACAGCGAGGGAGAGACCTCGCAAAATGTTCACTTCACCCGCGGCACTTGGCAGCGTTAGTTTAAGATCATCGAGACGAATAATCGGGTCGTTTTGCGTATCTTGCATGGGAAGCGCGCGGGCGTCCTTCTTGATTGAGCGCCCCTGAGCAGGGACGGGAGAGCAGGCGATCAGGTCGATATGGCCTTTTCCTGAAGCCCATACAAGCCTATATGGACTTATATGAGACGCATACAGACTACGTTTGGCATCAAGCCCTGGATCATCGCGTGCGCGATCAGCCTTAGTGCCTGGCTTGGCGCCTGGTCGGTTCACGCCGCCGAAGCCCCGGTTTCTGCGGCAAATGAGGAAGAGCCGTTTGAAATTGTCGCGCTGGGTGACAGTCTTTCGGCGGGCTACCTTCTGCCGCCGGGAGCGGGCTTTCCGGAACAGTTGGGCCGAGCCCTCGCGGAGAAAGGCTATCACGTCAACGTGATGAATGCGGGCGTTTCCGGCGATACAAGCACGGGCGGCCTTGCGCGCCTCGACTGGGCAGTGGGCCCCGAGACCGACGCACTCATCCTGGAACTTGGCTCAAATGATGCTCTTAGGGGTATTGAGCCGAACGTGACGCGGGCCAATCTTGAAGCAATCATTCAGCAAATGTCAGCGCGCGGTGTGAAAGTGCTGATCGCGGGCATGCTGGCGCCCCCAAACATGGGCGACGACTACGCAGCCGACTTCAACACCATCTTCCCGGACCTGGCTGCGAAATATGATCTGCCCCTCTACCCGTTCTTTCTGGACGGGGTCGCAGCAGAGCGGCATCTCAATCTGCCCGACGGCATTCACCCGACCGAAGAGGGTGTCGCCGTGATAGTCGAGCGCATCCTGCCGCTCGTGGAAGAGTTGATCGACGGCCAGACTGCCCGCCCGGCAGAAGAAACCGCCGCCATCAACTGACAAATCCTTTTTCGTCTTCTATAAAACCAGACCGATATTTTGGGGGGATCCTATGAAGTACCGTGAACTTGGCCGTACCGGCCAGGATGTGAGTGAGATTTGCCTGGGCACCATGACCTGGGGCGAACAGAACACAGAAGAAGAAGGCCATGAGCAGATGGATTATGCCGTCTCCATGGGCATCAATTTTTTCGACACAGCTGAAATGTATGCCGTGCCACCGCGGCCCGAGACGCAAGGGTCCACCGAGCGCATCATCGGGACCTGGTTCAAGAAGAACGGCAACCGCGACAAGATCATTCTCGCAACCAAGGCCGCCGGCCGCGCGCCCTTCACCTGGATGCGGGAAGATGGCTCTAACACCGAGCATACAAAAGAGCAGCTGAACGAAGCCGTGAACGGGAGCCTCAAGCGCCTGCAGACGGACTATATCGATCTCTATCAGTTGCACTGGCCCGACCGCCCCATTTCCTTGTTTGGCGGCAACCCGGGCGGCGGTTACGAGCATATGGGCGACGAGATCAACAAGATCGGAGATATCCTGGAAACGCTGAACGAGATTGTGAAAAGCGGCAAGGTCCGCTGGATCGGTCTTTCCAATGAAAGCGCCTGGGGCACCATGAAGTTCGTGCACCATGCAGAACTGAGCGGCCTGCCGCGCGTCCAGTCCATCCAGAACGCCTACAACCTTCTGAACCGGACATTTGAGGTCGGCCAGTCGGAAGTGGCGATGCGCGAACAGGTTGGTCTCCTCGCCTACTCGCCCTTGGCACAAGGCTACCTCACCGGCAAATATCAGAACGGTGCGCTACCGGAAGGATCCCGCAAAACGCTCTTCAATCGCCTGCAACGCTATGAAGGCGAAGGCGTCGAAGAAACCATCAACAAATATCTGGCCATTGCAAAGAAGTGGGGCATCGATCCGTCACAACTGGCAAACCAGTTTGCGACCACCAGACCTTTCGTCACGTCAAACATTATCGGCGCCACAAATATGGAACAGCTGAAACTGGCTGTAACATCTATTGACGTTGAATGGTCCGAAGAGCTGGAAAAAGAACTCGACGCCGTGCATCACGCACAACCCAGTCCGTGCCCATAGGGCATTTGGCCTTGCCCATAGGGCATTTTGGCCCTGGCCATAAGGCACGGCCTCCAACTACTTATGTGAATCTTTCATGGAAGGGATTGCGCTGATCAACAAATCAGCCCAATCTCTTTTTTGTTAGTAGCGACCGGCTAGTGAGGAAGGGCTTCCGAGATGATACGCCTTTTTACTGCCCTCGAAGTTCCAGCCCCGGCGGCGGAACGCCTTTGCACCCTTCAGTCGGGCTTGAAGGGCGCCCGCTGGATCAGCCCAGAAAATTTCCACATCACACTGCGCTTCATCGGCGATGTGTCAGAGGACATGGCCTGTGACATTGACGAAGCACTCACCCAGATAGAGGCCGCCCCCTTTGATCTGCAGCTTGATGGGCTAGGGTCTTTCGGCCATTCAAAACCACATGCCTTGTGGGCAGGTGTTGCCGACAGCGAACCTTTGCGCGCGCTGCAGGCCAAACAGGAAACCGCCATGCAAAAGCTCGGGCTGAAGCCGGAGCCCCGCAAATACACACCACATGTGACCGTGGCGCGCCTCAACAAACGCACGACCAGCCCCTGCGACGTCATGCACTATATTGAGCACCGCAATTTGTTCTCCACCTTGCCTTTTACGGTGACCCGCTTTGTTCTTTTTTCCGCCCGAAACAGCAAGGGCGGCGGACCCTATGTGATTGAACGCACCTATGACCTAGAAGAGCAGGTGTTTGCTGCCTGATCTTTTTCCTGCCGCAATGCTTCCGTAAGCCTGTTGTAACGGCAAAACGGGAGAGACTGCGTGACCATCAAAGAACTCATCAAAACGCTGAGCTTCACGCTGTTGGCCGTGTTCATCATGCGCACGGCAGCCTTTGCAACCTATTACATCCCCTCTGAGAGCATGGTCCCGACCCTGGAAGTCGGCGACCGCCTGATTGTGACGAAATGGGACTATGGCTATTCCCGCCATTCGCTGCCCTTGGGGCTTGGGCACTACCTGCCCGAAAGCGATGACAGGCTTTTTGGGGCCCTGCCGGAACGCGGCGATATTGTCGTCTTTGACCATCCACACCAGCCCGGAACGGACATGATCAAGCGCGTCATCGGCCTTCCCGGCGATACGATTGAACTGCGCCACGGACGTCTCCTGATCAACGGCACGCAAGTCCCACGCCAGATGCTTGAAGACTATACCTATGCAGATCAGCAGGGACGGGAGATACGCGTCCGCCTGTTCAAAGAGGCCCTGCCATCCAAAGACCACATCATTATCGAAAGAAGCGACCAAAGCAGTGCGGACAACACACCGCTCTACCGCGTGCCCGACGGACATGTGTTCATGATGGGAGACAATCGGGACAATTCAGCCGACAGCCGGTACCGGAGCCTCTCCTATGTGCCGCTTGAAAACCTGATCGGCAAAGCCCGCATCATTCACTTCTCACTCCACACTTGCCCTGTGGAAGCATCTCATCTCACCTGTGCGCCGAGACGGTTCCTGAGTCTGTTAAACTAGGGCTTCAGATGCGCGATCAACCCGTCGCTTGCTACTTCGATCATATCCAGCACATCTTCAAAGCCCCGATCGCCGCCATAATAGGGATCCGGCACAGCATTGAGTCCAAGGCCCGGCGCAAACTCGAGAAACAAACGAATACGCTCATGCAGAGCACTTGGCGCGCGTGACTTGAGCGTGCTGAGATTCTCGTAGTCCATAGCAAGCACCAGATCAAACTTCTCATAGTCGGCAGCAGCAACCTGCCGCGCCCGGAGAAGGCTAAGATCATAACCCCGTGCAAGGCCCGCGGCCTGCGCCCGCTCATCCGGCATCGCCCCCACATGCCAGGCACCCGTTCCCGCCGAGTCAATCTCAACATTAAGACCGGCCGCATGGGCACGAGACCGAAATACAGCCTCGGCGGTGGGCGACCGACAGATATTGCCAAGGCAGACAAACAGAATAGATGTCATATGGAAATTCCAGTTAGAGCCATCTTGACCTCCCGTGAAGTCCGATTTTGCAGTACCTTACTGCGCTCTATCGGCCGATTGGGAACAAAAGAGAAAGCCATGACAGACACACGCCCCACGAAACTGACAGGTGCAGCCCGCAGCCAAGCCCTCGCGAGCCTCAAAGGCTGGAAAAAAGTTCGCGGCAAAGAAGCCATTGAAAAGAGCTTCATCTTCAAAGACTTTGCGGAAGCATTTGGCTGGATGTCCCGGATCGCCATCGTGGCGGAAAAAATGGACCACCACCCGGAATGGTTCAATGTCTACAAAACCGTGAACGTGGTCCTCAACACCCATGATGCCGGCGGTATCACAGAACTCGACATCAAACTCGCCAAAACCATGGACAGGTTTGCGGGCAAAGCAGGCCGGGCTGCGTAAACCCTTTCTCAAGGCTCGTCGTTTACTTTAGATGCCAGGGTAACGACGGGGCTGAGTTTTATGGACGTATCAAGCATTGCAGGCGCAGCTGTCGCACAACAGGCCGCGCAAACCCAGACAACACTTGAGAATCTGGCCCTTAAAAACGCCGCAAAAGCAGATCAGGAACTGATCTCCGTGATTCAGGAAGTCGCTGCCAGCGCACCACCGCCCGGCACCGGCAAGGCCGTAGATGTTAGTGCTTAAGCGACAATCCGATTCAAATTCGCTGAACTAACACATCGATTTAAAAACACCTTCGAACCTAAGCTCATCAAAGACGCTTCGATCCCCCCATAGTCTTTGAGGTACCCCCATGAGTTCAGTTTCAGGTGCAGCACTCAACCAGGCGCAAACTCAGGTTTCCATTACGACGACCGTTCTCAAAAAGTCATTTGAGGCGGATCAGGAATTCGCATCCGAGCTCAAAGAAGCCGCTGAGAAATCTCCGCCTGCGGATGGTACCGGTGAAAATGTCGACATCACCGCCTGAGTAAGCCGCATTTGGTATTTGCATCACAACTCACATGGTTTTTCCGAATTATGCCTATCGCCGCGGTAAGTATATTTCCAGCGCAGAGTTCCGCCAATTTTCAGACATTGATCATACTTGTTGCCAATATCTAAACTAACTTCATAAAAACCCGCATGATCACGTAAAGGAGTGATTAGGATTTAACGCCCTAGCCTGAACATCTAGTGTCCCCCCGAACTAGGTGAAAACCATGAGCACAATCGAAAGTTCGATCACTGCAAAGGCTCTGATGCAGGCGACCATTTCAAGTACGCTCCTAAAAAAAGCGTTTGAAGCCGATCAGGATTTTGCAGATGAAATGCGCAAAGCAGCGATTGAACAATCAAATTCCAGGCCGGCTCCAGAGGTAAAGACGGAGCCGCCGCCACCAGAACCAGCACCGCGCCCTGAAAGCAGTCAGTCAATCGACATCACTGTTTAAAGAGGCCACAAAAAAGCCCCGGTGTTTCCACCGGGGCTTTTCATTTGTCAGCGGATGACAATCAACGTGGCGCCATCCGGATAGCACCATCAAGACGGACATCTTCACCGTTCATGTAGTTGTTCGTCACCATGAGCTTCGCAAGGGCTGCATACTCGTCCGGCGCACCGAGACGTGGTGGGTAAGGCACCTGCATGCCAAGCGCCTGCTTCACCTGCTCCGGAGCAGCTGCCAGCAGCGGCGTGTTGAAGATACCCGGCAGGATTGTGTTCACCCGGATGCCTTCGCGGGAAAGGTCACGAGCGATTGGCAGCGTCATGCCGACAACACCACCTTTGGATGCAGAATAAGCAGCCTGACCGATCTGACCATCTTCCGCAGCAACAGAAGCTGTGTTCACAATCGCACCGCGCTCACCGTCTTCCATCGGGTCAAGTGACATCATGCCGGCTGCAGACTTCGCGATGCAGCGGAACGTACCAACCAGATTTATCTGGATGATGAGGTTGAACGCATCGAGTGGGAAGTGAGAGATTTCACCTGTCTCTTTGTTGCGGCTTGCTGTCTTGATAGCATTACCTGTACCTGCACAGTTGATCAGGATCCGTTCCTGGCCAACCGCAGCGCGGGCTTTTTCAAAACCTGCATCCACCGCAGCTTCGTCGGTCACGTTCACATTGCAGAAAACACCGCCAAGCTCTTTGGCGACGGCTTCGCCTTTTTCTTCGTTCATGTCGAAGATCGCAACTTTCACGCCTTCAGCTGCCAGCGTACGCGCGGTTGCCTCACCAAGACCAGACGCACCCCCGGTGACGACTGCACTAATTCCAGAATCGAGTTTCATGGGCTATCTCCCTGTTTCGCGCCATTTACCCCGTTCGGGCGCCGCCCCATCTGCGAGAGCGGTCGATTAGCGCAGATCATCAAATTCTGCGGCGGATGTAACAGGTTTTTGGCCCCAAAAGCGAGCCCTGATGCACCATTTCCGCCGCAATTAATCACTGACGCAGGGTCGGCCTCGCCTTGCATCTGCCCAAATTCCTGCCCATCTTGGGTTTCATGAGCGAGCACCGCAGCCAAAGTACCCCTGTTCCTGATTTCGGCTCCAGCGAAATTCAGCTTCCGGCCGTCATGGCGCGCAATGAAAAACGGGTCCGCTTCAGTTTCTGGAAGAAAATGCTCAAAGTGGGGGGACGCATTCCTTTCGCCGAGGAAGCCGCCAGCGCTTATTTCTGCGCCATCGACCGGCGCACCCCGACCCGGGTACGGGCGACCTTGCTCGCAGCCCTTGCCTATTTCGTCCTGCCCGCCGATGTCGTGCCTGACTTCATTGCCGCCGTCGGCTTCACCGACGATGCAACGGTCCTGTTAACCGCGCTTGGCATCGTGCAAACGCACATCAAGCCACGGCATTCTGAACAGGCCAGGCGCGCGCTCCACCTTCCCGAGCCGGAGCGTGACGAGGCTTAGTCGCTGTCTGCTTTAGCCCGATTGGCCTGCGCTTCCCGCCGGACAATGTAGAGCGATGCCCCGACAATCGTGAGCGCACCGACCACGGTGTAGGCATCCGGTATATCCGCAAAGATAAAGAATCCGACCATCGCGGCAAATATGAGTGACGTGTATTCAAACGGCGCCACCGCAGTCGTTTCCCCGACCGCGTAACCGCGGATGAAGCAGTTATGCGCTGTCGCACCAATCACACCGACAAGGACAAGCAACAAATACTCAAAGGGTGTCGGGGGGACCCAATTCAAGATAGCGGGCACAATTGCAACGAGAGTCCCTACAACGCCCGTATAAAACATCAACGTCACAGGGCTGTCATATCGCGACACGATCTTCACAAGCACCGTTGCGAACGCGACCAGCGCAGCACCGGCAAGCGCGACCAGGGCCGCAAGCTCAATCTCCCCCGTAGGGCGCAACATGATGAGCACTCCAAGAAACCCGATCGCCATCGCAGCAATCCGACGGCCCCCAACTGCTTCTCTTAGGAAAAGAATGGCAAGCGGCACGAGGAAAAGGCCGCGCGCGAAGTTAAGCGACTGCGCATCCGCAAGCGGCATGTGCGCAACCGCATAAAACCCGCAAAACATGGCCAGTGTGCCCACAACACCCCGGAGCAGCTGCAACGGCAGAACATTGGTCTTGATGCCCCCATCGCCAAATCCAGCACGCATCAAAAGCGGCACGATAGCGATCAAACCAAAAAAGGCACGCGCAAACGATACTTGAAACGGATCAAGCCGCTGTCCCAGATGTTTCGCAATTGCTTGCACGATTGTAAAAAGAGCCGCCGAGGCGAGCAGCCACAATGCACCCTGCACATTGGGAGCAAGCGCTAAAAAGCGGGCCTGGGTGGCCCGCGCTCTGTTGGGTGCATCTTCTGTCACGAAGCGACTCTCTCATATCCACGAAACCGATATGGGTTTTGCGAGGTGCCCTGAATGTATGGGCTCCTGGGGAATCACGCAAATTGGCTCCAAATTGGTCCCCTGACAACATGCCCGATTAGCCTTGCGGCAGCGCCCGGCACGACCAACCTTCTGGCAAACAGTCAAAGGAGATGATGATGCAGGATGCTCTTAAAAACATGCTTCGTGACGGCATTGTTTTGTCCCCCTACGGCAAGCTGCTGGGCATGGAACCGGTCACTCTTGAAGAGGATCATGTTGTGGTTGCCATGCCCTTTAAAAACGACATCACAACGGTCGGCGACATGGTTCATGGTGGCGCCATCGCGTCCCTGGTTGACGTTGCTGCAACAGGGGCGTTTTGGGCGCTAAAAGAGCCGCCGAAGAACCCGCGCGGCACAACCATCGGTTTCTCAATCAACTATCTGGATGCGGGACGCGCTCAGACTCTCACCGCAGACGCGCGGGTCATCCGTCGCGGCGGATCGATCTGTGTGGGTTCTGTCGACGTGACGGATGAAGAGGGCAAACCTGTTGCCCACGCCACCGTCACGTACAAACTTTCGAAGGACAAGTAGAGCTTATTTGGTCCAGCAGCCGCTGGCATTGGAGCGATAACCAAGCGCTTTATAGGCCGCATCGATGAGCGACTGCCCCCGATCATTGAGGAGGATGCCCACGCCCATACGGTTCATATTGTAGCCGAAGGACATGGCATTCTCCGGATCGGCAAAGCCGATTGAGCCGCCCATGCCCACATGACCGAAAGCAGACTCGGACATAATCGCAGAAGAGTCCGGCGTGTCTTTCAAACCCCGGTTGTCCATGCTCTTCATGAACCCCAGCGCAAAGCGCGAGGCAATCAACAAAGTGGCGTCCTCATGGGTGCCCATGGAGATACGTCCCATACGCGCCAGCGTATCCGGATCCATCAGCTTCACACCATTCAGCTCACCTCCATTCGCGAGCGGCGCATACATGCCCGCAAGACCACGCCCATTGGTGATGCCATTGGCCGAGCCGATCTCGGCCGCATGTGCTTCGCGTGAATTGAAGTTGAAGCCACCGCCATTCAGCAGGAAAAGCGACGCAGGCGATGTCGGGTCGGTCATCACAGCCTGTGTGAATTTACTCAAAGGCGCATTCGGGTCGGGCAATGTCGGGATCATGTCCGCAATGCGTGGTTCAACACTCTCAGGCGTCCCAATCCAGAAGTCGAGACCCAACGGCCCCGCCACCTCATCGGCAAAATACTGGCCCAGCCGCTTGCCCGAAGCGCGGTGAACAAGCTCCCCGACGGTCCAGGCAAAGGTCACACCATGGTAGCCATTGCGCGTACCCGGAACCCAAAAAGCCTCCTCGTTCTGCACCAGGTCAACCATATAGTCATAGTCGTTATAGCCACCCTCTTTCACCTGAGGGCGTACATGGGGCACGCCAGCGGAGTGATCGAGCATCATGGCAACGGTCGTGTCTTCTTTGCCGTTGCAGGCATATTCGGGCCAATAGTCCGCGACCTTTGCATTGAGGTCGAGCTTCCCCTGGTCAACCAGCATATTGGCGCAAAGAGCCGTGGCACCCTTCGTACACGAGAAGACAATTGAGACAGTGTCTTCTTCCCAATCGGCGCCGTCGCGCTCCTTTTTGCCGCCCCACAGGTCGACAACCTTCTCACCTTCAATGGTGATCGCCACATTGGCGCCGACTTCATCGCGCGACGTCAGGTTCTCGACAAAGGCCTCCACAACGCCCGCGAATTTCTCATCGCAAACGCCGCTGACTGTTCCGCCGGGCGTGTTTTCGCTGATTGTTGTAAGGCCCATGCCGTCTCTCCCGTTTCGTTTTTGAACTTTAGTTCTTAGATGTGTGCAATGACCTTAATCTCAACCACTGCACCCGGGATCGCAAGTTCTGTCGTACCAACCGCCGTCCACGCGGGGTAAGGTTCTTTTACATACCGGTCTTTGACACCGATAAATTCCTGGATGTGCGATTGAAGACCGATATGGAATGTCGTCATCTCCACAATGTCATCAAATGTGGCCCCGGCTTCTTTCAGCACCAGACCGACACTTTCAAAAGCAAGCGTAAACTGTTCATCGAGATTTTCCGGCGCCTTGCCATCCGGGCCGATACCGATTTGCCCAGATGCATAGACCCGATTGTCGATCACCGTTGCAGGCGCAAAATGGAAGACATCGTAATTTGTCTTCATTGCCTCAGGGACAATGGTTTTGAACTTACTCATGGATTTCCTCCGCTTGAAAAGTTGGGGGATGAACTAAAACGACGCATAAGAAGCGGCTTTAGACGAGATGTAAGCAACTCATATCCTTGCGTGGAAAGAGACAATCCGTCCCAGCGAAAAATCTCGTCGCGCATCTCCTCCTCGTCTGTGAACATCAACGATGCCACATCAAGGTAGATCACATCGTCGCGCGTCGCGGCAAAGGCTTCAATAAGACCATTGGCTCTTTTGGCCCCGAACCACCGGGCCGCACGCATGGGCGAGGGGCGAATAGAGACAAAGACAACCGGCGCAGACACCTCATGCGCTCTGAGCGCAGACAAAAATACTTTAAATCCGTCCAGCAGTACTTCCGGCGTACGCCCTTGAACATCCGCCATGTCCTCCGCCCCCGCAATCACGACGACCGCGCGCGGTTCATATGGCTTGATAATGCGAGCCGCATAATAGGTGAGGTGGTCAAGATAGGCGCCACCAAACCCACGGTTTAAAACCGGCAACGGCGCCATATCCCCTTCAAGCGTCTCCCAAAGGCGGACATCGCGTCCCCCCACGAAGACAATCCCGCCTTTAGGGGGCGGATTGGAGACGTCCTGACGCTCAAATTCTGAGATTTCGCCCGCCCAATAGTCCGGACTGCTGGAAGCCAACAGCACATAGACCAGGAAAGCGAAAAGAAGGACGAGGAAAGCGGCAGCAACAATCCCGAGACGAATAAGTGTCTCCCGCATTACCGCCGCCCCTCTTGCTCTGTCTTAGCGCTGAACAGTGAGGACAACTTTGCCCTTCACCTTGCGTCCGCCCATGTCGTTGAGCGCGTCAGCCGCCTTTTCGAGTGGATAGGTTGCGGAGATGTGTGGCTTTAGCTCGCCCTTTTTGAACATGTCCATCAGCTCCGCCAGGTTTTCCTGATGCTCCTCAGGTTCGCGGCCTGTATAAGCCCCCCAGAACACACCTACGATCTGGCAGTTTTTAAGGAGCGCCAGATTAAGCGGAATTTTTGGGATCGGACCCGCGGCAAAACCAATCACCAGGAACCGACCTTCCCACGCCGTCGCGCGAATGGCGGGCTCTGAATAAGAACCGCCAACCGGGTCATAGACCACATCAGCGCCCTGACCGCCGGTCAGTTCCTTGATCTTGTCAGAGAACGCTTTCTGTTCTTCCCGGTTCATCTCACCGGAAGGATACAGAATAGTGTCATCTGCTCCATGATCACGGCAGACCTGCAGCTTGTCCTCTGTTGAGGCAGCCGCAATCACGCGCGCGCCCATTGCCTTACCGAGTTCAACAGCAGCCAGACCAACACCGCCTGCGGCACCCATGACAAGCAGGGTTTCGCCAGGCTTAATCTCCGCACGACGGCGGAGCGCGAAATGCGACGTGCCATAGGTCATGAGGAAGGCAGAAGCCGTGTTGTAGTCCATCTCATCAGGGATAGGTGTGCAGCGGGCTTCATCGACAACAATTTCTTCGACAAAACCGCCCCAACCACAGGACCCAATGACCCGATCGCCTTCTTTGAGTTTGGTGACACCCGGGCCGACTTTCGCCACCCGGCCGGCAACTTCCCCACCTGGGGAGAAGGGAAGCGGCGGCTTGAACTGATATTTGTTTTCGATGATCAGAACGTCCGGAAAGTTGACGGACGCAGCATGCACCTCAATCAGGACCTGCCCTTCGCCCGGCTCAGGACTGGGAAGATCTTCAACAACCAGGCTTTCTGGTGGACCATATTCTTTGCAAAGGACGGCTTTCATGTGCCCGTGGCTCCCTGTTCTTTTGATTGCATTGCCGCCATCTTACTCATCACCCGCCAAAGCGCCACCTGGCATCTGTCTCATTCCAGAACAAGACAGCGCGTCTCGAAACGGGGTCTCCCGCCCTCATCAAACTTAGAATTCGCAGTTTTGAGCCATATTCGCCCTGGCATATCTTTCGCAAAAGAGAGAGCAGACAGGATCAGACACACCTTGATTCACCCAGAACCTGAGAGCGTTCAGCACCCGCTCACACCCTCTGGGAATTGCGCAGGACCAATGGACAGGGTTCCTCATGGCCATAGGTCCCACGTAGGGGATGCGGAGGCTTTCAGCGATGGAAGCCTCCGTTTTGCTTTATCCGGCCTAGCCTAAACTTGCACCCATCGCCGTCATTGACTAAGCCATGGAGGCATTTCAACAGACATTAGGTGACCCCCGTGCGCGGCTATTTCGGCATTGGAGCGGAAGAGATTTCAAAGCCCATGAATATGGGCAACATCATTCGTTCAGGACACGCATTCGGCGCAAGCTTTGTTTTCACCGTGAACGCATTCTATTCCGTAAGAGCCGCTAAGTCAGACACCTCAAAGACCCCCAATCACCTGCCCTACTACGAATGGGAAAACGTGGGCGACATGGTGTTCCCTAAAGGGTGTCAGCTCGTCGGCATCGAACTCACCGAAGACGCGATTGAGTTGCCAAGCTTCCGTCATCCTCTGAACGCCGCCTACGTGTTGGGCCCCGAACGCGGCAGTCTGTCTGACGAGATGATTGCAGCCTGCGATCACATCATAAAGATCCCGACGGCCTTTTGCCTCAATGTCCAAATTGCTGGCGCCATCGTGATGTATGATCGGGTTAAATCGATGGGCAATTTTGCCGACCGCGCGCTCATGCCCGGCGCACCGCGTGAAGAAAAGAAACCGCACCAACATGGTGGGCGTTTCCTGCGGTCGACCAAACCGCGCGACAATTGGAGCCAGGAAAAATGAACGGGGTTCTGAAAAGTCTTCTGGTTCTCGGTCTGCTGCTCACCACGCTGGCGGCTCCAAGCCCAAGCTTTGCGAACACTGCCGAACCCGCCTGGAAATTCAATCGCTCCTTCAACGCCTGGTCACGATCCCTCGACACAATTGCGACTACCCTCAGCAGCGAGGAGCACAAATCTGAAAACGATGAAGAAATCCGCGAGACTCTGACTCAGATCAGAGAAGATGCCGTTGCCGCCAGAGAAGCCGCAACCACGTTCGCAGGCGAGGCAGAAGACCTACTCACCGCTCTGGGGCCACGCCCAGAGGAGGGCGAGCCGGAAGAAGCTCAGGATGTACAGCAGAAGCGGCGAAAATATGAGGCGGAAGTCGCCGACTTTAGAGGACGCGCCGCTCAGGCCCAGCTCATTATTCGGCGAGTTGACACATTGTCCGTTCGCCTGTCTGGCATTGAACAGGGCCAGGCCTTTGCAACACTTCTGACGCGAACGCCAAGCCCGCTCGGCTGGGAGACACTACAAACCGTCCCCACAGCAACTATCACCTATCTAAGGGAACTCGGCACCGCACCGCTCAAGTGGTGGCAGACACCTACGGGCGGAGACCAAAGCACACTCCGGCGTCTCACACCCATTGGCGTTCTAATCGTCATTCTGAGCGTCGCACTCTATGGCCGACGCCGGCTCGTCGGCATATTGGGGCGGGACAAGCGCATTCCAGACCCGAGCTATACACGCCGGCTGGTCGGTGCAACGACAGAAGCTCTTGCCAACGGCCTGCTGCCTGCATTGTTTGCAGGCGTGCTTTGGTTGACTTTTAACTACGCTTTCTCACTGAGCGAAGGCCCGTTTCTAAATCTCATTAACGGATTTGTTGCCGCGCTGCTCATCGCGATCGCCGCCCTGTCGCTGCCTCGCGCCGCCCTTTCGCCTTCTCTGCCCAATTGGCGCGTTGTCCCGATCAAACCGAAATATGCTCTCCATCTGACGCAGCGCCTCGGGGCTCTGGGTGTCCTGTTCGGCGCGGACACTTTCATAAGCTTCACTATCCACCCGACTGACACGGCATTCCTTGCCATGTACAGCGCCATCACGGCGACGCTTGAAGCCATTCTGATTATCGATCTTTTACGCCCCGCTCTATGGCGCACGGACCCAGACTGGAACGCCGGACAGGTGGAAGAAGAACAGGCACCCAGCGCGAAAAAGCAGGCTGATCCACGCCGAAAGCTGGCATGGCAAGCACTGCGCATAGCCGTCGGCCTCATCGCCCTCACCGGTGCGGTAGCCACCTGGATCGGATACACCGCATTGTCGGTCTATCTGATTGGGAACCTGATCGGCAGCGCTCTCACCGTCGGCGCCTTGTTTCTTGTCCGCGCTCTTTTCACAGAGTGGATTGCCATTCTCATGCGCCGCGATCAGACAGCAGACTGGCTGGCCCTTTCAGAAGAAGGCCGATCGACCGTTGCCTTCTGGCTGATCAGTTTCATGCAGGTCGCCGTCTATATTGCGGGCGCCGTGCTTATCGGGGCTGTTTGGGGGATACCGCTCGGAGACATTTGGACGCTCACCTACAATGTTCTAACCGCAATCAGCATTGGCGGTGTGACGATCTCGCTCGCCGATATCGTGGAGTCCCTCTTTGTATTTATCGCAACTTTGGTCGTTTTCCGGCTCATCAAAAAGCTGCTCCGCGAAACAGTCCTGCCTCAGACGCGGCTCGACCCAGGCGCGCAATACTCAATAGCCACCGTGTTCGGCTATGTCGGCATCGTCACCGCTGTACTGTTTGGGGCCATGACGCTGGGCGTCGAGTTTCAGAGCCTGCTCATTATTGCCGGCGCCCTGTCTGTCGGCATTGGCTTCGGCCTTCAAAACATCGCCAACAATTTCATCTCGGGCCTCATCCTTTTGTTCGAACGCCCCATCAAGGTCGGCGACCTGATCGAAATTGGCGACACGCTGGGCCACATCACCCACATCAATGTGCGGCGTACAGAGGTTGAGACCTTCCAGCGCGCAGAAGTAATGATTCCCAATTCAGAACTGGTGGCAACCTCCGTCATCAACTGGACCCACTCCGACCGCAAGGCACGGATTGAGATCAATGTCGGTGTAGCCTACGGCTCTGATACGGAACTCGTACGGGACACCTTGGTAAAGGCAGCCACAAATGTGGATAAAATCGTGTCCTGGCCAAGCCCGGATGTTCTTTTCCTGGATTTTGGGGACTCAAGTCTGAACTTCCAGCTGCGTTGTTTCACCAGCGATGTATCCTCACGGATTACGACCTCTTCCAAGCTCCGCTTCGAAATCGATCGCTTGTTCCGCGAAGCCGGGATCGAAATTCCTTTCCCGCAACGGGTCGTTCATATGGCGCCTGACAAGAAAGACGCCAAATAACCGCCTAACAACTCTGTTCAAGCGCTGGCAAAGCGGCGCGGAGCCCGGTATATTCCCCTCAGCCTTATGGCTAGGGGGTCTCTTGCAAGACAGATGGAAATATGATGCGGTTTTCTCAGCTTACAAAACTAATCCTCACCACAGTGACGGCCGTCTGGTTTGGCCTTTCAGCTGCAGCAGCAGAGGAACCGAAACTTCTGGGCAAATACCGGGACTGGGCGGCCTATAGCTACGGCTCCGGCTCCAGCCGGATTTGCTATGTCATGTCAGAGCCAAAAGAGATGCGGCCACGCGGTGCCAACCGGGGCGATGTCTTTCTGATGGTCACCCACCGCCCAGGCCAGAACGTCACCAACGAAGTCTCCATGCGGGCGGGCTATCCATTCTCTGAGCGCTCACGGCCTTTCGCACAGATCGGCTCTGACAAGTTCCAGATGTTCAGCGGTGTCTCCGAAGGAGGTGAGAACCGGTATTGGGCATGGCTGAAGGACACAAGTGACGAAAACCGGATGGCAACAGCCATGCGCCGCGGAAGCTCCATGACCATCAAAGGCACATCGCAGCGCGGCACGCTTACAACCGACCGCTACTCCTTGTCCGGGGTCACCGCTGCTCTGAACAAAATCGACGAGACCTGCCGCTAAAGGCGCAAAAAACGGCTAATTTCAGGGATTCAGAGGGAAGGTTAAGGCTGCCTAGCGCTGAGGATAGCGCAGGGCCCTTGCCCCATGCTAAGACGCGCATCTACGAAACTCTTGAAAGAGACTGTCTAAAGGCGAGCTGAGAAAGCCCAATGGCCACCGTCCTCGATACAACGGCAAAAGTGCGACCCAAAAAGCGGCAAGCAGAGGCATCCGTCGCTGCCGGACCTCGCTCGCTCATCGGTCTGAACAAGGACGAACTGGGTGAGGCGCTACGCGGCGTAGGCGTTGCCGAGAAACAGGTCCGCATGCGCGTCGGCCAGATCTGGAATGCGCTCTATCATCATGGGGCTCAGGACTTCACCAACGTCACGACCCTGTCGAAAGATCTGCGCGCAAGTTTCGCGGAACACTTCACTCTCGCCCGGCCGGAAATCGTGACACAGCAGATTTCAAATGACGGCACGCGAAAATGGCTGATCCGCCTGCCCTCAACAGATCCACGCGCGCCAGCGCCGGAAGTCGAAGCAGTCTACATCCCGGAAGAGACCCGGGGCACACTCTGCATTTCCAGTCAGGTAGGGTGTACCCTCAACTGTACGTTCTGCCACACCGGCACCCAGAAACTTGTACGGAACCTGACCGCAGGCGAGATCGTCTCACAGGTGCTGATCGCCCGCGATGCATTGGAGGAATGGCCCAGCCCGCAAGAAGGCCGCAAGATTACCAATGTGGTGCTTATGGGCATGGGCGAGCCGCTCTATAATTTCGACAATGTGAAACAGGCCATGGACATCGTGTCTGACGGGGACGGCCTGTCTATCTCCAAGCGCCGCATCACTCTGTCCACATCAGGCGTCGTCCCCGAGATCGAACGGGTCGGAAATGAGATGGGCGTCATGCTCGCCATCTCCCTTCATGCGGTGAACAATCCGATTCGCGACAAGCTGGTCCCGATCAATAAGAAGTACCCGATCAACGACCTGCTGAAAGCCTGCCGCGAATTTCCGGGTGTCTCCAACGCGCGGCGCATCACCTTTGAATATGTGATGCTGAAGGGCGTGAATGACAGCCTTGCCGACGCACGGGAGCTTGTGCGCCTGCTGAAAGGCATTCCTGCCAAGATCAATCTCATTCCCTTCAACGCCTGGCCCGGCGCCCCTTACGAATGCTCGGACTGGGAGCAGATCGAGAAGTTCGCCGACATTGTGAACAGAGCCGGCTATGCAAGCCCCATTCGCACGCCGCGCGGACGCGACATCATGGCAGCCTGCGGCCAGCTGAAATCCGCCAGTGAAAAGATCAAAGCGAGCCAGATTTCAGTTTAAGAGATCGCATGACGACAAGATCATAGGCTAAGCTCCCGCATCCATATGGCATGCGGGGGAAGTTCAATGTCCGACACTCAATTCACCGTCAAAGAGATCTGGCGTTATCCTGTGAAATCCATGCAGGGCGAACGCTTAAGCGAGACGGTCCTGACAAAAGGCGGCGTACCTCTTGATCGCGGTTGGGCTTTGCGGGACGAAGCGTCCCAGACCATTGTCGGTGCGAAAAAGATCGCCGCGCTTCTCAACTGTTCTGCACGCTACATCGACGGCACAAACGCGGGCGCTGTGCCCCATGTGGAAATCACCCTGCCGACCGGTGACCGCATCCGCTCCGACGACGACAAGGTGAACACCGTTCTGTCAGACGCACTGGAGCAAGACGTCACTCTTTGGCCGCTTCAACCCACCACCGACAAAGAACACTATCGCACCAAGCAACGGCCTGAAGATGGTGAGGCTGAGCTTCGACAAGTTTTCGCCCTTGAGCCAGATGAACCCCTGCCGGACTTCAGCGCCTGGCCTCCAAATGTGCTGGCCGAGCTCATGGAGTTTGCAACACCGGTCGGAACCTATTTCGACGCGTTCCCTCTCGACATTCTGACGGAAGCATCGCTCCGTCATCTACAGACCCTCGCCCCAGACGCCAATCTGGATGTGCGCCGCTTCCGGCCCAATATTTTGCTGAGCGACAATGCTGCCACTGTCGGTCTGGAAGAAACCAAATGGGTTGGGCGCCCTGTAACTATTGGCAGGGCAACCGTTGAGGCCGTCATTGAATGCCCCCGCTGCATCATGACCACCCGTGCGCAGGGCGATCTGCCCAGGGATGCGTCCATCATGCGAGCCATGGTTGCTCATACACGCCAAAACCTTTCCATCTATTGCAATGTGCCCAAACCAGGCCGTGTCGCAGAAGGCGACAGTGTCACGCTGGGCTGAGCGTCAGGTCTTAGCGGCCCAGGCCATGGCCGTTTCCATGCGATCATTGCCCCAAAAGAGCTCTTGCTCCACGGTAAAGCTTGGTGCCCCGAACACGCCAAGTGACATCGCACGTTCTGTCTGTGCTCTAAGTCGGTCTTTGTTTTCCTGCGCGAAAGCCAGACCCGTTACCCGCCCGACGTCCTGACCGCACCCTTCAAGAAGCCCCGCCAGCACCTCATCATCTGAGATCGTCAAACCATCGACGAAATTGGCGCCATAGACCGCCTGGGCAAAGGTCTTTCCCCATCCCTCATCCAGACCAATCAGGGTGATACGGGCTGCTTTCAGGCCGTTTTGAGGAAACTGAGGAGGCTTGTTGAAGGCGAGCCCCTCTGCCTCACAAATGCGCGCCACATCCCGCCACATATAGCGGCCCTTTTGCTCAAAGATATTGAAGGGCGTGTCGGTGAGCCCCTGATCCGCAAAAACCGGGCCGAGCAGCAGAGGCCGCCAGGTCACGTCAACCCCTGCGGCGGCAGCAACCCGCTCCACCCGCATGGTTGCGGGGTACGAGTACGTACTTGCAAACTCAAACCAAAACTCAACCGCTGCCATCTCAAACTCCCAGGATCCGCACCATTAATGCATGCGCTTGTATCTTATCGCCCCGCACTCTATCAAATGCGGTTCGTGACATCAGATCAGAGCACTCATGCCGCCTCTCCGCCAGTTTTCCGAGCACCCTCAGCGCCAAAAGCTGAATGATGAAGTCCATTCACGCCCGCCCGCAGACGTGCCCGGCGCGCTCATCTGCTCCCATCTGGCCTTTGTCACCGGCGAAAACGGGCATGCGGAAGAGAAAGTCTCTCTCAAATCCCTGGCGAGCCTCTTCGGTGCCGCAATTCCAGAAGAGTTTGGCAATCACCTCACCCTGGATCTCGGACCTTTTCGGTTGACCTGGGAGCGCCACACGGAGTTTTCGACTTACACCTTCTTCGAGCATCTGGACGATTCCAGCGCTACGGCAGAGCGCTTCCAAAGCGCACCGGTCTCGCGCATTCCGGACAGATGGCGTGAGCAGATTGACGGCGATCTTCTGGTTGCCATCAACCTGATCGTCGTTCCTCAACCGGCCGTTACGGACGAACTCATAGACGCGACCTTCGGAGACAACACTCTCGTCGGCGGTGCACTTGCGGGCGGTGGGGCAGCGGCCTGGACGGACCTTACCCTCGACGCCGAAGGGTGCACCCGGATTTTAGTCGCCAATGAAAGCCTCAAACCAGGACGCACAGGCCGTCTTGTGCAGCGCTTGCTGGAGATCGAGACCTACCGGATGATGGCGCTGACAGCCTTCCCTCTAGCCCGCGCCATTGCCCCTGAAATCTCCGAGATGGAGCAGGAGCTTGCGACCATCGCAGGCGAGACAACCAATATCACCACCCTAGCGGACGAGCAGCAACAGCTGAGCCAATTGACGGCGCTCGCAGCCCGCATTGAAACCATGACGGCCCGCACCGACTTCCGTTTTTCCGCCTCACGCGCCTACCATGCGCTCGTCGAAGAACGCATCGCAGATCTGGACGAGTCCAAACTGGCCGGCATCCAGCAGCTCGCAACCTTCATGGAACGCCGCTTGAGCCCTGCCATGCGTACCTGCACCTCAGTTGCAAACCGCCTGGACAAATTATCAGAGCATATTTCGCGCGCCTCTGGCCTTTTGCAGACCCGCGTTGAGATTTCAGTGCAGGAGCAGAATCAAAAACTGCTCGCATCGATGGAGTCGCGCGTCCGCATGCAAACCCGTCTCCAGGAAACAGTGGAAGGACTCTCCGCTGTCGCCATCTCCTACTACCTTCTGGGGATTGTGAACTATATGTTGAAGGCGGCCGCCAAAGTCGGCAGTCCGCTTGACCCGACCCTTGCAACGGGCATCGCTGCCCCGTTTGTGATTGGCGCGGTCTATTATGGCGTCCGCCAGGTGCGAAAACGCCTCACTCGCGCCAAATAAAATAGGTGACGATTGTCGCTGCAAGCGCCAGCAATGCGAGGCTTGCAAATGCGCCAGCAAAGGCAAACGCCCCCATCAGAACGCCGACAAGCGGATAGAGCACCAGCCAGGAGCCGTGTGACAGCGCATATTGTGCGGCGAAGAGCTCGGCGCGATGAGAACTGTCCGAACTTCGAGTGATCACACGTCCAACAGGCGTCATAGACAGCGCAGTACCAAACCCAAGAACTGCCCAGACAGGGATAAACCATTCGTAGGAAGGGGTAGTCACCGAAACAGCCAGCGCCACCGCTACCGTGACCCCACCAAGCAGCATGGCATGGAGGTCGGTGAGGAAGGCAAGCAGTTTCGGAAGCACAATCGCCGCGACGATGGACCCGGCCCCAAACCCCGCCATCGCGTAAGCAACCTCCGCATCCGCCAAGCCCAGACCATCTTTCACGTACAATACCGTGGCGACAATCGCCGTCGCACTACCTGCCGCGATCGCAAAATAAAGTGTGAAGACTCCGCGCAATTCTCTATTGGCAAAGTAGAGTCGTATGCCCCGAGTGACTTTCTGGAATGGGCGCGGTTCCTCCGTCCCAACATCTGGAGCAGGCTGCGGCAGTGCGCCAGCGAACAAAAGCAAAGCCGAGACAAGAAACGCGACGGCATTCAACTCAAACAGAAGGTCAAACGCCGCAAACCCAAGAAAGAATGCAGCAAGCAGCGGGCTAGCGATATTCTCCAGCTCAAATGCAATCCGGTTGTAGGAAAGCGCCTTTGTATATTGATCTTCATCCGTCAGGACGTCCGGGATGGTCGCCTGAAAGATCGGATTGAAGGCTCCTTCCGCCGCAGCAATGACCGCGACCAGCGCATAGACCTGCCAGGACGCATCAATGAATGGGTAAAGCGCAACAAGACAGGCACGAAAAAGATCAATGGAGGCCAACAGGCCTCTCCGGGGAAACCGGTTCGCATAGGCACCTGCGACCGGTGCCACAACAATCTTAACGATCATTTTGAGCCCCAGCGCCACCCCCAGCACCAAACCGGCCTCCGCCGGGTTCAGGTCATAGACCAGCAGGGCAAGCGCCACCGTTGTCAGCCCCATCCCCACCAGAGCGAGCGCCTGCGCGGCAAAAAGTCGCCGAAAAGTGGGATTTCTAATGGGAGAAACGCCTGACATCCCCCTTAGATACCCGATACCGCGAGGCAAACCCAGACCGCCCCGCAATTCTCTCCCATAGCGGCCGCCGCAGCGCTTGCGGGGGGGCTTGAATTGCCTATAGTGCGCGAAAATCACCAACCTTAAGGCTGGACACATGAGCGACATCAATAAAGTCGTGCTCGCCTATTCTGGCGGCCTCGACACCTCGATCATTCTGAAATGGCTGCAGGAAACCTACGAGTGCGAAGTTGTGACGTTCACAGCTGACCTCGGCCAAGGCGAAGAGCTGGAGCCCGCCCGCCAGAAAGCGGAAATGCTGGGCATCAAGGAAATCTACATTGAGGATGTACGCGAAGAGTTTGTTCGCGACTATGTCTTCCCCATGTTCCGTGCCAATGCGCTCTATGAAGGGGTTTATCTGCTGGGCACCTCTATCGCGCGGCCCCTCATCGCCAAACGCCAGATTGAGATTGCCGCCGAAACCGGCGCAGCCGCCGTCTGTCATGGCTCAACCGGCAAGGGCAATGACCAGGTGCGTTTTGAGCTTGGCTACTATGCCTTGAATCCTGAGATCAAAGTCATCTCCCCCTGGCGCGAATGGGACCTCGATTCCCGCACAAAGCTGATCGACTATGCAGAGAAGCATCAGATTCCGATCGCCAAGGACAAGCGCGGCGAGGCGCCTTTCTCTGTGGACGCAAACCTTCTGCACATTTCAGCGGAAGGCAAAGTGCTGGAAGATCCAGCCGAAGAAGCGCCGGAATATGTCTACAGCCGGTCCGTTTCTCCGGAAGCAGCACCCGATAAGCCGACCTATATCGAGATCGGTTTCGAAAAAGGCGACGCCGTCTCCATCGACGGTGTAGCCATGAGCCCGGCAACACTGCTCACCAAGCTCAATGAGTATGGTGGCGCCAACGGTATCGGCCGGCTCGACCTTGTTGAGAACCGGTTTGTCGGCATGAAGTCCCGCGGTGTCTACGAGACACCGGGCGGTACCATTCTGCTCGCCGCGCACCGGGGCATGGAATCGCTCACCCTTGATCGGGGCGCAGCCCACCTTAAAGATGAACTGATGCCGCGCTATGCGGAACTCATCTATAACGGCTTCTGGTGGAGTCCGGAGCGGGAAATGCTGCAGGCGCTGATCGACCAGAGCCAGGAATGCGTAACCGGCTCCGTCCGCGTAAAACTCTACAAAGGATCGGCGACAGTTGTCGGCCGGTCATCCCCCTATTCCCTGTACTCAGAAGAACATGTGACGTTCGAAGAGGACACGGTCTACGACCAGCGTGATGCGCAAGGCTTTATTAAGCTAAACGCCCTACGTCTGCGTCTCCTCCAATCCCGTAACAACCGGATCAAATAATGCGTATTGACGAAATCTCCATTGGCGCCAACCCCCCTTACGACATCAATGTCATCATTGAGGTCCCCCATGGCGGCCAGCCGGTAAAGTATGAACTCGACAAAGCCTCCGGCACCCTTTTCGTTGATCGTTTCATGCATACAGCCATGAACTATCCGTGCAATTACGGCTTCGTGCCGCATACCCTGTCCGATGACGGGGACCCGGTCGACGTGCTTGTCGTGAGCCGCATTCCCGTGGTGCCCGGCGCGGTCATTCGCTCGCGCCCTATCGGCGTTCTGATGATGGAAGATGAAGCAGGACAGGACGAAAAAATCCTGGCGGTACCCGTCGATGCACTGAACCCTTACTACAAGGAAGTGTCATCCTATCGCGACCTGCCGAAAATCCTGCTGGACCGCATAGCCCACTTCTTCGATCACTATAAGGATCTGGAAGAAGGCAAATGGGTGAAAGTGGAACGCTGGGGCTCTGCCGAAGAAGCCATGGACCTCATCCGAAAAGGCATCGAGTCAGCAAAAAAATAGACGCTGCTTAAAGACAATCAAAAGCCGGTCTCAAGGAGACCGGCTTTTTTGTGCTTGAATACCAGCCTCACCCATCCGCCGAGAGCGCCAGAATCCGGCTGATTTCGGTGAGGGACCGGCCACTTTGTTCCCGCCATGTATTAAATGCATCCTGTGTTGCAGCCAGCGCTTTCTTGGATGTCGGCGCCTTATCCACGATACCGGCCTGCTTCAGCGCCGCCACAACGGACGACGACATGATCCAGCTGTCGACACCGGAGAACCGAAGAAAGTACTGGGCCGATCCGCCGGAGAGATAGCTTCCCCGTTTCTTCAGCACCTCCAGAAGGTCGATATAGTTTTCAGGCTTGGAATTCGCGAAAAAAGCACCGGCACTTCCATGCTCCTTTGCCAATTCTGTCACCAGGCGGGCGTTGGCAATCGTTGCTTTAATCTTCGCCCCGTTCCGCACAATCCGTTTGTCGGAAACCAGCCGCTCCAGATCTTCATCCGCGTAAAAGGCGACACGCGGCGGCATAAAGCCTTCAAATGCCTCTTCAAAGCCGGGCCACTTATTATCAATCACTTTCCAGGAAAAGCCGGCCTGAAAAACTGCCCGAGTCATGCCTGCGAGCCAGCGGTCGTCCGGAATCTTTTTAAGCGCAGCTTTGGACTTAGGTTTCGACAGCTGCGACGCAACTTCTTTCTCTCCGCCATGCCGCTTGCACGCCCGCTTGTAGATTGTATCAAAAACCTGCATTGCCTACTCCTTCAACTGCATATCTCGTCAGGGCAGCGACCACCCTGGTCCGCCACCCATAACGTGACCGGCAATTTCCTGCACCAACGGCCCGGCTGTTGAAGAGTTGGTCAGGACCACAATGCCCGCACGCCGTTTTGGATCGATCACCATAAGCGACTGAAATCCGGGGTTCGACCCCCATTGCCAGGCCGTTTCACCCGTCCGCCCGGCCCGTGTCCCGAACCCAAGCCCCCATCCAATGCCAGGACCAATGGACACATCGGTCGTGAGCGCCTGGTCGCGCAATTCAGCGCCAATAACATCACCTCTGAGAACACCTTCAACGAAGAGCCCCAAGTCATGCGCGCTCGCGCGCAAAGACGATGCGGGATTGACTGCATCCCCCTCTTTTGCGGGAACCGGCGTGTTCTGGCCCATAAAGAAAAGGCTCACAACAAACGCAAGCCCGACCGCAACCCCCACAGCCACAGGGTTGGTCTGCTGACCACCGCGGGACAAAGTGCCATCCGCTGGCCCTAAGAGGCCCAGAAAGGCAAATGCCGTGATTAACACCAGCACACCCAGACCTACCAACAGCAGATAGACGATCACATATCCAAGCACAAAGAGCAGCGCCCATCCGCCCAGAAGCAGCCAGATGATTCCAAGAGTGCCAACGATGGAAACAAAGACCGCCGGGGCGAAATCCAACGGTTCCATCTTCAGACGGTTAAGACCAAACCGAACGACAAGAAAGGTAAGCAGAGCGGAAAGGGTCGCCAGCAGAAAAAGCGGCACAAAGAAGGCAAGCAGGGTCTGGTAGAGCGGAACAAATCCACGGGCAACCGTCGGCACCAACGGGTCTGCCAAACCATATCCCGATGAGGCCATCCCCAACGGCCCCAAAACACGATCACGCATCACATTGGCGAAAGGTTTCTCATCGAGCGCAGCCATCACATGGCCCATATACATGAAGCCAACGCCGGAATAGGAGAAAGCCTCTCCGGGCACCGTCCAGCTTTCATCGCTACAGCAACGAATGAAGTTCGTCAGACCGGACGTATGGGTGAGAACATGGCGCAAGGTAATCAGATCATGGTCATCCCCATCTCCGAGCCAGGGCGCGGGCAACTTGGCGCCCAGCGGGACATCGAGATCGAGCGTACCATCGCGAACCATCGATAGAGCGCCCATAGCTGCAACAGGCTTACCCAGCGAGGCCGCTTCGAACAGCGTATTGGCCGTGACGGGAACAGATCCGAACACGTCCGCACGCCCATACCCTTGCTCAAACACAATGCGTCCGTCAGCAATCACGGCAATGGAGAGTGCCCGCACATCCTCTTGGCCCATCCGCCGCGGCAGATAGAGCGTTAGAGCCTGCGCCATTTCGGCGCTAGGCCAACCCAACATGCCGCCGTCCCGGTCAGCAACACCCGCTGTGAGGGACGGTGCCCCACACGTAAGCAGGGTGAGAATGACCGTGAGAAGAAGTTTTATCTGATGCACGCGGTGCGTCTCCTCATGGTGCTTAGCCTCACGCGTCTTAGTCTAGCGGCATGCGCGGGATCTGAAAGTTCAGGCGAAGCGCGTCAATCCGATCAATAACCTCCGGCTCAAGCGGGCCTCGGTTTGCGCCATCGACCAGATCACCCAGCTCTTGGCGATTTTTCACACCCAGAATGACGGATCCGACACCCGGCATCGCCAACGCATAGCGATGGGCAAGAACGGCCGGGTCTTCACCCAACTCAGCTGCCAGCTCACGATAGGGTGCTGCCTTATCATAGTCCGCCTGCTCTTCGGGCGCAGCGTCACGGTCCAACGCCGCGGTCAGAGCTCCCGCCTGAACAGCGCGAATGCCCAACACGCCCACCTCATTATTGACGGCTGTCCGCGCAATATTGCGAGGCTCCGCAGGCTCTTCAAAGCGTTTCATGCTGCCCGCACTGTCCATGAAATTAGTCACCACCTGCACAGCGGCAGGACGCACATCGGCCCGCAGAGCGTCCATAATGCTTTTGGGCAGGCCCGTTCCTGTAATACCCCAGTCAGCGATCAGCCCC
The DNA here is from genome assembly GCA_965248405.1 of Parvibaculaceae bacterium. GTDB lineage: Bacteria > Pseudomonadota > Alphaproteobacteria > Parvibaculales > Parvibaculaceae > Mf105b01. The sequence goes on from OZ252104.1 coordinate 3,195,692, forward strand.
TTCTCTTTCAGCTTCTCGAAAGCGGGAATGACCGCGTCCTCGTAGAGCGACCAATTAGTGGCAAAACGGTCCTGGACATCGGCGTTCTTGGCATAGACATACCCATCAGGACAGATGTTTGAGTGGAGAAAGAAAAGATCGACGCGCTCAATCTTCATGGTCTTCAAAGATCGCAGGAGAGACTTTTCAAACTTCTCATAAACCTCTGCTACAGGCGGTGATCCCATCTGACACTTGGTGGTAAAGCGGGCTCCCTCAGGCGGCCTCCCCTCAAAGGCCTCTCCGAAAACCATCTCGGCCTCGCCCCGCCCATACATAGGCGCTGCATCAAACAGCGTGATCCCCGCATCAGCAGCAGCCCGCACCGTCGCCACCGCTTCCTCACGAGAGGTCTCCCCCCAGATCTGGCCAAGGCCCCCTCCACCCAATGTGAGAGCGCTAACGGGCCAAAGTGATCCAAGCGTGCGGGTTTCCATGGAAAATCCTTTAAAGATCCGCCGGAGGGGCAATGCCGTTTTGCATACAGGCGGCAACAACCGTATTGCGGATAAGACAGGCCACTGTCATCAGACCAACACCGCCGGGAACCGGCGTAATCGCGGACGCCCTGGATAAGGCGGCCTGATAGTCCACATCGCCCACCAGCCGCGTTTTACCTTCGCCTTTGTCCGGCGCCGGAACCCGGTTGATCCCCACATCAATGACCACCGCCCCTTCCTTGATCCAACTGCCTTCAACCATTTTGGGCCGTCCGACAGCGGCGACCAGCACATCGGCCTGCCCCACAATCTCAGGAAGATTTTTGGTCCGCGAATGCGCAATCGTAACCGTGCAGTTTTCATTGAGAAGAAGCTGCGCCACCGGCTTGCCCACAAGATTGGACCGGCCCAGCACCACAGCATGTTTGCCCGACAGCCCCCCTTCGACGCTTGCCTTCGCCATGATGAGACAGCCAAGGGGCGTGCAGGAAACAAGACCCGGCAGACCTGCTGACAAACGCCCGGCATTAAGCGGATGAAGCCCATCAACATCTTTCGAAGGATCAATCGTGTCGATTACGGTCTGCTGTGAAATCTGATCGGGCACGGGAAATTGCACCAGCACGCCGTGAACATCCTCATCGGCATTGAGCGCCCGCACACGTTCAAGCACCTCTTCCTCGGTCGCATCAGCAGGGAGCCTAAACTCAATGGAGTTCATGCCCGCCTCACGCGTCGCAATGCCCTTATTGCGGACATAGACCTCAGACGCTGGATCGTCGCCCACGAGAACCACAGCCAGACCAGGCTTGATGCCGTGCTCACGCTGGAGCCACTCTACATGACCCGCCACTTTCTCCCGCAATTGAGCAGAATAAACCTTGCCCTCTATCCTTGTCGCCTCAGTCATCTTCAACAGCTATCCATACCTGTGTCACTCTTCATGCAGCCCCGAACCAAAGGGGCCAATACAGAGCCAGCCCGTCCGGGTCGGCCCACGCAGTGCATGCCAGACTCCATAGCACGTCACCAGGACCGGGCTCCATATCCTGGTAGTTTTAGAGACCCGCCCGAACCGTGCCAAACAGCTCGATAATCAGGTTCTGGAGGAAGATCAGCCCCAGAATGAGAACCACTGGCGAGATATCAACCCCGCCCAGGTCGGGCATGATCCGGCGAATGGGCCGCAGAGCTGGTTCCGTCAACCGGTAGAGAATATCGACCACCGTGTAAACAAAGCGATTTTGGGGATTTACGACATTAAAGGCGATCAACCAGCTAAAGATGGCGCTGGCAACGACGACATAAATGTAGAGATTGATGACCTGGTAAATCAGGATGAGGAGAGATTGCATAAGACCCGCCGCCGTTCAGTTTGCTTGCGCCGTTAAGATAGACGCTTTCTAGCATGGTTTACCAGTTCGCATACCCATTGATGCCACCGCATCATTCACGACAAAGCTTGCCGCTTTTGGCCACATGTAAGAAGATTGGAGTGAAAATAAAGGCTTGCGCCCGGTCCACAGCCGGGATGGGGAAACAATGACATTCAACTTTGAATCTGTGCTGCTGGGGCTGCTGGCCTTGAGCTTGGGCCTGGCCATCTGGGCATTGAAATATGGCCTGAAAGAGCGTCGTAGACGTAAAGGCCGACCGCTCTTCGACGGGAACGCCCTGCCAGAAATCAATCCTCGGGACGTCGACGAAATCTTCGCCGAAAGTGAGACTGGAACATCTCTGGCCGCGGAAGCCATTGTTCTCGGTGAACAGGGGTCACAAGCCTCCACCACCATTGACGAAGTCTGGGTGCTGGCCGCACTCGCAAAAAAATCAAAGAAGATATTTGAGTTTGGGACCTGTACCGGCAGAACCACTTACCTGCTCGCGCGAAATGCACCCGAAGACGCTCAAATCGGGACAATCACCCTGACGCCGGACACTTTGGATACCTATCACGCCGATAGCAGTGATCCCGACAATGCACGCTGGACTCAGATCGCAAAGGACGAGAGCAAGTTCACCAACTTCCATTATTCAGGCACGCCGGTTGAGGGGAAGGTCGAGCAGATTTTCGGCGACAGCAAAGAGTTCGACGAAACACCCTGGACCGGGAAATGCGATCTCGTCTTTATCGATGGCAGTCACGCATATTCCTATGTGAAGAGCGATACTGAAAAAGCCATTAGAATGACCAAGCCAGGCGGCTTGGTATTTTGGCACGATTACTCACCACCCTGCGTCGGCGTTTGGAAATACCTGAACGAGCTAGGCAAGACCTACCCCATCAAACACATTAAGGGCACACGTCTGGCGGTACTGCGCGTGTCCGAGACCGCTTGATCGGCCGAACCCGCCCCTGATCCAACAGCCCCTGAGTGAGGTCAGAACGGCTAAAGTCTTGAGCCTGGCGGACTTACAGACTTTAGAGACCGGACTGCCCAGGTCCGATATCACAGAGAAATTTGTAGATAAGGCTGCGTTAGCACCAGCCGTTCATGACCGCCTGCGCTGGTCCCTATGGTCGGTTGCCGTGCTATGCTCCCCCCAATTCTAATCAAGGCGCCATCCAGACTTAAACCGGGTGTCGCGCATCAATGGGAGTGAAGAAATGTCCAAAGGACGACAAATGCTGTCGAAGATCAGCAAATCAGGTGAGCTGGAACTCTTCCTAACGGAAGTTGACGTGCCAACACCGGCAAAGGACCAGGTGGTTATCCGCATGGAGGCTGCTCCGATCAACCCGTCAGACATGGGACCTATGTTCGGCCCTGCTGCAACCACCAAAGGCAAGACAACGACGATTGACGGCCAGCCTGCTTTCACGGCCCCGGTTCCTGAAAAACGTCTCGGCATGGTCCGCTCACGTCTGGACATGGCCGTGCCTGTGGGAAACGAGGGAGCCGGCACGGTGATCGCAGCAGGTGACGACCCAGCGGCGCAGGCATTGATGGGCAAAGTCGTCTCAACAACCTCTGGCGCTTCCTACGCACAATATGTCTGCATGCCCGCGGCAGCCTGCCTTGCCCACAATGAAGGTACCACAGCCAGGGAAGCAGCCTCCAGCTTCGTCAACCCGCTGACCGCACTTGGCATGGTCGAGACAATGAAGCTTGAAGGACACAAGGCGCTGGTCCATACGGCCGCAGCCTCAAACCTCGGTCAGATGTTGAACAAGATCTGTCTGGCCGACGGTGTCGACCTCGTGAACATTGTCCGCAAGCAGGAGCAGGTGGATCTGCTAAAGTCCCTGGGTGCGAAATATGTCTGCGACTCTTCCAAAGACAGTTTCTTTGACGATCTGACGGATGCTCTGGAAGCCACCGGCGCAACGATTGCGTTCGATGCCACCGGCGGCGGCACCCTCGCCGACACGATCCTGACCTGCATGGAGCGGGCCGCAAGCCGCGATGCGAGCGGTCTCAACACCTATGGATCGTCTACCATGAAGCAGGTCTATCTCTATGGTGGCCTGGATCTCTCCCCGACGGTTCTAAACCGGGGCTATGGCATGTCCTGGAGCGTAGGTGGGTGGTTGCTACCGCTTTTCCTGGGCCGTGTCGGCCTGGAAAAGGCAGCTGAAATGCAGAAGCGTGTTGCAGACGAAATCAAGACGACTTTCGCAAGTGCCTATACCGCTGAGCTATCACTGGAAGAAGCGCTGAGCTTTGATGCGGTTCAGACCTATGTCGCGAAAAGAACCGGCGAGAAATACATCATCCTGCCCAACAAGGAGTAGCGGACGAGATAGTCCCTCCACACGGAATTCCGCCGGCACGCGCCTTATGCAGTGTCGGCGGGACGCTCCACACCAAGACGCACCGTGAAATCAAGAAGGGCGTTGGCTCTCGCCCCCAAATCTTGGTCTTTCATGTTGATCGAAATTGCATCTTTGATTGGATGAGGCCAAAGACGAAAGACTTCGTCAACAGCAGCCTGCACCGGCGAATGCCCTTCACATGTAAAAAAGAGAGCAGTTTCCCGCCCGAGTGTTCCGGCAGTTGAGAAAAAGCTCCGTACCGGAAGTGCCGGATAGCTGGTCCAGATCGGCCCGCCAACAAGCACTAAGTCATAAGTCGCGAGGTCTACCGCCGGAACGTCAATTGGCGGCAGCGCACCTCTGACACTGTCAAAGCCCGCCCGGAGAAAACCCAACGGCCCCATATGAAACCGGGGACTAGTGATCTCGATTAGGTCAGCACCCGTCATATGCGCCAGCTCTTCAGCAACCACGCGGGTTTTTCCTGTTCTGGAGTAATACATCACCAGGCACTTCATACGCCCTAGCCCTCTGGTTCAATCGCGCGGCGATAGAGATGCCAGGTCGTGTGCCCTAGCACCGGCAACACCACCAAAAGACCAAGGAAAAAGGGCACACAGGCGATCAACACCGTAAGTGTCACGATCACGCCCCAGATCAACATCACACGAGGGCTGGCGACGACACCTCTTACACTCGTGATCATTGCGGTGACGATATCGTGACTGCGGTCCATCAGAAGCGGCATGGAAAAGACTGTAATGGAAAAAAGGATGAGGGCGAGCGCGGCACCCACCACATGGCCCACACCGAGGAATATCCATCCTTCCTGTGTTGTCAGGATGACCGTCAGAAACTCCTGCAGACCCGCAAAAGAGACAAGCCCCAGGCAAAGCGCGATCAGCAACCGGATCTGATACATCCATATCCAGAAGACGAAAAGCATAACGAACGCCATCCAGCCAAGCTCCCGGCGACGCTGAGCCCACATGGCTGAAAACACCGACCTGAGAGTGGGCGCCTCATCGCGCTCAAGCATGCGGCTTACTTCATAAATCCCCGCAGCCGCAAACGGGCCCACCAGCGGAAAGCCAATAGCAAACGGATAAGCAAGCCAGGGCGTGTTAGAGGCAAAAAGGCTCAACACGATAACAAGACCAATCGCTGCGAAAATTGCGCCAAGCACAATTCCGATAAAAGGCGCGCGCGCAAAATCTGAAAGCCCAAGCTGCAGGCACTCCCGGACATCCTGAGCGGAAAGCGCCCGCACCTCTGGCAGGTCGGGTGCAGACTTTTGAATTGGTGCCTCACTCATATCTACCTCCCCAGTTGATTGAGTACCGGGTCGTCATTTTTGATGTCGAAGGGACATGCATACAACCGACCGCAGGGCAATGGTAAGCATCTGAGAGCGCTGCCGAAAGCGCATTGTGGGAGATCAATTGGTGGGTGAAATAGCACGCAGAGAGGCTGAGCAGGCCGCAATGCCCTACCTGAGAGGTGAGGTATCCATCATCCACAGACTAAATCGGGCGCAGCGCGGTGGAGGTGCGGAAGATGAGTATTGGGGCTGCAGTTACGCAACCGCCCCAACATTTTTGTGGGACAAGAGGCACCATGCATAAGGCACCTCACTTGAGCCAGAAGCTCAACCTATTCAATCGACACGATTGTTGCTGTGCCTGCAGTTCCGGTATTGGTCGTGTAAGGACCGGACTGACCAACGGTTGGTTCAGCTGACGGACCTTCGAATGTCGCACAAACCTCAGCGCCATCAGGACCCGATCCACAGATGGTGTTTGATGCTTCGTCAAATGTGTAAGGACCCGTATCGCCGGTTGCCAGGTTGGTCGATGTGTTTGCCTCTGTATCGAAGGCAAAAGAAATGGCGTCACCACCCGCAGGTTCAAACTTGATGGTGATCACGTCCGCAAATGCACTTGTCGCAAAGAAAAGAGCAGCGCCAAGCGCCACAAAGAATTTTGGCATCACTATGCCTCCCAGTTCTTGTCAAATGACTGACCGCGAACAAACCTCACGGTCATCGGGCTAATTTATACCGAAATGATTCGTATAAAGACAGTCCTACCTCTAATCGGGGGAAGGGATTCTTGCCGATCCGCTCAGGCCCAATTCACAAGCTGACGGAAAAATCCAAGGGTCGGACATCCTACGCAGCGAGGCGCGAACCAACCGGCCCTGAAAAAGGCCAATCAAACTCCCGACCACAAGGTATCCCCGCAATTTCATTTTTCAGCATCTGGCGAAAGGTGCCCAGAAGACATATCTTCACAGTAACAAAGCAACGGGGAGTTCAACACATGATTGACGTATATTTCTGGCCAACACCCAATGGGCGCAAGATCACCATCATGCTCGAGGAATGTGAAATGCCGTACACCATCGTACCGGTGGACATTGGCGGCGGAGATCAGTTCAAACCAGAATTCCTGAGAATTTGCCCCAACAATCGCATGCCTGCCATCATTGACAAGGACCCACTCGGTGGTGGCGATCCCATCTCAATTTTTGAATCGGGCGCGATCATGGAATATCTGGCGGAGAAGTCGGGCAAGTTCCTGCCCAAAGACCCCGCCGGTAAATATGCCGCGCTGCAATGGGTGCATTGGCAGATGGCAAATCTCGGTCCCATGATGGGCAATGCCAACCACTTCAAAAACTACGCAAAGAATATGGTCGATGATGAAAGCAAGCTGGAATATGGACAGCGGCGCTTCATCGGAGAAGTAGACAGGCTCGCAGGCGTCATGGACACGCAATTGTCCATTCACCCCTATCTCGCAGGCAAGGACTACTCCATCGCGGATATGATTACCTGGCCGTGGGCCATGTTCCTGAACCGCCTGGCAGCGCCTGAAGGCAGCGACGGTGGTTGGGAGGCATACCCGAATGTCAAAAGGTGGGTCGACGAAGTGGGCTCTCGCGACGCGGTGAAACGCAGCCAGGCCGCCGGCGGCGATCTTGGCAAACAGGACCTCACCAAGGAACAAGAAGAGGCCCGTCGTAAACTTCTCTTCAATCAAACCAATGAGTCAGTCCGCAAAGCACGCGAAGCGGCTCTGAAAGGGTAGTTGCCTCGAAGCATTCCACAAATAGGAATGCCGCGGTATCGCCCGCGGCATTTTTGTTAGCGCTTGTTGCCTTTGCACGTTTGTCAGTCAAAGCCCGCCCAGCGCACACGCCAGATTGTCCCGCCTTCATCATCCGCTATCAGAAGCTCGCCCTCATCAGTCAATGCCAGACCAGCTGGCCGTCCCCAGACCCGGGCAGGCGTGTTCCCTTCGGTCCAGAAACCCGCAACAAATGTTTCATAAGACCCGACGGGATTACCGTCGTCAAAATGCACCCGCACCACTTTATAACCGGTGGGAACGGACGCATTCCAGGACCCATGCAAGGCAACAAAGGCATCGCCTCGAAAGGCCTCCGGAAACTGGTCCTTGTCATAAAAGACGAGATCAAGCGCCGCCGAATGAGCGGCCAACAGCACATCAGGTTCCAGCGTGGCAGCAACAAGGTCAGGACGAATGTCCCCAAACGTCGGATCCGCATTGGACCCTAGATAGGCATAGGGCCAGCCATAGAAGTCACCCTCCGTGACCTCGGTCAGAAAGTCAGGGACCAAACCATCACCCAGCCCATCGCGCTCATTGACGACGGTAAAGAGACGATCAGAGCTCGGATAGAAGGTGAGGCCCACCGGGTTTCGAAGGCCCGAGGCGAAGACAGTCTGCTCCCCACTCTCCAGATCAAATCGTTGGATGCTCGCCCGCGGCAACGGCTCTTCATTGATATTGCTTTCACTGCCAACCGAAACAAAGAAGCTCTTCCCGTCAGGCGCAAACTTCAGCATGCGTGTCCAATGCCCCCCCGCATCGCCCAACGCACCGGCCCGTGTGATAGGCCGCCGCCCTTCGGCTGAACTGCGTCCGGCGACAGGCCCGAGCCACCAGACCGCCCTCTCATCCGCGATATAGAGATCGCCCTCATGAAGAGCGATGCCGGAAGGCAATCGAAAATCACGGGCAAAGACGCTCACCCTATCAACCATGCCATCGCCGTCCTCATCGACGAGACGCGTGACTTGGCCCACATTCGCTTCCGTTACAAATATGGCCCCGTCGGGTGCAACCACCATGCCGCGGGGATGCTGCAACCCATCCGCGAAGAGTGAGACCTCAAACCCATCTGGGACACGCAATTGCGCACCCGCGGGCCGATCAATAACCACCGGACGGTTGCCAACTGACTTGGTGGCAAAAGGTTCGGGCAAGTCATCCGCACGAATATGATAGCGCGTACCGACGGCCTCATCTGCACCGATCGAAAGGGCGGGTGTAACCTCTTCGGCCTGTAGAGAATTGAGTGGGAAAAGAACAAGCGCGGCAATAACAAGAAGGCACTGCGCGGAAGAAAAACTCACGACCTGTCGATCAAACTGCACCTGTCTCACCGGTGAAAACTCTCCCCTTGCAACACCAGACCGAAGTGTAGCGTGAACATATCATCCAGGGGGAAGCAATACCGCAGAGGCCTGCAGAAAATAGAGAAAACACCGCCTATTGGGGCCCCTATTCGCCAGTGAAGTGCGGCGCACGCTTCTCCAAGAAAGCGGTGATCGCTTCAATCTGGTCTTTAGATGTTGCTGCAAGCGCAAATTGGTCACGGTCCATATAGGTGGTCGCATGGTTGAGCGCCTTCGCTGCCATATCAATGGACTGTTTCGACATCCGCACAGCGACCGGCGGCAAAGCCCCAAAACGCCTTGCCAGATCAATCGCCTCATCACGTGCCGACCCGGGTTCCACCACCTTCTCAATCAACCCCCATTCAAGTGCCTCAGGGGCGGGCAGGCTTTCGCCCAAGATCGTGAAAAGCTTGGCTTTTGCAGGGCCCATCAGATTGACCAGACGAGGGTTGGAATGCCAGCTCATATTCATGCCCAGAGGTACTTCGGGCAGCCGGAAGGTGGCAGACGTGGCCGCCACTCGAAGGTCGCAGGCAGCCACCAGAGCCGAGCCGCCGCCGATACAGAACCCTTCAATGCCGGCAATAGTGACCTGTTCAAGCCGCTCCCACGCAGCACACATGTTAGGGCCGACTTTCAGCGCGTGACGGCGCTGGAGCAGACCGGACGGCCGTTCAGCGAGCGCGGGATCCTTCAGATCCGCCCCGGCAGAAAACGCCTTCTCTGTGCCCGTAAGCACAATTGCTGAAATCTCCAGATCATCTTCGAAACTGTCTGCGACAGCCGTGAGTTCTTTCATGGCCGCGACAGAAAGTGCGTTGAGGCCATCGCCCCGGTCGAATGTCACCACCGCAACCCGTCCCTCGCGTGCGATGGATGTAAACTCGCCAAATGGCTCCGACTTATTCAACATGTCCCTGTCCCCGGTGCGCCGCTGCATTTGCGCGGTATGTTTTCTGCCGGAAATTTAGACGAGTGGAACGGGCGTGACCAGCTAAAGACCGCCCCACAAAAAAGGGCCCCGGAAATCCGGAGCCCCTGTTCGAATTCGCTTTCGGTCAGCTGTTAGCTGCTGCTGCCGCCAGCAGCCAGCGCGGCTTCAGCCGTATTCGGCATGATCTTCACACCGGATTCGCCAAAGATAGCAATCTGATCACCTGCTGCGCCGATAACCGCATTATACCCTTCACGGTCTGCACGGCTGATCGTGGTGAAAGACTTGCCCATGTCATCGGAATAGGCCACCGCACCATTAAGGCCTGCAAGAACCACTGTGCCATTGGCAAGCTCAATGCTGCCACCAAATGATTTGGTGACGCCGGTTTCAACCTTCGTCCAGCTTGCACCACTATCCTCAGACCGGAATACGTTCCCACGCATGCCGTAAATCAGAACGGATCCATCGCTGAGGCCAATACCACCCCAGAACGATCCTTCATAAGGGGTCTGAAGACGCTCAAACGTCACACCCTCATCATTGGATCGGTAAACCGTTCCGAACTCAGCCGCGACCCATAGCGCACCATCCTTTGAGCGGAAAGAATCGTTCAGGTGGAAGTCATCTTCGCCACCTTCCACGATCGGACGCTGTGCCCAGGTTGCGCCGCCATCTTTCGTTTCAAGCACATAACCGAACGCACCCATGGCCAAACCATAAGAGGGCGAATTGAAGATAACGTTCATCAGAGGAGTTTCAGCGTCAAAATCTTCGTAGATCTGCGCCCAGTTCTCACCACCATCGTCGGTCTTAAGAATGACGGCGTCATGACCAACCGCGTAACCGACCTCTTTGGTGGGAAAATAGACAGATGTAAGTGTCACCTGTGTTGCCACACATTGGGCCTGTGTCCAGTTGGCACCCTCATCGTCTGAATAAACGATATGACCGAATTCCCCGACAGCTATCAGGCGGCCGTTTGCCTTGGCGACATCAAGAAGCAGTTTCTGGGACGCAAGGTCTGACGGTGTCGCTTTGCTCTCAGCCGCTTCACAGGCGGCGGCACTGCCCTCAGCCTGCGCGACCCCCACGGTCCCAACAACCATTGAAAGGCCCAACAACGTTGCCGACGCGGACCGAAGTGCCCGCGGACCAAATTGGCGCACGGTTGACGTGATCTTATTTACATTCATGACCTGTTACTCGCGTTTCCCCGCTAGAAGCCGGTTTTTCGGATCTTCGGAGCTTTTGCCCCTTATTGTTTCGGACCATACCCGGTTTGACCCGGAATTGGTGCTTTTATGCCCAAAAATCGGCAAAAAATATGGGCTGGCCCCTCCAAGGGGGCCAGCCCGCCTATTGTAACGGCTAACTCAGCGAACGCCAAGCTGGCGGATTGAGGAGGGTGTATATCGGTTAACATCCAGCTCATCGGCAAAATAATTCACCGGTGGCTCCTCATTTTGCATGGCAAGCGCCAGATAACGGCCGGCCTGGAGGTCATAAACGATCTCAGCAGCAGATCCGCAAAGAGGCACATTGTAGCGCTGGAGCGAATGCAGCTCCTGGTAGCGCCAGAGCTCGCCGCGGCCGTCATACATTTCGGACCCGGCGATCTGCCAGTTATCCTCATTCAGCATTTTGACCCGCCGGGCATACACATGGCGTGTATCTGGGCGCAGGTTCGCCTCAATCTGCCAGACCCGGTGCAATTCATACCGGATCTTGTCCTGATTGAGATGCAGAGGATTGATGAACTCCTCATAAGGAGAGGCTTCGGCATCATAGGCATTATAGGCGATGAACTTCTCGGTCTTGCCTAAAACGGTCCAGTCATACCGGTCAGGCGCGCCATTGTAGCCATCAAACGAATCCGATGTGCTCAACCCATCCGAGTTTGTCCCTGGATTGTCATAGGCAATATTAGGTGCCCGACGAACCCGGCGTGTACCCGGGCTATATTGCCAGGCTTTGCGGGGATCAAGGGCACGGTTCAATGTTTCATGCACCAGGATCACGCTGCCGGCAGCACGAGCTGGAGCAACTGTATTCGCGATATAGTAGATCGAGATATTGTCGAGCTCTTCAGCCGACCCTTTTGTCGGATCCGACCATTGCAGGATTGCTTCGTCCTGCACTGTCTGAAGCGTGTATTCGCCAGAACGCGTCACCGCAGCAGCAGTAAACTGCCGGGTTGCTTTGAATGAGCGGAATCGAAGCGTATGGTTCCAAATCACCTCAATCGCATTATTTGGGATCGGGAATGGAAAACCCATAATCGCCTGGCTTACACCGGTCCCGGCTTCGGCCAACTCACCCACTTCCGCGTTGCGGCGTGTCGCCTGATAAACCGAGTCAGGATAGGCGCAGGATCTGCGCGATTGGTACACATTCATTTTATAGGATGGATAAGCGCTCAGAAGGGCTTTATATCCGTCCGTCAGCTGATCTGAATATTGTCCCATATTAGCCGCAGTGATGGTGAACTTGATTCCATCTCCCGCAAACGGATTCTGCAATTTGTCTCCCGGTGTATAGGTGACATTACTCGGGACCGTCGGCAGACCGCCGGTCCAGGCCGGGATCTCTCCGCTTCCAGCTTTCTCAGCACCCACTGGCGTCAGATCGGCGCCAAGTCGATTCACCTGAGAAGCTGGCACACTCGCAAACGCGCTCGTCGCCAAAGCACTGGCGGCAACAAGCGTCACTACTCCTGTTGTCTTTTTCATGGTTCCCTCCACGAGGTTTAAGTCTCGTTGCTGCAGGTACGGACGAAACCCTTCAGCGGCCAGATACCCAAACAAATGCCGAAAAGAACACGCGTGTACCCGATAGAGGAAGGATACCCGTTGAAATGCCTGGCTGCGATTCAAAGCTCAGCATACGAACAGTTGTGTCAGTAGAAGAATCCCAGAAAAGCGGGAAAAATTCGCTTCCAAATCATTAATGTTTCGTAACCTGAAACGAGAACGGCCAGTTCCAATGGAACTGGCCGTCAGACGCACAAAGGTACGTTTTGTCAGATCAGCGAACACCGAGCTGACGGATAGAGGCAGGCGTGAAGTGACCTGCGTCAAGCTCATCAGCATTGTAGTTCGTTGGCGGCTCTTCGTTTTCCATGGTCAGTGCCAGGTAACGACCGGCCTGCAAGTCATAGACGATTTCCGCAGCCTTATTGCAAAGCGGCACATGGTAACGTTGCACGCCATGCATTTCCTGAACGCGCCATAACTCTCCACGACCGTCATAGTTTTCAGCCGCCGCAAGCGTCCAGCTGTCTTCGTTCATGTGCATCACGCGACGCGCATACACATGGCGATTGCCTGGCTTGAGGTTGGCTTCAATTGTCCAAACACGACGCAGCTCATAGCGAAGCTGATCCTGGTTGAGATGAAGCGGATTGATAAACTCAGAGTACGGAACTTGGAAAGACTGATATGAGTTTTCAGCGATGAATTTCGGACTCTTGCCAATAACCGTCCAGTCATACCGGTCAGGTGCGCCATTATATCCATCAAACGAATCCGATGTGCTCAAACCATCAGAGTTGGTACCCGGATTGTCATAAGAGATGTTTGGCGCACGGCGTACACGGCGTGTACCCGGGCTGTACTGCCAGGCCTTCCGAGGATCGATCGACCGGTCCAATGTTTCATGCACCAGGATCACCGAGCCGGCGGAGCGGGCTGGCGCAACCGTGTTTGCGATGAAGTAGATCGAGATATTGTCGAGCTCTTCAGCAGCTGATTTGCTTGGGTCGGACCAACGCAGAATAGCGTCTTGCTGCGAGATCACGTTCGTGTAGTCACCAGAACGTGTCACGGCGGCGTTTGCCGTCTGACGTGTGATCTTGTAATCGCGATAACGTAGTGTGTGGTTCCATACGATCTCAAGCGCATTGTTCGGGATCGGAAATGGGAAGCCATTGATAGCTTTTCCAACACCGTTGCCGCCACCTACGAGCACACCGATTTCAGCATTACTCTTTGTGGCCGCATAAACGGACTCTGGGAAAGCACAAGTCCGACGCCCCTGATACACGTTCATCTTGTACGACGGATAAGTCGACAAGAGCAGCTTGTATCCGTCCGTTAAGTTACCTGCATATTGGCCCATATTGGCGCCGGTGATGGTGAACTTGACCGCATCGCCCGGGAACGGGTTCGGAATATGCTCTCCTGCCTGGACAGTCACGCCCGCTGGAACGCTCGACAATCCGCCGGACCAGGCCGGGATGTCTCCGCTACCGGCTTTTTCAGATCCCATAGGTGTCAAGTCTTGTCCAAGCCGGGAGACTTGGGAAGCCGGAACCGAGGCCATAGCGCTGGTCGCAAGAACGCCAGCGGTCAGGCACGATGCCAACCCTAGTGTTAGATTTCTCATTAATTCCCTCCTCAAAATGCCCCCACATTTTCTTACGACACCGACCGATCCAAATAGGGACGTTAACCCGCAAGGTGGGGCCACGATCGACGCCAATAGAGCGACGGTATCATAGTCCGCATGCGAATAGACCATTCGGTGCGATCACGGACGATCTGTAAATCGGCAGAAAACCTGAGATTCCGTAAGGGAATTTATTAATTCTTCGTAACAAAAACCCCGGTGCACAAAATGCACCGGGGTTGATCTTGTAGCGGGGTTAAAGCCCCGATTGGAAACGCTTAGCGCGTACCCATCTGGCGAATAGCAGCCGGCGTATACCGGTCTGGATTCAGCTCATCCGCAAAATAGTTGATCTGCGGCTCTTCATTTGTCATTGCAAGCGCGAGGTAACGGCCAGCTTGAAGGTCATAGACAATCTCAGCTGCTGTCCCGCAGAGAGGAATCTGGTAGCGCTGAAGCTGTTGCAGCTCCTGCACACGCCACAGTTCACCACGTGCGTCATACATGTCAGAAGATGAGATCGACCAATTGTCTTCATTGATCGTTTTCACACGACGACCGTAAACATGGCGGTTACCAGCTTTAAGTGTCGCCTCAATCCGCCAGGTCCGGGCCAACTCATAGCGCACAGCATCCTGGTTGAGGTGCAGCGGCGCAATGAAGTTAGCGTAAGGCGTTGATTCTGCATCGTAATTGTTCGATGCAATCACCTTCACCTCTTTACCGAGAACCGTCCAGTCATAACGGTCAGGTGCACCATTATAGCCGTCGAAAGAGTCAGACGTGCTCAGGCCGTCTGAGTTCGTGCCTGGGTTGTCGTAAGCAATGTTCGGCGCGCGGCGAACCCGGCGCGTACCTGGGCTGTAGGACCAAGCTTTACGAGGATCGATGGACCGATCAAGCGTTTCGTGAACCAGGATCACGTTACCTGCAGAACGCGCCGGAGCGACTGTGTTCGCAATGTAGTAGATCGAGATGTTGTTGAGATCTTCAGCTGACGCCTTTGAAGGGTCAGACCACCGCAGAATAGCCTCGTCCTGCACCGTCTGAAGCGTATAGTCGCCAGAACGTGTCACAGCCGCCGCTGTAAACTGCCGAGTGAGCTTGAAAGAACGGAAACGCAACGTGTGGTTCCAAATGATTTCAAGCGCATTGTTTGGAATAGCGAACGGGAAACCCATAATGGCTTTTCCGACACCATTACCACCACCGACAAGCACGCCAGTACTCGCGTTTGCGCGGGTCGCAGCGTAGACATTGTCAGGGAAAGCACAGGAACGGCGTGTTGGGTACACATTCATCTTATAAGATGGATAAGTGCTCAGGAGAGCACGATAGCCATCTGTCAGGTACTGATCGTACTGAGCCATGTTAGCTCCAGTGATCGTGAACTTGACGCTGTCGCTCGCAAACGGATTTGGAAGCTTGTCACCAGGCGTATAAGAAACGCTACTTGGAACTGCTGGCAGACCACCCGTCCAGGCCGGGATATCGCCGCTACCGGCTTTCTCAGCACCCACAGGCGTTAGATCTGCGCCCAGACGGCTCACTTGAGCGTCCGGGACTTTTGCCATTGCACCTGACGCAATCGCGCTAGCTGCAAAAAGCGAGACCAAGGCGGTCGTCTTTTTCATAAAAAATCCCTCTCTAGTTACACTGAGGCGTCGTTCTTCCGGCGCTCACCTCTGCTGACACACTTGTAGAATGTCAGGCGGGATGACGCAAAGAAAAGGGCCCGGCAAATGCCTGCCAGGCCCTTAAATTTTCGTAATGTCCGGAGCGCAGACGCTCCAATTAGATCCTTAGCTGAATCTAAGCCGTATCAGAACGAGTAGCTCAGGTTGATGGACACGAAGTCCTGGTCGCCTGTGTTGCTGTACTTCTCATTGCCAAAGTTATTGACGTAAGAGATACCGCCGCGCCACGTGTTCTGGTACGTGCCGTTAACTGCCAGGCTCACCCGCTTCCGACCTTCGCGGAAGTTGGACATTGGTGCAGGAGAGTTACCCTTCACGTCATGTGACCAAGCAATCTGAGGGCTCAATGTGATCGGCGTACCGAACGCATTGTTGTACTGAAGGATACCCACCAGAACATAGCCGTAGGAGAACTCGGTTGGACGACACCCGTTCCGGGTACTCAGAGCCAAGAAGCCCTTGAGCGGCAGATCTGTACCACCCGTACACACGTTACCCCACTGGGAAACCGCGAAGTTACCCTCGCTCGGTGCGTCTGGCACATACATCGCACCCAACTCAGTGAGAAGGATACCAATGTCGGCACCGAGAGCACCAACCAGCTCATTGGAGTTTGTGTAGGTTGCGGTTGTACCAATATCAAAGGTCACCACTTCTTCGCGTACGAAGCCTGTGAATTCCTGCGATGTTCCCTGAGCGACACTGCCGCAAGTTGTGGCAGGGCCAACAAAGGTCTGGCCTGCATCAACTGCGAACGACACGACATCAGACCCGAGGATACCATCAAAGATACATGAGGCACCAAGTGTAGCGATCGTGATTTGGTCGGTATCAAGTTGCAGAGGCTGATCATGGCGGTATGCCACTTCACCCTGAACACCCCAGTCGCCAATCGTTGTGTTGAAGGACACACCATAGAGCTGGATGTCTTCTGGATATTCCAGGAAGAGACCAATTGATGGAACACCACCAACAGCTGTGCCGTTCACGACAAGCTCGGTACCATCCGTCAGTAGGCTCGCCCCAGCATCCACTTGCGAGAACGCAAGGAAACAGTTCAGGATCATGTTCTCCAGAAGACTGTTATCGGTAATACCACCGACCGCACCGGCGACAAGTGGGTTCGCGAGAGCCTTAGCATCACCGCCAGGCACAAGCGCTTCGGCGGCAGCAAAGATGCCATATTGGTCAAGTGGAACGACGCTGTTCAAGTAAGCAGCTTTGGCCGGGTTGAGAGCGACAGTAAGCTCACCGGCGTTGGCGAAGGCTGCACCACCATCACCGAACGCATCCGTGCCACATGCCAGGGCACTTGTACGCGAGGTGGTCGCTGCATTCGAACCGACAGCTGAGTATGAGCGATAGGACGTATTCAGATCGCCATTGTTCGCAACGGTCAAACGCTGCGATACCATTGGCAACCGTGAATGGTAGTTCATGAAATAGAACCCAAATTCAGTAGAGTTCAAATCTTCTGCATACCAACGGAGAGCCAGACCATATTGACCGCTATCTTTTGCGAAACGGTCACCCTGGCGGATGATGTCCGGTGTTCCACCGTTCAGCGCCAGACGATTGGCTTCGCTTTGGCCAATTGGCAGATCAACCGAATAGTCAAGGAACGGGTTGGTCCCGCCTGCACCAGGGCAAACAAACTGAGTCAAGCCAGCGCCAGCGTAGGCGGCATTGAAGCCTGCTGTCAGACCATCAGGCGTTGAACAGTTACGGTTTAGGAAACCACCGCCGGATTTGCCGCCAGTGACCCAAACGGCACCGCCGACGTTACCGCCAGTGGCGCTGCCCACACGGGCTACATCAGATGTAGAAAACGGTGTGCCCGGACGATCAAGCTGGAGCTCTTCAAACTCAAGCTGATAGAAGGCTTCCAGAGAAAGGTCATAAGGCAGGCCGAGAGACGCGTAAGCACCCCAGACCGGCAGCAGGCCTTCCTTGATTTCAGCGCCTGGGCGGCGGAATGCACCAACGTCAAACGGGTTCCAGGAGCTGATCCCGTTGAGGATGAAAGTTGCCTCACCCCAGTTCACCACCTGCTTACCCAGACGAACATTCAATGGCAGATCGCCAACATTGAAGTCGCCGGACACATAGAAGTCGAGCAAATCAATGTCACGAGCGACATCGACTTCTGCGCCGTCCTGGATGCCGGAGCGCGCATATGCACTATCGCGGTCAAGCACAGCGTCATAGAAAGAACTGACGCGTGCAAAGAACTTGTAGTTTTCGTAGTTGGCCTGAATATCGTTTGTCATTTTGACAACGCCCGACGTCAGGTCCCACTCGTCAAAGTTCAACCGACCATCGTCACCGTTGATCGATCCAGCGAAAACATCACTGACAAAACCACCATTAGGTGTCGCAGGTGCCGCATTGAGCGTGAGCGCCTGACCGCCCCCAGGAGAAAGTCCAGTCACCCCTGTCGCAGTGCCAGGAGTTACAACAAATTGGGTGGATGTGGACGGTCCACCATTACCAGCTGGCAGGTGGAGCTTGTTGGTCTCCGCGACCCGCATAGACACACCAGCCGAAATGGTTGTGTCTAAAAAGACTTGAACGCCGCCAAAGTTGTACTCCAGCGCGTTCGCAGTAGTCGATGCAGCTACCAAGCCAACGCCAACGGCGCTGCCCAATAGTGCAGAGCGCACTCTGCTTGTTATCATGGAACGATCCTCCTCGATCCTCGATGCGTTTACACATTGCAGCTGGATCGGGAGGTGGCGTTTGTCCCCTCATAGGCAAACTAGTCCCCCCTGGCCAGTCAGCATCCCTCGCATACATCCCGCCAGGAAAGACAAGGTGAGTCAAGGCATTTGGACAAATTTGTCGCAGGTCAGGTAACGGTTGCGTGACGGGTATGGCAAATATGCCACGCAATTGAGCATCCATCGGTCTATCGTTAATGAATTGGAAACCATTAATGGTCAGCACAGGTCGGTGAACTGAAATGACAGAATCACCCTCAACGCTCGTTAACACATTGTTAATATGAGGAATTCCTGAGCGCCAAAGCAGGTCGTTTATGACCCATTTGGGCGGCCCACAACGCTCAGTTCAGCACTGTCCAAACACCGCCAACTTACTGAGCGGACCGCCTATCTGAAAGGCACGGGCGCACGTTCGCCTGGTATTAAAACCCGCAGACGGATCATCATTGATCGTTAAGCGCTCAGGTTATTCCGGATGCAAAATAACTCTTTTGGCGCTTATGCTGCCGATCGGTGAGCCTTCAGCGCCGCAATCGCGTCAGCGGGCTCGGCACGGGTCCGATAGTCTCGGGCAACATGAGCAAAAACGATCATACCGTCAGCCCCAACGACATAGGTTGCAGGGACCGGGAGGCGCCACCCTGCCTCTCCATGGGCATCTGGCAAATTATTGCCAAAAGTCTCGTATAGGCGGGCGAGCTCCGGCGGCAGTGTAAAAACGATGCCTAAAGCCTCTGCGAGCCTGTTTTGAGGATCTGTCAAAACCGGATAGGTGACCGCGTTCTTCTCGACCGTCGTCATGGCCCGGTCGGGCGTTTCGGGTGAAATGGCCACCAGCTCGCCCCCAAGAGACCGGACGGTCTCTAATTCATCCTGATAGGCTTTGAGCTCAAGATTGCAGTAGGGACACCAGCCGCCGCGGTAGAAGTTGATTAGGAGCGGCCCCTTCGCCAGCAGGGATGAAAGAGACATGTCAGCGCCGTCCGGCCCTAGCAATCCAACATCTGGCAAGCGGTCGCCAACAGAAAGTGCCGTGTCCCCGATCCCTTGTGCATCCAGCTCTTCTGCCGCCTTCTGCATCACCGCCAGCGCCTCTTCCGGAATTCGGTTGGCGGCTGCCGCACGCATTGCTTCAAGTTGTTCTGTAAGCGACATATCGGTCTCCCCACCTGTCAAGATATTCTGCTTGGACCATAACTAAGAACATACGGAGCAATCACCAATCACAAAGCGGTGTTCATCCCCTTCGTCACTATGCTTCTCTCACATCCACCGACTCTCGGAACATGCAGACCTTGCATGAAACGGAAACTAAGCGTAGCAGGAGCAGATGTTCGCGCCGTTCTTGTCCTATCTGCGTTTCATCCGCGGCAATAAATCACTCCTCACCTTCGGGCTGCTCATGACCTTTGGGTCGAGCTTCGGCCAATCGTTTTTTGTTGGCCTCTATCAGATGCCACTCCGCGACATGTACGACCTGTCTGCCTCTGCCTTTGGCGGGGCGTTTTCCTTCGTGACGCTCTTAAGTGCGGCCGCTCTGCCCTGGACGGGCCGGGTGATCGACCAGGTCAGACTGCGGACATTCTCCACAAGCGTCATTCTGGTTTTAAGTGGGGCAGCCCTCGCCATCGCGCTTGTCCCCTCCTTCTGGATGTTTGTGGTCGCCCTCTTCTTCCTGCGCCATTTCGGTCAGGGGCTCATGTCACACACGTCATCAACGGCAATGGGGCGCTATTTTTCGGTCAACCGCGGTAAGGCAGTCACAATTTCGTCTGCCGGGTACAGCCTCGGCGAAGCTGTCTTTCCCGCGATCGCGGTTGCACTGATCGCGCTTGTGGGGTGGCGCGAAAGCTGGCTGATTTATGCCGCGGTTCTGCTCTTAGGCCTGCTGCCCCTGACATTTGCGCTGGTGCGCACAGACCCGGTGGCAGAGGCCGTTTCAGCCGCACAAAATGCGAAGGGCGCAACAGACCGAACAGCCAAGCGGGATTGGACCCGCGCGGAAGTCATACGTGATCCCCGTTTCTATATTCTTATCCCGGCGATGATGGCACCCGCCTTCATCCTTACAGGTTTCTTTGTTCACCAGGGCTTTCTTGCCCAGTCCAAAGGCTGGCCAATTGAGCTGGTCGCTGCAGGGTTCTCGGTCTTCGCTATCGTCAAACTGGTCGCCTCGCTTCTGGCAGGCCCCTTTGCGGACAGGTTTGGCTTTCGCCCACTAATCGCGCTCTACATGGTGCCGCTGGCCTTCTCCATGCTCGCGCTGGGCACAGTGGACGCAACGATGGGCATTTTCCTCTATTTCACGCTGGCAGGCATTTCGACGGGGGGAGCGATGGCTGTCGGCGGAATGCTATGGCCGGAACTCTATGGCACCAAACACTTAGGTGCCATCCGCTCACTCAGCGTGTCTTTAATGGTTTTCGCAACGGCATTGGCGCCCGTCACCTTTGGCTGGCTGATCGACGCGGGGCTTGGGGCCAATATGATCGCGCATCTTTCGCTGGGCTATAGCGTGCTCGCTGTAGCGCTCGTCATTTTCTTCCTGTGGCGGGAAAAGACTCAAAACCAGCAAACGCCGTGATCGGTAACCCTTGATAAGCCTCCGGGCCAAGCTAAGTCCGTGGGAATGTCCATAGACGAAGATACGACCCAGACCAATCCCGACATTGCCCAGGCCGCCCGAACCCTGGTGGCGCAATATGGCGATGATGCCGCGGTGATCGCAACACTGCGCGCCGCAGAACTCGCAGCCGCCGGCAATGTTGACGGGCTTTTCTTCTGGGATTCTGTGATCGAGCTGATCGAGCACATGGGCACGGGCGACGCACCTCACGACGCCTGAGTTCACCCCACAAAAGACATTGTCGCTTCATGCAGCTGCCCCCATATGGAGGCAGAGTCATACCCGTGCCGGGAGGCGTCCATGAAAGTTGAACACACGATCGCCATCAATGCGCCCGCTGAAACGGTTTGGGCGGTAACCACGGACATCAATAACTGGCCTGACTGGACACCAACGGTCGAAAAGGCGGAACGCCAGGATGATGGCCCCTTTGGGGTCGGCAGCTATGCGCGCATGAAACAGCCCGGCATGCCGGAGGCCGTCTGGACAGTGAGCGCCTTCGACCAGGGAAAAGGGTTCACATGGGAAACGGACATGCGGGGCATCCACTTCACTGCCACCCATCAGACAGTGCCGACAGAGACCGGGTGCACCAATACGCTTGGTCTGGAATTGAAAAGCGTCCTCGCCTTCCTGCTCTGGCCCGTCGCCAAACGCCAGGCACTCAAAACACTTGAAGAAGAAAACAAGGGTTTGAAGGAATTTTGTGAAGCAGACACGTCGCGTTGAAATTCACCGGCCCCACACCTCCATTTCGTCACGAAGCGGCCGGCATGGTGTGAAAGCACACCAAACACGAAAGCGCCTTTGGATTAATCCGGTCTTTCCCGGTCTTTCATTGACTCAAAGCGAAAAATCCCTGTAAATCACGCCATACGTTCTACATTCGATGCGCGCTATATGAATTTCCGGTTCGCCGGCGAGCTTATCTATCCACTGACAATGTGATCGTTGAAGACCGCGCCTGCGTGCAGTGCGTAAACGCGGACCTAATACTTGTTAGAGGAAGATCAATATGCCTACAGGCACAGTTAAATTTTTCAACGCAACCAAAGGTTACGGCTTCATTGAGCCGGAAGACGGCGGCAAAGATGCATTCGTGCACATTTCCGCTGTTGAGCGTGCGGGCCTCTCCACGCTGAACGAAGGCCAGAAAGTTTCTTACGAGCTGGAAGTCGGCCGCAATGGCAAGTCCTCCGCTGAGCAGCTTTCAGTTGCTGACTAACTTTTAAGTTAGATACAGTTTTGAACCGCTCCTGAAGATATTCGGGGGCGGTTTTTTTTGTGCCCCACTGCCCTGCGGTTCAATCTTCCTGATTGAGGCCCAGCTCTTTCTGCTTCTTCTTGGAAAGGCCGAGCGACACGATCCGGTGCGACTCTTTAATGTACGCCTTCAGATCTTTGTCGGAGAGACCGGGCTTGTCGTAATTCTGGATCCAGCTCATGCCCCGGGATGCAAGATAAGGCGCGGGCCGGAGCCCCGGCTCTTCTTTCAGCATCTCAAAAGCGATCTTGGAGACTTTAAACGTCACGGCCGCGCGCCCGTCATCCCAGCCGCCAATGGCGAAGACCTTGCCGCCCACTTTCCAGACGTGCGACCCGCCCCACTGCACGACATAGGTCGTGGCGGGCAGGCTTCCGCAGAACTTGTTGTACTGCTCGTAGGTCATGCGCCTCTCTCAAACGCTCCCGTCAAACACCAATGCCCTCCGCACGCCGCAGCGTGCGTTCCGCATCGACGATAAAGTTCCGGTTGAGCGGCACCGCATCGCGCGTGGGAGACAGTAAAAGCTGGAACACCATGTTGGAGCCGTGCAGGAAGCCAAGCTCCGCGGCACCCAGATAAAACTCCCACATGCGGCAGAAGCGTTCGTCATAAAGCGCCGCTGCCTTCTCCCGGTTTGCGGTGAAGCGTTCCCGCCAGTCGCGGAGCGTGTAGTAATAATGAAGACGCAGCACTTCCATGTCGGCGACCCAAAGACCCTGCCGCTCCAGCGCTTCAAAGGTTTCTGACAAAGCGGGCACATAGCCACCCGGGAAAATGTACTTCCGGAAGAACGGCCCGGTGGTACCGGGCTGGGTGCTGCGCCCGATGGAATGGATATAGGCATAGCCATCGGGTTTCAGGAGATCGCGCACCTTGCCGAAATAATCGTCAAAATGGCCAATGCCCACATGCTCCATCATGCCCACGGACACCACGCGGTCGAACTGCCCTTCAAACTCGCGATAGTCTTTCTGCACAAATTCAATGCGGTCGCCGACACCTGCCGCATCCGCCTTCTTCCGCGCAATGGCAATCTGCTCCGGCGAGACATTGAGGGACGTGACATGCGCCCCTTCTTTAGCGATGCGAATGGCAAAGCCGCCCCAGCCGCCACCAATCTCGCACACGCTCATGCCAGGGGTGATCCCGAGCTTCGCCGTCGCGCGGGTGAGCTTCGCGGCCTGCGCATCTTCCAGCGTGTCCTCCGGCGAGCGGTAAAAGCCGCAGCTGTAATTGAGATCCTCATCGAGAAAGAGCTCATACATCTCTGTCGAGAGGTCGTAATGGGAGCGCGCCTGTTTCTTGGCATTATCCACATCATTCGCCTGCTGGCGGCGGCGTAGGGTGCGCCACAGACGGCGAAGCCCGCCCTGCACCTTGTGGCTGGCGAGCGGCCCGCGATTGATGGAGAAGAGAAAGAGCAGATCGTAACAGCCGGACCCGGCCTCAAATGTGAGGTCCCCGTCCATATAGGCTTCCGCCGCAATGAGTTCCGGATTGAGAAAGAGCTTCCACTTAAGCGCATTATTGTGAAGCCGCATGGTGACATGCACCGCTTCCTCGCCTTCGCCCGCCGACCCGAACTCATGGGCCGACCCATCCACGTCATAAACCGTGAGACGCCCCTTCTGCACAAATGTGTTCAGGAGATTGTTTAATGGCCACAGACTCATCCCGCCTCCTTAGCGCTTCTTATCTGCTGAGAGCATAGAACATTCAGCCAGGAGACAAGACATCAATTTGCGGGGAACAAAAGGTCCTTCAAACACGGACTGTCATCCCGGACGCCAGCTCGCTGGCGAGCCGGGATCCATACTGACTCTGATACAGCCGAAAGCCGTCATAGACCCCGGATCAGGTCCGGGGTGACACTTCTGTTTTGAGGATCTGCTGCGGCAACGGCACCCCCCACTGTCACCCTCGGGCTTGACCCGAGGGTCCAAGCAGCCATCCGACTCCCTATGGATCCTCGTGTCGAGCACGAGGATGACACTAGGTGCGTAACGCCCTGGTTCGAGACGGCGCGCTTTGAATAAAGACGCGCCTCCCACCATGAGGTTCTCACATAAATCGCCTCATGCCTCAAGGAGCATTGCGCAGCAATGCGTCTCGAAGGGCGAGGCAACAACACCCCTCACGGCCGATTACCAAACACCCGGCGGAAGCGCGCTTGCCTGTCATCATCGTCATTCGCAGGAGGTGCCATCGGCGGCGCGTTAACCCGCGCCAAAGCCAGCCAGTAGCGCAACAGCAGCGCCACCACACCCAGCCAGAAGACAGACCAGGTCACAATCCACAGCGCCTTCACCCAATCCGCCATGGATCGAACCGTGCTGAACAGATCCGCCCAGAAATTATAGTCCTCCATCGCCCGCTCCTGTTTCAGCCTGAAACCATCATATCCCAAAATGGGATAATCCGGAAACGGGATTATTCCGGTGCTTCAAGTTTTTGGAGCACGCGGTGAAAAGCTTTCACACTCAGGAATATGCCGACCTTATTCAGGGTCTTGTTGAGGCACGCAAAAGCGCGGGCCTGACACAGCAGGACGTCGCCGACGCACTCGGAAAACCCCAATCCTATGTCGCAAAGATTGAAGGCTGCGAACGCCGCTTAGATATCGCTGAGTTTGTTGACTATTCGAAGGCTCTTGGCCGCGAACCCGCGGAGCTTCTACGCACAATCCTGAGCGCCCAGGGTCGACGGCTCAGTCACTAAGGTCACCGAATACTCGCCGGCAAACCATTAGCAGGGCGGTGCATTGCTATTTGTTAGGCATGGTGTTCACCTCGCAATACAGGGACAAACCAAGGCCTTCGTTCGCCTCAATCGTTCGCGGGATTGTCCTTGTAAACCCGTCGCGCCCTGACATCACTAAACACATCGTCCTGAAGGGAAATCCGAACTTTGCGTCAAGAGTGCTGGCAATTTCATTCGGCTCAACATTTTCATACCTAGTACAACGTGTCTCCCCGTTTTCGGCTTCACGAAAAGTAAATAGCAGTCGCCCCTTGAGCACATAAAAAGCAACAGCATTCATATTGTAGTAACCCGATGAAATCTGGTTTACAGAAAATCTGTCATTCTCTCCTGAAGCAAGAAGATCAATTTTATCTGTCAGGCTTAGGGCTTGGCCTTCATGCAAAGCGGCAGGCCAATCCAGCAAAACGTCACTGTAGACAGAAAAACGGAAGTGCTTGTCACGATTGCTCAACACAGTAACGAAACCACCGACAGATTGTATATCTGAGTCTTGCGCAACGTTGTTCATGACGGAGTACAGATCACTCGCAGGTGAGTCTTCCATTTCATCCGCAAACAATGCGGCATTGACCGCACTTCGGTGCCAATGTGGACGACGCTCGCGACTCTCGTATTCTCTGAATCGCTCAAACGCACTGTGATCGCCAATCCAATGCGTATTGGAAACCCCACCCTTACGGGAACCATCACGAACCGTTACGATTCTCGCCCTTTTAGCAAAGGCTATGATGAAGTCATTGCCCGAAACCGCGCTATCCGCCTCGAAGAATCGAATCGTGTCTTCATAGTTCGCACCCAGAGGATACCGCTTGCGAAAAAATTGAAAGGCTTTCGCGGCAAGCTCTGGCGATCCGCTGTATGAGACACAAATATCACCAGGTAAACAGATCGACTTGAGGACCCAGTCCTTCGTCGCAAGCGGTGTTCCATGAGCTGACACCATCGTGTCGGCTACAATAGAGAGACGATTTCTACGCACCCGCGCAACAACAAGGGTCATTTCTTTCCATACGAATTCTGGTGCGCCGCGACACAAATCAGCCACCGCAGCCCTTGCCACGCCGGACACATCATCCTGAACTAGACTGCGTTAGATGTGAAAACCTATCGCACAAAGATCAAGAACACGACCCATCCGGTCAATGTTACGCAGTTCAATCAGAAGACCGTCGGCTTCTTTACTTAATCCTTCATTTGAGCCAAAGACCGATATCGAGAAAAGGTCTTCCTGGCAGCGGTCGACGACCATGTCCACAAACTCCGTCAATGTTTGTTCGAATGATTGAACGGCAAGCATCATCTACGCAGTAAACGCCTGCAATCCGGACCACTTCAAATGAGAAGATATTGGGTTCGTCGTCATCACTGGACACTAAGTGCCTGCGACACCGGATGAGCCGGTCTCACTCCCAAACCGCACCTTCCACACCCGATACGCCTCCAGCGCCGCCAGCGGCAGGAAGTGGGCGAGTGCGCCGCCGAACGTATTGTGGATGGTGATCCAGTGGAGGAGCGTCATGATCGCGGCGAGATAAACCAGCCGCTGCAGGGTCTGCCAGCCCGGCCCCATCATGCGAACCGACGCCGCATTGGATGTGAGCGCCAGGGGCACAAAAATCAAGAACGCAACCCAGCCCGTCCAGATGCCGAGCTTCACCATATCCGCCGCGACCTGATCAAGCGTGCCGAGATCAACCACGTAAAAAACCGTGTGAAGCACCGCATAGCCAAAGGCAGCAACACCTAAGTACCGCCGCCGCGCCATGAGCCAGCGCACCCAGTTCGCGCCCGGGAACATGAGCCGCAAAGGGGTGAGCATCAGGGCCAAGATCATGAAGCGCGCGGCAAACTCCCCCGTGGGGTGCAACAAATCCTCAAGGTCGCGGCCACCCAGCGCCTCTGCCATCATACCGATCGACGGCAGCGTGAGGAGCGCCCATAAAAAGATGGGAGAGTTGAGAAAAGCCTTGAGGGAAGTCATGTGAGAGGCCCCTGTCCTTGGAAAGAGCAAGACAGGCCGCGCATGACCCGTCCGCACAAGGATAAAAACCCGGCTCCAGGCCTTCCAGCAAAAGACTGTTACAAATTGTAAGCGTGGGACTGAGGGACACCTAGCGCGTCACCGCCAGCGGCGTGACCCTCTCAAGGTTCAAACGGCAGGGACGAGTGGTGCAGGACAATTTTCAAACGCCCGTCAGGGCCCTTCCTATAGCCAAAGCTCTTATCAACCTTGGTCACATCACCATCCTGGTTGGTGAATGAAACCCAGCCCATCCACATGGCGACATCGCCGTCGATAAAACTCGCCGCTGTTTCGGATGAGACAGAGCGCCACCCTTTCAGCCCGAAACCTCCATCAAGCGGATAGTCAGGGTCGTGGCCAACGAAATAGGACAGGGCGCCCTTCTTCGTGGTGCGGAAGGTGGCTTCTCCACCGCTCATTGTCGGCTTGAACAGGACAGGCCCCAAATCATAGCCGTAGGCGGTATCGATGATTTCTGCCGCGACCTGTTTTGCCGCCTCAATCCCATCCGCCTCAAAAGCACGTGAGATAGAGATGAGCCCGTCCCCCCACGCAGTACGGGCGGCAAGCAGGTCTTCTTCAGTAATCGGCATCGAGTTCACTTTTCTTGTTTTTTGCCAAGCTTCATGCGGCGGACATCATAGGTCTGCCCCAGCCGCAATACCACCATTCGGCTTAAGGGCTTTGCCGAGGGGGATACGGCCTTTCTGCCGGGAATGCAATATGGAGCTGAACACAAGGGCTCTGGGGTCGCGTCACGCCCCCTCACCGCCGAGAAAAGACGGGCACAAATTGCGGGCGGAACGCAGGGTAATCGCGCCCGACGCATCACACACCCTTGAAAGAGGAATGGCCGGTCAGAGACCCGCGAGAAAGGCCTTCGCGGACGCGCGATAGGACGCCTTTTTGTCGTCGCTCAGTCTCTCCCACGTCCGGTAAGCCTGTCCGAGGCGCGGGTTGGCGCGCAACTTGTCTTCATTGCGGATCAAGAAATCCCAGTACAAAGCGTTGAACGGACAAGCGTCGTCGCCCGTCTTCTGCTTCACGTCGTAGCGGCAGCCGCGGCAATAGTCCGACATTTTGTTGATATAGTTGCCGCTTGCCGCATAGGGTTTGGACCCCAACAGGCCGCCATCTGCAAACTGGCTCATGCCGATCACATTGGGCGCTTCGACCCATTCATAGGCATCGAAATAGACCGCCAGATACCACTCATGCACCTGATGCGGGTCAATGCCGGCCAGCATGGCGAAGTTTCCCGTCACCATCAGGCGCTGAATGTGATGGGCATAGGCCTCATCGCGGGTCTGCCCGATGGCTGCCGCCATGCACGCCATATCGGTGTCGCCCGTCCAGTAGAAATCCGGCAGCGGGCGCGAGGCCCCCAGGAAATTCTCATTTGTATAGCCCGGCATCTTAAGCCAGTAGATGCCGCGCACATATTCACGCCATCCGATGATCTGCCGGATAAACCCCTCAACCGCATTGAGCGGTGCGTGACCTTCGTAATAGGCACGCTCCACACGGCTGCACACGTCGAGCGGATCAAGCAGACCGGCATTTATGTAGAGCGACAGGAGCGAGTGATAGAGAAAGGGTTCGCCCTCGAGCATCGCGTCCTGATAATCCCCGAAAGACGGCAGGGCATGAGCGATAAAATTGTCGAGCGCCGCGCACGCATCCGCGCGGGTGACCGCACACCAAAAGGGACGAAGCGTCCCGAAATTATCCGGGAAAGTGGTCTCAACCAGGTCAAGCACCTCTTCCGTGATTTCGTCCAGCGGACAGCGAAGGGGCTCTGGCAGAAACAGATCGCCCTTTGCGGGCTTCCGGTTGTCGGAGTCGAAATTCCATTTGCCGCCTTCCGGCCTGCCGTCCGTCATCAACAGGCCGGTCTTCTTGCGCATCTCCCGATAGAAATATTCCATACGAAGCTGCTTTCGCCCCTGCGCCCAGGTTCGAAACTCAGCATGGGTTGCCAGAAACCGGGTGTCTTCCAGGCACTCAATTTCGATGCCGAACTTTTCCGGCCAGGCTTCGACCTCCGCCCGCAACCGGTATTCCCCGGGCTCGGTGACAATCACCTGGTCGGCAGCGTGGCGTATGACCGCGCGTTTCACTTCCCCACCCAAAGAGCCCGCATTCTCCGGGTCCGACAGTTTTGTGTACTCAACCCGCCAGCCCTGTGCCTCCAGCTCCGCTGCAAAGTGGCGCATCGCCGAAAAGAGGAAAGCGATTTTCTTTTTGTGATGCGGAACGTACGCAGCTTCTTCTGCAACTTCCGCCATCAGCACAATGTCAGTCTTGGGATCACCAACGCGCAAGGCGGAAATGTTGAGTGACAATTG
The DNA here is from genome assembly GCA_965248405.1 of Parvibaculaceae bacterium. Lineage (GTDB taxonomy): Bacteria > Pseudomonadota > Alphaproteobacteria > Parvibaculales > Parvibaculaceae > Mf105b01. The sequence goes on from OZ252104.1 coordinate 3,225,187, forward strand.
ATCGCCCAGGATCAGAATGATCCGTGATGCGCCCACAGCCGCGCTGGATCTGGTTACTTCATTAACCACAGAAAGAGGCTTTCTCGGACCGGTGCATCAGGAATGTCTGTGAATGGCGCCAAGCACAACACCGCGAGCAATGCCGCTCATCCACAAACCATCAACCGATATAGATCGCTGATGCGAAGTGTCAAAATCACGAGAAGGATCGGTGGGGAAAGGGTGCCGCGTAGAAGGATCTTCTAAATCTAGCTCCTCAAGCGTTCGACTGAACGCCGGGCGTCAGCCAGCCCCGCCGGAGCGTTGGCGCGAAGCGTCAATTAAGCTTGAGGCAGAAGATAGGCTCTCGGCGCTTTTCTTACGAAAAGACGCCTGCCGCTTGAACGGCGGCGGCAACAAAGTTGCCTTGCCTGTGGTGCCGCTTGGGTGATTTGAACACCCGACCCCATCATTACGAATGATGTGCTCTACCAACTGAGCTAAAGCGGCCCACATGTCTCCAGCGACGCCGCGCTGGATGCCGTATTTGCGGCAATTCCTTAAACCGATCCGCCGCCCATGTCTAGCGCCCAATGCCTGACAAAGGTTGAACGGGCCCTAGCCCCCACAATTAAACGGCTTGGGGAGCACCGCACCTTCCTCCACCGCCGCAACCTCACCACAGAGAACCACGGGCGGCGCCATGACCTGGGGTGCCGCGGTCACGCTTTCCATGAACGCCCTCACCTCGGCCGCACTTTCCTCCGGCACTTCCTCCATGGCGATATGGGCCACATTCTCATAAATCACGAGCTTCGCCTGGGGCAGCGCCTCTTTCATGGCGTGCGCGCTCGCAACCGGGATCAAGGGATCATTTTCGCCCCAGATGATGAGCGCAGGCAGATCAACATTTTTCAGGTCTTCTGCAAGAGCCGCATCTGATACGCCGCGCACCGCATAGCCTTGGAAGCGGGTGCGGGTCGCGCCGCGGTTACCATCGTGCAGGGTCAGGTCATAATAGCGATCAATCATCGCCTCTGTGACCAGCGCATCATCCTCAATGGAGTGTTTCAGCCCATTCTCCACAATCGAGCGCGGTGTGATGAAGAGCATCAACTGGTTCACGACCGGGGTCGCCGCCAGTCGGAAGGCGAGTGGCGGAGACGACGTGCCCGCCTCTCTTGGCAAACCGCTAGAGGAGACGGGAATGATGCCGAGAAGATCTTCCCCATGGGTCACCGCATATTGCAGCGTCACACCGCCGCCCATGGAATTGCCGCCCATGACGAACTGGTCCAGCTCCAGCGCGTCCACAAGCTCTTTCACAAACGCCACCTGTCCGGCCCGTGTGTAATCGTCACTCTCATGAGCGCCCGTCAGGCCATGACCCGGCAAGTCCAACGTAACAATGCGATACGTATCTCCCAGCAGGGCGACCCAAGGCTCCCATGTGTGAAGAGATGCATTGGACCCATGGACGAGTAGAAGTGTGGGACCCTGCTTATTGCCTTCGTCGCGATAGTGGACCGTGGCGCCCGACGGCAGCTCCAAAAACTGCGACGCCTCACTCGCATATTGAGGCAGCAATTCCTCCGTGGATTTATCAAGCGCGCCCCACATGGCGAACAGGGCAATGAATGCCACCACAATCAACCCGACAAAGAGCTTGAATATCCGGCCTACCATTTTGCTGTCTCCCCCTTGGCGCCATTTTCATCAATGCCGGAACCTTCCGGCCCCGGATCATCTGGCGCGACCACAACATGCTCAGGAAGCGTATCATGGGAGACAGTCTGGTCCACGTCGTTTACCGGCTCTTCCTCAGTCCGGTCCTCGACAACGGTGAGCGACATGGGAGCCTCTGCGCCCTCTCCGCCAGGGGTTTCGGGTGAAGGCCCAGGGGGCCCAGAGGGTTCAGGCGGTACCAGCGCCGCCCGGGAACCCTCTCGCACCGCAGGCACCTGCCAGTTGAGCGCATCAAAGGCCCCCGTTTCCGGCACCACCGCCACCCAAAGGTGCGACTGATACCCTTCCGCCACCCAGCAGGCATCGCCAGGTGCGTGGATCGCACGGGCGAGCCAGGTCTGCGCCGCCGCCCCATGATCTTCCGCACCTTCAAGGGCGCCCATCAACTCACAGACCCGCTGACTGGGCTCTCCCACGAGAAGGGGTTCCAACGCCTCGCGCGCGGTTTCAAAGTCCCGCGCCCCAAGAGCTGCCCGCGCCAGCACCATCTGGCTTTCACCGGCACCAGGATTGCGCGCGGCCAGGCCCTTCACCCGGCGCAGCCTGTCGAAGGGTTTCTCGTCTGGCATGAGGGTAAGATAGACATCCGCCAGATTGGGATGCGGATGTGTCGCCCAGGCCCGCTCAATGAGACGCCCGGCTTTGCGCGTCTGCCCGGCCTCTCCCATCAGCCGCGCCGCCAGCGCCACGGAGGGCGCAAAGGTCGGTTCCAATTCCGCGGCCTCGCTTGCAAGCCGGACGGCATTTGCGGTGGCGGCTTCATCACTATCCGCTTGACTGATAAGGCTCATCGCTTGCGCCGTGAGCAAAATAGCCCGCCGACGACGCGCCACATCGCGGGTCACCAGTTTTACCTGCAACATCCTGTCGAGCGTTGCCGCCGCCTGATCATAGTCTTCCGCAGAGGCTTGCGCTGTAAACGTTGCGTCTGCCGCCCAGGGCGTATGTGGCCGCAGCGCAAACGCCTTCTCCGCATAGGTCCGCGCTGCCGCTTTGTTACCAGCACGTTCCGCCTGCACGTAAAGCCCACGCAATCCCAAAAATTCTGTTTCCGAGTGGCCACGCATCTCTTCAAACAGGCGTGTGGCCCCGGCGCCATCGCCTTTCATCTGCGCCGCCTGGGCAGCCAGCAGGAGGGTCATGGCAGGTTCATCCAACAGCTTGTGGGCTTGCGCTGCATAATGGTCCGCCTCACGACTGTCGCCCGCCGCAATCGCGACCATGCCTTTGGACAGTGCGTCATATCCCTTCTTACGCTTCCGGGCTGCAAGAAAGGAAGTGAAGCCAGCGGGGCTCTTCATGAAGGTCGCAAACAGGCGATAGCCCAGCACGCCAATGATCGTGGCAAGCGAGATAACAAGCAGACCGACAACAAAGCTGGTGCGAATTTCATAGCCCTGCCAATAGACCGTCACGACACCCGGATGGTCCGCAAGCCAGATTGCAGCCGCGCACAAAACAGCGATGAGAGAGAAAGGAACGAGGACACGCCACATGGGAGTCTACTCCTCGCCCGCAGCTATGTGAGCCAACACACGCGCAGAGAGCTCGCGCACCAGCAAATCCGTCGCCTGTCGCTCTTCAACCGCAGCAACCCAAGCTGCCGCAACCTCCGCAGCGGAGCCGCTGAAAAGTTTTGCTTCTGCAAGCGCGCCCGACAAATCCTCCTGCGCCAGCCTGGTTTCAATACGCGCGACAATCGCTTCAACTGTGTCGCCTTCGACGTCACCGACGCGGCGGATCGTAACGATGGAAAGGGCACTCCCGACAATCCGCTCAAAAAAACTTTCGCGTCCCGCCCGCCGCTCAGCCGTCAACAGCGGATCCACAAGATCGGCAAACTCTTGAGTAAGAGACGCAAAGGAACGAACCCCTCCCGGTGCGACATCAGACAAAGCGGTCACGGCAGGGTCTTCCGGCGCCAGCGCCGCAATGGCGGCGAGCTCGGCCTCGAAGGCTGTGCCGACATCAATCGCTCGGGTCAAATTTGCGAGCGCGATCCCAAGGGCGGCCTCTGCGGTGGGGTCCGGCCGGGAGACCGCTTCCTCAAGTGCAGCCACTTGAAGCGTCAGCGTGTTAATCTGTTCAGCAGCGGCATTGATGCCTTGCGCGATCTGTCCGACACGCTCCGGCATATCGGCTGGAAGTTGGGCTTCTTTTAACGCCCGCACATCATCTGAGACAGTGCGCAACGTGTCCGCCAACAGGGCAATCTCCGATGTCAATCTTTCCGGGTCGACCGCTGCCAACCGGTCTTCAAACTTAGCGGCCTCATCCTGCATCTGCGCCGCAAGGCTCTCCAGAGCCTGCAGCCGTTCTGCAATTGGCGCCTCACCAATCTGCGCAGAATGCTGCGCTGCCAGTTCTTCGACACTTGAAAGCCGGGTAAAGAGCCCGTCCATGCGTGTCTGAAACAGGTCACCCAACTCACTCACGCGCGTATCCAATGCCGTAACCTGGCCGTCATCGATAGTGTCAGCCTGAGGCAAGACATAGAGAATCCCGAAACCGACAATCGCGGCGCCAATCAACCCGCCGGCAAGCCCTGCTCCCAGCGCGACCGACCGGTTGCGTCCCGTCACATCAACGGCTTGGGCATCAATGGTCTGAGGTGCGTCCGACGCGATGCGGTCCTCGCCGCCACCCTCCTTCGACGCAGTGCCCTTCGACTTACCGCCAGCCGGTTTGCTGCCTGCAGATCTGCCGCCCTTTGATGCGCTGGAAGAAGGTCCGTCTTTGTCTGTCATTACCCAACTGCCTTGTTACATCACTCGCCAGGAACGAGTTTCATGAAGCCATAGGACGTGCCCAAGCGCCCTATACCAGCTTTATACTCGCCCGATAGATCAGACGACTATACGCGAAATCAAGAGGCGCGTACGAAGGCTCCTGCTTGTTTTTGCCTAATCGCGAGATCCCGCCGCCGGGTCAATCAGGGTGAGCAAATCCGGTTCATTCGGCGATGAGGCCACATGGATCCCCCGCAGACCGATACTTTGCAGGGGAAGCGCTGCATTGGCCGACAGACAGTAGGCATTCAAGTGAGACAAGTGATCCGTGAGACCAGCCGCCCTGCAGAGATTTACAAATGTTTCCGCGGAGCGTTTCGAGTAGAGAAGCACACCATCAATTGCGCCGCAGCGCAGACCTTGCGCCGCGTCTGACGACAGGCTGTCTGCGGTTTTGGCCTCATAGAGAACCGCCCGCTCGACCCAGAACCCGTCAGCGGTGAGCGCGCCTTTCAGATCCCCCGCAACCACCGTACCGGCAATGTGTAAGAGCGGCCCGCCGTCTGGCTGTAGTTTCTGCTTAGCGAGGTCGACCAGCGAGGTCACATCACCGCCCGCCTCATGAACATGCTCAAACCCGCACTCACGGGCTAGAGCGGCTGTTGTGGGACCCACCGCCACAAGCGGCAGTCTGAGCCACTCAGAAAAATCGGTTCGAGCCATCATCGCTCTCAAACCGTTTGCACTCGTAATCAGCAGGGCTTGCACACCCGTTCGGGTGAGCGGCGTCTCCGGGTGAAGCTCAATGGACAAAAGCGGGTCAATGGTGACCGTGTGGCCGCACGCCTGAAGGGCCTCAGCAAGAATATCCGCATCCTTTTTCGGGCGGGTCACCAGAAGGTGCATAACAACGACCTTTCGGAACTACAAAAGCCTGAGCGTCACCAAGTTGCGAAAAACTCCGGACCGCCTTTGGCCTTGAGCTCAGTCGCGGCATCAGCGCCAAGGGCTGCGGAGAGAGCTGGAGACCCATCACGCTCCGCCGTGTGAACAATCGTACCATCCGGGGTCAATATTTGCCCGCGAAACCGGATACGCCCTTTTTCATAAACGGCATGCGCCGCAAGGGGAGTCCGGCAGGATCCATCAAGGGCAGCCAGGAATGTCCGCTCCGCCGCCATCACAATAGCTGTCTCCACGTGATGGATCGGCGCCAGAATGTGCGCGACATCTTCGTCCTCGACACGGCGTTCAATACCCACAATGCCCTGGGCCACCGCCGGGATCATCTTGTCGACAGGGACCGGGTCTGTTGCCACCTCCGGCATGCTGAGCCGGTTGAGCCCTGCCATGGCAAGCAGCGTCGCCGACGCCACACCATCTTCCAGCTTTTTCAGCCGGGTGCCGACATTCCCCCTAAACTGCACAATCTCAAGATCAGGCCGCTGCGCCAATATCTGTGCGGCACGCCGAAGGGAGGAGGTCCCGAATTTGGCCCCTTGGGGCAGTGTTTCAATTGATCGCGCATGCGGGCTGATAAAGGCATCCCGTGGATCTTCGCGTTCCAGCACACAGTCAATGATGAGCCCCGGCGGCAATTCGGTCGGCATATCCTTCATGGAATGCACGGCCAGATCGATCCGCTTGTCGTAGAGCGCCTCTTCAATCTCTTTGGTGAAAAGCCCCTTGCCGCCCACTTCCGACAGACGTTGCTCCTGAAGCAGATCCCCGGACGTCTTGATCGGGACGATCTCAAGGGCGCCATCCTCCAAATGATGGGCCTTGGTGAGGAGAGAGGCGACAGTGTTCGCCTGTGCGAGGGCAAGATCAGAGCCCCGGGTACCGATACGAATGGGTCGTTGCATGGAAATGGAACCAAATGGTAAGCGTGCTTGGGCTTTCTTATACCGGGTTTGGGGAAACACGCGAGCCCTGTTTATGGACGCCTGTGCCGAATGGCCGCAAGTGGCTTACTTAGTCGAATCGGAACGGAACCTGAAATCGTGAGCTCATTAACCGTCATGGGGATCGAGACAAGCTGCGACGAAACAGCGGTTGCGATCGTGCGCCAATCGGATGGCGGCACCCCGGAGCTCCTGGCCAACGAGGTACTGAGCCAGATTGAAGACCATGCACCCTATGGGGGTGTTGTCCCGGAGATTGCCGCCCGCGCGCACCTGGTTCATCTGGATGGGCTGGTGACCAGGGCGCTTCAAGCAGCGGGCCTCACATTCAAAGACCTGAATGGTGTCTCGGCAACTGCCGGACCGGGGCTCATCGGCGGCGTCATTGTGGGACTTATGACGGCAAAAGCGATTGCGCTGGTACACAACCTCCCGTTTGTGGGCGTCAATCATCTGGAAGGCCATGCGCTCACGACCCGCCTCACCAATCAGACAGCCTTCCCCTACCTCCTGCTTCTCGTATCAGGCGGCCATTGCCAGCTGCTCCATGTAAAAGGTCTGGGGGATTATGTGCGCCTTGGGTCAACTATTGATGACGCGGTCGGCGAGGCTTACGACAAGACAGCCAAAATGATGGGGCTCCCCTACCCGGGCGGTCCAGCCCTTGAGGCCATAGCTAAAGAGGGAGACTCTACCCGTTTCGATCTGCCTCGGCCCCTTGTAGACCGGAAGAATTGCGACTTCTCATTCTCCGGTCTGAAGACAGCCGTGCGCAAACATGTGCTGGCCCTAACGGAGAGGGGCAGCGTCACCGAGCAGGATAAGGCTGACATTGCCGCCTGCTTTCAGGCGGCAGTGGCAGACGTGCTCGACAACCGTGTCAGCCGGGCAATGGAGAAGACCAAAGCTGAGCTCGGCAACACTCCCCATCTCGTCGTGGCAGGGGGTGTTGCCGCCAATCAGGCACTTCGCGCGCGCCTCACAGACACGTGCAAAACCCATGGCTTTTCACTGGAAGTCCCGCCTGTGGGTCTTTGTACCGACAATGGCGCCATAATTGCCTGGGCGGGCCTGGAGCATTTAGCAAATGGGCAGACATCGCCCATGGATCTGGAACCACGGGCCAGATGGCCTCTCGATAAGTCCACCAGCCGGTAGATACTCATCACCTTCACCACAAAAAAAGAGACGCCGGAGGAGGATCCGGCGTCTCAAGATGCCTTTAGCGGGGGGACGCTTTGGGCAGTGTCCGGGTCCCTAGGGAGGGGAGGGGGACCCAGACGAAGCTTCGTTAAATCAAGTTGCTGGCCTGCGCGAACAAGACGACGCCGTAGCCTGCAAGAACGACAGTGACAGCGGTTGTGCTGAAACGGTCGAGGAAGTTTGAAAAACCGTTGCGGAACATGGGAACACCTTTAGTTGAGTGAGGGAACAAGGTGAGGTGGATCAGAAGGAATAGTGACCGGCGACCTGGATCACGAGCCCAACGCTGTACAGCGTCAGTGCGAGGGTGCTGAGCGCGAGAGGACCAAGGGTCAATCTTTGTGCAGCGTAATTCATGGGCTCGTTCCAGTTCACTTAAGTCTCGCGCACCCCAGAAGGTCAGGATTTTGTGAGGGGGACCCCCCAAAGAGCGCGTCCATGCCAGCGATATAGGAAGCCCTAAATGAAAAACAATGAATGATTTCAAAAATATTCATTATTCACAGAATGGTCACAATTCGGCATCTTTTCACGCCAGGCAAGCGCACAGCGAAACAACTCCAGTAGAAAGACTCGCGGAAAGCAAAAAAAATCAGAAGATTCAGAGGCTTAAGGGGTAGAGAGCCCGCTCAGGCGGCCTGCGAGGGGGCCAAACCCCGCACGATAAGCTGGTAAACCCCCTCCAGCTCCCGTTCGAGTTTTTCGAGACTGAGGCGTGAAAAAAGCTGGGGATAGGAGAATTTAAGGGTCGCCGCCTGGATCATCTCAGCGGTAAATACGGGGTCCGGAACCTCAAATTCGCCTGCTTCCCGTCCCATCATCAGAATGCCCGCAAGCACATCGCGCTCCCGCTTCAGTCCCTCATTATGAAACTCAGGCCGTTCCGCGGTGATCAGCTGAGCCATTTCCACAATACGCGGGTTCTTCTCCAACGCGTGAAACGTGGTCTGCAGATCCTGAAAGAGAAAGTCTCTGAGCCGCTCTGCCCCACTGCGCCCCGGCGTGTCCAGGATAGCGGTGAGCGCATCCGCCGTTTGAATCGACGCGCGTCGGCAGATTTCTTCCGCAATATCGAGCTTGCTGGGAAAAAATCGGTAGAGATTGCCCGACGACATGTCACAGTCCCGCGCCAGCTCTGCCATTGTGGTCTTCCCATAGCCATAATGGGTAAAACGCTCTTCAGCAGCTTCTATTATTCTTTCGCGGATTTGCTCACTCATGTACCCGAGTGTAGAGAGAAGAATTGAACAATCAACAAAACGTTCAATATTTCGCAATTGCGAGAGCTAGGGTGCCGCGCAACACGATTTGAAAGACCAAAGACAAGATGACAACAATTCGAACGATCGCGGTAGTGGGTGGAGGCGCCTGGGGCACAGCGCTGGCAATGGTGGCGGCGCGGGCGGGTCGTGACGTTCAACTCTGGGTGCATGAACGAGAGGTGGCAGAGCAGATCAATGCGACCCACGAAAACAAAACCTTCTTGCCCGGCATGGCACTCAATCCCGCGATCAAAGCCACCAGCGAGATGAGCGACCTGATCGGGACCGACGCCTTTCTGCTTGTCCCCCCGGCGCAACACCTGCGGGCCGTGACAACAAAGCTGCGGGACGTTTTGCAGAAAGGATCCCTGGTTGCGATCTGCGCAAAAGGCATCGAACAAAATTCAGGCAAACTGATGAGCGAGGTCATTAAGGAAACGCTGCCCGACGCAGTTCCCGCTATTCTGTCCGGGCCAAGCTTTGCGTCAGATGTTGCCCGCGGCCTGCCAACAGCGGTGACCCTCGCCTGCGCGCAAGAGGACGCTGCCAAAGCCCTGGTCACGGCAATCGGCTCCCCCACTTTCCGGCCCTATTGGACATCGGATGTGATCGGCACCCAGATCGGCGGAGCGATCAAAAACGTGCTCGCCATCGCCTGTGGGATTGTGGACGGGAAACAGCTTGGCGAAAGTGCGCGCGCCGCCCTCACCGCCCGCGGGTTCGCCGAGATGGTCCGCCTGGGCAAACGCTTAGGCGCAAGCGCCGATACCATGTCCGGCCTTTCGGGCCTCGGCGATCTCATCCTCACCTGTTCCAGCACCCAAAGCCGCAACATGTCCCTGGGCGTCGCGCTCGGTGAAGGGAAGTCACTCAAAGAAATTATGGGGGACCGCAACTCCGTCGCGGAAGGGGTACACACGGCGGCAGCTGTCAAAGCCATGGGTGAGAAACGCCATCTCGACATGCCAATCTGCGATGCTGTGGCCGACATCGTATCCGGCACCCAAACCGTGGACGACGCCATCGCCGCCCTCCTCGCCCGCCCCTTCACATCGGAGCTTTGAGACTGTTCAATCCGGACGGTGGCCCCTAAGCTCCCCGACAAGAAACAGCAGAAAAAGAAGAAGGACAACTCATGCTCTTTTGTATCGTTGGGATCGACAAACCGGACTCACTTGAGCTTCGCATGGCGAACCGCGAAGACCATTTGGCGCACTGGGCCAAAACAGGCGCCGTGAAGCTGGGCGGGCCATTTACGTCGGACGATGGCGAACGGTTGGAAGGCTCCATGCTGGTCATTGACGTGCCAGACAGAGCGACAGCGCAAAAGCTCGCCGACGAAGACCCTTACGTTAAAGCCGGCCTCTTCGGCACGCGGGAACTTCGTGCCTGGAAATGGCTGTTGAAGGAATAGAAGCATTTTCCGCAAAAGTTGCAGACATTTGTGGTTCGAAAATGCGACCAGTAAAACCGAGGACATCAAATGGCCTATTGGCTTTTTAAATCCGAACCCAACACCTGGGGATGGGACGATCAGGTGAAACGCGGGGCAAAGGGCGAACACTGGGACGGCGTGCGCAACTATCAGGCCAATAATAATATGAAGGCCATGAAGATCGGCGACTTAGGCTTCTTTTATCACTCCGTGGATGAGAAATCTGTCGTCGGCATCGTCCGCGTCATCAAGGAACACTATCCGGACCATACCGACCCCAAGGAACGGTTCGGCATGGTGGACATTGAAGCCGTGGAAGCCCTGCCAAAACCTGTCACTCTGCAGGACGTGAAAGACACGCCGGAACTGAAAGACATGGTGCTCGTCAACAATTCACGCCTGTCGGTTCAGCCGGTCACGGCGGATGAGTGGAAACGTGTGTGCAAAATGGGCGGCCTCAAAAAAGTCCCCACGGCAAGGAAATAGAAAAGCGACGGAACGCTCCCATGAGTTACGGCGACGAGCGGCGGCGCGAGCAATGGCTCGCAAAAGCGCCTCCTGCAGGCACGCGCCTTTGCGCATTGGAAGAGATCGAGATGCCGGGCGCCAAGGGCTTCACCTTTGGAGAGGGCCGCGAGCGCTTCGACATGTTTGTTGTTCGAGCGGAAGACAAGTGCGTCGCCTATGTCAATGCATGTCCGCACGCGTTTACGACACTCGAGACGTTCACCGACAAGTTTCTGACCCGCAACAAGGATCAGATCCTCTGCACCACACACGGCGCGCTCTTTAATCTCGATGACGGGTTCTGCACAAGCGGGCCTTGTGCGGGAAAGAGCCTGGTCGCCATCCCCATTGATCTGCTTAATGGCCAGGTCACCATCGCCCAGCCTAACTAACTGGTAGCAAAAGCGGCAAAATCCTCAATCAATGCCTTCGCCGAAAGCTCGACAAGCTTCTTGCCGTCGACCGGGTTGGCAAGGGAGGGATCCGACCCGATCCGCCCATCCGGAAACTTCTCCCGATAATCTTCCGCATCCGTGTAGCGCGCCGACGGCGCGACTTTCGGGCTCATCTCCACATTCTTGGTTGCCTCTGGGTAAGCATATTGCGTGACCGCAACTTCAGACGGGGTCGCATGAGCCCCGTGGGATTTGCCGTATGTGTCCATGCAGTATTTGTAGACCGGTTTGTAATCCCACCAATTGGCGAGCTTGCATTTTACAGGCCCGCGATTGCTGCCGTCCTTGGCGAGAGAACGGTCTGCATAAATCTCGGCGAAGGCCGCCTGGATGGTCGACACATTGCCGCCATGGCCATTGAAAAAATAGATCCGGTCAAACCCGTGCCGCCCCAATGACAGGACCCAGTCATAAATCACCGCAATCATGGTGGAGGGCCGAAGCGTCATCGATCCTGGAAAGGCCATATGGTGCTGCGCACAGCCCACATTGAATGTGGGCGCCACCAGCATGTCCGCTTGCCCACCTGCATGGGCGGCAATCACCTCCGGACAGATGGCATCCGTCCCAATGAGCCCATTGGGACCATGCTGCTCTGTCGACCCGATGGGAATGACAATCCCTTTGGAGCGCGTGAGATAGGCCTCAACTTCCGGCCAACTGGACGTGTGCAACTGCATATTACTTCCTTTCGACAAGCCAGTGTCGCGGAGAGGCGCTCACAAAGCCAGCCGGAATTCTATCTCATGATCAATGGGCACCCCATCAAGACCATGGGTTGGGATTTCAGGCTTCAGCTCCCGGGACCGGGTAAGCGCCCCATGATGGAGAGCGGCCATGTTCCATCCGCGTCGCTGATAAAAGCGGATCGCCGGAATATTGTCATTCGTCGTGATGAGCCAAAGATCTTTCTTGTTCCTTTGTTTTGCGACATGCGCCACCGTCTCAAGCAAGGCTGTTCCCACCCCCTCGCCTTCAGAAAAACTATCGAGGGTCACCACTTCCATGGAATGTGGCTCCTCCCTATAAGTGACAAGCCCCACAAGCTCGCTCTCCCGCTCTGCAACAAATCCCGGAAGTTCAGCGGAGTTCCAGAGCTTTCCACGAGACACGACGCGCACAGAGCCCCAAGCCCGGTTCAGAGCTTCTTCAACCCGTCCACAATCCTCTGGTTCAACAGCTCTGATATGAAAGCTCATGACATTTTCTCCCTCCTCTAGTATCGAACAGGGCGCTGAAGGGAGTCTAGATGATGCAGGGGAGCATAACACGCGCACGAAGTGCAGATGGCGCTGGCATTGCAGCGGTCTATCTGAGCACAACCGCAAAGCTTGGCTTTCTTCCAAGACGCCATGATGCGGCCGACATGTGGCATCACTTCGCCACCATGCCCACAAAACAAGAAACCTGGATCCTGAGGCATCAAGGCCGCATTGCAGCTTTTCTGGCCCTATCACCCGGCTGGATTGATCATCTCTATGTCCACCCATCGGCGCAAAACGACGGACTTGGAAGAGCACTGCTTGCCCATGCCAAGCACGTCTCACCATCGGGTTTCCAGCTCTGGACGTTCCGGCTGAACAAAGGGGCACAAAAGTTCTATGAACGACATGGTCTGACGCTCGCCGAACAAACCGACGGAAGACGCAATGAAGAACGCCTGGCTGATTTAAGGTATGTATGGCGACCGACAAAGGGCGCCTGAAGGAAAATGACGTGAATACCGACAATAACAACTCCCCCTCGAGACCTGGAGCACTTGATGGCATTCGCGTCATCGACCTCACCAGCGTTGTGCTGGGCGCCTATGCCACCGCCATGCTCGGAGATATGGGCGCAGACGTCATCAAGGTAGAAAGCCCGAGCCCGAAGAACGGCCAAGGCGGCGACATTATGCGCTGGGCAGGCGACACACCCTCTGGCGAGGCGTCGGGCCTTGGACCGATGTTCCTCTCGATCAACCGCAACAAACGATCTGTCCTGCTCGACCTCAAAAAACAGGAAGCCCGCGACGCCCTCTTGAAACTCATCGCAACCGCAGACGTCTTCGCCGCAAACGTCCGATATGACGGCCTGAAGCGTCTCGGCCTTTCCTATGAAGACGTAAAAGCTGTGAAGCCCGACATTGTCTATGTGATCGGCACCGGCTATGGCGAAGAAGGCCCCTATGGTGGCCGCCCCGCCTATGATGACATGATCCAGGCATCATCCGGCATCGCCTCCATGATGTCAGAGGTTGATGGCGACCCGCGGCCCCGCTTTTTCCCGACCCTGATTGCGGACAAAACAACCGGCCTGTTCATGACAAACGCCATTGTCTCCGCTCTTTTCCATCGTGAACGCACCGGCGAAGGCCAGTTCGTTGAAGTACCGATGATGGAGAGCATGGTCTCATTTCTGTTGGCAGAACATTTATATGGCGAGGTCTATGACCCACCCACCGGACCGGCCGGGTATGTGCGTGTCACATCACCCGACCGCAAACCCTACAAAACGACAAATGGCTACATCGCAATCATGCCTTATTCAGATCAGCAGTGGCGCGACTTTTTTGCTCTTGGGGGCAAGCCGGACCTCTTTGAAACCGACGAGCGGTTCGCGACCTACGAAAACCGCACACGCAACATTCGCGACCTCTATGCCATGGTCGAAGACGTCTCCATGCACAAAACAACAGAAGAGTGGGAAAAACTGCTGCAAGCGCACGACATCCCCCACGCACGTGTGAACAGGTTGAGCGACTTGCGGGACGATCCTCATCTCGCCGCTGTCGGGCTTTTCGAAAAAAGAGACCACCCCCATGAAGGTCCTTATTGGAGCCTCAAACACCCTGTGAAATACGACGGCAGCCCCGCAAGTGTCCGCCGCGATGCGCCGCTCCTGGGCGCGCATACTGAAGAGATATTGAAGGAGGCAGGACTGTCTGACGATGAGATAGCAATAGTACGCGACTAGGCTTTGTTCGCCTCTGTGTCGGCATTGTACATCGCCTTGCCTCGCATCAATTCTTCAAATTCCACACGCTCAATTGGTTTGGAGAGAAGGAAGCCTTGCAGCTCATCGCACCCAATCGCCGTCATGAAATCTGCCTGAGCGTCTGTCTCAACGCCCTCTGCAACAATCTTCAGATCAAGCGACTTGCCGATTGACACAATCTGGCGTGCAAGGATCGCACTGGTGGCGTCAGCCACGTTGGACACAAAGCTGCGATCGATTTTGAGTTCATGCGCGTGGAAACGATGGAGGTAAGAGAGCGACGAATAGCCCGTGCCAAAGTCGTCAATCAGAATATGAATACCCGCGTCCGCGAGTGCCTTGATTTGTGAACTCGCAGATTCCTCATCCGTGATCATGGTGGACTCGGTCACTTCCACCTGAAGACACTCAGCAGGGACATTGTATTTCTTCAATGTTCCAAAAACATCTTCCAGAACAGACCCAGCCGCCAGGTGCACGGCAGAGATATTGACCGACATCGGTCCAACGTCGAGACCTTGCTCTCGCCAGCGCGCAATGTCAGAAACGACACGATCGAGAACGATACGCCCAACGTCAATGACGAGACCGGTCTCTTCCGCAATTGGAATAAACACACCCGGCGAAATCAGGCCTTTTTCTGGATGCCGCCAGCGAACAAGCGCTTCGCCTGCGACAGGCTCGCGAGACTTTGCGTCAAAGCGAGGCTGATACATCACAAACAGTTCGTCTGTTGCAACCGCATAGCGCAACGCATGTTCCAGATCCATGCGCTCATGCACCGCCTTCGACAATTCCTCATCAAAAAGATGGAAGCACCCCCGCCCCTCATCTTTCGCACGATAGAGAGCGAGGTCTGCATGCTGCATCAAAAGTTCAGGATCTCCCTTGTCCCAGGGATAGTGGGCGATACCGATCGAGCAGCCGACATTCGCCACGGTACCGTCAATTTTGAAGGGCTGTGCCAACAGATCGATGATCTTTTGCGCAAGCACTGTCACGCCCCGTGTCTCATCGAGATGACGAGCAATAATCGCGAATTCATCTCCCCCGATCCGCGCGACCGTGTCTGTCGTGCGCAAGAGAGCATCCAGTCGCTTGGACGTCTCCACCAGAAGCTTGTCTCCAACACTATGGCCCCTTGTGTCATTGACCATCTTGAAATTGTCGAGGTCAAGAAGCAGAAGCGCAAACCCTTCATCAGTCCGGTTGGAGACGGAGATCGCAAACTCCAGTTGCGACATAAGCTCTGCACGGTTCGCAACGCCTGTTAAAGGGTCAGACGTTGCTTGGGTCCGAAGCTGTTTTTCAAGTTCCCGGCGTTCCGTCACATCAAGCAGGATCAGATAGGCACACGGCTCGCCTTCATAGTCGATGATCAGGCCTTTAAGCAGAACCCACAAAGGACTTCCATCTACCTTTTTCAAAGCGAGTTCAAAGTTCTCCGTGACACCGTTGGTGAGAAGTTGCTGGCGCACTTCCTCATAGGTTTTTTCATCCGACATTAGATCGGGGACGCTCAGCGTATCTGATGGCTTGCCTAAATCCTCAAGCAGGTCGACCGCGCGTTGGTTCACATAGCGTAGTGTCTTGTCACTGGGGCGCGTGATGACCACTGGAAACGGCGCACTATCGATCAGAGACCGGAACCGCATTTCTGACCGTTGCAGCTCATTCAGTGTTTCAACCTGATAGGTCGTGTCTTCAATCGATCCCGCAAACATGACGGGTTCATCGGATGCATCCAGTGACACATGGCCACGCGCACGGATCCAGCGGACTTCCCCATCGGGACGCCGGATACGGCACGCCAGATCATAATTCTCCCGCGAGTCCAGATGCTGACGCACCTTCGCTGTAACTTCCTCACGGTCTTCCTCATGGATTGCTGCCATGATGCCGTCAAAGTCGGAGATACCTTCTTCCACGCCTAGAACCGCGCAAGCATTTGGCGTCATGTAAAAGGAGTCGGTCGGGAGGTTCCAAAACCAGGCCCCATATCCTGCCTGACGTTCCGCGAGCTCAAGACCGGCTTTTGCGAACTCAACATCGTCGAAGACATTCTCGTCTGCCGCCTGGTCAGCCACCAAGGCCCGCGCGCGGGCACGCCGCACGGCAGTCCTGATCGGTTTTTTTCGGCGCGGCAAGCGGCGTCCCATAAGCATTTCCTCGCAATTACGGAGAGAATGCACGCCGAACCCGTAAAAAAGCTTGAATCGCCGCAACGTCAGGAAATGCTTTGAGAAGTAGGGTTAATATTGGGTAACGCGACCAGTCCGCGAGAAACAGGTCCATAGGGCGAACCTGCAAAAAAGGGCGCAAAAGAGCCAATTGCGCCCTATAGTGCGCCAAAACAACATGCGCCCCAGCAAAAAGGGGCGCTTAAAAGACCGTCGTCAGGGAGGCCACAATGACCGACACTGCAATTTTCCCCGTAAGCACAGAATGGGCAGGTCGCGCCCATGTGGACGCTGCCGGCTATCAGAAAATGTACGATGCCAGCATTGCCGACCCGGAAGGGTTTTGGGCGGAGCAGGGCAAGCGGATTGACTGGATCAAGCCCTATACGAAAATCAAAGATGTCTCTTACGACAAAGACAATCTGCATATTCGATGGTTCGAAGATGGAACGTTGAACGCAAGCGTGAACTGCATCGACCGTCACCTGCCAACCAAAGCAGACCAGACAGCCATCATTTGGGAAGGCGACGAACCGACCGACGATAAGAAAGTCACCTACAGGGAACTACATGAGGAAGTCTGCAAGTTCGCGAATGTGCTGAAAGCCCAGGGCGTCAAAAAGGGTGATCGGGTAACCATCTATATGCCGATGATCGTCGAGGCGGCCTACGCCATGTTGGCTTGCACGCGCATTGGCGCCGTCCACTCTGTCGTGTTTGGCGGTTTCTCCCCAGACGCGCTTGCAGGCCGCATCATCGATTGCGATTCCAATTGCGTCATCACCGCAGATGAAGGCGTGCGTGGCGGCCGGAAAATTCCACTGAAGACCAATACGGATGAAGCTGTCGCCCAATGCCCAGGCGTCAAATCTGTAATCGTTGTAGAACGCACAGCGTCCGGCGTGCCGATGAAGGAGGGTCTGGACGTTTGGTACCACGAAGCAGCCGCTTCCGTGAGCGCCGACTGTCCGCCGGAAGAAATGAACGCGGAGGATCCGCTTTTCATTCTCTATACGTCCGGCTCAACGGGCAAACCCAAAGGTGTTATGCACACCACCGGCGGTTACATGGTCTACGCCTCCATCACCCATCAATATGTCTTCGACTATCATGATGGAGACATCTACTGGTGTACGGCGGATGTCGGCTGGGTGACCGGGCACAGCTACATCCTCTATGGGCCGCTTGCCAACGGCGCCACCACGCTCATGTTTGAAGGGGTCCCCAACTACCCAGATGCATCACGCTTCTGGCAGGTCTGCGACAAACACCAGGTGAACATTTTTTACACGGCTCCAACCGCCATTCGTGCCCTGATGGCCGAAGGAGAAGGGCCGGTGAAAGCAACCAACCGGTCATCGCTCCGGCTGCTCGGCTCTGTTGGTGAGCCGATCAACCCGGAAGCCTGGCTTTGGTATCACGAATGCGTCGGCGACGGACGTTCGCCCATTGTCGACACCTGGTGGCAGACAGAAACCGGCGGCATTCTCATCACACCTCTGCCCGGCGCAATCGACCAGAAGCCAGGCTCCGCAACCAAACCCTTCTTTGGGGTCCGCCCTGTGATCGTCGACAATGACGGCAAGGAATTGGCTGGAGCAACAGAGGGCAATCTCTGCATCGCCGACAGCTGGCCGGGCCAAATGCGCACCGTCTATGGAGACCATGAACGGTTCGCGAGCACCTACTTCGTTCAGTTCCCAGGTAAGTATTTTACCGGCGATGGCTGCCGGAGAGATGAAGACGGCTACTACTGGATAACCGGTCGGGTTGATGACGTGTTGAACGTCTCTGGCCACCGCATGGGAACAGCGGAAGTTGAAAGCGCCCTCGTCGCTCACGCGAAAGTCGCTGAAGCCGCGGTCGTCGGCTACCCCCACGACATTAAAGGCCAGGGCATTTACGCCTATGTCACCCTGAACGCGGGTGACGATCCATCAGACGAGCTCCAAAAGGAACTCGTCCAATGGGTGCGCAAAGAGATCGGTCCCATTGCAAGCCCGGATCTCATCCAATGGGCTCCGGGTCTTCCGAAAACACGATCCGGCAAAATCATGCGCCGCATCCTTCGTAAGATCGCAGAGAATGAGTTTTCGAATCTGGGCGACACATCAACCCTGGCGGACCCAAGTGTTGTCGACGACCTGATCGAGAACCGCCAAAACAAGTAATCCACGCTCGGCGGTGCAGACCTAAGAAGACGCAGATAAACCTAGACCATAAGTCTGAACGACTAGGTCGGTAACAGCACGCCGCTCAGCCAAATACAGGTGAAAAAGCTATAGTATGCCCCAAAAATAGGGCATTTCGAACGTTTTGTTTTACCAATACTTGGAAGAGGATTGTTATAGCTGCCTGGATGGTCGGGAGCCACTTACAAAGCTGTATAGAGAGCCAGCTTTACTTTATTTAAAGGCCAACACAGAGTTTTTACTGTTTCAACCCAGCGTTTCTGGCATGTTCGCCTCAGCGTTAAGCGGGTATTCCTGTGGGGACCGGGCATGGATTTGAAAACTGAGGGAGCACGAACCCTCATGGCCTACTGGCACAGCCAGAAGGGAGAGCATCGTCTGCCATTGTCGACCAAACTCGACCTGGTGGACCTCGCGCCCATCCTCGCACATATGGTCATCTACGAATTTGAGGACGATGACTTTTCAATTCGCTTTTTTGGGACTGAGCTCGTGCGGCGGCTCGGCGTGGACCTTACGGGCATCCAAACATCCGCTTACGCAGACAGGCCCTTTGGAAAGATAGTAGTAGACCATTTAACGCAGGTGGTAGCTGGCCCAGCCATGCTGGTCTGGAACTACCAGTCTCAATCAAACGAAGGTCCCCTGATAGGCGTTGAGCAACTCATGCTCCCTTGGGCCGACGAGACAGGCCAAGCGCGGTGCGTCGTATCACTTGTATCTCGCACGTCCGGCGACGATGCCACCGTCACCCACAAACTAGAAAAGAGCTTTAAGGGCGCCACTGACCTGCAGACAATCAATCTGTAAGCGCGAGCTCCGAACACCACCCGCGACGCTCTCCACCATCATAAGCGCGAACAAAGCCGCTCTCGAGTAAGTGGGTGCTCAGATCACCGACCTCTTCATGGCGGACACGTGCCAGCACCCGTCCACCAAACTTATCCGGCACAACATCAAGCAAAGCAACTTGGTCTCCCTCAAAATTCAGGAGCTGATCGCTCGCTGCCTTTGCCAAAGCGCGTTCCTGCGAACATTTTCCCCTGAGTTCCGGCGCATCAATGCCAGGCAGCCGAACAACCACCTGAACATCCTGTCCGAGCCAGATCCGCGCGCGGACTTCGACCGTGTCACCATCAATGACGCGGGACAGGGTAGCCGGGATGGGCCCCGGCAGAACCTCCACCGCACCTGTCGGTGGAGTATTGGCCACCATCCAGGCTGCACCCCACACGCATAGGACGAGCATTCTTAGAAAATATCGCATAACGTGTATATTTCTACGCCGATACACGTATAGCGAGCAAGCGGTTTTAGGTTTTAAAAGTCGCTGATGAGACCTTTGTGCTCCCAATCCCCGTATCGGGTGGGTTCCGGGCCTTCACGCCCGAGCAACTCCCGTGGCCGCTTGACCTCAGGTTCAGCTTCCGCCCGACGGGCCGCTGCCTCCGCAAGTGCGCGCTGTGCCGCCTCACTCAACGGCTTTTGGGATTTCTCATCTGCCATCAGCTCAAACCTTTTCCCCGTCGCTTCATGACCCCTTGGGCCCGCTGGCGAAGCGGCATTGAAGGCGGCGGCATATCTCTACATATATAACAAAGACGCCAAAAACCAACATGACCCTCAAGGACACCCCTGCATGAACATGACCAAAACCGCTATCCTGCTCGCAGCCATGACCGCGCTGTTCATGGGGATTGGGTTCATGATCGGCGGTGAGGGTGGCGCCGCAATCGCATTCCTGGTCGCCGCAGGCATGAATGTGTTCGCCTATTGGAACTCCGACAAGATGGTCTTGCGGATGCATGGCGCACGCGAAGTGACCGAGAAAGACGCTCCAAACTATGTGCGCCTTGTCCAGCGCCTGGCCGCCAATGCGGACCTTCCCATGCCCCGGACCTATATTATCGAAACGGCCCAACCCAATGCGTTTGCAACGGGCCGCAATCCCGAAAACGCAGCAGTTGCAGCAACCACCGGCCTGCTCAACATGCTGACCCCGGAAGAACTGGCAGGCGTCATGGCGCACGAACTGGCGCACATTAAAAACCGCGACACGCTCACCATGACAGTCACAGCCACACTCGCAGGCGCCATTTCCATGCTGGCAAACTTCGCTCTTTTCTTTGGGAACAACAGGAACAATGCAGGCGGACTCATTGGGACTCTCGCCATTATGATTTTGGCACCCATGGCCGCGGCCCTGGTTCAGATGGCGATTAGCCGTACCCGCGAATACAGCGCTGATAAGCTAGGTGCTGAGATTTGCGGTCGTCCCATGTGGCTTGCCTCTGCCCTTCAGCGCATTGAAAGCGGCGCCTCGCGGATCGACAACGATGCTGCGGAGAGAAACCCCGCCACTGCCCACATGTTCATCATCAATCCACTCCACGCCCACAAGCGCGACAGTCTTTTTTCAACGCATCCGGCGACAACAAACCGCGTCGCCAAACTCAAAGCTTTGGCGGGTATGTCCTCAAACGAAGGCCCCTGGGGCTAGGCACCCGTTAGTACCAACTCTGACTCTGGCTCCCACAACTCGACACGGGCACGTCCGTTCTCTTTTGCCCGATACATCGCCTGGTCAGCACGCTCTAGCGTAACCTTCCCGCAAGCTTCAGGATCAATTGCAGACACGCCAGCGCTGAAAGTAATCTCAATGCCCCGCTGATCTCCGATGTCGAACCGGCCCGTTGCCACAATCTGAAGCGCACGCTCTAGCGTCATTTTAGCCGCCTCTAAATCAGTGGCTGGCATCAGCAAAGCGAACTCTTCGCCGCCAATGCGGGCACAGATATCCTCTTTGCGCACAAAGCCCTTTAGTTTTTGCGCCAGCTGTTGCAACACCCGGTCCCCTGCAGCATGGCCATGCGTATCATTGATCTGCTTGAAGTGATCAATATCAATCAAAGCCAGTGCAGCGATGCTTTTATGGCGGGTAACAAATGCACATTGGCGGTCCAGCGCATCATCAAATGCCCTTCGATTCCAAAGCTCTGTAAGCGGATCGATGAGTGCGAGCTTCTCAAGATGCAGCATCATCCGATTTTGCTCTTCCTCCAGGCTAACCTGCTCGCGCAAATCGGCCATAGAGGCACCGAAACGAAATGCGCCTTCTGGCGCATCCAATCGGAAGGCCTTGAGTTGAATGGGGATCAACGAACCATCGCGTGCTCGGATATCGAACCGTCTTGGCTTGCCGAGAACTGCTTTGGATTCACCATGCGTCTTATACCGATCCACATGGGTATCATGGCTTTCTGCGACAGACGGAGGGAGCAGCATTGACAGGTTCTGCCCGATCAGCTCATCAAGCTGATATCCGCTCAGAGCAACAGCCGCCGCGTTCGCATGCTCAATGACCATATCGCCGCTTACAACCCACAGCGCATCGAAGGCATGATCAAAAAGATCGCGAAAAACCGCTTCGTCATCGTTGGACATGGCACCACCCAATGCTCTTGCTTATTCAGATCAGTCTACGCCCTTTGTTTTAACTTCAGCTTGAGTCGATAGACCGCGAATCCATCCTAAAAATTTGGGTTCTGGCAACTTCTGAAACGTTCGGTCTACTCTCACCGACCCAACAGAGAGCCGCGGAACGCAGATAAGACGCTGGTTTCGATCACCCGTCTGTGCTCTAAGCACGGGCAGTAAACAGGACCCGTCATGGCATCCAACACATCAGTGAAATCAAAACGGGGTGGCCCCTCAAGACAGGATGGAACCGGCGCCCGCCGGGCGGCCGCTGCAGTGCTGCTGGCTGTGCTTGGCAAAGGTGAAACGCTGGAGGCAGCACTTAACAGGGAACTGGGCGGAAAGGACCTTGCGAACCATCCAAGTGATCGCGCATTTGCCAGAGCAATCGCCACCACGGCACTTCGGCGCCTTGGGCAGATAGATGCCATTCTCGATACCATGCTCGACAAAGCTCTGCCGGAAAAGGCTGCTTTTGCTTCGGCACTCTTGCGTATCGGCGTTGCGGAGATCCTGTTCCTGGGGTCCGCAGCCCATGCAGCTGTAAACTGCGCCGTTGAGCTTACCAACGCCAACCGCCACGCCCGCCCTTATCGTGGCCTGATGAACGCCATTCTGCGCCGTGTTACCCGGGAAGGACCGGATATTGTCAAAGCACAGGACGCTTCCGGCGAAGCCGGTATGACCAACACCCCCTATTGGGCCTGGAGAAGCTGGGAAGTGGCCTACGGCGCAGAGACCGCCCGCGCCATTGCAGACGCCCATCTGGCTGAGCCGCCGCTGGATCTTTCCATAAAGTCCGATCCGGAGACCTGGGCCAATACCCTGGGCGGTGAGCTGCTCTCGACCGGAAGCGTTCGCCTCTCTCATCCTGGCCGCGTTGAAGACCTTCCCGGGTACAAGGAAGGCGCCTGGTGGGTGCAAGACGCAGCAGCGGCGCTCCCCCACAAACTTCTGGGCGACGTTTCGGGCGAAGAAGTTCTCGACCTCTGCGCCGCTCCCGGCGGCAAGACCCTGGCACTGGCCACCGCAGGCGCCAAAGTCACCGCTGTAGACCGAGCCGGTGGACGGCTTGAGCGTCTGCGGGAGAATTTGAGGCGCACGAAACTCACGGCAGACATTGTGAAAACCGACCTCACGGAGTGGGACCCCGGACGAAAGTGGAGAAAGATCCTCCTGGATGCGCCCTGTTCAGCGACAGGCACGGCTCGGCGCCATCCAGATGTACTGCGCTCAAAAGAGAGCCAAGACATTACAAGCCTTGCCCCAGTTCAGGCGCAACTCCTGGCCAAAGCAGCCGCATGGCTGGAACCCGGCGGCACGCTCATCTATTGCACCTGCTCGCTCGAACCCCTCGAGGGACCAGCGCAAACAGCCCTCTTTCTGAAAAACAATCCCGGCTTCACACGCAAGCCCATCGACCCGGTAGAGATCGGTGGCCTGTCTGAATGCATCACGTCAGAGGGTGACCTCCGCACACTTCCCTGTCACCTGAGCGACAAAGGGGGCATGGATGGGTTCTATGCCGCCCGGCTTACATCCACAGCCTGAGCAATCCCTGAGCAATCATCGCCGCCGAAAACTCCCACGTCGTTGCACCACCCAAACTGACCTGATAAGCATCTTGGTATGGCAAATCCTGTAAAAATTTCTCCGTCAATTCTGGCTTCTGATTTCGCGCGCCTCGGTGAAGAGGTAAGCGCCATCTCTGAAGCTGGCGCCGACTACATCCATGTTGATGTCATGGACGGCCACTTTGTCCCCAACATCACCATCGGACCTGACGTCGTAAAAGCTTTGAAGCCACACTCGGACAAACCGTTTGATGTGCATCTGATGATTGCCCCGGTGGATCCATATATAGATGCCTTTGCAGATGCAGGTGCGGACATCATCACCTTCCATCCGGAAGCGGGTGCCCATGTGCACCGCACGGTACAGATGATCAAGGCACGGGGGCTCAAAGCCGGTCTTTCTCTCAACCCTGCGACACCGGTCAGCGTTCTCGACGAAATTCTTGAGGACCTGGACCTTGTACTGGTGATGAGCGTCAACCCTGGCTTTGGCGGGCAGTCCTTCATTGAGAGCCAGCTCAAGAAGATCGAAGTGATCCGCAAGCGAATTGAGGAAACCGGCAAACAGATTGAGCTTGAGGTGGATGGCGGCGTGAATTTCGAAACAGCGCCCAAAGTCATCGCAGCAGGCGCAGATGTACTGGTAGCCGGAACTGCAACTTTCAAGGGTGGTCCGTCCGCCTATGCTGAAAACATTGCGACACTGCGCAAGCGGCCCTAAGCGGCACGCAACCTCCCACCAACGGGGCAGCGTCCCGGCACAAGGCGCGCGCTCATGACCAAACCGATGAGCGCTGCATGAGCGATACATCACCTGCACCCCACCCTGTTCCGCGCAGACAGGAGCGCCACATCCTTAATCCGGGAAACCGGTTGAGCGACCTGACCCTTGCAGCACTTCGGCGCACGGCAGACCTCAGCCTGTCGGCGCTCTACAGCACCTGGCCATATCGCCAGACATTGCACGGGCCGATGCCCGATACCATCACCTATTATCCGAAGGACCTGCGCCCGGGCCGCGTCGACAAGGCGGACGCATTGTTTCAGGGCCGCTATGACCTGCCCGGCGGACAGGTGAGAACCAACGGCCGCTCACCGTTTGAGGTAGAAGCACCCAGCGAAACCTGGACGGAAGAGCTGCACGGCTTTTCCTGGGTTCGGCATTTTTCTGCGGCAGGCGGCAATGCAGCCCGGGCCCATGCCCGAGGCCTGGTGCAAAGCTGGATCGCAACCTCCGGCCAATGGCATGAGATTGGCTGGCGCCCTCATGTCATCGGCAGACGGCTCACGTCATGGGCAGCAAACGGTGCCCTGTTGATGGAGGAGTCAGATCTCATCTACCGCTCCACCCTGCTGCGCAACATGGCGAAACAGGCGCGCCACCTCGCACGAACCGTCATGTGGGCACCCGCCGGGGAGCAACGCCTCACCGCCACCATCGGCCTCGCCTTCTCAGGGCTCTGCCTATCGGAGGGCGACAAACGCCTGCGCAAAGGCCTTGATCTGGTGGGGCAGGAATTGACCCAGCAGATTTTGCCTGATGGCGGACATATCAGCCGGAACCCAGCCGCCCAGCTTTCCATCCTGCTGGATCTGGTCTCGCTGCGCGACGCTTTGATCGCACAAGGCCATGGCGTCCCTCAGCCCATCCGTAATGCGGTCGACCGCATGATGCCGATGCTGCGTTTCTTCAAACATGGGGACGGCAAACTGGCACTGTTCAATGGGGCGGATGAGGGACCGGACGGCGCCGTGGAAGCAGCGCTTGCGGAAGATGATGCAAAGGGGAAGCCCTTTGGCTTCGCCCCCCACTCAGGCTACCAACGCATGTCGGCAGGCCCGACCTATGTGACCGTGGACACAGGTCCCCCACCGCCCGGGGCCTATTCCCATTCAGCCCATGCGGGCTGCCTTTCCTTCGAGATGAGCGTCGGACGCTGCCGCCTCATCACAAATTGCGGAGCGACCCGCATTCTGGGCGCGGATTGGCATGCCGCCAGTCGGGCGACCGCGGCCCATTCAACTCTGGTGGTGAACGACACCTCGTCCGCTCGCTTCACCCAAGGGGCTCTTTCGCGCATCCTGCTGGGCTCCCGGCTGATGGAAGGCCCGGCCCGGGTCGAAAGCAGACGAAACGAGAGCGAAGATGGGATCTGGCTCGATGCCGCCCATGACGGCTACCGGAAACTCTTCGGCCTTGTGCACCGGCGACGCCTGTTCTTAAGCGAAAGCGGTGAAGACCTTCGCGGCGAAGACAGCCTGTCGCGCGCACCCGACGAACCCTCCAAACTGATGGTGCCGTTCAAACAGGACAAGGATGAGAGAGAACCAGCCTCCTTTGCGATCCGCTTTCACCTGCACCCGGAGGCGCGCGCCTCCCTCGCCCATGACAAATCGAATGTGCTCGTTCTCCTTCCCAATGGGGATGGCTGGCAATTCCGGGCCCGAGCGGAAAGCGGCGAATGCGGTATTACCCTGGAGGAAAGCGTCTATCTGGGGTCCGCTGACCGCACGAGACGAAGCGAACAGATCATTGTCTCCGGCGAGGCCTTTCGGGACGAGGCCACCATCCACTGGGCCTGGCGCCGCCTCTCCACCACGGGAAATGCCAACAAAGCCGAGACAGAGGAGCCGGAACTTCCGGCCCTCCCCGCTGAACTGCCGGGCATTCCCGAAGAGGCTGGCGAGACGCCAACCGACGCCGGAAATGGGGCCCCAGAGCAATTTGCGCAACCTGAGCAATCTGAGCAATCTGAGCAACAGAAGCCGGAATAAGCGGCCAAAAGGCGACCTCTCCCTTCCAGACGCTCCACTTTCGTGCTATCCGGCGCGAACTTGCATGACCCCTTATTTTTCAGGATCCTTCGATGCCCGCCGATATCCAGCCCGTCCGCCGCGCTCTTCTTTCCGTATCAGACAAAACCGGCCTCATTGACTTTGCCCGCGCCCTCCATGAGGCAGGTGTAGAGCTGGTCTCCACCGGCGGGACGTCCAAAGCCATCGCGGATGCGGGCATTCCCGTGAAAGATGTTTCCGAGATCACCAACTTCCCGGAAATGATGGACGGACGCGTCAAAACACTCCACCCAATGGTGCATGGCGGCCTGCTTGCCGTCCGTGACGATGAAGGCCACACCGCCTCCATGGAAGAGCACGGCATCGGTCCGATCGATCTGTTGGCCGTCAATCTCTACCCGTTTGAGGAAACAGTGGCCAAAGGTGCCGACTACGACACCTGTATCGAGAACATCGATATTGGTGGGCCTGCCATGATCCGGGCCGCGTCCAAGAACCACGCCTATGTGAACGTGATTGTTGACGTCGCAGACTATGACCGCGTGATCAACGAAATCCAGGAGAAGAAGGGCACCAGCCTCGACACTCGCAAAGCACTTGCGCAGAAAGCCTATGCCCGGACCGCCGCTTATGACGCGGCCATCTCCAACTGGTTTGCGACAGAGATTGACGAAGGCGCACCCGCTTACCGCGCGCTCGGTGGCACCCTGAAGCAGACGCTCCGGTATGGCGAGAACCCTCATCAGGCGGCAAGCTTCTATGTCACCGGCGAGAACCGTCCGGGCGTGGCCACTGCCACCCAGCTGCAGGGTAAGGAACTCTCCTACAACAATATCAATGACACGGATGCCGCGTTTGAGCTGGTCGGCGAATTCGACCCGAAGATCGCCCCCGCCGTCGCCATCATCAAACACGCAAACCCGTGCGGCGTGGCAACCTCCGAAAGCCTCGCGGAAGCCTATCGCAAAGCGCTTGCCTGCGACCCTGTCTCTGCGTTCGGTGGCATCATTGCCCTGAACCAAACTCTGGATGGCGAAACGGCGGAGGAGATCGCAAAAATCTTCACCGAAGTCATTATCGCGCCGGACGCAGACGAAGATGCGCGCAAAATTATCGGCGGCAAAAAGAACCTGCGTCTTCTCACCACCGGCGGCCTGCCGGATGCCCGCACGCCGGGTCTCTTTGTGAAGACGGTCGCTGGCGGTTTCCTCGCCCAGACCCGCGACAACGGCGTCATCGACGACCTCGAGTTGAAAGTCGTTACCAAGCGAGCCCCAAGCGAGCAGGAACTGGCCGATCTCAAATTCGCCTTCCGCGTCTGCAAACATGTGAAATCAAACGCGATCATCTATGTGAAAGACGGTGCAACGGTGGGCATTGGCGCGGGCCAAATGAGCCGCGTGGACTCAGCCCGCATCGCGGCGCGCAAAGCAGAAGACGCAGCCGAAGCAGCAGGTCTCGCAGAGCCGCTCACCAAAGGTTCAGCTGTCGCGTCCGATGCTTTCTTCCCCTTTGCCGACGGGCTTCTGTCCGCTGCAGAAGCAGGCGCCACCTGTGTCATCCAGCCGGGCGGGTCCATGCGCGATGACGAAGTGATCGCTGCGGCAGACGAAAAAGGTCTTGCCATGGTGATGACCGGCATGCGCCACTTCCGTCACTAAAAAGCCAACCGGAGAAGGTGAGCACCATGGACGGCCCAGAGCTCACCCACCGGATTGTTGTTAAAGTTCAAATCTGGCGCGAGGGAAAGCTTCTCATCCTGAAACGCGCCCTGCATGACGAGCCCTATCCCGGCCTCTGGGACGTGCCGGGCGGCAGCGTACACAAGGGCGAGACGATAGAAGACGGCCTCCGGCGGGAAACAAGAGAAGAAGCAGGCCTCTCAATCACCCGCATCCGCCCGCTGACAAGCTGGGGACATGGAGAAGGTGACAAGCTCGCCGTCGGCCTCTCCTTTCTTGCAACGACAGAGACAAACACCGTCACGCTCTCCGACGAACACACAGAGTTTGCATGGGCCGGACCGGCTGAGATGGACGCTTACGAATTTCCCCCGAACCTGGCTAAAGAAATCGCTTGGGTGGTTTCAAAAGGCTGGCACCTTTTCTGATCCTCAACCTCGCCGGTCTTCTGCTGCAAGCTCCGCCCGCTCTTCCCTGACGAAGAGCATCAGCACCATCCCCCCCACAAGCAGGATGAGCACAGCGCCAAAACCCACCCGTTGGCTTTCAGACAATGCCGTTGCCACACCGACCAGCAAGGGCCCTAAGAATGCGGTGGCAGTGCCGGACAAGGCATAAAGACCGAAAAACTCGGACATCTTTTCCGGTGGCGCAATCCGCGCCAGCATCGTGCGGCTGTTCGCATAGGCCGCGGTGATAAAAATCGCGATCAGGATCACCACACTCACGTAAGCCAGTTCCGGCACGGTTGTAAAAAACGGCAGAGACCAGATCGGCTCCGCCCCCACCGTGTCATAGGGCACAAAGAAGATTTCGGTGGGTGTCATGGAAACCGCCAGAAGGAGACCGAGGGATGTCCCGCCGATGGAAATCAAGATCGCGTTGCGCGACCCGAATGTATTGTCGAGCCAGCCTCCCAGAATACCGCCCGCAACTGCAAAGACCGAGAGAACCACACCGTAAATGGTCAGCGTGAGCGGTCCCCACTGAAACACACCTGCCGCATAAACGCCGCCAAACACCAACACCGCTGTCTTGCCGTCATTGTAGAACATGCGGGCCAGCAGATAGAGCGCCACATTCTGATAGTGCTTCAACCCTTTGACCGTGCGCACGACAGAGCGCAGCCCATTACGCACAGCGTCCTTGGCATTTGCCCCGCTGGGTGCTGAGTCCGGCGTGAACAAAATGAGCGGTAGAGAGAACAGCACCATCCAAAGAGCCGCAATGGGACCGGAGATGCGGCTGTTTTCATGGGCCGAAACGTCCAGCCCGAACAGGGCAATTTCCGGTACGAAGCTCCAATCCACAACACCGGGCAGCATGAAGGCGATCAACATAAAAATGAGGATGAGGAGAGAACTTAAATTGCCGAGCGCCAATCCGAGACCAGAAAGGCCCGCCACCTTCTTGTGCGGGGCCACATAAGGAAGCATCGAGTTATGGAAAACGGCTGAAAACTCAAAAGCCACATTCGCAATGATGACAAGCAGTGCCGCACCCAAAATACCAATGCCGCCATCCATGGGAAGCGCAAACCACATGGAGAATGTGGCCATCCCCATAATCACCACAAAGGACACAATCCACGGTTTGCGGCGGCCACCACTATCCGCGATCGCGCCCAAGAGCGGGCCCAGGATCGCAATGACAAAGCCACCAATCGCATTGATATTGCCCCAAATCGCCTGACCGCGCACCGGGTCGCCCACGACATGGGTCGAAAAGTAAGGCGCAAAAATATAGATGGTGATCAGGATCACATATGGGTTACGCGCCCACTCAAACGTCGCCCAGGAAATCTGGCCTTTCGTGTCAGCTGGCTCGCCCCCGACCGCAGACAAAAGCTGCGCACTTACCTCACCCGGCACCTGAACCCGTACCGGCTCATCCTGTCTATCACTCACTGGCCACCCCCATATTTGGAGGAAGCATGGGCGAGGACGCGCCCAGATGCAAATGACGTGTCAGCCAGCTGTCCGCTCTTCCCGGACGGGTAAGAGCAGAAGGAAGCCCACCAGCAGGAAAAGGACGACAACAAAAAGGCCGGCACGTTGACTGTTCGCTGCGGCGGTTGCGAGCGCAATCGCGAAAGGCGCAACAAAACTGGTCGCCTTGCCCGAGAGTGCATAGAGCCCGAAAAATTCCGTCATCATGTCTTTTGGTGCAAGCCGCGCCATAAAGGTCCGGCTCGCGGCCTGGGCCGGGCCGCCGCTAATGCCGATAAGGACCCCTGCCAACATATAGACCTGTTCGCCAGTGCTCATGAAAGGGCCGGCACCCGCAACAGGCGGCGCGACGGCAACAACGAAAAAGATCGTGTCAGACGTGATCGAGACGGAGGCAAGCGTTCCGAGCACAAGCCCCGCGACTGCGACAAGGATCGTTCTCTTGGACCCGAAGCGATCATCCATCCACCCGCCCAGAAATGCGCCCAGTGCCGCAAAGATGGAAAGCACGATCCCAAAGATGCCGAGTGTCTGGATTTCCCAGCCAAACGTTCCTGCAGCATAAATCCCGCCAAAGGCGAATATGGCCGAGAGACCGTCATAATAGGTCATCCGCGCCACGAGAAAGAGACCGATATTCTTGAAAGACCGCAGCTTCAGGAAGGTTGCCTTGAGTTGTGTCATCCCAGCCTTGATGGCGGCGCCCGCCCTGATGGATGTCCGCTGCGTATCAGGCGTGAGAAGAAAGATCGGGAGAGAAAAGAGGGTGTACCAAAGGGCGGCGAGCGGGCCGGTAAACCTTTCAGCTTCGCGTAAGACCGGATCAAGCCCAAAGAGCGGCTCAATCCCGATCATTGTGACACCGCTCTCCGCATCGGCCACCAGGAACATGAGCACAAAAAAGAGCGCAGCAAGACCGCCCACATATCCAATACCCCAGCCAAAGCCGGAGAGCGTGCCCATCCGCTTTTCCGGAACCAGCGTGGGCAGCATCGCATTGTAGAAGACAAGCGCGAATTCCATGCCCAATGCGGCACAGACAACTGCCGCCATAACAAAGGTAGGACCGTCCGGCGCACCCGGCAGCGCGGTCCACAGCAGCATCGCGCCAATCACGAAGATAAGAGAGAAAAAGCCGAGCCAGGGTTTCCGCGCCCCTGTCTGATCCGCCACGGCGCCCATGAGCGGCGACCCGATGGCAATGGCCAAACCGGCAATAGACTGGGTATAGCCCCAGAGGACTTGCCCCTGAACCGGGTCAGCCACAAACCCGGCCGCAAAATAGGGGGCAAAAATAAAGGTCGTGATCAGCGTAAAATAGGGCTGGTTCGCCCAGTCAAAAAAGGCCCAGCTGAACTGGCCTGCCCGCGATGCCACCGGCCCCCCAACGGCATTGCGTTCAGTATTCCGCTCCCCAACCAAATCAGCCATGTCCACTCACCTTATTTTTTTGGGAAGGACTTTACTTAAGCTAGGTGACAAACGATATGCTTATGAAAATAAAAACCAACAATCTTGACTTGGGGTGGGCATGGAAATTCTTCTTTCTGCAGACGGCGCAGATGCGCTTGGCACACGGTTCTCCTCCATAAAGGGGGTCACACCGGTGCTGTTTCAGCGCGACGGTTCTCTTACCCGCAATGGCGTGCCCGTC
This sequence comes from Parvibaculaceae bacterium, assembly GCA_965248405.1. Lineage (GTDB taxonomy): Bacteria > Pseudomonadota > Alphaproteobacteria > Parvibaculales > Parvibaculaceae > Mf105b01. The sequence continues at coordinate 3,256,887 of OZ252104.1, forward strand.
TCCCGGGACGAGGTGAACCCAAAAGGTGCCTGGCTCAGCCTGGACGTACTGATTACCAAACGCGTCTTCGACTATGTCGATCACCTGTTGAACCTGCCGTCCCTGGAATGGATCCAGTCAACCGCCGCAGGCTTTGACAATCCCCTCTTCGCGGAACTCGCAAAGAGAGGCATCCGCCTCACCAATTCCGATGCGCAGGCGATCGCCATATCCGAATTTGTGTTGGGTGCCGTTTTAGCGGAATACCAGAACCCGACCGCCCGTCTTCAGACGCAAGCGGCGAAAGAATGGAAAGGCATCGACTTTCGCGAGATCGCCGGCACCACCTGGATGATCGTCGGGATCGGCAATATCGGAAACGAAACCGCCAGGCGCGCTCGCGCTTTTGATGCGCATATCATCGGCGTGAAGCGTACCGGTGAGAGCCCGGAAGCTCACGAAACTATCCGTCCCGCTGACATGAAAGCACGGCTGCCTGACTGTGACGTCGTTGTCTTCACAAGCCCGCTCAACAATGAGACTCATCACATGGGCAATGCGGACTTTTTTGCAGCAATGAAAGAGGGGGCAACCTTCGTCAATATTGGACGCGGCGGACTGGTGAACGAAACGGATTTGCTCGCGGCGCTTGATAAGGGAACACCAGGGGTCGCCATTCTGGATGTCTTCGAGACTGAACCTTTGCCGGAGACAAGTCCTCTCTGGGATCACCCCAACGTCCGCGTAACACCCCATTCCTCCCCAAAGTCAAACGGGACACCTTTTAGAGCCCAAACGCTTTTCCTGGAAAATCTCAATGCTTTCCTAAAGGGGACGCCGCTTCGTAATGAAGTTCCTGCCGCGGTGATTCTTGGGTCGGCGGCGTAAGCCTGCCTTCCAACCGGTCTCTCAGGTAACTGCGGCGCTCGGTCACAAATTGCCGGAAGGCACGCACACGCGCAGAGGCTCTGAGGTCGCGGTGAGACAGCAACCACACGCCCATGCGGGGAGACGGATCTGTCAATCGGACAAGCTCCGGTACCGTATCGCCCGCAAAACAGGGAAGCAGACCGATACCGAACCCTGCCTTCGTTGCTTCAACCTGTGTAGGGATCTGGTCAAGCCGGCCAAGTGTTTGCAGATGCGGAAAAGGACTGCTTGCGACCCATCGGGATTGATAGGCCGCGTCCCCGAACCCGATCCACCGGGCCGTCTGACTTGTCTTCAGCGGCCCGTGTTCTTCTAGATATGCTTCCGTGCTGTAAGCCGCTTCATGGCATATGCCCAGCTCGCGCCCAATAAGGTGTTCCGGCGGGTTGTCTGTAAAGCGAATGGCGATATCCGCTTCGCGCTTGGAAAGATCAAAAACATCCCAGCTCTCGCTGACTTCCAAATCGATCGAGGGATAGGCCTCCATAAAATCCATGAGCAGGGGGCCAACTAAATACATGGCGAACATGTCTGGCAGGGTCACGACCAGTGGTCCAACCAGTTCCTTGTCGGCGCCCCGCACCTGCCGCTCAACACCCAGCAGGTTGCTTTCCATGGATCGCGCGACGGGCAACAGTGCCTCGCCCGCTGGAGTCAGGTCAAAGCCATCACTGCGCCGCTCAAACAGGCGCGTGTCAAAATCGGCTTCGAGGGATTCAATCCTGCGGGAGATCGTCGTGTGACTAATCCGAAGGGTCTTGGCTGCGGCACGCATAGATCCTGCATCAGCCGCCGCCAGGAACAGCCGTAAATCGTCCCAATTCATCTGCCCTGTACCCATACCCGGTTAAACACGAGGCCAGTGTCCCGTCACTGTGCTCCAGACATATGTGCAGGTGCATCGCATACAAGAGGCTTGCAAATAAAAAGGGACTTAAGGTCAAAAACTGGCCCAATTGGCTCAATGCGAGGGCTCAAACTGGCCCTATGCGCAAAATATCTACGCACCCAAGCTCCAAAACACCCCGCTCTGTCACAAGAGCCCACCCCGCCTCGTCAAAGACATAAGGCGGCTAAATCCGCTGCAACAAGGAGCTTAAAATGGCCAAAATCGTCCTCGGCATTATCGCCGCCGTCTATTTGGTGAATGCCATCCTCATGTGGTTCGCGCCCATGTATTGGTACGAAACCACCCCGGGCGTTTCCATGATGGGTCCGTTCAACCTGCATTTCGTGCGCGATATTGGCCTCATCTACCTTGTAGCTGCGGGTGCATTCGCCTGGTCCGTCAAAAACAACACACCCCAGATTGCAATCATGGGGGCGATTTGGCCCAGCCTCCATGCCCTTTTCCACTTTCAGATCTGGATCGCCCGAGGCGTGCCACTAGACGAAATTGCTTTTGTGAATCTGGTCGGCATTCAGGCCCCAGCCTGGGCAGGCCTCTATTTCGCGACCCAGATCGCGCCCGCAAAGGAATAGTTCATGATCCGCTGGCTTCTACATCTCGGCACCAGGTCCATGGAGCGCAAGACCAATTATGATGCGAGCTACATGCATGATGTGATCGACACATCGACATCTGCAGGCGTGAAGCTTGCCCTTTTGCCTCTGCTTTCCCAGCACCGGGAAGACGCCCCAAAACCACTTTGGTTTGGTGCGGCTCTGGCGTCCGTTCTGGAGGGCGATTGCGGACCATGCGTACAACTGATGGTCGATCAGGGACTGAGCGAAGGTGTGGATCCCGCCCTTTTGAGTGCAATCCTCGCGCGTGACTTTGAGGCCATGGGCGCGGAAGCAGCGTTGGCTTTTCGCTTCGCTGAAGCCACCATCGCCGGTGATATGGACAGCGAAACCTATCGGATTGACATCGAACATAAATACGGCAAACGCGCCATGACCGCGCTCGCATTCGCCACCGCCTTCTGCCGTACCTATCCCGTTCTCAAACGCGGATTGGGGCGTGGCCACGCCTGTCAGAAAATCAAAGTCGGCGAAAAAATGGAGGCCGTGATAAAAAAGGCTGCATGAACGACACCGCAACCGCCACGTTTGAACAGGAACGCGGTCGACTGACTTCTCTGGCTTACAGAATGCTGGGGGAGCGGGCGGCCGCCGAAGATGTTGTGCAAAACGCATGGTTGCGCTGGGCAGGGGCCGACGAAAAGGAAATTAAAACACCCGCTGCCTGGCTGACTACCGTCACAACAAGGCTTGCGATTGATGCCCTGAAAAGCGCACGCCACAAGCGCGAAGTCTATGCAGGGATCTGGCTGCCGGAGCCCATTCTGTCTGACACAGAAACGCGACAAGCCACACCGGAAGACGTCCTAGTTGAAGCTCAAGAGGTTCAACTGGCACTTTTATGGGCGATGGAGCGGCTGGCACCGGAGGAGCGCGCCGCCTTCATTCTGAGAGAAGCTTTTGACAGCGACTATGCGGATATCGCCGACACTCTGAACAAGACCGAAGCCGCCTGCCGGCAATTGGTCGCGCGCGCAAAAAAACGGGTGAGCGAGGAAAGCCCTCGCTTTGATGCCTCTGTTTCAGAAGTGAGCGATCTCCTGACCCGCTTCATGAGTGCCGCCCAGGCACAGAACAAGCAGGATATTCTGGCTCTCTTGGCACCCAATGCCCTGGCGCTCTCCGACGGCGGAGGGAAAGTCCGCGCTGCCTATCGCCCTCTTGTTGGACCTACAGATATTGCAGACGTTTTCACAGCATTGCTTGAGAAGAACGCTACGAAGATTAAACCCCGGCTTGTTTATGCAAACGGACGTCCCGCTATCGCCTCACTCCAGCAGGACGAAACGACAGATATCATTATCAGCGTCGTTCCAGACCACGAAGGCCGGGTCAGGTGGATCTATGTGATGCGCAACCCGGACAAGCTCGCCCGACCGGCCGACGACCTTATGCCGACCGCCTGACGAGTACATTTGTGCGGGCTTCAGCCATGAAGATGAAATTGGCGTGCAGGAAGAGCGTGAGCCCGAGCATCTCCAGCGCTTCTTCTATGCTGGTCGCAATCACTTGGAAGAGATGCCCCTCCCCATAGCCATGCTCGAAGAATGCATCAAGCGGCTCCATGCCGAGTGCGCCACCGACATAGATCGTCCCAGAAATAACAAACAGAATTGCGATATGTCGCGGCAAATCAAATAGGAAGGGCAGAAGGAGTACCACGAACCCCGCAACAAATGCAGCACCGAAGAACACCCACGGATTGTAGAAGATGCCTGTCAGTTCAAAATGATTTCTGAGGGGGATGTCGATCGTTTCATGAAAGCCTACGGTCTCATCGATAGAAAGGGCAAAGAAGACAACAGCAATAAAGACCCAGCTGTACGAGACCAGCCCATCGCGCATCCGGTCCTTATGCCAGTTCACGAAGGCGCAAGCCGCGATCAGAACCATAAGCGCACTTGAATACCAGGCCCCCAGATTGCGCTCAGCATCCAGCGCGAAATGCCGAAGGTCCTGCAAGACCGTGTCTGTTCCCACTTGGAAGACAAACACCTCCCGCAACAGACCTAAAACAATGACGCTGGCGGTTGCGACATAGACATAGCGGATAACGTCACTGGGCACGACGACCGAAACCCCACGCCAACGGGAATAAGCCTGCACAAAACTCATACTCTAGCTCCCCGAATACTCTCTGTGGGCCGATCACCATGCGACCCGTCTCGGTGAATGGAATTACCCCTTGGCCACGCACCTGCATTCGACGTGCCACCAGCAGGAGCTGGTGTAAGACCGCGCCTGCTGATGATCACACACCGCTCTGTCCCAAAACGGGACATGTGTCAGATTTTTTGTGCATCAAGGCGGGATTAACGCGGCCTTGACCTCCAGTCTCTAAGAAAACAGAACGGCACAAACCTTGCGGAAACCAAGGCAAATTTCGCCGGAATAGCCCAAGGAACGCCGGGGACAACCCGGCACAGAAGTGTGCTGATCAAGGAAGCGTGGTTATGACCCAACAAATCATCAAAGATCTGAGCGAGGACGTCGCGAAAACATGGGGGGAAGAAACCGCCCATTTGCATCATACCCTGCCGCAGAACAACTTGTTTTCAGATGATGTTCTGGCAAGTCTCATTGAGCGCATGCCTCAGACAATTAGCCCCATCAACACGATGGATGGGACCGGCCACGACGTTTCAAGCTGGGCCTATTGTGACCGCAGCGGCCTGTCCGGCCATGACGTTCTCGACGCCATCAAACGCGGCCGGCTTTGGATCAATATGCAGAAGCTCGAAGAGCACGACAGCCGCTTCGAGGCATTGCTGGACGACATGTACGCGGAAATAGAAGCCGCAATCCCAGGATTCAAACCACACCGGAAATCGCTGGGCATCCTGATTTCCTCGCCAGGTGCTCAAGTGTTCTACCACGCAGACGTGCCCGGCCAGTCTCTCTGGCAGGTTCGGGGTGAAAAGCAGATCCACATCTATCCCTCCAACGAACCCTTCCTGCGTCCGGTCGATTTGGAAAACGTTATTCGCGGTGTCACCGAAGAAGAGATCCGCTACGACCCAACTTTTGACGCCCACGCTGAAGTCTATGACCTGAAGGCGGGCGACATGTTGCACTGGGCCTTGAACGGACCTCATCGGGTCACAAACGGAAACTGCCTGAACGTATCCGTTACCACAGAACACTGGACCGCTGACATTCGCCGCTCCTATGCCATGAACTATGGCAACGGCGTTCTACGCAATGAGCTGGGGTGGACACCGAGGTCGCGTGCGATAACCGGTCCGGCCTTCTGGGCCAAAGTCGGCCTCACAGCGCTTTGGCGGCAGTCAGGCATGCAGAAAAAACAATCCTTCAAAAGAGTGATGCGCTATCGGGTGAACCCGAACGCACCCGAGGGCATCAGCCCACTCGCGATGGACGCAGCGGAGTAACGCGCGCGATGAGCGACACAGTCGATACGAGGGAAGCGCCCAGCCAGCCGCCCAGCATCTCCGGACTGCTGGGCGCGGTTCGCGCCCGCATTGGGTCCGACGAAGAATCGCAGCAATCAGCTTTCGCGGCGCTGAAAGTTCTGATCATTCGCTGTGTCGGCGCCGCACTGGCCTATACAAGTCAGGTATTGCTCGCGCGTGTTCTCGGACAGACTGACTACGGCATTTTCGCTCTCGTCTGGGTCTGGATACTCGTGCTGGGTCACCTGTCACCCCTTGGCTTCACACAGGCAGTATGCCGGTTCGCGCCGCATTATGACGCCCGTAAAGAAAAAGATCTGCTTCGGGGATTCCTTCAGACCGGCGCTCTGTTCGTCGCAGGAGCTGCCTTGACCATCGCCGCTATCGGCGGTGCTGTTTTGTGGTTTGCAGGCTCCGTCATAGATACAGTCTATGTGCTGCCCTTCGCACTGGCACTCATCGTCTTTCCACTCTTTGCCTTGCAGGACTATGTGGAAAACATCGCCCGCGCGTTTAACTGGACGATCATAGCCATCACGCCGCCCTTCATCATCCGGCACGGATTGATCGGCGCAGGTGTTCTGAGCGTTTATCTGTTAGGCGTGCCTGTCTCAGCGAGTATCGCGATTGGCGTCGTGTTGGTTGCAACACTTGTCAGCCTGTTGGTTCAAACCGGGTTCGTGTGGGTGAGGCTCCGCAGGATCGTGTCACCAGGGCCTCGCAAACACCGGAAAAGTGAATGGTTCAAAACCTCCATCCCGCTGGTCTTTGTAGATGGAACACTCGTTCTGTTCTCAAATGCCGATATTCTCATTCTTAGTCTCTTTGTTGAACCCGCAACCATTGCCATCTACTTTGCAGCCTCCCGCATTCTGCAGCTTGTGGCATTTGTTCAATATGCTGCCACGGCGGCAACTGCCCAGCGTTTTGCTGCGCTAAACGCACTCGGCGATGCCAGCACTCTGAGCTCGCTGGCCCGCACGACGACACGTCTGACCTTGATTGCCTCTGTTGGCGCAGCATTTGTCATCTACCTGGCGGCTCCCTTCCTTCTGGATCTATTCGGCGATGGCTTTGACGGTGCGATGCCCGTTCTCGCAATTCTCATGGCGGGCCTAATCGCACAAGCATTTGCCGGGCCAGGCGAGGACCTGCTCAACATGCTGGGCGAAGAGCGTGCCTGTGCGGCAACATGCGTCGTCGCCCTTATCCTGAACGTCGCCTTGAACCTTGCACTTATCCCGAGCCTTGGGTTAGTCGGTGCCGCGATCGCAACCGCAGCTTCTGTGGCAGCACGTAGCCTCGTTCTGACCTATCTGGTGAAACGGCGGCTGGGCCTCGACATCCTGTTCTGGTGGCCCACGCGGAAGCCAGCTCTTGAGGGCATATCATGAATATGGCGATCACAAACAAGGCATTCGGCGGCGGTGAAATGCAGCGATCGGATGCGATATCAATAAGCGTGTTGGATACAGCATCTTTACGCAACTTGGGTCCAGAATGGGAAGAACTGGCTAAGCACGCGCTTGAAGAGAATGCTTTTTACCTTCGGCACTATTGCACCGCCCTTCTCAATCACATTGAGACGCGGGACCTCAAAGCTATTGCCGTACGGAAAGGCGAGGCTCTGATCGCCCTATTGCCCTTTGTGAGCGACCGTCTGCACTGGGGCGGCCTTGTAACCCTCAACACCGCATGGACGACGGATTACACCACGACATCGGTTCCTCTGATCGACAGGAGATGGGCGGCGGAAGCCGTCAGCGCACTGCTTGATGCGATGAGCGCCAAATCGACAGGCAGCGACGTCTGGCTGCTCCCGAATATCAACCTGGACGGTGCCGTCAGCACAGCCTTTACGAAAGAGCGTGGACACCGCGGGCTCCCGGCCCGGACATTCGATCCTTTCGATCGCGCTGTTCTTGAAAAACGCGGAACATTCGCAGATCACATGAAAGAACATGTGTCGAAGAAACGCAGAAAAGATCTGCGGCGCAACCGAAAGCGGCTGGAAGAACTCGGAGACGTGAGCTGGACAGCCCACGATAGCGGGCCAGAGCTTGACGACGCCGTTGATGCCTTTTTGAGAGTGGAGGCCTCTGGCTGGAAGGGCCGGCGAGGAACCGCACTTGATTGCACCGATACGACACGCGCCTTTGGCAAAGAGGCCTTTGGAATGGTTGAGAGCGAGGGCGTCAAACGAGCTGATGTCCTGCGCCTCAATGGAACACCGATTGCGGTAAACCTCACCCTCATTTCGGGAGACACAGGGTTTACGATCAAATGTGCCTACGATGAAGCGTATAGAGGCCAAAGCGCTGGCCTGTTGCTCGAGGAGGAGATGATCCGCAGCGTTCTGGAAGATGATTGGGTCGACCGTCTCGATTCATCGGCCGTTTCCGGCCATTTGATTTCATCTTTCTGGAACGAAACGATCAAGATCGGCGACGTTCTGATTGATGCCGGACAATCTGCATCACCGATACGGTTTAAGGCGCTCACTCTCTTGGAAACGACGCGACGCTCATTACGAGCCAAAGCAAAAGCCCTGGTCAACGGGCTGCGATCTTGACGCCCTTTATCGCGACCGCCGGAACACCCGCGCCTCTTCCTCCAGCCAGCTGAGAAACTGCTTCACAGCTGGGTCTTCAGCTTCAGATAAGCGCACGACCCAGCAATAGGGGGAGGCCGATAATGTCGGCCCGGCAAGTGGGGCGACCAACCGTCCCTCCGCCAAATCTTCTTCGATGAGGGGAAGCGGTCCAAGTGCAAACCCCAGCCCGTCAATGGCCGCCTGAAGCGCCAGATAGAAATGATCAAAGCGCCGAAGCGCCACCTCATCACCGACACCGCTCTCCCCCGCTGACGCAAACCATCGATCCCATGACCCCGACCGCGTATCTGCAACCAGCAACGGGAGCGATTTTAGATCGCCAGCACAGGTGACAGGGTTCGCGTCCACGAATGCGGGACTGCACACTGGCACCTCTTCTTCCGTAAACACCACGCCCGTCCGATAGTCACCCCCAGTCTGAGCGCTCTCACGACGCACGGCCACGTCAAATTGACCAGGCGCCAGCCGGTCCAGCGGCTGATCAGAGGTAACGAGCCGCAACTCAATCTGCGGATGCGCAAACTGGAACTTTGCGAGACGAGGAAGCAACCACCGCATGGCAAAGGTCGGGAGAACATTAAGTGTAAGCTGCTGAGATATGTTGGCCTCTGACCGCAGGGTCCTGGCCGCCGCCGCAATGTCACCAAACGCAGCACCGACCTTGTCTGCAAAACGGCGCCCGGCCTCCGTCAGCGAAACCTTCTTGCCACGGCGCTCAAACAGCACCACCCCGGACCAATCCTCCAGCGCTCTCACCTGACGGCTGACCGCGCCATGGGTCACACAGAGCTCATCAGCGGCCTTGGAAAATGAGCCGTGGCGCGCCGCCACCTCAAAACTGCGCAAGGCGGTGAGCGGCGGGAGCTGGTGCAGATGAGAACCGGACATATGTGATTTTAACTCACAACAAGGAGCCCGAAAAGTCGTTTTACGGACCATAGAAATTGAGAGATAACAGACAAGATGACGCAGGTTTAAGCACCAAACTCACAAAGGAGCCCCATGATCAGTGTAGGACTCACTGCTCTTATTGCCCTCACAGTCGTGGCGACGGCCACCCTTTCCGGCATTTTTGGTATGGCGGGCGGTATCATATTGATGGGAATGTTTCTGGTGGTCTTGCCCGTGGGCTCCGCAATGATGCTGCACGGAGCCACGCAAGCCGTCTCCAATGGATATCGCGCCTTCCTGACCCGAGATCACATCGTCTGGCCGATTTTTGCCTTCTACATCGGTGGTGCCGTCATTGCACTCGCGATCCTGAGCGCCATCTCCTTTGTGCCGGACAAGGCGCTTGTCTTTATCGCCGTAGGCGCCGTGCCCTTCGTTGCAGCAGCCCTTCCGGCCCGTTTCGCACTCGATATCACCAAGACGGGTATGCCAGTCTTTTGCGGCTTCATCATTACACTGATTAATCTCGTGGCCGGCGTCGCAGGCCCGCTGCTCGATGCCTTTTTTGTGAAGTCAGACCTGACCCGCCACCAGGTCGTTGCCACCAAGGCCATCACGCAGACATTGAGCCATCTCATGAAGCTGGTCTATTTCGGCCTTCTGGTGCGCGCCGCCACAATAGAGGCAAACGGCGAGCTCGCAACTCTCCCCTGGTGGCTCTATGTCATGGTCGTTCCCTGCGCGATGCTCGGCACCACCCTTGGCACCAAAGTCCTGGACAGGATATCAGAAACGAATTTCCGCAAATGGAGCCAATGGATTATTTTGACCCTTGGCACCATCTGCATCACACGTGGTGTAACCCTATGGATCTCATGACCTGCGGCGATGGCCACCCAATATCTCTGCGATCAGCGTGAGTACCTGCTCTGAAAACCCAAAACCGAAATGCGTTGTATCCACTTCGATGTTTTCGACATCGGGGCTCCAATGATCGACAGACGCCTGCCAGGCGACGATCCCGTCTTTCTTGGAGTAGATCGACGTGACCGGTAAGTCGAGCGGCACATTGTATCGATCAGACACTTTTGCTTCGATCTCTTCGCGTTCCGCCCGTGAATAGAGAAAGGGCCCGGGAGCCGTATATTGCGGCCCGCCGATGAGCGGCGTGCCAAGGGTGATCACCTGCGACACCGCACCGGGATTGTCCCGCGCAGCTTCGCGCGCAACCACACCGCCAAGGCTCCAGCCGACAAGCGAGACCGGTTCGCCCACTTCCTCGTGACGGTCGGCCAAAATGGCTGAGAAGTTTTCCAACAGTTCTTCAACCTCACCGCCATTGCGGCCCAGGCCCCAATCAAACGGGGCGTAGCCCAGAAACCGGAGATATTCCCGGATCACAATCATGGATTGCTCGCCCGCCCCAAAACCCGGCAACAGGATCACGGGCTTGCCAAAACCTTTGTGCCGCGTTGGAAGGCGCCACCAGAAAAGGGAAAGCTTCGCCAGCTCAAGCGGTGTCAGAATTTCGCGCAAGGAGTGTGAAATGCGCGGGCCTTTGATGCCGTCGAGTTTCTGCGGCAAATCTTTAACCGGTTGGTGCAGCATGGGGCGTCCTTTGTGCAGTGCAACATCGAATATATGTGAGTTGTACGTCAGCCCAAACGCTTTGGATGTTCACCTCCGCGCACAGCTCTCGTCAAAAATGAACAATGGTCAGGAAAATTCGCCAGAAAACAGAGGTTTATGGACTATCTGGACTGAACGACCGCGAGCCGTTCCGCAATGTGGGTCAACACCTCCCGCGAAATCCCGAACCCGAAATGCGTCGTCGACACCTCGATATTCTCAGCCTCCGGACTCCATTCGTCCACCGACGCCTGCCACGAGACAACCCCGTCCCCTTTAGAATAGATCGAGGTCACCGGCACCTTGAGAGGAGTCCGGTAGCGTTCCGCAATCCGCGCTTCAATAGCGTCATGATCCAGACCGCGGCGGCCAAAGAAACGTGCCGTCGCCGTATATTTGGGGCCACCGACCAATGGACTTCCGAGCGTGATGACTTGCGAGACGTCAGCCGGATTGTCCCGGGCGGCTTCCCGCGCGAAATATCCACCCAGACTCCAGCCGACAAGAATGATCGGGCCGCCGGCATCCCGCGCAAGAGTACGAACCATGTCTGAGACCCGGGGAAGCTTGTCCATCACCCGGCCATCATTCCGGCCCAGGCCCCAATCCTGAGGGTCATATCCCAGCACCCGCAAATATTCCCGAATGACCGCCATGGACCGTTCGCCGCCGCCGAGGCCCGGGAGCAAAAGCACCGTCTGCCCGTTGCCTCGCAGATGAAAGGGCAGCCGCCACCAGAACAGAAGAAGGTTGGCAAGCTCCAGAGGCGTGAGCAATTCACGTAACACATTGCTGACAGGCGGGCCGCTCACATCGTCCATGGGTCGCGGGATGCCGTGCTCTCTCGTGGTTACCATATCAACCATCTCCGCTATTGCGTCTCCGGCAAACCTGCTAAGGAGAGATCATGACCGTAGACCCACAGACACCTGACCCGCAATCACCGAATGAAACGGCGCCGGCACAAGGCGGCACCCAAGGAAGCACTCAGGGAAGCACACAGATTTCCTGCTCCCGAAATCTGCCCGGGTGGTTGGCCAGAAATGGCGCCGGGATCGTCTTCACCTCCTACCAATCAGGCATTGTCTATTTCGTTGGTGTGAAGCCAGATGGTGGCCTCTCCATTCACCAGACGGGATTCCCGAGAGCGATGGGGCTGTGCGCCCAGAGGCAACGCATCTACCTGGCCTCCCACGCGCAAATCTGGCGCATGGAGAACATGCTGCGCCCCGGTGAAATGGCGAACGATCAGTATGATGTCTGCTACGTGCCCCGAAATGCCCAGACAACCGGCGATGTGGATGCACACGAAATTGCCATTGAACCCTCGGGCCGCATCATCTTTGTCAACACATCCTATTCCTGTCTCGCGACCGTCGATCCCGTTCACGGATTCAAGCCCGTGTGGCAGCCTCCCTTTATCACCAAACTCGCACCGGAAGACCGATGCCACCTGAATGGCCTCGCCATGGAAAATGGCGCCGCAAAGTATGTCACCGCTGTTTCTCGTAGCGACAGTGTAAGCGGCTGGCGGGACCGGCGGGGAGAGGGTGGTATTCTAATCGATGTTGAAAAAGACCGTATACTGACAGATAAGCTCTCCATGCCGCACTCGCCTCGGCTACATAACAATCAGCTCTATGCACTCAACTCCGGGCGCGGGCACCTGGTTCGAATTGATCGGCAAACGGGCGAAGCTGAAGAGATTGCCTTTCTACCTGGTTTCGTCCGCGGGCTTAGCTTCCACAACAACCACGCAATGGTCACGCTCTCATTACCAAGGGATCAATCCTTCTCAGGACTTGACCTTGAGGATGAGTTGCAAAAGCGGGACGCTGACCCCTGGTGCGGCGTTCAGATCATCGACCTGGCGACAGGCAATGTCGTGGAATGGCTCCGACTGGACGGAGCAATACGCGAGCTTTTTGACATTGCGGTTTTGCCGGATGTGCGCTGTCCGTTGGCCGTAAGCCCCCAGGCCCCCGAGTTTACGACAACTGTCACAATGGCAGATCCCGACTAGTCTTTAGGTCTACAAATTAACCACCAAGACACATCGTCAGGGCGGAATGAAAAACCCTGTCGGAGTTAAATTGACTCTACGTCATCGTCGACTATTAATACTCCCGTAACCATGTGGGTTCGCGGCCACCCACAGAACGATAGTGATTGGTGTGGGTAAGGGGCGTTACGCGTGGGTAAGGGCAGCCGCAAAGTTTTAAATCATCGTTTTGCGTTGATGGTGTCGACATCCGTCCTATCGATGGGAGTGTATGGACATTTACGATCCGCGAAGGCCGCCAACGATTGCGGCGTGATTGCTGCGGGTGGAACGGCAACCTGTACTCCGGTCGGCAACAATTTCACGGGCGGCATCGACTATGACGTGAACGACGCGACCATCATCGTGCAGGACGGTGTTGTCGTCAGCACCACTGCCAACAATACATCTGCGATCGCGAACGGTGCTTCCGGTATCAATCTCGGGTCGCTCACCACCACGACTGAGGGCACAGTCAGTCTGACAACAGCCGGCAACGGGTCTAACGGGATCGTTTCAGGCTCGGCGAACGGTGCCATCACCATCACCACCAGCGAAAACACATCCATCAGCACTGATGGAGATTCTGCAAGCGGCATTCTCGCACGCAGCGAGGGTGGGAATGCTCTGACCATTACAGCACCTGGCACAATCTCCACGTCGGGCGCTGGGTCGTATGGGATCATTGCATCAAACGTTGGCGGCGCCACCGTCATTAATGTCGGCCAGGTAACCTCGACCGGAAGTGGTGGCAGCGGGATCAGCATTGCAAATACCGGCGGCACGATTGACCTTACAACATCAGGTGTTTCCGCCGTCAACGGATACGGCATTAACGCAGTCTCAGCGGGTGTTGGATCGGGCGCTGTTACTGTCACAACGACAGGCGCTGTTTCCTCACTGGCCTACGGCATTATCGCGGGATCGCAGTTTGGCAACGCCACCGTCAACGCCGCCGCTCCAGTCACCACGACCGGAGCCGGCGCACAGGCCGTAACTGCAATCGCAACAACAGGCAATGTCTCCGTCACAACCGCCGGGGTCACGACAACAGGCGCTGGCGCTGCAGGCATCATATCAACCACCACAACGGGCAGCATCAGCATTACCGACTCCGGAACGCTGAACACTGCTGGGACAGCGATTTACACCTATTCCACTGGTGGGAGCATCGGTGTCACCGTGAACAATGTGAGCGCTGGCGGCTATGGCATCTACGCATATGGTGCAACAGGAACAAGCGTCACTACAAATGGCGATGTGACGGCAGTTAGCACGGGCATTGGAGCCTATGCTGGCGGCGGTACGATCACCATCACAACCAATGGCGCGGTGACGTCGACCGGGGCGGCGAGCGACGCCATCTTCGCGGCAGGACCTGCCAATATCAACATCACAGCCAACGGAACGGTAACGACAACCGGAGCCGGTGACTCTGACGGTATTCAGGCCTATTCCTATACCGGCACGTCGACCATCACAGCCACGAACATCACCACGATAGATGACAGCATCAACACTTATGGTCAAGCCGGAGTCACGATCACCACCAGCGGTACGATAACCGCAGGCGATGAGGGCATCGAAGCCTTTACCGGTGCGACAGCAGACGCAAACATCACCGTCAACAATGTGAACGCGACGGGCGATGAGAATGATGCGATCCGTGTAACCGCCGGCAATAGCAGCACCATCAATGTCAATGGTGCAGTGCTTGGCGGCGCAACATCCATATCAGGGGCTGGTATTGATGTGAGGGGCGGCGCACCCTCAACCATCAATGTCAATGCCGGTGGCTCAGTTGGGTCACTGTCAGACTTCGCTATCGACAATAGGGGTGCCGGTGCAACAACGTTGAACAATAGCGGAACCATCAACGGCTCCATTGTGTTGAGCGGCGGCGGTGACACGCTCAATAATCTGTCTTCGAACAGCGTCAATCTGAGGCGCTTCACGGACACAAATGCAGATGGCGTGCGTGATACGGAAGCCGTGGCCATTCTGGATTTCGGTGCAGGGACGGACACATTCAACAACAGCGCGACAGGAACACTGCGTCTCTCGACGGTGACCGGAGCTACCGCTTTCAACACAACCAACGAGACTTTCGCCACGGGCTCCGCCGCCCTGTCGCTTACCAATGCGGGTGTTGAACAAGGACATATTCTGAACCTTGAGACCTTTATCAATGCCGGCACGATTACGCTCGCTGATGCGGAGACAGGCGGAACAGGTCCTGTTGCGGGGGACGTTCTTGCCATCACAAGCCTCGGCGTCCCCGCTGGTGCAGGCACGTCCAACTTCATATCGAACGGCGGTGAGCTGCATCTCGACACAGTTCTGAACAATGGCGCCGTCGATACAACAGATGTGCTGATCCTGGATACGGTTACGACTGGGGCGGATGGCGCGACCGGCATCACCATTACAAATGCAGGCGGAGCCGGAGCCCTTACCGGCACAGGCGCAACAGACGGTATCCGGATTGTCGAAGTCCGCGGCGTCGGGTCAGCAAGCGACGCCTTTGCGCTCGCCAGCCCCGTCGTTGGCGGCATCTTTGAGTATGAACTCAATCAGGCCGACGGACAGAACTGGTATCTGCAGTCATCGGATATCGCGACTCAGATCCCCGCCTATCAGGCCTTGCCTCTCGCGCTTTCCGGCTTTGCCCGCGATCAGATGCCCTGGGCACAAAAACGCTGGGGCCATGTAGAAGGCTTAGACAGCGCAAAGACGGGCCCCTGGTTGAGAGGCAGCTATGTCCGGGGATCAGAAGAGTTCACTGGCTCAAATCAATATGAGAGCAGAGACCGGTTCGTGCAAGCGGGCTATGACGTGGTGTTGGACACAGGCCTGCCCGGCAGCTTGAGCATTGGGGGACTGCTGCAACACACATCGACCGACACGTCTGTCACAAATGGCAACGGGTCTAAATTCGAAGCCAGCGGTTTTGGCGGCGGAGTGAGCGCTTATTGGACAGCGGATGGCGGCCTGTTTGTAGAAGCACTGGCGACCTTGACCCGGTATGAAGTCGATATTGATCGGCCAAACCTGCCTGACGTGGCTGACACAGAAGCCCTTACATATACAGCCGGTCTTCAAGTTGGACATCAGTTCCACGTCGCGGGGGAGACCGATAAATGGACCGTCACCCCACGTGCGTCGCTCACCTACATTGACAGCGACATCGACAACTTCACGGACGCGTCCAACATTGCAGTCGATTTTGTTGAAAGCGATAGCATGCTGCTGGAAGCGGGTATGATCAGCGGCCTTGATCTGGACCTTAAAGGCAATCGTATCCTCAACCTCTCTGCAGAGATCGGCATCGAGCATGATCTGCTGGGCGGCAATGCCATCACGGCCAACGGCGTGAACTTTGCCGCGGACCGCGACGACACCCGGGCTACCTTTGGGGCCGGTGCAACAGCCCACCTTGGAGATGGCTTCTCCATCTTCGCACGGGCAGAAGGAAGCGCGTCACTGTCTGGCGGAGGCCACTCAGAACAGGCTATCGCAGGTATTCGGATTACGTTCTAGAAGCCCGCGCGTCGGTGAGAACGGCAAAACCACCGGCCACAAAACCCAGACTGAACAGGATACCGCCTAAGAAATATCCCCAGCCATAGGGGGAAGGGTCAATCAGTCCCAGCCCGAGGCTCACAAAAGGAACCGCGAGCCAGAAGCCGGATACCCAGACCGGGTAAGCACCTGTGCGCACCATATCGACGGCCATCAGGAACAACCCAGCGACGATCAATTGAACACCGGCGCCATAGACATCAATGCCAAAGGGGGCATGGTCCGGACCGATGATCGCTGCCTGACCGACCGCCGCAACAACCAAACCAATAAGCGCAAGTACCCCCATCCTTTCGGCACGGACGAGATAGAGGGTGAGCAAGCCGAAAAGCAGAGCGACATCTGTGACGAAATAGAAAATTTCGAGAGGCGCTGAACCTTCCACCCATGGGATGAAGCTGGAAACCAGACGAAGCCCGCCACCGGCAAGAGCAGCATATGCACCCAGTCGAATGAGGCCAGGATAGGTCACAATCATGCCTCCCTGGCAGGCGCGAACGGATTTTCAGGAAGCAAGGAGCGCGCGTGTGATGGCACCATTAGAAATCTCTCATCGCCTGTTACTTTATAAAACGCCAGGCAGGCTTCCGACAGTTTGATCACGTGATCATCCCCATGCTCCGCCGCACGGACCGCAATCTGATCCGGTGTTTCAGGGGGCAATGCCCCCGGCCCGGGAGCGGGAAACTCAGAGTAGGCGGAATGCAGACCCGCAGCGGCCTGCCAGCCATAGGAAATAAGCTTCCTGACTGTGGCTTCTGTTACATGAGGGGCGATGTTGAGAATGGCAGCAACCGCCGTGATCGCATGCGTGAAGACGATTGCCGTAAGCGGTGTGTGCACACGATAAAGGAAGACCTGGGCGAACTCCGCCGCAATTTCATTGGCAAGTCTCACCGGATTGTCATTTACATCAATCAGAGAGATGACACTGGCAAACCCCTGCGCGTGCTCAAGCCGGGTGAGCGCCGTCGTGATCGCGCCGTCATTCTGGCGTTTTGCGTGCGGTACCAAAGGCACCCGGGCGAGTGCCTCTTTAGGGGATAGTTTGGCATTTTGCTCGGTTTCGAGCGTAATCAGCGGTTGATAGCTCCCCGCCCAAAGAGCAAGCCCCTCCGCCAATTCACGGCGGCGAAGAGGCGTGTCTTCGACACGAAGGGCACGCACGCCATGTCCGGCTCGGATGAGCCCGTGGGCCGCCGCGGCGAAAAGACCAGGGGCCAGCCGGTCGGCCCATTGTTCAAGCACGGATTCCCAGGAACCACGTGCAAGCTGGTGTCTGAAATAGGACCGCCAGGCATCCTGCCGGCTCGGATCGCCGATGGCGCTTTCAAGGTCAGCAGCGTCAAGCGGTAACGCAGAGTCATTAGCCGGGATGATGTCACCGAGGTTCGCGTCGACCCAAGGCCGGGCATGGCCGCCCTGTCCCATCGCCACCAGAGCCTCTGCCGCCATGGGCGCATGATTGACAAAACCGTTCTTGAGCTGCGGTCCGAGGCTCCGTAGAGGTTTGAGCGCGTCATCAAGCAGATCGTACCGGGGCTCGGACATGGGTCAGCTCCTTTTGAAAAAGTATTTTCTTTATTTAATCCCCACTTTCTAATTATTCAAGATATTTCTTTCTTTAATAAAGAGCCCGATTGGCCCTTTGCGAAGCCCCGTAACCTAAGGCACTCTAAGTGCATTGAAATTTGAAAGGGTGAGAAATGGCAGTTTATGGGATCGGGGTGATCGACATTCACAATCGTGAGCATTATGCGGGATATGAAGCAGGCTTTATGGAGGCGCTGGCACCGTTTGACGGTCAGGTCCTGGCTGTGGACGAGGCACCGGTCGCCGTCGAAGGCGACGTACCCAAAGGCCGGATCGTCCTGCTCCAGTTCCCGTCGGCAGAGAAATTTGACGCCTGGTACAAGTCCGATGCCTATGAAGCCATCAAACCCATGCGGCTTGAAGCCTCATCCGGTACCGTTATGCGCATAAACGGATTTGAAATGCCCTAAACGGCGTCCAATAGGGTGACACTGAAAAGCTTCTCATCATCCATCCAAACCTTGGAGGTGGACCAGCCCTGATCTTCCGCAAGCTGCATAAGCTCGTCGAGAGCGAACTTGCGGGAGTTCTCCGTGTGAATGGTCTCGCCCTTCGTGAAACCAATCTTAGCAGTCCCGACACTCACTGTCTGGTTCACCCGACTCACCAGATGCATTTCGATCCGGGATGCCGTCTCGTTCCACCGCGCTTCATGGGCGAACTGATCGAGCGCAAACGTGCCATCCAGCTCGCGATTGATGCGTTTGAGAATGTTGAGGTTGAAGGCAGCCGTAACACCAGCCGCGTCGTCATAGGCCGGGATCAAACGTCCGATATCCTTCTTTAAATCCGCGCCCAACACGAACGACGCCCCATCACCCAGATCCCGGCGCGCGCGATGAAAGAAGTCTGAAATCTCTTCATTCGACAGGTTGCCGATCGTGGATCCAGGGAAGAACCCAATAGTGCGCCCGCGGTCCCGTGCCTCCGGTGGTACGGTTATGGGTGAGAGAAAATCCCCGACAACAGATTTGACGGAGAGCGCCGGGTAGTCACGACGAAGTTGCGCCGCCGTCTCTTCCAAAAAGCTTTCGGACACATCGATCGGCACATAACAATGAAGCCTGTCGAACCTATCGAGCAGGAGTCGGGTTTTGACCGAGGCACCCGACCCATATTCAACAAGGGTGGCACCGGCTCCTGCCGCTGCTGCGATCTGATCCCTGCAGTCTCGCAGGATCTTCGTCTCTGTCCGGGTGGGGTAATATTCCGGCAGGTCCGTGATCTCCTCAAACAATTGGGAGCCACGCGCATCATAAAGCCAACGGCAGGGAAGCGTTTTCTGCGGCATCCCGAGTCCGGCCAGAACATCTTCTGCAAATTCCCGGTTCGTAGCGTCTTTCGCGATGTCTACAGTGTCCAACATTACGATGCGTCCCTTGCGAGTCTGAGACCGGAAAACTGCCAGCGCTTGTCCGGATGAAAGAAGTTCCGGTAGGTCGCACGCATATGGCCGCCGGGCGTCGCACAGGACCCGCCACGCAGTACCATCTGGCCAGACATGAACTTGCCGTTATATTCGCCAACCGCACCCGGCGCCGGCTTAAACCCTGGATAGGGCGTGAACGGACTCGCGGTCCATTCCCACACATCCCCATAGAGACCTGCAAGTCTGCCTGCCGCCGCATCCTGCGGACGGGGACGCAACATCCCGGTCGACGCAAAATTCCCCTCAATTTCCAGATCGCTCGCCGCATATTCCCATTCGGCTTCCAGCGGCAAGCGCGCATCCGCCCATGTCGCATAAGCATCCGCCTCATAGAAACTGACATGGGTCACCGGCGCGTCTAAGTCGACCGGCTGCGGCCCACGGAGGGTGAGCGACCACCAGACATCATCTCGGAGGTACCAATAAAGAGGCGCATCCCACCTACGCTCCGTAGCAATCGCAAACCCGTCCGACAACCAGTATTGCGGATCCCGATAGCCGTCAGACTCCATGAACCGGATCCATTCCCGATTGGTGACGGCCCGGTTCGCCAACTCGTAAGGACGCACCAGCACGTCATGCTGCGGCCCCTCGCAATCGAAGGTGAACCCGTCCCTTGTGGCCCCCAACGCAAAGGCACCACCGTCGAAGCGCACCCACCCAGCAGCATCAGCATTGTGCTCTGTCAGTTCCAGAGGAACAGCGGGCGCAAATCCGGGACGCAATGGGTTCTGTGCAAAAAGATGTAATATGTCGGTGAGCAAAAGCTCTTGATGTTGCTGCTCATGATGGAGACCTAGCTCGATCAACGACGCAAGGCTTGGCGCAACTTTACCCGCCAGCAGAGCTTCCATAGCCGCGTCGACATGCGCCCGGTAGGCGCGAATTTCATCCAGCGACGGGCGGGCCAACATGCCCCGCCGCGGGCGCGGGTGCCGCTCCCCCACCGCGTCATAGTATGAGTTGAAGAGGTAACAGTAATTTTCGTCGAAGAGTGTATAGCCAGGCACGTTTGGCTCGAGAACGAAGGTCTCAAAGAACCAGGTCGTATGAGCCAGGTGCCACTTGGCAGGGCTCGCATCTTCCATGGATTGAACCGTCGCTTCCGCATCACTCAGATGATCGGTAAGCGTCAGCGATTGGGATCGCACGAGAGCATAGTCGCCAAGCGCAATCGACACGCTCCCTTTGAGCGGGGTCGACGAAGGAGATGTCATGTCAGGCTTCTCTTTTGAACTCGAGATGGTGAGGGTAGAAGGCGAGGTAATCTTTAAGGATCAGCGCTTGAGGTATCGGGTCTTCATAGGACCAGGCAATTGCCGCACCCCCATCGCTCTGGTTAGCGGCCTCAAACTCATAATAGGATGCATCCCCTTTTCGGGGACAATGAGTGCTCTGTGCCGTCCGCTGACCCCGGTTCATTTGAACGTCGTCCCGCGGAAAGTAGAGCACAGGTGTATGCCCTTTCTCATGAACGATAATCACGTTCGAACTCTCGGCGATAACATCCCCACCTAGAAGGACAGATATGTTCTGCCCCGCATCAACGAAAGCGAGAGGGTTTTGAAAGCTGGTCTCCACAGGTGAACCCGGAGGCAATAGAGGCCCAGCAGCATCACCAGGTGCAGTCTGTTGTTCTGCCACTATTCTTTTCTCCCCACCATTCTCTCGTCGCCATTTCTTGTTTCTGAGGTCAAGTGAATATGGGCGTTAGACGAAACCGAACGAGATCATAAAATCGCACCCGGTTGGTTCAGAAACAGACCGTACCGCACTCAGACCGAAAGACCAGAGCCAAATGCCAGGCTCCTGACAAAAACTGGCAGTTATCTGGGAGATAAAAATATTGTGACAAATTGTCGACAGGGTGTGGACATCGAAACACCACGACCGCGTTCGACAGGCTGTTTGCATAGATGGAAGAGACGTCCCACCCCAAAGCTATTGCACTTCGGCGCAAATCCCTCGAACAAGCGGTTCAATCGACTCCATCAGATAAGCCTCGGCGGCTTTTGCACCCCGCACCCGAATACGCCGCAACAGCACAAGATCACAATACCCATGGAGTTGCGTCATGAGAGACACGGAGAGGAGTCGCACCCGCGCCTTTGGAACTGCCGCCTCTATAAACAACTGATCCACAGCACCGAATGTTTTTTCAATCGCGCGCTCCAGTTCAGGATGACGTCCATCTTCATTAAGCCTTGGACCAAACATGATCTGGTAATGACTTTGATTGATCAGCGCCCACCGCACATAAGCCCGTGCCAACGCGAGAATGTCATTCTCAAGATCGGAACCCTCAGAACGGGCAGCGGAGAGCGCCCCCACAAACTCAGCGTGACCGGCAAGTGCGAGAGCAACCAAGAGCTCACGCTTGTCCGTAAAATGCCGATAAACAGCGCCATGGGTCACACCGAGCGCCCGCGCGAGCCCCCGCAAAGTGAATTTCTCCAGCCCCTGCTCCACAATAAAGCCTGGTGCTTCTGCAAGCAGCGCGTCACGCAGGTCACCATGATGGTAGGCCTCTTTGGTCTTTCCCGACAAACCAGTCTCCGGCGAAAATTTCGACACAACACTTGACCTTATACAGCATCACTCTTAAGTAACCAGTGGTTACTTTAAAGATCCGGGAGACAGGCATGACGCTTAAAGGCATCGCCCATATCAATTTCACTGTGTCGAACTTCGAGAAATCGTTCCCGTTCTACGAAAAGCTGTTCGCGCATCTGGGCTTAAAAGAGATGATCAACGCTGATGGATACTATTACTGTGTCGGCCGGCGGACAGCGATCGGCATTCAGGCCTGCACAAAGGAGAATGCAGACATGCCCTTTGATCAAGGACGGGCGGGTCTCCATCACTATTGTCTCTCCATGGAAAGCCGTGAGGATGTGGATGCCCTGGCTGCATTCGCGAAAGACTTGGGCGCATACATTGTGAGAGAACCCGCCGCTCAGGACGATTGGTTTCCAGGCATGTATTCCTGCCTGTTCGAAGATCCGGACGGTATCCGCATTGAGGCAAACCATATTCCGAAGCGCAGCTGACACCGCGCCTCGGATCCCCCTAAAGCAACTGCCGGGGGCGTTGGAAAAACCGCAAAACGGCCACAAGCGACACACATGCCCAGACTCCTTCCAGAATAACAAAAGGCATGTAGGAGATGAGCCACGATGCGTAAGTCGCAAGCGACGCGCCGATGAAATTGGCGCCCGGGTAGATCCAGCTCTCTTTCCGGACCATACCCAGAAGGTTCCCGGCAAAGGCGCCGAGCAGAAGGGCGACGCCCGCCGCGCCGATCAAGTCCGCACCCAACATCACTCAGCCGTCTTTGACAATTCGCTGAGCCACCACTGGTTCATTTGCCAGATGGAGCGTTCCAAGGGTGACAGGCGTCCTTGTGCTGTAAGGGGAGCCTTCAGGCCCTCCCAGACCATATCATTCGCCTCAATATCTTCATGATGGATCACGGAGATAAGAGCACCAGCCCCTTCCGCGATCTCATCAATGTTCGCAAGCTCCGCAGAACTTTTCGGCACCATGAAATGGATCTTGAGATCAAGCCGGTCAGCGCCCAAAGGCGTGATCTGATACCAGGTCGCAGAGGTGCCCTGGAACGCCAGCAGAAAATGCGGGAAGAGAACCGTCGCCAGCAGATCGTCCCGCTGCCAATCCTCCAACCCCTCAATGAGAGGCAGGCCGCCCGGTTCTTCCGCATGAGGCTCTTTGGCGGGCATGTGCAGGATAGAATAGGGTCCGTCCGCATCCGGTATCTTGGAGTCTTTCGCCGGATAAACTGGCTCAAACGTCGTTTTATGGGTCGCGATATGGTGATACGCCTCCATGAAATTCTCGACCAGAACCTTCCAGTTCCACGGGCTATCAAACTCAAGGGTCTTGATGATCACCATGTCATCGAGCTTGTAGTTGGCGAACGTGGACTGGTAGGTCGCCACTTGCGGCGCAAAGGGGTCTGCATCATCGTCGAAATTGACCATAACGAAGCCTTCCCAGATCTCCGTGCGCAGTTCCGGAAGCTTACAGTTTTTCTCCTCAAAACCTTCCGCGCCCTCCATGAGCGGCGCACGAACCAGCTGGCCGTCTGTCGCATAGCTCCAGGCATGATAGGGACAGGAAAAGAGTTTGCGATTGCCGGTACCATCCGCAATGGGCGCGGCCCGGTGCAGGCAGACACGCGACATCACGCGCACTTCCCCATCCGTTCCGCGAACAAGCATCAACGGCTGGTCGAACAGGGTGAAGCAGATGTAATCACCTGGATTGGCAACCTGCTCAGCGCGGCCAACGGGCAACCAGCTTTTGCGCATGATGCGCTTAACTTCCAGATCATAAAGGTCAGGGTCTGTGTAGGCAGCTGTCGGTAAGGTCCAGGCATCTTCAAGAGGAGCCGACACCCGCGACAATTCATCAGCCGACAGGCCAGGTAGCGTGAGTGAATGTGTATTCATGATCTTTCTCCTTAGGCCGCTGGCTTCAGCCAGTCCGCTAGGCCAAGCTCTTCCATGACATAACCGCGCCACTCCTCGTCAGACATGGTCGCGCGGCCTGCCTTGATTTCAGGTGCCGCAGCGCCAGGTTCCCATCGCAGTTTGGGCCCCGTTGTGGTGGCTGCTTCCAGAATGGTCTCCGCAACCAATCGCGGATCCTCGCCCGCGACCTCACCTTCGGATGTCGACGCGACGACGCGTTCGTTGAACTCATCGTAAGCTGTACCGGTTTCATAAAAGCCGGAGGCATCGGTGTTGTGCATACTCATGCCTGTATTGAAAAAGGCTGGGCGGATCGTGCTCACCTGAATGCCAAAGCGCTCGACTTCGAAGGAAAGTGCCTCCGCCAGACCTTCAAGAGCAAACTTGCTCGCACAATAGATGGACTCTCCTGGAACACCGGTGACGCCTGCGATCGAGGTCACAAAGAGAATGCGGCCACTCTGCTGCTTTCGCATTTCAGGTAGTGCCGTGCGCGTCAAATCAACCGCGCTGAAGAAATTCGTTTCCATGGTCTGGCGGATATGAGCGTCGTGAAGTGTTTCCAGCGCGCCAAAGCTGCTCATGCCCACATTATTGACCAGCACATCCAGCCGTCCGGCACGCTTGATGATCTCCGCAACAACCGCGCGGTTGGACGCTGGATCATTCACATCATGTTCGAGCACTGTGAGGTTGAACCCGTCTGCTTCTGCCCAGTCGCTGAGGCTCTGACCTCGGCGCGCACCGCGCATAGTGGCAAACACTGTATGGCCGGCAGCTGCAAATGCTTTGGCGGTGAGCTGACCAAACCCGGTAGGCCGGGAACACCCGGTTATCAAAACTGTCGACATGAGAGACCTCCCCTTCAATGACGGCCGATCTGCCGCTGAAATCTTGGGCACCATAAGGCGGCATAAAGGCATGAGTCAATTATTTTTTATCAGATGAAATAAATTAGACATTGGCTGTTTTCTGCGATAAATTGCGATATGGCAGAAATCAGCGAAAAAACACCCCCCCAAAAAGCCAAACGTCCCGTGGGCCGTCCAAGGGCTGATGGGAGACCGCAGCTGACCAAAGAGGCCGTGTTCCTGGTTGCCGCCAAACACATCGCCTGGGACGGATTTGCCGGATCCAGCATTCGCAAAATCGCAGCCGAGCTGAAAGCGGCCCCAGCCTCCGTGTTCAATCTCTTCCCGACCAAAGATGTGCTGCTGAATGAATTGCTGGGATTCGCCGCCGCACCCTCCATGGTCTTCTATAGCGAGCTCACAAAGCTCAACCTTCCGCCGGAGGTAGCGCTGTTCAAATCCATCATGGAGGAGGTGATCGCAGTTGCCTCCGCTGACCGCGATTTCCCAGCCATTTTCTATCTGCCGGAACTCTCAAAGCCGGGCTTCGAACCGGCCCAGGAGACGCGGGCCACCATGGTCGCCCATTATCGCTCCCTCATAGAGGCAGGTGAGCGAACCGGGCACTTCCAGGTTGAACTGCCAGCACTCTCTGCAGAGCAGATCTTCCAGCTGACCGAGACAAGCATCATCGCTCAAGAGGTAGCAGCCGTGACACCACCGGAAGTGGCAGCCCGGACAACGGCGCGGTTTTGTCTTAGAGGACTATTGATCAATCCGGCGGAGTTGGATGCGATTGAACTGGCAGCAGATCAGGTGTCGCTCACATTTGTGCTCCCGGAAAAGGTCTGACCCCACCCGTCAACACGCGGTACCCTTAGATCAGTTACACGGCAGCACATTATCCGTGAGCGCAACGCCGCCAAAATCAATCGTACCGGTGAAGGACGCCGCCCCATTTGTTTGACAGAGCGTCGGCGCATTCGTCAGGTTATTGAGATTGCCGGTTCCATCAACCACATTGGTGGCACCCGCCCCGCCGGTGAAGCGGAAGACGGACCCGCCGCCGTTGGCCGACGTGCCCTGATGATCATTGCCAGAGTACGTCAGCACTGTATTTGGACGCGCTTCAACCGTTGTCCGCGTGATGTTGGTGAACGTGTTGTTGGTTATCGCTGCAGTAACGTTGCTTCCCATATCGAAAACACTAAAGGTGCCTTGATCGGAAACTCTGTTGTTCGTGAAGGTGAACTGTGAGCTCGCGCCCGCTTCGACACCACGCCCCCCAAGGTTCTGCAGAACATTATTGTCGATGAACACATTTACCGTCGCACCGGGAATGTTAATGCCGTCGGTCGCTTGAGCCCCATCGCTCCGGATCGTAAGACCCGTGACGTGCGTGTTGTTCCCAACGCGAACTGCATCACTCTCTGCCACCACATTGATCGTGGCAGCGGAGCCTGGCGCCACATAGGTGTCCTGAACACCTGTGCTGCGGCCTTCAACAAGAATACCTTGGGCGCCACCAACAATCGATTGATCGTCTTCCAGAAACACTTGACCGAAAGTTCCATTCTCTCCCTGAAGCACGAGAAGACTCTTGCCGCCTGCCGCCGTCACCTGGGCTTGCGCCGTGCCTGGCGTATCAATGAAGACAACCTGATCCAGATCTACATTTGTGTTCGGGTCTTTCACCGGCTCCAGTGTCGTTGGGAGATCAACTGACGTCACGCTGACCACTGTCGACGGAGACCGGCTCTGGGTCACAATGTCGGTATCCCGCTCAAGCGCTTCCATCATACGGGCCGACTGTGCCGCAAGTGCCCGGTTCCGACGGTTAGGCGATCCAAGAGGAATGCGAAGGCGCACGCCGATTTCGAACTGCTCCTCACGCACGTCATCATGCTGCGCTTCAACTTCAAAGGTAAGCCGTGAGCCCGGCATGCTTTCGATCACGTCATTGAGGCGCCACTCCGCCCGTACCCGCGGACCCCAGATCGCTTCCGGGAAGAGGGAATTGTCAAAATAGAAACCGCCCAGAAACAGCCGCGCTTCATGATCAAACAGATCAAGGCCCTGATCTACCGGCTGCACCCAGTCAAACCATTCTTCCAATGGCGCCCGACGACCAACCTCGCCGTCAACGCCCCAGGCAGCGAGATCAAACCCGGCGCTGGTGGTGGTGGTTGTGGTAGTGGTCGCGCCGCCCCGTGCAAAGAAGAGTTGTGACCCGACAAGACCAAGCGTCGGCCCGGTCGTAACCGTTGCAGTCGCCGACGTCGAGGACGACGTGCCGACGCTCTTACGGTCTTCAAGCGGATAATACCCGTTCAGGCGAAAGTCCCAGTCTTTGGAAAGTGCTTCCACACCGCCCGCAATCTGATGGAATGTGTTGCCATTCTCCGAAGTGCGCACGTCGTAGCCGCCCCAGACACCCAGGTTCCAGCCATCGCTGCGCATCTCACGGTATCCGAGCGCAAAATTGCCTTCTTCCGACCCACCCTCAAACAGCTTGCCACGGGCTTCCACGAAAAGAAGCTGATCCAGATCCTGCGCGATGGGCGCCCAGCCAACCGCTTCCACCCGATCATTGCGGTTGGACAAGGTGCCGCCGGCCTCAACCCAGGGCTCCCAGTTGGGCTCAGCACCTGCGCCCAGACCAGCAAAAGCCGGCCCGGTTAGCACCACACAACTCACCACCAAAGTGGCCCATAACGCCACAAAGCGGGCCAGCCCTGTTAACACTGTTCAGAACCCCTCGAACCACGAGACACGCGTTAACCCTATGGAATTACGCGCTTTTTCCGGTAGCACCATACAAAAGGCTGAAGGGAGAGACGACAGAAACTAGACCTTAAGGTTAATAAGGACGGCCTCTGATGGCTTCCGTCGGTTCATGTGGCGGGTGAATGACGTGGTCTGGCGGGTCCCTGTCGTGGTCAAATATCTGGGAATTTGGCTCTCTGGGACCTCAGCAGAAAGGTATGACATGAGCATCCAAAGAAGACGCCTGGACAAAGGATGGACGCAAGAGCAGCTGGCAGAACATGCGGGCTTAAGCGTGCGGACAATTCAGCGGATCGAAAGCGGAAATCCCGGAACCCTGGAATCCCTCAAATGCCTTGCTGCTGTGTTTGAAACGAGTGTGTCTCAATTGATGCAGGAGCCTGGAAAGATGACCCCACAAACGCCTCACAATGCCCGCAAAGAACAACAGGAGCGGGACGCGATCCAATATGTGCAAAATCTCAAAGGATTTCACCTGCATTGGATCTCCTACGTATTGATAATGCCCTGTCTTTATATTCTCAATATAATGCTGAACCCGGATCGCCTGTGGGTCATCACGGTGGCGTTGGGATGGGGTGCAGGCGTGGCCCTGCACGGATTGACCATCTTCGGTCTCTTCACGCTTTTTGGCGGCGATTGGGAGCAGCGCCAATTCCAGAAGCGCATGGATCAGCTAGACCAGCGCTAACTCCCCTTGCAGAAAGCTGCCGCTTCCCACCCCTCAGGAGGCGGCCGCCGCTTTGGCTGCATGCGCCGCAAACCACGCAGCCTCTTCCCCCGGTTCCGGCATGATGTCGCCCCCCTCCATGGCCCATTTTGCCGGAACATCAACCGTCCCCATGGAAACTGAGGCGGGATCAAGGCCGGCAAGCCGCGCAACCGCGTCACTCATCCGCGAGGTGATCTCGGTTTTCTGATCATCCGTGCGGCCGCCTCGAATGGAGCCGAACAGGTTGACGGCTTGGTCGCTGCCTTCCTCGGGGGTTACAAAGAACACATGAACGAAGGAAGACGGCGCACCCGTCACATCACAATGGATGTGCGTCAATTCTTGCGCGATCGCAGACTTACACTCTTCAGCGATGAGATTTTTCGGGCTTGAACACATATAAAGTGGCATTGTTTCGCTCCAGAAATGAATTAAGGGACTAGGCACTCATCGCAGTCGCCACGACATCATCGACGTGACAGCCGGTCTCAGCCGTCCACAAGTCACAAATGGCGTGGAGAAGATCCACACGGGTTTCCTGCGCCGTGTCTGCCGGCACATTCATGGAAACGATGGAACTTTTGGACGGTTTACTGTCCGTGAAACCCGACCCTTTCGCGATGGCCGTCCAGCCGATATCGGCGGTGTCAGCAAAATAGTCTTGAGAGATCTTCGTGAGACCTGCTTCCAGATTTGCCAGTTGCCCCTCGGCAATCTGCCCTTCCTGGATCAAACAGCTGCATCTGATCATGTCGCCTCCTATCCGGTGCTTTGGACATGAACGCCCGGTTCACGAGACAATATGGAGATTAGTCTGATATTCTGAAAATGAACATTCTTCTTATCTATTAGCAAGAATTGGAATATCTATGCTGGATGTGGCAGAAATTCAGGCAATCCGGGCAATTGTCGAGACAGGCAGCGTCAAAAAAGCCGCGGTCGCCCTCAACACCACCCAACCCACATTGAGCAAGCTCCTGGCTCGCTTGGAAGACAGGCTGGGCGCAACCCTCTTTCACCGCAGCCGGCGCGGGATGACACCGACAGAGGCCGGGAGGTTCGTCGCCAACAGCGCCATAAATATTGTGACCGAACTGTCTAAAATCGAGCGGCAAGTGTCGACCATGGCGGAGCAGGGGCCCGTGACCATCCGCTTAGGGGTCGGACCGATTGTGGAACATATGTTCCTGTCCAAGGCGCTCGAGAAACACCTCACCCAATATCCCAAGACCCGCATCGACATTCGCACCGAGGCTGCAGAAGTACTGCAGCAATTGGTGCTCACCGGAGAAATTGATCTGGCGGTGGGGCCGTTTGACGACCTGGAAACCGACCCGCGCCTCACCGCAATCGCAGTCGCGGAGGAGCCCATCATCTATGCCGCCCGTCCGGATCACCCCGTGTTCAATAGGAGCAAAGAATGGCGATTGGCTGAACTCACATCCATGGCGCTGGCAACACCTCACTCACCCACCAGCGTCACCAAACAAATAGCCACCTATGCCCGTCCGGGCGACGGCCTGGCCGAGCAAGGCATCCGGTGCGAGAACTATGCAACGCTGATGTCTCTGGCGAGACACGTGGATCTGATTGTTCCGGGTCCCAGATCCCTGTTCAGAGACGCCTTGGATAGAGGCACGTTCAAAACAATCCCAATCGCGTTCACCCTGACCTGGAAATGCGCCTGCCTCACCCGCCCCGAAACGCTCTATGCAGAACCGCTGAA
This sequence comes from Parvibaculaceae bacterium, assembly GCA_965248405.1. GTDB lineage: Bacteria > Pseudomonadota > Alphaproteobacteria > Parvibaculales > Parvibaculaceae > Mf105b01. Next base: position 3,287,081 of record OZ252104.1, read on the forward strand.
GAGATTGGTCGACCAGTTTGTCGAGACCAGCACCAGATAGAATTCAACCTACAGCTTCAAGCGCGCGAGCTAGATCTGGGAGCGTACATTGTGAATAGCTGGAATATCCCAGGCCCGAACAATTTTGCCCTCGACGATCTGCCAAACAACCGCTGCATCGGTCTCAAACGTTTGACCATCCAATGTCATGGCCGGCAGGGCATGCGCGACAACGAGTTCATCACCTAACGCGCGGGCCTGCTTGATCCGCACACCGAATGTACCGCCCGTCAAGTCACTCAGTTTCTTGAAAAACATCTGTAGTCCTTGAAGACCCACATAGTCCCCTTCGATCTGCGGCAGCATGGGGTTTATGTAGGTCCAGATGAACCCGTCAGAGAATTCATCGCGGGCTTCTTCAAGACGGTCTGGGATCAGCTCTGGCAGTTGGGTGATGAGATCCAAGTTTGTCTGCTGGGTGCTCATCTGATCACCTTTCAGTCATAGGGTTGCACGTGAGCGCAAACGTCAGCTGGAAAAATCTTCAAACGAGGCAAGCTTGCGAGCACCGGCACTTTTGTAGTTTCCGGATGGGGGCGGGCTTAGAGCTTCCCGAACATCGCGATAGTCATATGTCCAAAGAACAGGCCAGTCGGGCAGGAAAGATCGATGTGAGCAGTACCCAAGCATATGCTGGACCCGCTCTGGAAATCCTTTCGCAATTTCCCACGGCACGGTCACTGTATGCGCTTCTTCAGGCGTTAGTTGAGCCAGCGCGAAGCTGAATTGAATACCAAAACGCCATGTATCCTGGGAGACATTGGTGCCACCACCGTGGATCGTTTTACCAGAATAGAGAAGCGCAGACCCAGCAGGCATGACAGCGGGCACGATCTCATCCTCCGTTGGCTGACGATCGAAATCGTCCCAGCGATGGCTCCCGGGAACCACCAGAGTGGCTCCGTTTTCTTGCGTGAAATCTGATATCGCGAGCATGCAACTTAGCGTCGCTTCAGGGCCATCTTTACCCAGTGCTACCATGACCGGCCAATTGCCTGCATCGCGATGCAGGGCCTGAGCCTCAGAGCCTGGTCCGATGATGATCGCCTGACCCGTATTGATCCAATAGTCATTGGCAAAATCGGTTTCTGCCCAGCTGTGCAACAAGTCATGATCCATGACCTCCACGAAAGAGGGCGCCCGCCGGGCCAAACCGGTAAAGCGTTTTGTCTGCGCGCCACAGAACATCTGCTTGATGTCACCGCCCTCAATACCGGGTTCAAACCCGTCCGCATGTGGTTTCAGCTCCGAGATCAACCGCTGACGAAGATCTAACGACAGAAAATTCTCAACAATGACGCCACCGTCCTCGTGGATCACATCCAGGATGTCAGCAACATCATCGGTGATGTTCAAATGTTTCAGTTCAACAGCCATGCGAGTCCTCCAGGAATTTGTCGCGTCGGGTCAGAACATTTTTTACATATCACTTGATATGCTATCTATGACAGAGGATAATGCGCGTCAACCAAAAGAAATGACCGATGCCTCGAATTGCTGATCCTGAGGTTCGGCGGGCCGAAATCGTAGCCGCCGCTGCCGCACTAATTGCAGCCGAAGGGCCAGAAGCCCTGTCCATGCGCAGAATTGCAGAACAGGCCGGATGCACCATTGGGCTGCTCAATCATTGGTTTAAGTCCAAAAATGACCTGATCGAGGCTGTGCTCGACCATGCGGCGGCTGCCGGTGTCGAACGCGTCATGACGGCAATGGAAAATTCAGACGTAAAGCTTGAAGAAGTCGTGCGTCAGTTCCTGCCGCTGGATAAGGAAAGAACAGATGAACTGCGTGTCTGGTTGGTGTTCTGGGCGTTGAGCATTGGGCGCCCAGAGCTGCGCAGAGGCTACAACGAGCGCCTGACCGCCATGCGCCAGGAGCTAAGTCGCGAGATCGAGCAGCGCAAGCTCGTGACCGAGGACCTCACACAGTTCATCGACGCCCTCATGGCGACACTGGATGGCATGGCGGTGAATGCAATCGCCGACCCGGACTATTGGACCACCAAGCGGCAAATCCAAACGCTTCGCTGGATGCTGACCAAAACAGCACCGAGGACGATCACTTAAGCGAAAGCAGAAACACCGGCGAGGGGATTTGGCCCCAAGATCGCCGCGATTTGGGAAATAGTTGTACAGCTTGGATGAAAATTGGAGCGGGCGATGAGATTCGAACTCACGACCCCAACCTTGGCAAGGTTGTGCTCTACCCCTGAGCTACGCCCGCGCTCCAGACGGGACGTTGCCCGCCGAGGGGGGTATATCGCGCATTGATGCCGCCTTTGCAAGCCCTTATTGCGCCTAACTTTTCCGGCCGTAATTACAGGTAGCCCAGAAATCTGCGCACCCTTGGCAAGAAGCCCTCAGGGTGGCATGAGAAAGACATGAAGACCGACACCCAAACTGGCACCTCAGCGCCACGCCCGACCCCGATCAGCAAAGAAGGCCTGCTGGCCCTGCTTCAGGACCTCGATATTGACGCCCCAACCATCGATCATCCGCCGCTCCATGCGGTCGAGGAGGCTCAGGCCTGGCGCGCCGCAAATATGGCCGACCCGTCCGGCGGCTTCTGCAAAAATCTGTTCCTTAAGGACAAAAAGGGAGCCCTTTGGCTTGTCGTTACGCTAGAGGAACGAAATATCCGCCTGAACAGCCTGGCCAAACCGCTGGGTTCCGCCCGACTCTCCTTCGCGAAGCCTGAGCTGTTGTGGGAAACCTTGGGCGTTCGGCCCGGCTCCGTCACCCCCTTCGCCCTGATCAACGACGAGAACCAGAAGGTCCGGCTGATCCTGGACACGCCGATGATGGAGCATGACGTGCTCAACTACCATCCGTTGACCAATGAGGCGACGACCACCATCTCAAGGGCCGACTTTTTGAAATTCATCCGCCATTGCGGCCACGAACCCACTATTATCGATCTGGAAGCGGCCGCAGGGCTTTAAACAGCGCTGATCGACCTATCTTTTTTGCAGACAGAAGAATGAAGGAACCTCATGTCAGATCTGGCAGGCACCCCTGATACGTCCCCAACGTCCAATGGCGCGGGAGGCGGCGACTATATCAAGGACACAACCACAGAGACCTTCATGGCAGATGTCGTGGAGGCGTCCCAGCAGGTTCCGGTAATCGTCGATTTCTGGGCCCCCTGGTGCGGCCCCTGCAAACAGCTCACCCCTGTCCTCGAAAAGGTTGTCAACGCGGCTCAGGGCGCCGTTCGCCTGGTCAAAATGAACATTGATGACCATCCCGAGGTTGCCCAGCAACTGCGCGTGCAGTCGATCCCAGCCGTCTTCGCCTTCAAGAATGGTCAACCGGTGGATGCCTTTCAGGGCGCCCTGCCGGAAAGCCAGGTCAAACAATTTATTGAAAAGCTCGCTGGCGAAATTGGCCCCTCACCTGCAGATCAGTTGACCGAAATGGGCCGCGAGACGTTTGCCCAGGGCCAGCTGCAGGAAGCCGCTCAAATGTTCGCGCAAGCCCTGCAACAAGAAGCAGGCCACGTGGGCGCCATTGCAGGCCTGGCTCTTTGCTATCTTCAAAGCGGCGACGCGGAGCGCGCAAGTCAGACACTGGAACTCGCCCCACCGGACAAAGTGAATGACCCCGAACTTGCCAGCGTACGCGCCGCCATCGCACTCGACGCGAAGTCCGGCGACGTCGGCGAGACCGCTGAACTGCGCGCCAAGCTGGATGCCAATCCCAAGGACCATCAATCGCGGTTTGATCTTGCGCTCGCCCTGAACGGTGCCGGCGATCGCGAAGGCGCAGTAACCGAACTTTTGGAAATCATCGCCATGGACCGGGCCTGGAACGACGAAGCCGCCCGCAAACAATTGCTTGAATTTTTCGACGCCTATGGCCCCACAGACGATGTCACGAAGGAAGGCCGCAAACGCCTCTCTTCTATTCTGTTCAGCTAGACGTCAGGCCAGGTCAGGCCCAGGTCTGACTGGGCCTGACCCCATCAACAACGCGAAGAGTAAAACGTGAGTGGAAAATATCTAAAGGCAAGCGATCTCCCGTCGCGCATTCCGGTGTTCCCGTTGAGCGGTGCGCTGCTTCTGCCGCGCACGCAGATGCCCTTGAATATTTTCGAGCCCCGCTACCTGCAGATGGTGGAAGATGCGCTGGGCGCCGAGCGCCTGATTGGCATGGTTCAACCCTCCGGGGAGGCGACCACAAACACCATCGGCATTGTCGAAGAAAAAGTTCCCCTCCATGCCATCGGCACACTGGGACGCATCACCTCTTTTATGGAGACCGACGACGGCCGCTTCCTGATCACCCTCACAGGCGTGTCTCGCTTCCGGGTGCGCGAAGAGCTGGACACTGTCACGCCTTACCGTCAATGCTTTATCGAGACGGAAGAGTTTGAAGGGGATCTCAAAGCGGGCCTTGGCGAGGAAGACGTGTCACGCGACCGTCTACTCGAGATATTGAAACAATATTTGGAGACCAATGGATTGTCCGCAGACTGGTCAGCCATTAAAAACGCCTCCAACGAAAGCCTGGTCAATTCCCTGTCGGTGATCTCACCCTACGGGCCTGAGGAAAAACAGGCCCTGCTTGAGGCGAAAACCCTGGAAGATCGAAATCAAATGCTGATTGCTCTCACAGAAATCGCACTGGCCCGTGACACCTCCGACGGCGGCTCAACTGTGCAATAGGTCATTGACCTCATCACACTACCGGAAACACTGAAATCATGTCCGATAATCCATCAACCCCACCCGCCAATATCTCTCCTGCTGTCGATCCAAAACTGCTGGAGATACTGGTCTGTCCGGTGACGAAGGCAACTTTGCACTATGACCGCAACGCACAGGAACTGGTCTCCGAGGCCGCAGGCCTTGCCTACCCCATTCGCGACGGCATCCCCATCATGCTGCCCGACGAAGCTCGGCAGCTAGGATGACCACCGGCCCAGAAACACAGGAAGAGACAGGAGACCAGGATCGGCCCTGGCCAACGGAACTGCGCCTGTCCGATGAAGGCAGGTTGTTGATCGTGTCCTTCAATGACGGAACCCGGTTTGACCTCCGCGCCGAATATCTACGGGTCGAGAGCCCAAGCGCCGAAGTACAGGGTCATGGAGCGGGCCAGAAAAAAATCGTGCCTCAGAAGCAGAACGTGTCCATCACCAACATTGAGCCCGTGGGCAATTATGCGGCGCGGCTTTTGTTCAGTGATGGACATGATAGCGGCCTGTTTACCTGGGATTACCTTCATGAACTCGGGCGCGAGTATGAAGGAAAGTGGGCAGACTATCTGGCGAAACTCACCGAAGCAGGCCTCGCACGCTGACAGGCGGCTCGCAGGGCGTCAGCCAAAGCTCGTCTTGGTAAATTTCTTCGACACCGCGACAGTCTGCCACAGCGCAATTCTCTGTCTTCTCCGTCTAGAAAACACCGTTCATTACGTGCGCGGAGACGCCGGATGAACCAATCAAAAGAGGGTCGAGGAGGTGGTGGCACTGAGTATGTGCCATCTGCAGGCCGTGCGCTGCCAGGCGCAGGGCAACAATATTGATGCGCGCCCACGCCGAAGGTAGAGCCGCGCTTTCTGATCAATCTTTCGGGGGGAAACGAAAGTGATTTATGCAGGACGCAATAGACAATAACTACGAACTCACGTCCCGGAAGGCTCAAGAATTGACCGCCTACTGGCACAAACTTGCAGAGCAGGCACGCGGAATTCCCCCTCGCACGACCTTTGATCCAATTGCCATCCCAACCGTTCTGCCATCGGTCTTTTTGATCGAACGCTTGGACGCGGACACATTCCGCTTCCGGCTGCAAGGGACAGACTTCTCAGAGCGCAGCGTCAGTGACATGACGGGAACGGTTTTGCACCGGTCAACAGTGACCGATAACCAAAGCCCAATATTTGGACTTGTTGATCGCGTACTGGATACCCCTTGCGGCCTTCAGATTCTAGGTGTCGAACAAAGCGAGCAGGGCCGGCAGTCCTTAGTCGAATATGTCGCTCTCCCTCTTACAGATGAAGAGGGTGTTGCCCGGTTTGTCGTCGGCAGCGGATACCCCCTTGCAACATTAGGATACGAGGACGAGGTGACACGAAACGTTCCCTTGGTCGCAGTAAAAGACCTGAAAGAGATAAAGCTTCCCGTCTTTGACGACCTGCAAGACTAGAGCGGCTCACCCTTCATCAGGCGGGGCAAATCGCCGACCCCGCCGCCGGCCAGGCGCATGAAAAAACGCCGCGCAGGCCCGATCCGGTTGACGAGGCCAAGACCTAAATCGCGCAATAGGCGAAGCGGCGTAAGATCATTTGAGAAAAGCCGGTTAAGACCATCGCAAGCAACAGCCAGCGACACATTGTCGAACCGGCGCCAGCGCTCATAGCGATGCAGCGTCACAAGCGCTCCAATGTCGAGACCCACACGGCGGGCATCGACCAGCACGTCGGCGAGCGCCGCCACATCCCGCAAGCCAAGATTGAGGCCCTGCCCCGCAAGCGGATGAATGCCATGGGCCGCATCCCCCACAAGCACCACACGCGGCCGCACATAATCGCGCGCCAACTGAAGGCTAAGGGGATAGGACCAGTGCGGGCCCACCGGCTTCATGTCGCCCAGATAGGGCCCGAAACGTTTTGCGCATTCCGCCGCAAACCCGTCATCGTCCAAACTGAGGAGCGCCTCTGCGAGCTCCGTCTCTTCCGTCCAGACAAGGGACGAACGGTTACCGACCACAGGCAGCACCGCAAATGGTCCGCTGGGCAGGAAGTATTCCTGTGCAACCCCGTCATGGGGCAGAGCATGCTCGACCGTGGTGACGATCCCCGATTGACCATATGACCAGCCCACCGTTTGAATGTCGGCTTGGGCGCGGATCTGCGAGCCGCGGCCATCCGCCCCCACAAGAAGGGCGGCCTCAAGGCGCGTACCGGACTCCAAGTCAGCGGTCACATGAGACGGAGACACATCAAAGGAAACAATCCGTTCAGGCGCCATCAACGTGATACCGTCGGTCACAGCAAGGGTTTTGCGCAGCGCGACTCGCATGTGCCGGTTCTCAACCATGACACCGAGGGGCCGGTCACCAATCTCCGTGTGATCGAAATGAAGGAAGAGCGGCGCCGCGGTCTCACCCGGCCTGCCATCGGTCACGACAATATCGTTGATCGGCTGCAACTGGCCTTCCATATGCGCCGCAACACCGAGCTGCTCCAGCATACGAAGAGAGGCATCAGCGATCGATGACACCCGGCCGTCAAAGGCCGGGTCCACATCCACTGCCGGGTCAAGCGTATCAACCACGGCAACCTCGAAGCCGCCCTGCGCCAAAGCCAACGCCAAAGGAAGACCCGCCAGACCGCCACCGGCAATGATCACATCGAATTTTGCTGCGTCACCATTCATGGGAGCAAAATCCAACGGAATGGGCCAAAAGTCCAGCCGTCCCAGTGACGCAGGGCCCCAAGCATTTTCAGGAAACGCACAGCCTTGGCCGTTCAAAACAGCGCCTCTCCAAAACCCGCCTTCTTTCTGACTTGCATGCGGGTGTGACGCCCGATAGGCTTTGATGACAATTTGTCATGTTTGACAGCAAGAGGAGGAGCTTGTGGCCGAACAACACCAGAATGAGGCGTCGCTGCCCAACGGCATCGCGCTCACCGCGCTGGACGAAACCTATCGTGAGGATCTGCATTCCGTTCTGGACAAGCTCCGCCTGGAAGCGCCTGTGCACGAAGATACGGAACTGGGACGGATCATTCTCACCCGCCATGACGATGTCCGCGGTCTTTTGCGCAATCGCGACTGGGGCGTCGATCCCCGAAAATCCAGCGCAGACTCTTATGTGCGCCTTATCACTGGGACCAACACGCCGGAGGGCATGGAGAACTATCAACCCTCCATGCTGTTTCTGGATGATCCGGACCACAAACGGCTCCGGGCCCTGGTGAGCCAGGCATTCAATCCCAAAGCCATTGAAGCCATGCGCGCCCGCACTGAAGAGATCACAAACACGCTTCTGGATGATCTGGACGGCCGCGAAGAGGTTGACTTCATTGCAGAGTTTGCCGGCCCCCTCCCCACCCTCGTCATCGCCGACATGCTGGGGGTGGCCCTCGAAGACCGGGACGACTTTAAACGCTGGTCAGATGATTTGATCTTCGGCTTTGACCCGATCCGCGACGAAGAGACCAATCAACGGATCGAAGCGTCCGGCGAGGCCATGCGGGCCTATTTTGACAGAACCATCACCGCGCGCCGCGCCGACCCTAGGGACGATCTGATTTCCGATCTCATCCGGGCGCAGGAAGCAGAAGACAGCTTGAGCGATGAGGAAGTCATGTCCATGTGCACGCTGCTTCTCATTGCAGGCAATGTGACAACCACGGACCTGATCGGGAACGGGCTCTATGCGCTCCTCACCCATCCGGATCAAATGAAAATGCTTCAGGCAAACCCTTCTCTGATTGAAAATGCTGTTGAGGAGATGCTGCGCTTTGATAGCCCCGTAACGGACAGTGCACGCCTGCCGTTTTCTGACGAAGTCATAGATGGCTGTCCCGTTAAAAAAGGCTACACCACCTACACCTCACTGGCTGCGGCGAACCATGACCCCAGTGTTTATCCGGAGCCGCACAAATTCGATATTGAGCGCGAAGACACCCACCACCAGTCTTTCGGTGGCGGCATTCATATGTGCCTGGGGGCACCCTTGGCGCGCCTGGAAGCACAGATCGGCATCAATGCCTTTCTGAAACGTTTTCCGAATGTGCGCTTGAGTGAGACGTCGGGCAAACGGCGGCACTTGCCTTCTTTCCGCGGCTTTGAAACATTGCCTATCAGGCTTTGACAGACCCGCGCTTCCGTCCGGAAACGCGGCAACAAATGAAGCGGCGGACATTTGAATGAGTGATGAGTGGGCCCACCAACCCGCATTGGCCCTGGGCGCGGCAATAGAGAGCGGCCGGGCGGACCCGCGGGAAATCACGGACTATTTCCTGACCCGGATTGCGGAGGAAGACAAGGACCACACAGTCTATGTCCGCGTAACCGCTGAAAGAGCGAAGCAGGAGGCTGCCGAAGCAGCAGAGCGGGCCAAAACCGGTTTCCGCCGCTCTCCCCTCGATGGTGTGCCGCTTTCCTGGAAAGAGCTCTTTGATGTGGCAGGCGAACCATCAACGGCCTGTTCAAACCTTTTAAAAAACAACATCGCGGCAAAAGATGCCGTCACCGTTGAGCGACTGACGCGGGCAGGCGCGGTCCTCCTCGGCAAAACAACCATGACGGAGCTCGCCTTTTCAGGGCTTGGGATCAATCCGATCTTCGGAACACCAGCGAACCCACATGACCCAGACGTGGCACGGGCGCCCGGCGGATCATCCTCCGGGGCGGGGGTTTCTGTCGCTCGGGGGCTGGCGCCTGCCGCCCTTGGCACGGACACGGGCGGATCTGTCCGCATTCCCGCTGCCTGGAACGGGCTTGTGGGCCACAAAACAAGCTGGGGACGCGTGCCACTCCAAGGCACCGTGCCACTCTCGCCATCGCTCGACACAATCGGCCCCCTCACTCACACAGTCGCCGACGCTGCCACGCTTTTCTCTCTTTTAAGTGGCGCCACCGCTGATATTCACAACGTGTCAGTGAAGGACCACGCTGTCCTGGTGCCGGACAACTTGGCCTTTGATAGCTTGGATGCCGGGATCGCAAAGACGATCGAACAGGCAATACACGCCCTCGGCGCTGAAGGCCTTCGCATTATCCATAAACCCTTGGCCTCTCTTGATGAGATGCAGACCCTGGCATGGGAGGGCGCAAGCGTCCTGATCGCAGAGGCCTATGGCCTGTGGGGCGGGCAAGTGGAGACCCGACAAAGCGAGATGTTTGCATCCGTCGCCTCCCGCTTCATGATGGGCAAGCAGGGAACCGCATCAGATCTTGCGAGATGCCTTCTCCTGCGCGACGCGATACAGAAACGCTATGCGAAAGAAACGGAAGGCTTTGACGCTGTCTTATTGCCAACCGTCGCCATCTCCCCGCCTGAGATAGAGCCTCTGCTCGCCGACGATACGGCTTATGGAAACGCCAACGCCATGGCGCTTCGCAACACAACCCTTGGCAATCAATTGGGACTCTGCGCCTTGACGCTCCCCGCAGGGTCGGATGCGCTAGGCCTCCCCGTTGGCCTCATGATCCAGGCGGCACCGGGCAAGGACGGGCTTCTTCTCCGCCTGGGCCGGGCCATAGAAATGGCTCTGGCAAGCTGACCCCATCAAGCAAAAAACCCCGGCACTCGGAAAAGCGCCGGGGTTTGATTTTATCTGTAAGCAGATTATTCCGTGGGGATCTGCAGCGCCCGGTCTTCCGTCGCCCGCTTCACGATATAGGCGTAGATGTCTTCCACTTCGCTTTCGGTGAAGAGGTCGCCAAAACTCGCCATGCCATTGTCCGCGAGCATACCGTCAATCACAATGGCCTTGAAGTTCTCATGAACCGATGGCGACATCCGTCGAAGGTCGGGCAGAACGCCACCGCTGACAGCAAGGGCCCCATGACACAGCGCACAGCTTCCCATGAACAGAAGCTCGCCATTGGCGATCTGCTCATCCGTCGCCGCGATTTCCGGCTGAGGAGGAATGGTCTGATCTCGAAGCGCAAGCTCCGGCAACTCCTCCGTACCATTCACCTTGAAGACCAGCAGACGACCGTCATTGGCGTATTTCGCCGCCGCAGAGGTGCGGGCGTCGCCGGAAGCTAACGCAACACCGCCCCATCCCGCCATTACGGCGAGATATTGTTCGCCGTCAACTTCGTAAGTGATGGGGGGCGCAACAATACCGGTTTGAATATTGGCTTCCCAGAGAGCTGTGCCGGTATCAGCGCGATAGACAACAAAACGCCCGTCACCTGTCCCTTGCGCGACCAGGTTGCCGGCAGTCGTGAGCACACCGCCATTAAGGTTGGCAGGCATCTCGATCACCCAGCGCTCCTCACCCTTCACCGGGTCCCAGGCTTTGAGGTAGCCACGATCAATGGGCAACTCCTCAAGGGAGTTGATCGCATCAATATAGTCCTGCCAATCGAGGCCGGTGTTCCACCAATTGGTACGCACCGTATAGTCCTTGTCATCCCGCCATTCCCGCGCAAGCGAATAGATGCCCGCAATCTCCATGGTCGGGATGTAAACAAGCCCCGTGTCCGGATTGTACGCCATGGGATGCCAGTTATGGCCGCCATTGGCAGACGGCAACACAAACTGTGTTGAGCCTTCATAGCCAAGCGCTGGGTTTTCCACCGGTCGACCGGTTTCCAGATCCACATGGCTCGCCCAGGTCACCGTGATGTATTTCTCAGCGGAGAGAAGCTCGCCAGTTACCCGGTCGATCACATAAAAGAAACCATTCTTCGGCGCCTGCATCAGCACCTGGCGGGTTTCCCCGTCAATCTCCAGATCGGCCAATACAATGTGCTGCGTTGCTGTGTAGTCCCAATTGTCGCCAGGCGTCGTTTGGTAATGCCATTTGAGGCTACCCGTGTTGGGATCGAGCGCCAGGATCGACGAGAGGTAGAGATTGTCGCCGCCCCCCGGGGAGCGGATCTCGCGCGTCCAAGGCGATCCATTCCCAACACCCACATAAAGCGTGTCGAGGTCCGGATCATACGCCATGGAATCCCAGGCGGTGCCGCCGCCACCGACCTCCCACCAGCGACCGCCTTTCCAGGTGTCAACCGCCACTTCGAGTTCAGGATGTTCAAACCCGTCAGCAGGATTGCCGGGAACCGTATAGAACCGCCAGAGCTGTTCGCCGGTCTCAGTGTCATAAGCGGTGATGTATCCGCGGACGCCAAATTCGCCGCCGCCATTACCAATAATGACTTTGTCGTTCACGATGCGCGGTGCCCCTGTAATTGTGTAAGGAGCACCGGGAATGGTGTTCACTTCCCAATGCACAGAGCCGTCTTCGGCGTTGAGCGCAAAGAGACGTCCGTCGAAACTTGCCACATAGACACGTCCCTTCCAGACGGCGACGCCGCGATTGACAATGTCACAACAGCCATACCGCGCCCATTCGCCCGGCACTTCCGGATCAAAGTCCCAAAGTTCTTCGCCGGTCTTGGCATCAAGCGCATGCACCACACCCCAGTTCCCTGTGGTGTAAAGCTTGCCGTCTACCACGATGGGACTTGCTTCGAGACCACGAACCGTCCCTGTACTGAACGACCATGCCAAACCAAGCTCGCTAGCGTTCTGATCATTGATCTGCGTGAGAGGAGAATAACGCTGCTCGGAATAAGTCCGGCCGTGCGCCAACCAACTCCCCGGTTCGCTATCAGCATTGATGATGCGCGCGCCATCAATATCCCCAGCAGGACGTTCTGTTGCCACTGCGGGGGCTTCATCAGCCGCCACTTCCGCCGTTTCACTGCCCGCGACAGGCGCTGCATCTGGCAGGCTCGTCGTATCAACATCTTCGCCGCTGCCTGCAAACTGCATTACAACAACAGCCGCAAGTACCACCCCAGCAGCCGAATTCACCAGAACCGGCCACTTCTCCCGCAAAAAGTCCGACATGCGGTCTCCATCCCTATCTGTTTGATGAGAGCTGTGAACCAGCTCTTCCTCCTCCGAATTTGGCGGAAAGTGTACCCCAATCCGCGGAAACTGGAAATGCGGAGTAAGACTCTGCATTCCTAAAAAGCCACCCCACTGCAGTTTTGCACATTAATTGAGCATTGAAGAATTGCTGTCTATTTTTTGTGCATATTTTGATGCCCTTCTGCACGTTGTTGAGTCAGACGCATCGAAAACCCTTTCCGAATCAACATGTTAACGATTCGTCACCAAACCGGCACGCTTCTTGGAGATAGACGGCCAAGGACCAGTCCGCACCCCCCACCAACTGGGGAACCTGGCCCTCATTTGCCCTTCAAGCATATGCGCGAAGGGAAGGAACTGGAGCCACGTGAAAGCGGGCCCGAATAACGAAGGGGAAGAACCTGATGAAACTCGTAATGGCAATCATCAAGCCGTTTCGCCTCGACGCTGTACGCGAAGCGCTGACAGCAGAAGGCGTTGAAGGTTTGACCGTCAGCGAGGTGAAGGGTTTCGGTCGCCAAAAAGGCCAGACGGAAATCTATCGCGGTGCTGAATACGCCGTCAGCTTCGTGCCGAAGCTGAAGATCGAAGTCGTGGTCAAGTCCGAGCAATCGGACAAGGTCGTCGAAACCATCGCCTCTGCCGCCAAAACCGGACAAATCGGCGACGGCAAAATTTTTGTGACACCCGTTGATCAAGTCACGCGGATCCGCACCGGTGAAACCGATGCGGACGCTCTATAGGAGAGAGCTGATGACAGCCAAACTACTAAAACTTGGGTCGGCAGCCCTTATTGGTCTCACGGCCATGAGTGCACCCGCCCTTGCCGAAGAAACCATGACGAGCGGTGAATCGGCCTACATCTTTAACACCCTGCTCTTCCTGATGGCAGGCTTTATGGTCATGTTCATGGCCGCGGGCTTCGCCATGCTCGAAGCTGGCATGGTCCGTACAAAGAACGTTGCCATCCAGTGTACGAAGAACATCTCGCTCTTCTCCATCGCCGGCATCATGTATTACCTGGTCGGCTACAACCTGATGTATGACGGCGTGGACGCTGGCTTCATCGGATCTCTGTCTCTCTGGAGCCCAGATGACACGGCCGCTCTTGCCGACACGCCTGCCTTCGGCGAAGGCGAAGGCTACGCAGCCGCCTCCGACTGGTACTTCCAGATGGTCTTTGTGGCAACGGCAGCCTCCATCGTGTCAGGCACACTTGCCGAGCGCATCAAGCTTTGGCCGTTCCTGATCTTCACCGTGATCCTCACCGGCTTCATCTACCCAATCCAGGGTGCATGGCAGTGGGGCGGCGGCTGGCTCTCAGAAATGGGCTTCTCAGACTTCGCCGGGTCCACAATCGTGCACTCAACCGGTGGTTGGGCAGCTCTCGTCGGTGCCATCATTCTTGGCGCTCGCTATGGCAAGTTCGGCGCGAACGGCGAAATCAATGTGATGCCTGGCTCCTCTATGCCACTCGCCACGTTGGGCACGTTCATCCTGTGGCTCGGCTGGTTCGGCTTTAACGGCGGTTCGCAGCTCGCACTGGGGTCAGCCTCCAACGCAGTTGATGTGTCGCAGATCTTCATCAACACCAACATGGCAGCTGCCGCTGGTGTGGTAACGGCGATGATCCTGACACAGCTCCTCTACACCAAGGTGGACCTCACCATGGCCTTGAACGGCGCTCTTGCCGGTCTCGTGTCCATCACCGCTGAGCCGCTGACACCAACACTCGGGTCTGCAGCGATGATCGGTGCTGTCGGTGGCGCGATCGTTGTTGTCGCTGTTCCGCTTCTCGACAAGCTGAAAATCGACGACGTGGTCGGTGCGATTCCGGTTCACCTCTTCGCAGGTATCTGGGGCACCATGGCTGTGCCGCTCACCAACTCTGACACGAGCTTCTATGTGCAGGGTGTGGGTGTGGTCTCCATCGGCGCCTTCGTGGTGCTGGCAAGCCTCGCCTTCTGGTTGGCGCTGAAGTTCACCATCGGACTGCGTGCAAGCCAGGAAGAAGAAGTTCTGGGTCTCGACAAAGCAGAGATCGGCCTCGAGGCCTACCCAGAGTTCGGTTCCGGATCACAGCGCATCTAAGCAACGCGCGTGATCTGACACAAACTGCCAAAACCCACATTGGGTATATGCAGTCGGTCTGGGCCTCTTGAGTAACAGCGGCCCAGACTTTCCTCCCTGAAGCCTAAGGCGTCATTGCTGCAGCCACCAACTCCCGCAGCACTGACGTCTCACTGGGATCCAAGTCACCCCCGACTTGGGTCCCTCTTTTTTGTGTGCCATCAAGCGGGCTTGTGAAACTCAATCACGTTGCCGTCAGGGTCCCGGATAAAAAAGAACACCGCGCCGCTCGGCAGTTTCACTGTTTCCGTGATTTCCATGCCCAACTCAGCAAGTCGAGCCTCAACGGCATCCTTGTCCGTGATTTCTAAGGCGATATGGGTATAGCCCGCATGTTTCGCAGGCACATCCATGAGAATGTTCTCTGGCAATGCGTCGTCGGACACGTTGAGGATAAAATTGATATTGACGCCGGACGGATGTTCCATGACTGCAACCGGTTCCGGCCCGACAGGCCCTTCCAGAAACTCAAATCCGAGTTTCTCATAGAACGCCCGAGTGACACCCAGGTCACGGACACGAACACCGACATGATTGATGCGTGTAATCTCTTTCATTCGACTGACGTCCTTCTTCGCTGCGCACACTGTCAAACCGGCCATTCCAGCACCCTTTGTCGGGCACGCCGCCGCGGACACATAAGCATCTTTGTCACATTTTGCCGTCAGATGGGTAGCCTTGCCCCTTTCAACAAGGGGATCCAAGGTTGAACCGAGACGAATGAAGAAGCACAGCTGGTACAGTGGTCGCCGCTCACTGACCCGCCCCACACCCGCGTTATATCTGATGGCCCAACTGGCACCTGTATCGCGTGGCGGATCCTGTTTGATCGCCAATGAACTGCCTAAATTTAAGGCGCCCACATCAGCCAAACCGCCCACAGAATAGGCACAATTCTGCCTGCTTAGAAAGCGAGCACCTGCCGAAAATCCACCCAAGTTGCTGATTCTGAAGGCATTTCACAAATCGGGAGAGTCTGGCACAAGGTTTGATAGTCTTGCCAACGGGTTAACGTGTGAGGGGGTCTCGCGCGTGATCTTTCATGTCCGGCACATGCCGCAAAAAAGGGCATACCGGACGTCCCCGTTCTGGGGGACACGAGGCTCAGATGGGCCTTGTGGGTGGCAACGGAGGCAATCTGATGGAAACCGCTTCAGCTGGTGGTGACGTATTTTTCTTGTTGATGGGGGCAATCCTCGTCTTCGCAATGCATGCAGGGTTTGCATTTCTTGAGGTCGGGACCGTCCGCCACAAGAGCCAGGTGAACGCGATGGTGAAGATCATCGTAGACTTTGCCGTCTCAACCCTCGCCTATTTCTTTATCGGCTACTCGGTCGCCTACGGTGTCGACTTCCTTGTCAGCGCCGCCGTGCTTCAAGGAGACGCGACAGCGGAAGGTTATGAGTTCGGGCCGCAGGGCATCAGCCTTGTGAAGTTCTTCTTCCTCCTGACCTTCGCCGCGGCCATTCCCGCCATCATTTCCGGCGGCATTGCGGAACGCGCAAAATTCTGGCCACAGGCTTTTGCAACAGCGGTGATCGTTGGTCTGGTCTATCCCTTCTTTGAAGGCATCATCTGGAACGGCAATTTCGGTGTTCAGGACTGGATCGAAACTACCTTCGGTGCGCCACTCCATGACTTCGCAGGATCGATCGTGGTCCATGCAGTGGGCGGCTGGCTCGCCCTTGGCGCGGTTTTGATGCTCGGCCATCGTAAAGGTCGCTATACGGCTGATGGCAAACTGGTCGGCTTCCCACCTTCCTCTATTCCCTGGCTGGCATTGGGATCCTGGCTGCTTTGCATCGGCTGGTTCGGCTTCAACGTCATGTCTGCCCAGTCACTTGAAAGCATCTCCGGCCTTGTTGCCATGAACTCTTTGCTCGCCATGGCAGGCGGTATTCTGGCCGCGCTTATCGTTGGAAAGAATGACCCGGGCTTCATTCACAACGGCGCGCTGGCAGGTCTTGTGGCCGTCTGTGCCGGGTCCGACATCATGCATCCGCTGGGCTCACTCGCCGTCGGCGCAGGCGCCGGTGTGATCTTCGTGGTCCTTTTCGACATGTGTCAGAACAAGTGGAAAATTGACGATGTGCTCGGCGTCTGGCCGCTTCACGGTCTCTGCGGTGTCTGGGGCGCGGTCGCTGCCGGTATCTTCGGAACCGAAGTACTGGGCGGCCTTGGCGGCGTAACCTTCATGGGTCAGCTGGCAGGCTCCGTGATCGGTGCTGGATACGCCCTTATCATGGGCCTTGTCGTCTACGGCATCCTCAAAGCCATCCTCGGCATCAAGCTCTCTGAAGAAGAGGAAGCGATGGGAGCCGACCTCGCGATCCACAAGATCGGCGCCAATCCGGAATCAGAGGTGACACCACGCTGAGTACCCGCCTGAGCGCTTCCAGGAAAAGTGGAGGCCGGTTTTCCGTCCGGAAGCGCTCCAAAATTTGCGGGAGGAGAAGAGGGGAGCGGGCACCTGATGACGATCAGGTGCCCTTTCTTTTGGCCACACGCTAACAAACATGGTTAACAAGCGGTTAACAAAAACCTTCCAAAATGACCCCTAAGCATATGCTTTTTAACAGGTTTTCCGAATTCCAACTCTAGACGTCGCGCCGAGCACATGGTTAAGATTGGCCTATGCGTGACCGATTTGCAGATATGCCTGAAGGGCCCTTCGCCCAACTCAATTCCCTGTTGGAAGGGGTTCAGCCCGGCCAAGAGCCGATCATGCTGAGCCTGGGCGAGCCGCAACATGCCTTCCCGGAATTCGTCTCAGACGTTCTGCGCACCCATGAAAAAGACTATGGCAAATATCCGCCCATAATCGGCACCACGCCCTTCCGCGACGCTGCTGCCGGATGGCTTGCGCGGCGCTACAATCTACCGCCGGAAGTGCTGGAACCGGATGCACGCCTCCTTCCCGTAAACGGCACCCGTGAAGCGCTCTTCAACCTGGCGCTGGTCGCCTGTCCGACAGAGAAAGCAGGCAAGCAACCAGCCGTCCTGATGCCGAACCCGTTTTACCAGTGCTATGCCTCCGCGGCGATCGCCGCAGGCGCGGAGCCACACTACATTGCCGCAACAGCAGAGAACGGCTTCCTGCCGGACTTTGAAGCTTTGGACAGCGACCTGCTGGCGCGCACGGCGATGATCTATTTCTGCTCACCGGCCAACCCGCAAGGCACGGTGGCGCCCCTCGACTATCTTAAGCGCCTCATCACCCTCGCCCGCGAGCACGACATCACACTTGTGATCGATGAATGCTACGCGGACATCTATGACAAGGACGAACCGCCAGGGGGTCTTCAGGCAGCTCTTGATCTCACGATAACGAAATCAGGAGATGCATTTGAAAACCTCATGGTGTTTCACTCCCTCTCCAAACGCTCAAACCTGCCAGGCCTGCGGTCGGGCTTTTGTGCCGGCGACAAGGACCTGATCAAACGTTTCCGGTCTTTCCGCAACATTTCCGCACCGCAATCGCCGTTGCCGGTTCTGGCTGCCGCCACCGCCTGCTGGAACGACGACGCCCACTCAGCCGAGAACCGCGCGCGCTACCAGGCAAAGAACGATATTGCAGAACGTATTCTGGGCAACCGCTATGGCTTCTATCGCCCGGCGGGGGGCTTCTTTCTCTGGCTGGACGTAAGCGACGGCGTCGAGGCCGCAAAGAAGCTCTGGGAAGAAGCAGGCCTTAAAGTTCTGCCCGGCCGGTATCTCGCCCGCGACGACGCAAGCCTCAAGGACAATAATCCCGGTGCCCGTTACATCCGTCTGGCGCTTGTCCAGGACGAAAAGACAATTGAAGAAGCCCTCACACGTCTCACAAACGTTTTGAGCTAAGGGGAAAACCATGGCCCTCGTTCGATCCATTCCCAACCCCGTCAACTACCTGCCCATGGGGGTGCGGGTTTTCGTTCGCCATCGCATGGCGGAGATGACGGGACTTGCGCTGCTCGCGCTGGCAGGCTTCCTCGCACTTGCGTTTGCAAGCTGGTCCGCCGCTGATCCAAACTGGAACCAGGCGACGGGTGCGGAACTTCAGAACTGGATGGGCATGAGCGGCGCTGTCACCGCTGATCTCACCTATCAGTTGCTGGGTCTTGCCGGCCTGTTTCTGGTCCCCCTCGCGGGCCTCTGGGGCTGGCGACTTCTCACCCATACACCGGTCGATCAGGTACGCAGACGCACGTTGGTCGGCGGGGCAGCCCTTGCCATTCTCGCCCTGCTTGCAAGCGTCCTCCCGACAACCGACAGCTGGCCGCTGGCCGTAGGCTTTGGGGGTGTCATTGGCGACGCGCTGGCAGCGCTTACCGCAGGCAATCTCGGCATTCTGATTGGGGATGCCCCTGCCCATGCGCTCATCGGCGTCATAGCCCTTGGCCTTGCGCTCTTCCTTTTGAGCTATGCGAGCGACATCAGCATTGATCAGGTCTCTGAATTGCGCTGGCAGATCGTCGATGCCTACTACGACTGGGCAGATTCACGGGCGGAACAACGCGCCATCAATGCTGATGCGGAACCAAGCCGCCTTCGCATTTTCTGGTACGCCGCAAGCGATCGTGTGACCGGGCTGGTGGAGCGCTTCCGAAAAGAACCCGTCTGGGAAGACGAAGAAGAGTTCGAGGAGCCCAAAGTCGCCCCGCGCCGTAAGCTCGCCGTGGAGCGGGAGATGCTGGACGAGCCGGAAGAGCCGCGCCGCCGTCAGCGCCGCGTGCCTGTCCGTCGGTCCTCCAAGAAAACCAAGCCCAGCAAACGCGCAAAAGCAGAGCGCGAACCGATGCTGGATCTGCTGCCCGCAGAAGACTTTGATCTGCCAGCTCTCTCTATCCTGAATGCGGTGAAACGCCAGGCGGCCGACGAAAGCCTCTCCGATGAAGCGCTCCAACAAAACGCGCGGCTTCTCGAAGGTGTGCTGGACGATTTCGGCATCCGCGGCGAGATCATCAATGTGCGCCCGGGCCCCGTCGTCACACTTTATGAGCTGGAGCCGGCACCCGGCATCAAGTCATCCCGCGTGATTGCCCTCGCTGACGATATCGCCCGCTCCATGAGCGCTGTTTCCGCCCGTGTGGCTGTGGTGCCGGGCCGCAATGCGATCGGCATCGAACTGCCGAACGTCCGTCGCGAAATGGTGGGACTGAAAGAAATCCTGTCATCATCTGAATATGACGCGACCAACTGTTCGCTACCGCTCGCCCTCGGCAAAAACATTGGCGGCGAACCCATTATTGCTGATCTCGCCCGCATGCCGCATCTCTTGATTGCGGGGACCACCGGGTCAGGTAAATCCGTCGGCATCAACACCATGATCCTGTCGCTCCTTTACCGGATGCGCCCGGACCAGTGCAAAATGATTATGGTCGACCCGAAAATGCTGGAACTCTCCATCTATGACGGCATCCCGCATCTGCTGGCGCCCGTTGTGACAGACCCGAAGAAAGCCGTTGTGGCGCTGAAATGGGTCGTGAAGGAGATGGAAGACCGCTACCGCAAAATGTCAAAAGTCGGTGTACGGAATATTGACGGCTTCAACACCCGGATCGCGGAAGCCATCGAAAACGACGAGCAGATCATCCGGACTGTCCAGACAGGTTTTGACCGCGACACCGGCGAAGCCATTTACGAAGAGGAAGAACTGAGCCTCGAACGCATGCCCTATATCGTCGTCATCGTCGACGAGATGGCTGACCTCATGATGGTTGCAGGCAAAGAGATTGAAGCCGCCATCCAACGCCTGGCTCAAATGGCGCGTGCGGCTGGCATTCACATGATCACAGCGACACAGCGCCCCTCGGTGGACGTCATTACGGGCACGATCAAAGCGAACTTCCCGACCCGGATTTCCTTCCAGGTGACCTCCAAAATCGACAGCCGCACCATTCTGGGCGAACAGGGCGCGGAGCAATTGCTGGGGCAGGGCGACATGCTCTACATGGCCGGTGGTGGACGCGTCTCCCGCGTGCACGGACCCTTCGTGTCCGACGCCGAGGTGGAAAAGGTCGTGAAGTTCCTGAAGAAACAGGGCACGCCCGAATATCTCGACGCCGTGACCGAAGAGGCCGAGAATGACGACGTCAACGAGATCTTGGGTCTCGGCGCTGCCCAGTCCTCCGGCGATGATCTCTACGACCAGGCCGTTGCCATTGTCGGCCGCGACAAACGCGCCTCCACCTCTTACATCCAGCGCAAGCTCCAGATCGGCTATAACCGCGCCGCCCGCATTGTGGAACAGATGGAAGAAGAGGGCGTGATCTCCAAACCCAACCACGCGGGCAAACGCGAGGTCCTGATTGGCGAACCGGGCGAGGGCGTAAGGTATTAACCTCAGAAAAAGACCAGAAATCATTCATCTTCCAGACGTTTTAGCGCCTTTTTAGGTCCTTCATTCCGCCACAAAGGTCTTCTATGGTCTGAGCCATGAGTGATTTTGGACGAGAAAGCCGGAAAGCAGCACGCGGGCGAGCGCGCACCCTGATGCTCGCGGCCATCGCAGGTGTAGCCATTCTGGCGCTGGCCGTGCTTGCACCGCTCGCGGGTGCCCAAGCGGCACCTCTGGGTCCTCAGGACCGCGCCGATATTGACCGGATCACGGGCTACCTCAATTCCATCGAGCATCTGCAGGGCGGCTTTCTGCAGGTGGGGCCCGACGGCTCCATTACCGAAGGCATGTTCTACCTCCGCCGTCCCGGTCGCCTGCGCTTTGAATATGCGCCCCCCACGGAACTTGTGGTGGTGGCCGACGGCACATGGGTGATCGTGAAGGAAGAGGACTATACCCCGCAGCGCTATCCCATTGGCGCAACACCGCTCAATCTGCTGCTGGCATCCGATGTGGACCTGGCGCGGTCATCCGACGTACGAGAGGTAAAGCGCGAGCCGGGTCTGCTCAGAGTCACGCTGGCGGACCCCAGCGGGGAAGCGCCGGGTGACCTCACCCTTGTCTTTGACGAACCACAGCTTCAGCTCCGTCAATGGATTGTGCGCGACGCGCAAGGGTTACAGACAACCATCGCACTCCGGAATATTGAAGGCGGCATCAAAGCCGACAATGCCCTCTTTGTCGTCCGGGACGAACAACGCCCCGGCGGACGGCGGTAAGCACCGAGTCCGAGCACCAACGACGTTCACAATACCAATTATCATCCCTGTCACCCTCGGGCTTGACCCGGGGTCTATCCTTCGAGACGGACCTGCGGTCCTCCTCAGGATGAGGCTTTTACCTTCCCCTCACCCTGAGGAGAAGGCGCAGCCTTCGTCTCGAAGGGTGGCCTCAAACCGTTTGAGTTCTTAAACACTCTCCACAAGACGAAAGCTGACAGCCTTGACGTTGAGGGGGGGCCTCGTGATAGCCAAGATGCATGGCAAATTCACGCAAACGCCCTATAGTTGGTATTCCCTGTGACATCAAAATGATGGGGGAGCATCCCTTCCACGCAGTGGGGGAGAAATATATCAAGGCGATCGCGGAAGGAGCAGACTGCACACCTTTCCTGATCCCGGTGCTTCCGGATCCACTGGATCTGGACGAAATTTTCGACGCGGTCGACGGCATCTTTCTGACCGGCTCCTGGTCGAACGTGCATCCAAGCGAATATGGCGGGGAACCGTCGAGGGAAGGAACCCTCCACGACACCCAACGCGATGCGCTGACCCTTGAGCTTATCCGCCAGACCGTTGATCGCGCGATGCCGCTTTTCGCGGTCTGCCGGGGTTTTCAGGAAATGAATGTGGCCTATGGCGGCACGCTCCACCCGCACATCCATGAAATTCCCTCGGACGAGGGGTTCGAGCCCCGGTTCGACCATCGTGAAGGCAAGGACGATCCGCTGGAGGTGCAATACGGTCCCGCGCATGAGGTAACGCTTATGCCGGAGGGCAAATTTGCGGCGCTCTTAGGCACGGAGACCATTGAGGTTAACTCTCTCCACGGGCAGGGGATTGCAAAAGCAGCCGATCTGCTGACAATTGAAGGGCGCGCCCCGGATGGGACTGCGGAAGCGCTGTCGCATAAGACAGCGGAGAATTTCGCGCTCGCCGTTCAGTGGCACCCGGAATGGAAGTTCTGGGAAAACCCGGTCTCGCAGAAACTGTTTCAGGCATTTGGAGATGCCGTCCGCGAGACCCTCAAATAGAACCACTTAGGTGAACCATGCCAGCCTCAAAGAAGGCCACCCCAAAGAAACCGAACGCCAAAAAAACCGCTGCCAAAAAGAAACCCGCAGCGCCCGCAGAACCGGAACTCAACACCAAAGCCAAGATCGCCAAATGGCTGCGCGACCGGCGTGTGACGGAAGTCGAGTGCATGGTGCCGGATATGTCCGGCATCGCGCGCGGCAAAATTCTGCCTACGGAGAAATTCCTCGCCGCAGTGGATGGCGACAGTCTGCGCATTCCCGAGAGTGTCTTCGGCCAGACGGTGACCGGCGACTATATCGACGAGAGCGACTATATCCAGTGGACCGAGCCGGATTGTATTCTGAACCCGGACCCAAGCACGCTGCGCATGGTGCCCTGGTATGAGGAACCCACGGCGCAAGTGATCTGCGACGCAGAAACAAGGGAAGGGAAGCCTGTTCCCATTTCTCCTCGCGGTGTGCTCCAAAACGTGCTCGCTCTTTACGAGGCAAAAGGGTGGAAGCCCGTGGTAGCACCGGAGCTGGAATTCTATCTCGCTGCCAAGAACATCGATCCCGACTATCCGTTGGAACCGCCCATTGGCGCCAGCGGCCGTCAAGAAACCGGCCGTCAGTCCTACGGCATTGATGCGGTGAACGAGTTCGATCCGATTTTTGAGGATATGTACGATTATTGCGAGGCGCAGGAACTGGATGTGGACACCCTCATTCATGAGGCGGGACCCGCGCAGGTAGAAATCAATTTCAACCATGGCGACCCGCTGGCGCTCGCAGATCAGGCTTTCCTGTTCAAGCGCACGGTAAGACAGGCAGCGCTAAGGCACGGTGTCTATGCCACCTTCATGGCAAAACCCTATGCGGGCCAGCCGGGCTCCTCCATGCACCTGCATCAATCCATTGTGGATGCGAAGACGGGCAAAAACCTATTCGCCAACAAAAAGGGCGAGGATACGGACCTTTTCCGTTCTCACATTGCAGGCCTGCAGAAACATCTGATCTCCGCCATGGCGCTGATCGCGCCGAACGTCAATTCCTACCGGCGCTTTGTGATTTGGAACGCGGCGCCCATCAACACCCATTGGGCGGTGGAAAACCGCACCGTGGGTCTGCGCGTACCGATCTCCGAAGGGGGCGCGCGTCGTATTGAGAACCGGGTAGCAGGTGCCGACGCGAACCCTTACATCTCCATTGCGGCGTCACTCGCCTGCGGCTATCTGGGCATGGTGAACAAGCTCACCCCCTCCAACCCGAAAGAGGGCAATGCCTATGAGAGCAAAACCCACGCCCTGCCCAAACACCTGCTCGACGCGCTCCTGAAACTCAACGCGAACAAGGAACTGGCTGAGGTGCTGGGGCAGGAGTTCGTCACCGTCTACACGGAAGTGAAAATGGTGGAACACGACGCCTACCAGCAGGTCATCTCCGCCTGGGAACGCGAACACCTGCTCTTGAATGTGTGAGGGCGGCTCGGGAATTTCTCCTTCCACCACCTGTCACCCTCGGGTTAGACCCGAGGGTCCATAGAGCGTTCCCAAAAACCAGAAGTGTCATTGCCGGACTTGTTCCGGCAATCCAGGGTGAGAGGACTCAACCAATCGGCAGGCGCAAACAGCGGAAGAAGTCACACACCTACCTGCTACCCGGCCACGCCTTCGACAACTACACACCACCAACGCCGCCGCCCCTGGATCCCCGGAACAAGTCCGGGGATGACAGTCGGTGTTTTGCCTTCCCACCAAAACCTCCATCTCGCTATAGTGAAAGGATGGAATGGTTTGACGCTGCGAAAACTTGGCTTACGGACAATGCGATCGTCTTGGGCGCGCTGGTAGCAGTATTCGCGTTGGGTGGGTATGTCCTGAAACCTTTTAGATCACTCTTCGCTGTTGCGAACGCAACTCGTGGCGACACCTTCGTCGAAAAAGTTTATGACGACCTCAGAGAGGCAAGAACACAGAGAGATGATCATGCCACCGCCGCCCAATATCTGCAGTCGGAGTTGCAGTCAGCACAGGAGGAAAATGACGGCCTCAAGAAAGCTATCGCTGGTCTTGTAGCTAAGGAAAGCCCACAAGCAGATGACGCACTTGAACATCTTAGGAAAGGCGATACCGAACAGGCCAAACGACTCTATCGTGAGATTGGCGAAACTAAAGCAAACGAAGGCACCACCGCCAATAAGGAAGCTGCTGAAGCCTATGTCAATCTCGGCGCCATCGCCTTCCTCAACGACACAGATGAGGCACTCACCGCCTATGCCAAGGCAACAGAGTTCGATCCAGAAAACGCAGACGCTTGGAACAAACTGGGCATTTTGCAAGGTAGGAAGGGTGATCTTGATGCAGCGGAGGCTAGTTACAACAAACTTCTCTCTCTCTTGCAACCAGAGGCTGAGAAGGGAAAGCTCGCAGTAGCTTTGGGGAATTTAGGTGTTATCGCTCACAACCGCGGGAACTCAAACGACGCTGAGGACTTCCAAAACCGTTCACTTACTCTTTTTCGAGAGATAGGTTACAGAGAAGGAATGGCTGTCTGCCTGGGAAACCTGGGTCTTATCACACAAAGCCGAGGTGACTATGGCAACGCCATCGCCTACCACCAACAATCCCTAGCGATACACGATGAACTAGATAACAAAGTCGGTAGAGCTATCGCACTTAGCAATTTAGGGCTTATCGCTTATAAGCAGGACCACCTGGACATCGCGGAAGAGCTTCTGACCTGCTCTCTCGCGCTTAATGAAGAGCTGGGCCGCAAGGAAGGTACAGCCATCGCGCTCAGCAATCTGGGGTTAGTCGCAAAAATACATGGAAACCTGGACAAGACCTACACTCTTTGGGCCCAAGCACAAAATTTGTTTGAAGAACTTGGCATGCCACACAAGGTCGAAGAAATTCAAGGCTGGATAGACAGTCTCGATGATGAAGACAGCGATTAACCCAGCTCCAACAGAAAGTGTCATTACCCGGCTTGTCCGGGTAATCCAGGGTAAGGGACCCGAAACAATCGACTTCCATAAACTGCGGAAGAACTCCCATACCCGCCTTCTATCAAGCCACCACTTCGTCAATCACGCAGCACCAACGCCTGTTGCCCTGGATTGCCCGAATAAATCGGGCAATGACAATGGTGTGAGAAAAAGGCACAGCACAAAACCAAACACTCCGTGTCACCCCGGACTTGATCCGGGGTCCATGGTTCGAGACGGCGCTGAAGCGCCTCCTCACCATGAGGTCCTTACATGCCTTCATCCTGAGGAGGACCGCAGGTCCGTCTCGAAGGATGGACCGCGGATCGCTAACGCACCCGGGATGACAAATGTGTTTGCATTTCCGCCAAAAGACTCCCATTGAGCCTCACCTCCGCCCACGCTAGACTTCCCCCATGAGACAGGATCACAGCCATATTCCGAGCAAAACCAAGGGCGAGCTCTTGGTTCTCTGCGCGCGCATCGGCTTCAATCCTTAAGGCGACTCCCGTCACGTGATCGGCGCCCGCCGCTCACGCCTGCAGACCTATCCCGCTTTTCATCTGATACTTGCGCCATAGCGTTTCCAAGAAAAGTGGGAACCGGTTTTCTCGCCAAGACCAAAATGCGCAAACGTGTCAATGGAGCAAAACATGTCTCAAGCAGCCACTCTTTCAAACCAGACCAAACGCTGGCAGGAAATGGATGCCGCCCATCACCTGCACCCCTACTCAACCCACCATGAGCTCGCCGCCAAGGGGGCCCGGGTCATCACCCGCACCGACGGGGTCTATCTCTATGACTCCGAAGGCCAACGTCTCATCGACGGCATGGCGGGCCTGTGGTGTGTGAATGCAGGCTACGGCCGCAAAGAAATCGCGGAAGCGGGCGCCAAGGCCCTCACCGAACTGCCCTACTACAACAACTTTTTTCAGACGACCAATCCTTATGTGGCGGAACTCTCTGAAAAGCTCAGTACACTGACACCTGGAAACCTGAACCAGTTCTTCTTTGCCAATTCAGGCTCCGAGGCGAATGACAGCGCGGTCAAGATGATCCGCTTCTTCTGGAACTTGGCTGGCAAGCCCACCAAGAAAACCATCATCGCCCGCAAACAGGCCTATCACGGTGTGACCATGGCAGCAGCGTCGCTGTCGGGCATCCCCTCCATGCACCCCCAGGCCGACCTGCCGCTCCCGGGTTTTGTTCATATCGGCTATCCCTACTGGTATGGCGAAGGGGGCGACAGCGATCCGGCCGAGTTCGGCCTGAAAGTGGCCCGCGCACTCGAAGAAAAAATCCTGGAGCTGGGCGCCGACAATGTGGCGGCTTTTTTTGCAGAGCCCATACAAGGCGCTGGCGGTCTCATCATCCCGCCGGAAACCTACTGGCCGGAAATACAGCGCATCTGCAAGAAGCACGATGTGCTGCTCCACGTGGATGAAGTGATCTGTGGTTTTGGCCGCACGGGCAAATGGTTCGGCTCGGAAACCTTGCACATTGAGCCCGACAGCCTCTCCATGGCAAAAGGCATGACATCCGGCTATCAACCGCTCTCCGCCGTCGCCGTCGGCCCGCGCATGGGCGAGGCCTTGTTCAAGGCAGACGAGGAATGGTCCCACGGCTTCACCTATTCCGGGCACCCGGTCGCCTGCGCCGTGGCGCTCGCCAATATTGACGTCATGGAGCGCGAGCAGCTGGTGGAAAAAACCGGCGGCGAGATTGGCGACTATTTCCAGAAGAAACTCTCGGAGCTGAGCGACCATGTTCTGATCGGCGAGACACGGGGCATTGGTCTCTTGGGCGCCATGGAGATTGTGAAAAACAAAGAGACCCGCGAGCGCTTTGACGGCAATACCGGCGGCATTTGCCGGGACCATTGTTTCGAGAACGGACTCATCATGCGCGCCATCGGCGACACGATGGTGCTCTCCCCGCCGCTCTCCATCACCAAGCCGGAGATTGACGAACTGTTCGGCCTGGCAGTGAAGGCGCTCGACCTGACAGCAGAGAGCCTGGGCGTCGCCTAAACCGGCTCTGCCCGTCCTCTTGATCCGAGGTTGATGCGCATGGTCTGCTTTCAACAGCAACTATTGCGCATCAACCTCTGCAATCAGGAAGCGGACATACCATGGACCTTGGAAATTTTTCACTGAGCCTCGCGGTAAAGGACCTCAGCACCTCCCGTGCCTTTTATGAGAAGTTGGGCTTCAGTGTCATCGGCGGCGATCCGGATCAGAACTGGCTGATCCTGCAAAACGCGAGCGGCTCTCACGCATGCACAATTGGCCTCTTCCAGGGCATGTTCGAGAAGAACACCCTCACCTTCAATCCCGGCTGGAATGACAAGGGCGAGACGCTTGGCGACTTTACCGATATCCGCGACCTGCAGAGACAATTAAAGGCAGACGGCGTCACATTCGCGAGCGAAGCCGACGAAACCACAAGCGGGCCCGCCAGCTGCATCCTTATCGACCCGGACGGCAATCCGATCCTCCTTGATCAGCATGTCTGAGGGCTAAAAATAAGTCTTAAGATTTAAGACCTCCAGAAGAGACCGTGTGCGCAACAGATCTTGCAAAATTCGGCAGATCACCGCCAAATTTTTCAAAAACCTGTTTAAAATCATAGGGTTAATAAGTTCTCACACGGTCATAAAGTATTAGTGACATTCACCGGATTACATTGAATCCGGCCCCCCAGAGGCCTATCTATAGGGTCAGACAGGCGGAAAACCTGAGGTCAGCGTCCCCCCAATGACCCTCGCAAGCGGTCTTCCGCCCGCCCCAGGCACCGATCTATCCCCTCTCGGTGCCAGCGCAGAGTAAGCGCACGAACGCCCCGCCAGCCCCCCCTTAGGCGGGGCGTTTTCGTGTCCGCCCGCCTAAATCCTTCTGTTTTTGGGAGGCGGGGCGTTTTCGTGTCCGCCCGCCTAAATCCTTCTGTTTTTGGGAGGCGGGGCGTTTTCGTGTCCGCCCGCCTAAGCCCTTCTGTGTTGGGGCGGGGCGTTTTGCAAACACCCGCCTAAATGCTTTTGGCAGAACCGCCACCGATATATAAAAGCGCCCATGAATATTGACCCTTCAGGGGACGCTCCCCTCTCAGATGCAGAACTGGAAGAGCTGGCGCTGGAAATGCCGGCCCTGGCCTTACTGCGCGACTTCGGCCGCACCGTTGCCGACATTCCCTGGTTCACGGAACTGGGCACGCCCTTAAGCCGTGAGACCAAAGCCATTGGCCAGGCCTATCTGGATGCGCTGGGCTTTCCTGATGCGCGGCCAGCCCGCATCTCCAGCTGGGACGATGCCACCATCGCGGCGGAAAGCGGCGACTGGAATGGCGGCGCCTGGGAGGCGGAAGAAGGCCTGCGCGCCGCCCTCTCAACTGACCTTCTGGATGTCTTGAGCGAAGAAGCCTTTGAGATCGGCTTCACCTATGCCGCCTCCGTCGCGGAGCCCGCCGTGCGTACGGCGGCTGAAACCGCCGCCAATATTTGGGGGGTGGAAGATATGGAAGTCGCCATTGCCGCTGCAGGTGCTGCAATGCAAGCAGTACATGGGGCGGCGCTCGCCACCGCCATCGGCGCGGAGGAAGACCATCCCTTCCTGCTGCGGCTCAAACTTTTCGAGCAAGGGCGCTGGCCCATCGGCGTCGCAGGCCTTACGTTCAACATCTTCTGATCACCGGTCTCGTCAATCCCGGCTTAGACTGAAGCCATGTCCGATCGCACTTCCTACTTTTGAGGCTCCGTACCTGTGCCAAAACTAAAAACGCTAAAAGTCGCCACCTGGAACATCAATTCGGTTCGCTTGCGTATCGACAGTGTCGAGAAGTTCCTGAAGGAACAGAAGCCAGACGTGCTCTGCCTGCAGGAGATCAAATGCCACAATGATGTGTTCCCCGAAAAGGCTTTCAAGAAAGCAGGCTACGAACATATCGCGCTCAATGGTCAGAAGGCCTATCACGGGGTCGCAACCGTAAGCCGGGTGCCGCTCACCAAGATCGAAACCCGCGAGTTCTGCAACAAGGGCGATGCGCGCCACGTAGCGGCGACGGTGCCGGATGCAGGGGACATTCGGATCCACAATTTCTATGTGCCCGCTGGCGGCGACGAACCGGACGCGGAAAAGAACGATAAGTTCGCGCACAAGCTCGACTTCCTCAATGAAATGGAAGCCTGGTACAAAGGGCACAAAAACAAGAAAACATCAAAGATGGTGCTCGTAGGCGATCTCAACATTGCCCCCTTTGAACATGATGTCTGGTCCCACAAGCAGCTTCTGAAAGTCGTGAGCCACACACCCATCGAGGTCGAGCACCTTGCGCGCGTCCAGAAATCTCACTCCTGGATTGATGTCATGCGCGAATTCGTTCCCCATGACGAGAAGCTCTATTCCTGGTGGAGCTACCGCGCGAAAGACTGGAAGGCGGCGAACAAAGGCCGGCGCCTGGATCACATCTGGGTAACCCCTGCGCTCGACGGTGCCGCAAAATCGATGGAAGTGCTCACCGATGCGCGCGGCTGGGAAAAACCTTCAGATCACGCACCAGTCGTTGCCACCTTCAAAGTCTGAACCGCTCCCAGGTCACCACGACAAGAGACAATCCATGACCTTCGAAACCCCGCTGACACTCTCCGGCCCCCTTCGTAAGCCCCGCCAAATGCTGGCAGATCAGGAATATGGCGGCCACACATCCATCCATGATGACGAGATGGCGGAGAAGCTGGGCTTCCAGGCGGGGCCGATCGAAGGGCCGACACACTTCTCCCAGTTCGATCCACTGCTGGTTCAGGTCTGGGGTCCGGCCTGGTTCGAACGCGGCTGCATTTCCTCCCATTTCAAAAATATGGTCGTGGAAGGCGAAGAGGTCCGCGCATTTGTGGAAACGCCCAAGGACGGACAAACATGCGTGCGCGCCTGGGCTGAAAAGGCTGACGGCACACCGGTACTGGAGGCCACAGCGAGCCTCGGCCCCGATCATGGAGAAACGCTTCTGGAAGCCCGCCGCGCCAAGCTCACATCGCCCGGCAAGCTTGTCATCCTTGAAGATCTGGAAGTCGGCATGACCGGTCCTAATGATGAAAATGTGGTGATGGCAGCGGACCAGCATATGGGCGCGCTCTATCCTTTCACGCTTACCCGGAAGCTTGCTGCGATTACCGAAAACTCACCCTGGTATGCAGACGCCTCTTCTTCGCCCTGGGGACGCGCCATCATTCCAACCGAAATGGTGAGCGTGCTCGCTCAATACTCAAACCGGGAAGCGGGTTTCCCGACAAAGGGTCCTGCCGTTGGGCTTTTTGCAGACCTTGAAATCCGCATGATCGACGGTCCCCTCTTTGTAGGAGAGGACTATTTGCTCCGGCGGGACGTGGCTGCCATTGCGGAAAGCAAACGCACAGAATCCTATTGGGTGCGCACCCGTATCTTTGACAAGACCGGTGAACACCAGGTCGCAGAAGTGATGCTCAACCACGCCATTGTTAAAGACTCTTACGAGAATTATGCCGAGCTGCGCGCTGCCCGGGAAGCGGGATAATCAGTCTTTCTTTTTCAGCGTCACGAAAGTCGCTGTCGAAGAGCCCGTCGCCAGAAGAGTGCCGTCCGCATCTTTGAGCTCACTCTCGATGAAGCCTACAGACTTGCCGCGTTTGATCACGGTCCCACTGGCATAAAGCCGGCCCGGGCGCGCCGGCGCCAACATCGAGACTTTGATTTCCAGGGTGGGCGAAATCTGGCCCCAGTCGAGATCAAGCCCGACCGCGAAACTCATCACATCATCCAGCATGGCCGCCACCATGCCGCCCTGAATGCCTCCCCACATATTGCAGAGCTCTTCTGACGCATTGAAAGCGACCTCGACAGTGAGCTTCTCCATATCCACGTCGAGAATCTCAAGCCCCAGATAACGGCTGGCGGGGGACATGCGTTTGAACGCTGCCTGAATATTGGGGGGCCAACCCTTCTCCTTGGCTTGCTCCAAATTGGTGACGGTCGCACTCTCACTCATCATTCTCTCACTCAGGTAATGGATCTTGTTGTGTGGTTGAGGTCGTTTGCAGCTTACGGGCGTCGCGGGCAATCTTCATAGCCTGGCGCGTATCCCGGGCGGCGGCCAGTCGGCGATCAAGGGCACGGAGATCATCGGCAAGGGCATTGACCTGAGCCTCCGCACTGCGAAGACACCCTGCGGCAATTTCGGGAAACTCATCCACAAGACGCAGGAAGACATCGCGCTCCAGCTTCAACACCTCAACCGGCTGGGCCGCACGTATGGTCGCAGACCATAAGACCGGTTGCGTGAGAGCCTGTTCCCCCACCAAACCGCCACGGTCGAGGCGCGCAGCAATCCCCCGCCCCTCTGCGTCCGTTGCCAGCATGATCGCCTCGCCGGATAGCATCAAAAAGGCACCGTCTGCCGCCGTGCCCTCTTCAACAAGGGTTTCCCCAGCGTCAAAGGCCATATGTGTGCCTGTAAAAGCCAGAACCTCAAGGCGCACAGGATCCACACCCTCAAAGAGGGGTGTTGCAGCCAGAAGGGAAACAGCATCGCGCAAACTCATGGGCGAAACCTAGGCGGTTCTGACGCTGACGTCGAGTACCCTGCTCTAACGACAGAGATCACTTGGGGTTGCCCCACTCTTGGCACCGCCGCCTAAACACCCTAAAGAGACTGTCTGCAAACCCCGCGTTCAAAAGGATGGGTCATGCCAGAGAGTAAAATATCAGCCGAGACCTGGGATTACCCAAACCCTTTTATCGTGACCGTGAGGGTCAAGCCTGAATATATCGACGACTTTCAGCACACGAATAATGTGGTCTATCTCACTTGGATGGCAAAGGTTGCCTGGGACCACTCCAAGGCACTTGGCCTTGATTTCGAAGCCTATGCAAGAGTCGGCAAAGGCATGGTCGTGCGGGGACACGAGATGGAATATTTAGGCCCATCCCACGAGGGGGAGAAGATTGAGATCGCAACCTGGATCACGGGGAACGATGGCAAGCTTCGCCTGCGTCGCCGGTTTCAGATGGTCAATGCGGAGACGGGCAAAACGCTTCTGAGAGGACGCTCCGATTTCGTGTGCATTGACATCAAGTCGGGTAGACCCACGCGCATGCCTCAGAGCTTTATCGATACTTATGCGCTGACGGCTGATGTGCCTGATGACCAGGCGGGCGGCAAAAAATGACGCGCGGCGGTTTGCCACGTTGAGAACAGCAACGGAAAGGGTGATATCCGGGCGGCAATCTCAAGCGCACTCACCTGTACGCGCGTGACCCTTAAGGAGTACCCATGTCGGCCGACCCTACCGATACCCCTGATCAAGATCGGGACACTGCCCTTCGTGCCCTCGCCTTTCTGGCAAACATTG
The DNA here is from genome assembly GCA_965248405.1 of Parvibaculaceae bacterium. Taxonomy (GTDB): domain Bacteria; phylum Pseudomonadota; class Alphaproteobacteria; order Parvibaculales; family Parvibaculaceae; genus Mf105b01. The sequence goes on from OZ252104.1 coordinate 3,320,299, forward strand.
TGTTGCTCTTGGTGCTCGCCACCTATTTCTTCGGGGCAACGGCTCTGGTGATCGCCGCACTCTTTGGCACTTTCGTAATGCTGGGTGTTGTGATCTACCTGTCAGCGCCCACACACAAAGTCTGAATACATCAGAACTTACGCGGCGGGAGAGCTTTCGCGTAGGACCGCCGCCTGAGTGAGATCGAGATATTCTTCCAGGCGGGTAATCTGACCTTCCGCATTCACCTGACAGATGATGCAAGCAGGCATTTCAAATGCACGGCCGTCTGACAGTTCACCCCGCAGAATGTGCTGTTGCAAAAACCCGTCGCCAAGCACTTCACGGCGCTGGATATCATATTTGCGCTTAAAGAGGCGCTGCTTCATCCAGGAGAGACTCTTCAGATTCTCATCCACCGTCTGATTGATGCCGTCGAAATTGTGCCAGATGCGGGCATCCGGAGCGTAACAAGCCCGCACGGCGTCAAGATCACCGGATTCAATCGCCGCGACAAAGTTTTCAGCACGCCCAAGCATGTCTGTCATGACTGCCCCCTTAAAGCAGGTTTTCTTCTTTAGGGGACAAGCTTATACCCACCGGCTTCCGTGACCAAGAGTTCCGCATTGGAGGGATCCCGTTCGATCTTCTGCCGCAGCCGGTAGATATGGGTCTCCAGTGTGTGCGTCGTAACACCTGAGTTATAGCCCCAGACTTCATGGAGAAGCACATCGCGGCCCACCGTCTTAACGCCGGTCCGATAGAGGAACTTGAGGATCGCGGTTTCTTTTTCCGTCAGACGCACCTTTTTGTCGCCATCGTCGACCAATAGCTTGGCAGATGGTTTGAACGTATACGGACCAATTTTGAATACGGCATCTTCGCTCTGTTCATGCTGACGAAGATGAGCGCGAATGCGGGCAAGAAGAACCCCAAAGCGGAAAGGCTTGGTGACATAATCATTGGCGCCTGCTTCAAGGCCCAGGATTGTATCGCTGTCGCTATCTGCACCCGTCAGCATGATCACGGGTGCCTTGAGACCACCTTTACGCATGATACGGCACGCCTCACGCCCGTCCATATCTGGCAAGCCGACATCAAGCAGCACGATGTCAACATGATTACCGCGGACATGTTCGATGCCTTCCGCGGCACAAGTGGTCGCGGTGCAGGTAAACTCCTCATGTAACGCCAGCTGCTCTACCAGCGACTCGCGCAGTGCATCGTCATCATCAACAATCAGAATTTTTTTGATCGTGCTCATCTTCGGATCAGCTCCCAGTCCTACCATCTTACTGTGTGGGACAAGCGTACCCCGCCCCCTTCGCTGTTGGTCATGTAGCTGTCGTACCACCCCTTGCCAACCACCTCACGGAACGCCTCACGTCCATTTGAGCTTTCCGTGATCAGGTTAATCATACCCGAATGCATCAATAAAAGGGGCCAAACGGGGCAAAATTCCATCTAAATGCGTTTCGTAGCGCCGCCAGCGGTCGGCAGCGCGATCATAAAGTGGTTGCGTGACCTGGCCATAAGACGGCGTGCGGATCGAACCACGCGCCTGCGCATGAGCGACATGATCACTTTGTCCGTCTTCCCAGGTAAGGTTCAACAGAGACATCGTGTCTCTAAGCGCCGCCTGTGGATCTGCAATGAGCGCTTCGTAGCGCACCTCTGCAACGTTTAGAGACAGCAAGTCTCGATACTGACTCCAGAGAGACATCACCGCGTCATAAAGTGCAGCACTGTCTTTGAGTGTCAGGAAATGCGCCATCGATGCATTGAGTTGGAAGTCCTGCATGAAACAGGACAAGACTGCATCGGCAGGATGGCGAAGCGCGAGAATGAATCTTGCCTCCGGGAAGACACGCGCAATTAGCCCAGCGTGAATGATGTTGAGGGGTAATTTGTTGATGACGGTCTTCGCAGCTGGATCAAAGCCGGCTTTTGTGAGTTCGGAAAGATAGAGCTCACGAAGCTTGTTAATTTGATCGACGGAGAGGTCTGCAAGACCTTGCGGATACCCGCCAGCTTCTTTCACTGCATCACGGAGAGGAAGAAGAACGGGAAGTTCTTCAATGACGTCAATCTCGCTGTGCGCATCCAGGAATTGATCAAGCAAGGTCGTTCCGGAACGCGGAAAGCCAATGAGGAAAACAGGAGCTGGAACGGACGCGAGATCGTTCGTGTCGACCGATGTCCATGACGCTACCCAGTCTTTCGCGAACATCTCTTTGAGGTCAGTGACCTGCGACATGTAGGTGGACTTATCGATCCCGCTTTCAGCAAGTTGCTCTGCCGCAGCATCGTTCTGAGCAACAAAGTGATCGAAAGCGTCTGCGGCTTCTCCAAGCCGGTCATAGACCTGTGCCAACTCGCCATGGATGAGCCGACGGCCACCGGGCGGTAGCTTCGCGACTGAAACCCGCTCCAGGCGATCCCGCGCCTCTTCTGAAGCGCCTTGGCGACGCTTGACACTCGACCAGATCCTGAGTGCGCCTGGAAGGTCGGGCATGGCTGCCAGAACTTTTTCAGCAGCTGCGAAAGCGCCATCCAGATCGCCCAGACGTTCAAGCGTGTTCGCAAGACCTAACAGCAACATAGGCCCCTCAGGGCGGACTTTGAGGCCCGCCTCATAGGTTTCACGTGCTTTTAAAAAGTCGCCCTGCGCCAGAAGGAACTGGCCGAGGTTAAGATAGCCTTGGACATCGCCCGGCGTCAGGCGGATGACGGTCTCAAAATCCTGAATAGAGGCCTCCGTCCGGCCCTCCTCCGCATTGAGCGTGCCCCTGTTGAGGTAGGTGCCCGCGAAATCCGGATCGAGGGCCACTGCCTTGTCATACGCCGCCCGTGCTTCAGCCGTCTTGCCCATCTGCCTGAGCGCATTGCCCAGATTGACCCGCAAAAACGCTTTATCCGGCACAATTGAGACCGCCAGGCCGATTAGTTTTTCAGCCTGGGACGCATTCCCTGATTTGAGACATATTAGTCCCATTAAGTGCAGCACATCGGGATGATTAGGGGCCTGCTTGTGCAAGGCGTCAGCGAGCTTGGCCGCCTCGTGCAATTTGCCTTGATCGAAAAGCTGGAAGGCCTGGCGCAACATATCCTGGGGCGTTGCGGCGGCAGTCTTTTGGGTCATGAGGTCCTAGAATGTGAGGGAACGCTGTTGCCGGGTGCAAACAGCCAGATTGTGGCCGCAGTTTGCCACAGCAGCGGCAAATGCCCAACCGGCGGATGCTGCCTGGAATGCGCCGACTGGCCCGGCAATTTTTGCCGTGTATGCAAGATTTAGGAACCTAACCAATTGAAATCATTGAGTATTTCTTCGGTCTTGAACTTGCATCGAGTCGACCAGTATCACTCGGAGACTTAAACCTCATGGACGCCGTTGCCGCAGACCTGCCGCTCTATCTGCAAATGAGCCGCTATACCAAAGGGTCGAAGGCAGTCATGGAACTGCGCACTGAGCGCTATCTGGCTGAACAGGCCTCTGCGGCGAGCAAACCTGTAACCAGTGATGACGATCTGATCACCGGATCAATTTCCACCGGAGAGACAGTCAATGAGGCCGCAGCGACCGACGAAGACGGCTTTTCCTTCGGCGATTTTCTGGACATGATCAATCCGCTCCAGCACGTACCCGTCATTTCGACTCTCTATCGCGAAATGACGGGCGACGAGATGGAACCAGCCGCCCGCATCGTTGGCGGCGCGCTCTATGGCGGACCGATTGGAGCAGGCATCTCCGTCGCACAGGCCGTGCTGGAACAAGCAACCGGCGACGATGTCGGCGGCCACATTATGTCTATGTTCGGGGGCACAAGCCCCGCATCAACCTTGACCGCCACAGCAATGGTGCCAAATGCAAAACCAGCCGAGCCGGCCATCACAACCACTTCAGCCGATGTGGCGACAGCAGTCGCTCCGGCCAACACGCCGCTTCCGAGCCTCAGCGCCGAGGCCTTCAACGCCCTTCTGACAGAACCAAAGGAAACTACAGCCGCGCAGCCAACCCGCCAGCACTATGCCATTGAGCGCGAGCAAAGCGGCGTTGCCGCAGCCATGGCAATGGCGCTCGACCAGTATGATGTATTGAAGCTGGTGGAAGAGCCTGCCCATGAGACAGGCTGGTGACTTGCGAGGGCACGCTCGGCTTTTTAGACTCGTCTGATGAACATCACTGTACGCGGCGCACCAGGCGCCACCACCGGTACGCTCACCTTTGATGGAGAGACCTTGCCCTGCGCGCTGGGCCGAAGCGGGATCGTGCCAAATGAGACAAAAAGAGAAGGCGACGGCGCCACGCCGGTGGGTGTCTGGCCGCTCCGCCGCATTCTTTATCGGCCGGACAGATTGAAGGAACCTCATACAGGCCTGCCCTCCGCCGTAATCGATCGGAAAGACGGATGGTGTGACGACCCCGCAGACCCGTTTTACAACAAGCCGGTGGAGCTTCCCTATCCGGCTAGTGCCGAAGCACTTTGGCGCGAGGATGAGCTTTACAATGTCTGCGTTATCTTAGGCCACAATGACGATCCGGTTGTTCCTTACAAAGGCAGCGCGATCTTCTTTCATGTCGCAAAAGGAAAAGAGGACACCCTCTGCCCGACAGAAGGGTGTGTGGCGCTCCCACAAACCGACTTGCTCCGTGTTCTGAACAAGTGTAGGCCAGGCGCACTAATGAGAATAGAGCTGGAGACGTAAATTAGGGAGATATTCTGGATCCAAAGATGGCGCTGCCGACACGCACATGTGTCGCGCCGAATTCAATAGCGGTTTCAAAATCGCTGCTCATGCCCATGCTGAGTTGGCTGAGCCCATTGCGACGCGCGATTTTATCCAGCAACGCAAAATGAAGGGCGGGCTCTTCCTCGACCGGCGGAATACACATCAACCCAACCACCGGCAGAGACAACTCATCTCGGCAAAGCGCAATGAAACTGTCAGCTGCCTCGGGCAGAACACCCGCTTTTTGAGGCTCGGCCCCTGTATTGACCTGAATATACAGGTCAGGAAGTTCGTGACCCTTCTCCCGTTCGGCGGCGAGCGCCCGGGCCAGTTTCTCGCGGTCCAGCGTTTCAATGACATCGAAGAGAGAAACAGCGTCGCCGACTTTATTGCTTTGAAGCGGACCGATAAGATGCAGTTCCACATCCCCATACCGCTCACGCAATTCGGGCCACTTGCCATGCGCTTCCTGAACCCGGTTTTCGCCAAAGACACGCTGCCCAGCGTCAAGGACACCACAGATCTCATCAGCCGGAAAGGTTTTCGAGACAGCAACCAAAGTAACGTCGCCGGACGGGCGGCCAGCCTGTTGTTCAGCCTGCGCAATCATGTGTTGAACCGAAGCAAGACGCTCCGAAGAAGTGGTGAGACTATAGGACATGGGCCGCACATTATGCGGGGGCAGCAACTGTGACAAGCATGCACCGACAACTCCCAAAACGGTTTGTGCTTACCGATGCCACGCGGAACATTGATCCCCTGGAGCAACTCGCCCGTCTGAACGAAGACGACGCATTGGTGCTCCGGCACTATGAACTGTCGCCGCTAAAGCGTCTCAATCTTGCGCAGGCTCTGCGGCAGGCGACAAAAACCGCGGGCGTGCGGTTTCTGATAGCGGGCGACGATCGCCTAGTCTCGGAAGTGAGGGCAGACGGCCTGCACTTGCCTAGCTGGTTGACGAAACACGGCGGCGTGAGAACGGCGGGAAAACCCGGGTGGCTCGTGACAGCAGCCGCGCATAACGAAATTGAGCTGAGGCGAGCCATTGCAGTCGGCGCAGACGCCGTCATGCTGTCACCCGTGTTCCCGACCCGCAGTCACCCCGGCGCGCCCGGTCTCGGAGTGATTAGGGTCGCACAGCTTGCCGCGGTGACAAGCATTCCCGCCTACGCACTTGGTGGTATGACGCCTCAATCCATGCACCGTCTGCGCGGAATCCGGCAACTCGCCGGATGGGCCTCAGTTTCAGCCGTCTAATAGCCTTCGGGGATATAGTTAAAACGCTCCATCTGCTCACGGTGATCAGAAATAATCTGCTTAATCTGATCCTCTGAAAGCATCTCCCGCCACTGCTCTGTCTTGCCTTCCCGAAAGAAGGACTGAGCAAATTCAGACTTCTCTTTAAAACCCTTTTGCTCTTCCTGGCGTTTCAACGCCTTGAAGGACGAATTGCGAATGGAACGCTCAAGCCGCTCCTTCTTCACTTTGAGGCCCAGGAATTGCGCCACCTGTTTGAAGCATTTCCGAGGTTTTGCCTGAAGGTCCTCATAACGCACCACAAGAAGCTGCGGATTGGGAGTTCCGGTCCAGCTTTTCACGTGCGTCGACCATGACGAGTGAAACTCAGGCACGTGAGTGGCACCAGCCTCCGTCAGCGCCCCCTCGTTGGCCATTCGGCGAATGGTGCCGTCAACATCATCCCCAAAATGATGCGTCATGGAGAGAACAACATCGAGCGGATTGCGCACCACATAGATGCCGCCGACCGTGACATCCATATTGTGTAAGGGCACCCCATGCCATTCGCCCAAAAAGTTATGGGTTTTCACGAAGACAGAGTCAGGGAAATAGTGCGTGTAATCCTCTTGGACTTTTGGGCGGAGCTTGGCCAGTGTCTCGTGATCAATCTGGTCAACGGGTGTCGCGGTGTATTTACGGTATTGCCCCGATGCAGATTCCCCAATGCAAAACTGATCCAGTTCGTTGATATCCACCGGTTCATAAGCATTGCGCAAAAGATTGTGGAGGAAGGACCGCATCCACGTATTGCCGGATTTCGGATAGGACGCGAGCCAGATGATGCCACCCATCAAAGGTCTCCGGAAAGCTGGTGAAGTTTCGTTGGGGTTGGCCTTTTAGCACAGAGTGCTGCCCAACCAAAAAACAGACGACTAGACAAAAAAAGAGAGCGGGCCGAAACCCGCTCTCTCAAACTGTACGTTTGGAAATTTCTTAGAAAGAAATTGCCAGAACAACACCAGCAGATGTGCTGTCGACTTCTGCTGCAGCTGCTGCAGTCTGGTCTTCGATGATCTGGATATCCAGACCAAGGTCAACACCAGCGCCGAGAGAGTAGCCACCACCAACTTGGATGAAGCTGTTCTCGCCGATGTTTGCACCAGCAGTGTTTTCTGTTTCAGATTCGAAGTAAGCAGCACCAACTGTCCATGGGCCTGTGCCGTAAGCAAGACCAACAGTCCAGGAATCAGACTCGTTGCCGTTTGCAACAGTTGCCTGCGTACGTGCAGCAATGTCTTCAACCTGCGTGTATGCGCCACCGAGGGTGAAACCACCCCAGCCGAGGCTCAGACCTACACCCTGTTCGGTTGGGTCGCCAGTTGCGCCAGCACCAGGTGCTTCACCTGTTACGTAGAACACGTCAGCGCCAATATCTACGCCACCGAACTCACCTGCGTAGTTCAGAGCGATTTCGAAGACGTCTTCTACTGCACTGTTCTGTGCGCTCAGACCGAAGCCGTTTGCAACTGGGTCGTTTGCGCCAACGTCAGGCGTGAACGAAGCACCGAGCTGGAAACCAGCCAGGCGAGGCGTGAAGTAAGAGATCTTGTTGTCGTCTTCAGCAAGCAACGAGAACGTTGATGTGCGTGAAGAGAACGTTACGCCACCATTGTTCATGTTGTAGATGTTTGGTGAGTCAACACCATTGCCTGGAACGAACCAAGGTGAGCTGTAGTGCATCTTGAATGCAGCACCATCAGTCGCACCAAGTTCTACACGACCGAAGCCGCCTTCGAGGAAGGTATAAGCTTCCGAGAATGTTGCGTCATCGCCAGTGTTCAGCGCGTTACCTTCGTCATCGCCCAGCTGCACTTTAAGAGCAGCACCAGCAACCAGACCATTGTCCAGTGTGCCTGAAGCAACGATGTCTACGTTACGTGCAACAACAGCAACTTTTGTGTCGTCAGCGTCGACACCACCAACGGTGTCCATGTCAACGAAATAGAAGCCCGTTACAACAGAGCCGCTAACCGTAACGGTAAGCGGGTCGCTTGCAAGAGCAGGACCGGCTACCAGACCAGCCGAGACGAGAGCTGTCGTCCCAAGAAGTGTCTTTTTCATTTGTTCCTCGCAGTTCAGCAATAAGCTGTTCAAATACAAAATGTCCAAATCAACGGAAACCGCTTTCAATCGAAAGCACCACTGCTCTGGTCCACTTCATCGCCGGGCCGACACAATGCCCCCCCGAGCGCGTATGCCGATTAATCCCGAGTGGAGTGCGACCGTCAAGCAAAGGAACGCCAGTTTTGCCTCAAAATTGGAGCGATGTTGCGTAAACGTCACAAGTGGTTTCCATATGGTTAACAAAGTGCTACCCGCCTCCATATGCTTGCAAACCCGAGGAGAATCTGTGGCGTCAGAAAAAACGGCAAGCAGCATTGTGACCTATCTGCACCAGGTTTGTATGCGGGGCTGGGCTGGGTGTGGGCTGGCGGCCAAATCGGGCCAATAGGAAACAGCATGCATCTGGGAAAGCAGGGCTCCTTGGCCTGAATGGGCTGAGCACTTATGCCGTAGACGCCTTGACGTTAAGTCGGTATAAACGCCTGAAATCAGTGGGAAAACTTGCCCCTAGACCGACTTTCGGTCACGGTGGGCAACCGGAGGGAGGCGGACAGCGCACCCATAAGCGGTCCGCGCAGGACGCCCAATAAGCTAGAGGCCATGTCGACAATGAGTTTTGCACCAATATTCGCTGCAAAGTCTGCAGAATCCGGAAAAGCGGGAACGATGAAGAAGGCCCTGGCGGCAGCATCTGTTGCGCTGATGCTGGCGGCGTGCGGACCGAGCGACTCGAGTTTCCCAACGACAACCGGCGGTCGGGGACCAACAAATCCCAATCCTGATCCCAATGCTCAGCGTGAAAGCATTTTCGGAGAAGATGGCCTGGTCCTGTTTGGAGGGGACAACAGCGAGGGTGCCGCTGGTGGAGGTGGCATCGGCGTCAACAGCTTCCTCTGGCGCGCATCCCTGGACACAGTATCCTTTGTCCCCCTAGCTTCTGCGGATCCTTTCGGGGGCGTAATCATTACGGAATGGTATTCGGATCCGGCGTCACCGTCAGAACGTTTCAAACTTACGGTGTACATCCTGGATAAGCGCCTCCGGGCCGACGGCTTGAAGGTCGCTGTATTCCGTCAGGAACGAGCCGGAGACGAATGGCGTGACGCAAGCTCCAATGCCGCGACAAGTGTTCAGCTCGAAAACGCGATCCTTATGAGAGCACGAGAACTTCGGGTTAATACTCTGGAAGCAGACGAAGGCTGACCTCCTCACTCTTTGGTATAGGACAGCGCCCATCACCCAAGTGGCCTTAAAGGCCAGCGCTCTTGTCGGGCGCCAAGCCACAGGGCAGGGCCACCTATTTCGCTGGAGCGCCTGAGACGAGCCTTGCTCCCCGCTGCGATCCCATGCAAAAGAGGCGCATAAGGGAATGACTTGCGTTACCCCCTCTGCCTATCTCCGTTCTCCTAAGTCGAAGAGCTCACATGTCCGCCGATCGCTACAACGCGAAAACCACCGAAACAAAGTGGCAAAAAGTCTGGGAAGAAAAGCAGACTTTTCACGCTCCCGATCAGCCGCGTGAGGGAAGCGCCGGGAAATACTATGTCCTGGAAATGTTCCCCTACCCGTCCGGCCGCATTCATATGGGCCATGTCCGGAATTACACCATGGGCGATGTGATTGCGCGTTTCAGAAAAGCGCAAGGCTACGATGTGCTTCACCCAATGGGGTGGGACGCGTTCGGCATGCCGGCGGAAAACGCTGCGATGGAGAATAAGGTACATCCAGGCGAGTGGACCTACAAAAATATCGACGCCATGCGCGGCCAACTGAAACAGATGGGTCTCGCCATCGACTGGAGCCGCGAATTCGCAACCTGCGACCCCAGCTATTATGCGCAAGAGCAGGCACTTTTCCTGGACATGTTGAACGCCGGTCTTGTGACCCGAAAGACCGCGCAGGTGAATTGGGATCCGGTCGATATGACCGTGCTGGCCAATGAGCAGGTCATTGATGGACGGGGCTGGCGCTCCGGCGCACTTGTCGAGCGCCGCGAACTGACGCAGTGGTTTTTCAAAATTACCGACATGGCTGACGACCTGCTGGCTGGACTCGACGAACTGGAACGTTGGCCGGACAAAGTGCGTGTCATGCAGCGCAACTGGATCGGCCGCTCAGAAGGCGCTCATGTTCAGTTCGCCATTGAGGGACGCGATGATCCGCTGGAAGTTTTCACAACCAGACCTGACACTCTTTTCGGAGCGAGCTTCTGTGCCCTTTCTCCTGGTCACCCTCTGACACGCGAGCTTGCTGAGACGAACGACAAGCTTGCCGCCTTCGTTCGCGAATGCGAACAGTTGGGAACAAGCGAAGAAGCAATCGAAAAAGCCGAGAAACGCGGATTTGATACGGGGCTTAAAGCCCGTCACCCCTTTATCGATGGAGCCACCCTGCCCGTTTATGTGGCGAACTTTGTCCTCATGGAATATGGCACGGGGGCCATTTTCGCCTGTCCGGCCCATGACCAACGCGACCTGGATTTCGCCCGGAAATATGATTTGCCAGTAACAACTGTCGTCGCGCCCAAAAAACTGGAAGGTGACGACCTTGCCGCCTTCATTGCTGAGCAAGACGCCAGCGAGACGGCGTTTGACGGAGACGGCGTGGCCGTCAATTCCGATTTCCTGAACGGACTGGAAGTGGACGCCGCCAAACGCGCCGCGATCGAAAAGCTTGAGACATTGGGTCTTGGCGAGGGAACCATCAATTACCGGTTGCGGGATTGGGGCATCTCGCGCCAGCGCTATTGGGGCTGTCCGATCCCCGTCATCCACTGCGATGAGTGCGGCACAGTACCGGTTCCCAAAGATCAACTGCCCGTTGTGCTGCCCGACGATGTAACCTTCGACAAGCCCGGCAACCCGCTGGAACACCACCCGACCTGGAAACATGTGCCCTGTCCGAAGTGCGGCAAGGATGCCGTCCGCGAGACCGATACGTTTGACACATTCGTCGACTCGTCATGGTATTTCGCACGCTTTACGGCACCGCAAGCGGGAACACCAACAGCACCCGATCTGGCAAACCATTGGCTTCCGGTTGATCAGTATATTGGGGGGGTGGAGCATGCCGTTCTGCACCTGCTCTATTCCCGTTTCTACTCCCGCGCCATGAAGGCAACGGGACATATGGACATTCGCGAACCCTTTGCCGGTCTGTTTACACAGGGCATGGTCACCCACGAAACCTATAAAGCCACTGATGGCCGATGGGTCTCACCTGAAGAACTCGTCTGGGAGGACGAAACGCCCTATCTGGACGATGCCGGCAACCGCGCACCAGTTACCGTTGGCGCCATTGAGAAAATGTCCAAGTCCAAGCGGAACACGGTCGATCCATCTGCGATCATCGACCAGTATGGGGCCGACACAGCGCGATGGTTCATGCTCTCCGACAGCCCGCCGGAACGCGATGTTCAGTGGACCGAAGAAGGAGTAGAAGGGGCCTGGCGGTTCACGCAACGCCTGTGGCGGTTGATTCAATCAACCCTCAGCGGTCTCACCCCCGTTGGCACACCGATGCCCACGCTGGATGCACCAGCGGAAGAGCTCCGCCGGACAGTGCACAAAGCATTGGAGGCAATCACGGCGGACCTGGATCAACTGGGTTTCAACCGGGCGGTCGCCAAAATCTATGAACTCAGCAACGCGTTGTCGGCATTCAAACCAGGCGACAAAGCAGCAGCTGAATGGGCACGGCGCGAAGCGGTTGAAATACTGACCCAGCTTGTCGCGCCGATGATGCCGCATCTCGCCGAAGAAGCGTGGGTTGCGCTTGGGCATGAGACCTTGATTGCGGAAACCGCCTGGCCGGTTGCAGAGCCTGCCCTGCTCGTGGAACACTCCGTAACGGTCGCCGTTCAAGTGAACGGAAAGCGGCGGGACGAAATCACCGTCGCCGTCGACGCAGACAAAAAGACGGTGGAAGAAACCGCTTTGGCGCAGGAGAAAGTGCAACATGCGATTGGAGACGCAAGCGTCCGCAAAGTCATTGTCGTCCCCGGCAAGATCGTCAATGTCGTTATCGGGTAAACACCGCTCAATCACCGTCACAGCAACAATGCTGCTGTGTCTCGTGTTGAGCGCGTGCGGCTTCACCCCGCTTTATGCACCGCAGAATAACAGTACTGGGATCGTTTCGTCGCTTGCTGCAGTCACCGTACAGACAGGGGGCGGAGAAGAAAGCCGAAAACTGCGCATCGCGCTTGAAGACCTATTGCGGTCAAACTCGCTGGTCGCACCACAATATGCACTATCTGTTTCCTCTACTCTTTTTCGATCCGACGTCGCCATTCAGCAGGACACTGAAGTGACCCGACGGAACCTCACCCTCAGGTCGACATTCACTCTGCGGGATCTTGCGACTAATGAGCCCCTCTACGAAGCCAAATCCTTTGGGATTGTCGCTTACAACCGAGTGGCGTCTGAGTTTGCGAATATCATTGCGGAGCGCGACGCGGAAGACCGAGTAACAAACCAGGTTGCAGAAGAGATCCACACCAAGCTTGCCATCTACTTTGAGCGCCAGGAAAGCTAATCAGGAAATCTGAGCGAACACCTTCTAGAACCTCGGTGGAAATTCCAGATCAAGGGCGTTGAATGAAACTCCGCGCAGGCGACATAGACCGGTTCGTTGCAAACCCGGACCCGAACGCACAGGTCATCTTGATTTTTGGTCCGGATCAGGGCCTTGTGCGGGAACGCGCAAACCGGCTGGCCAAAACCGTTCTGGATGATTTAAGCGATCCCTTCCGTCTGACAGATTTAGCCGATACCGACCTGAAGCAGGATCCGGCACGTCTGGCAGACGAAGCAGCAGCCATCTCTATGATGGGCGGAAGGCGGGTGGTGCGCGTGCGGCACGCAGGCGACTCCCTGTCGAAAATCGTCAAGTCCTTCCTGGAGGCCCCTGCCGGGGATGCGCTCATTCTTCTGGAAGGAGGCGAACTCACCCCGAGGTCAAGCCTGCGCAAGGCACTCGAAGCCGCGAAGAACGGTGCCGCCATTCCCTGCTATGCCGATGATGCCCGGACCTTGGAACGGGTGATCGAAGAAAGATTGCGACAGGCGGGACTGAGGGCCGACTCTGACGCCTTTGCCTATCTCACAAGCCATTTGGGGAGCGACCGCGGCGTAACACTGCAGGAGCTTGATAAGTTGATCCTCTATATGCGCTCAGAGCCCGATGCCGCAAGTGTGAGCCTGGCAGATGTTACTGCCTGCATCGGCGACACAGCCGCAACGCGGCTGGACGATATTGTGGATGCCGCCGCCATTGGGGACTTTGGTGCGCTTGATGTGGCCTTGGCAAAAGCGGCGGAAGCCGACACGGCGCCCATCGCCATTCTCATCGCCATGACCCGGCATGTGCAACAGCTTCATCTGGTCCTTGGTCGGATGGAAGCCGGCAGCGATCGCGAAGCCGCCATCAAGGCATTGCGCCCACCGGTTCACTTCAAACGGTCCGCCTCCATGAAAAGACAGTGCGGTCTTTGGGACCGCAAACGTCTTGAACGTGCACTGAGTCTGCTGGGAGATGCCGACCGTCAGTGTAAGACAACCGGCCTGCCCGACCGCGCCATTTGTGCGCAGGCTCTCATGCGGGTTGCACAAGGTGCGCGTTCTGGGGGGAGGCGATAAAGGGCTCCAAAGAGTCCTTGACGTTAGAGTCAACTGGAACAAGTTGATCCGTAAGCGGAGGAGCTAGACCCGCGACAGTCGGCGGCAAATCTCATCAAGCTGTTCAAGGGATGTGTAGCTGACATTCACGGTCCCGCCCTTTTCACCCTTGTGATTGATCGAGACGGTGAGGCCCAGCGCATCCGTAATGTTTTTCTCAAGCGCGAGTGTGTCCGCGTCTTTCATTTTGGGCGAGGCAGCGCTTTTTGCTTTTGGCGCGCTGGGTTCCGGCTTTCGGGTCAACGCCTCAGCCTCACGAACCGACAGGCCCTTGGCTGCAATTTCCTTTGCCAGACTTTCCGCCTGAGGGTGCCCGATGAGCGCTCGTGCATGACCCGCACTCAAGGCGCCTTCAGAGAGCAGGTCCTGCACACCATTGGGAAGACTGAGCAATCGGAGCGTGTTGGCAACGTGCGAGCGGCTTTTGCCGATCATCTTCGAGAGCTGGTCCTGGGTGTAAGTAAACTGATCGACCAGGCGCTGATAGCCAGCCGCCTCTTCAATCGGATTGAGGTCGGCGCGCTGGACATTCTCGATAATTGCGATTTCGAGCGACTCATTGTCATTCAGATCTTTGACAACAATCGGCACATTATGGAGCTGTGCCGCCTGCGCTGCCCGCCAGCGCCGCTCGCCAGCGACAATCTCGAACTCATTCTCACCACCACCAGGAACGGGGCGCACCATAATGGGCTGCAAAATGCCCTTTTCCCGGATCGACTCCGTTAGATCATCTAGATCACCGGCTTTAAAGATCTGGCGCGGCTGAAAAGGATTGGCCCGCAGAAACTCGATAGGAACCTCCCGGACCCCTTTCGGGGCAGGCGCCGTCTCATCACCCAGCGCCACGGCCGCATCATCACCGATCAACGCCGCCAGGCCTCGGCCCAGTCGGTTCTTTCCAGCGCTTTCATCGACCATGCCGGCCTCCTCTTTCTTAACAAAGACAGAGTGTGATCCAGCACTCTCTGTCTCCAGGCATCCAAGACATTAAGCCTAAGTCCTTGGTAAACCTTATCTTTTAGCGATCAACCCTAAAGTAGGGCCTGGTAGCGCCATTTTTGAATCTTTTCAATACCTTAACTGGGACTCTTAAGAGTCATGAGGTTTGACTCGAAATTCACCTCATAACCCTCTGAAACTGAAGTCATGCAGCAGTTTGACTCCGCAACACGCGCTCCCTTTGAATAAGCTCGGAGGCAAGCTTCATATAAGCGCGACTGCCGGCACAACGGTGGTCGTAAACCAGTGCTGGCTTGCCATAGGAGGGCGCTTCGGAAATCCGCACATTACGGGGAATCACGGTCTTGTAGACTTTATCTCCCAAATGCTCCCTCACATCGTCAGCAACCTGGTTTGAAAGATTGTTTCGCTGATCGAACATGGTGAGCACAATGCCTTGAATATCAAGGCGTGGATTGAGGCTGGTCCGGACCCGCTCCACTGTCCGCAGGAGCTGACTAAGGCCTTCTAGCGCGAAAAATTCACACTGCAGCGGAACCAGGATGGAATCCGCGGCGGTCATCGCATTGATCGTGAGCAGATTAAGCGAGGGCGGACAATCAATCAGGATGTAGGTATAGGGCCGGCTATTCATCTCTTCCGGAACGCCGTCCAGATCCTGCCCGGCAGCCGGCATCCGCGCTAGCGCATCCCGGAGACGGTGAGACCGTCTCGAAACACTGGCAAGCTCTAACTCTGCTCCCAGCAGATCCATGGTAGACGGGACGAGATCAAGGCCCGGAACTTTCGTAGGCACGATGGCCGTTTCGATCAGAGCCGCCCCAATCAACACATCATAGGTGGAAAGGGTCCGGTCGCCCCGATCCACTCCCAGACCCGTACTGGCATTGCCTTGCGGGTCCAGGTCGACCACAAGAACCCGCTCTCCTACTGCCGCGAGGGCGGTCCCGAGATTGATCGCCGTCGTTGTTTTGCCTACCCCACCCTTTTGATTGGCAAGCACCAAAACGCGGGGATGAGCCTGCTCGGCAGCTTGTGGTGCCGGCGATGTCTCAGAAGCATGTTCAACGGAAGAAGATGGCATGTCAGACACGATCAAGTTGCTCCACCTTTAGGACAGACCCTTGGCTGTCTGCTTGGCTCGGATAGGACGTGACCTTAAATGTCCACGATTTCCGCGCCAGGGTCAATTCTTCTTCCGCACTAGCGCCCTTTAGAAAATAGGCCACTGTCTGCGGTCCAAAATAGGGTTCGGACCAGCTCAGGAGCCGCTCGAGGGGCGCACAGGCCCGCGCGGAGAGAGCATCACACTCGCCGATCGCAGCGATGGTTTCAGGCACTTCAATCCGGGACGTGTGAACCCGGGCCGGTGCCCCTGTTTCTCGAATGACCTCTCGCAAGAAAACAGACTTTCGTTGGTCGCTCTCCACCAGGTTCATCTGAAAACCCGGTCGGTCCGCTGCCAAAATGGCAAGCACAAGCCCCGGAAACCCTGCCCCGCTGCCAAAGTCGGCCCATTTCAGGTGGGTATCAGATATGAGGTCGACCAGCTGGGCTGAATCCCAGAATGGCGGCGCCAGACCTCATCCAGTGTCGAGTTGGCAACCAGATTGATCGACTTTTGCCACTTCCTCAGAAGGGACTCGTATACCGAGAGTCGCGCCATTGTTTCACGTGAAACATGTGCGACCTCGAAAAAGGATTCCGCATCAAGGACTTGGCGACCTTTATCCACAGGATCAGGCCGAACGGCGCAGATTTCCGCGCTTTACAAAGAGAAGAAGGGTTGTAATCGCGGCGGGGGTGACACCCTCCACGCGGGACGCCTGACCCAGTGTCACAGGCTTCGCTGCCGACAGCTTTTGGCGTACTTCCTGAGATAGCCCCGGCACTGTCGCATAATCAAGAGCCGCTGGGATTACCAGCGCTTCATCCTTCCGGAAGGCCCGAACATCCGCTGCCTGGCGCTCCAGATAGACCGCATAGGTGGCATCGATCTCTAGCTGCTCCGCAATCTCAGGCTCCAGCTCTCCAAGCTCCGGCCAGACCGATAGGATGTCTGCAAGACCAATGTCCGCATAGGCCAGCAGATCAAATGCGGAGCGCCGGACACCGTCCTGATTGATCTTGAACCCCATTTTCGCAAGCTTGGCCGGCGTCTCTGTGAGCTTCTTTGCCAAAGCATGCGCCGAAGAAAGCTTTTCCTGCTTCGCACTGAATTGCGCGGCCCTTTCCGCCCCAACACACCCCACTGCGAGGCCTAAGGGCGTCAACCGCTGATCCGCATTGTCTGCCCTTAGGCTTAACCGATACTCCGCCCGAGAGGTGAACATCCGGTACGGTTCCGAAACGCCCTTTGTAACAAGGTCATCGATCATCACACCAATATAGGCATCTGCCCGATCCAGAATGAACGGCTCTTCGCCAAGCGTAGCGAGGGCCGCATTCAGACCGGCCATCAGGCCCTGAGCGGCCGCCTCTTCATATCCTGTAGTCCCATTAATCTGCCCCGCGAGATAAAGCCCTCTCTGGGCCTTCGCTTCCAGCGTGGGCAGGAGCTCTCTGGGATCAACATAATCATATTCAATAGCATAGCCTGGCCTTAGGATCTCCGCTTCCTCCAGGCCCGGAATGGTCGCGAGAAAGGCCTTCTGAACGTCTTCAGGAAGCGCCGTTGAAATCCCGTTGGGATAGACTGTGTGATCATCCAACCCTTCTGGCTCCAGGAAGATCTGATGAGAGGGCCGTTCCGAGAACCGAACCACCTTGTCTTCAACCGATGGACAATAGCGCGGCCCGACGCCATCGATCCGGCCCCCATAGACCGGAGATTCCTCCAGATTAGCTCTGATGATTTCGTGGGTCTCAGGTGTCGTCCGGGTGATATGGCAGGAAATCTGCCTCTGAGGCACTTTCCCGGTCAAAAAGGAAAAGGGAACTGCCGGATCGTCGGCATATTGCTCTTCAAGGACGTCCCAGTTGATGGTCCGCCCGTCGAGCCTTGGCGGCGTCCCTGTTTTCAGGCGCCCCATCTTGAGATTGAGCCCATACAGACGCTCTGACAGACCAAGTGCGGGCGCTTCGTCGACCCGCCCGGCGGGAACCCGTTCCCGTCCGAGATGGATTTCCCCGTTCAAAAATGTTCCCGTCGTCAGAATGACCCTGGCCGCTTCGAACCGGCGGCCGTCCTCGCAGACCAGGCCGGAGACGGCACCGTCTTCCACGATCAGATCAACAACAGCGCCCTCTTCTACGGTCAGATTCTCTTGGTCTGTAATCGACTGCTGCATCGCCTGTTTATAGAGCTTGCGGTCGCTCTGGGTCCGTGGACCCCGGACCGCGGGGCCTTTCCGCCGGTTCAGGAGGCGGAACTGGATACCAGACGCATCCGCGACCCTACCCATAACCCCATCAAGGGCATCGATCTCCCGCACCAGATGACCTTTCCCAAGGCCACCGATCGCCGGGTTGCAGGACATCTCACCAACAGTCGCCCATTTATGCGTGATCAGGAGCGTGGAGACGCCCAGGCGCGCTGACGCCGCTGCCGCCTCGCAGCCAGCGTGCCCGCCACCGATCACAATCACATCAAAGCGATCCATCTCATCTCTTTTCGCGCATATTCGTGGCCGCTCTCATCTGGACCATATATCAGCGTCACATCTAGGCCGGTTAAGCCCCGTCGTCAAAATCAAATCGTCGGTCTGTGACCTTTTTGACTCAAGTGTTTCACGTGAAACACTACTTCCCGATACAGAAATCCCGGAACACCACATCCAGCAATTCTTCTACATCTACCCGCCCAGTGATCCGCCCAACCGCACGGGCTGCATGCCGAAGCTCTTCTGCGACAAGGGCCGTTTCGCCTCCGACTCGAAGCAGAGAGATGGCTCCATCGAGCGCAACCACACAGGCCTCCAGCTCCTTGCGGTGCCGCGCACGCGTAATCACAGGATCTTCTCTGAGACTGAACAGATCCCCAATCTTTTGAGCCAGAGCTCGCTCGAAAGCCTCGACTCCCTCGCCTTTCTTGATCGAGACCCGAAAGATATCAGGCGCGGACAGCGGGTTAGGTGCCACGTCCACCTTGTTCACCAGTTTCAGGTCATGCGGTTCTGCCGTCGCAAAGAGATCCGGGGATGCGTCAACCGCTGACTGCATCCAAATTCGGATATCGGCCTCTTCCGCCGTCTTGCGCGCCCGCCGGATCCCCTCCTGCTCTACCGAACTCGTGCTTTCCCGCAAACCCGCCGTATCGCAAACCGTCACCGGCAATCCCGCCATCCGCAGGCGCACCTCAACCACGTCCCTGGTGGTCCCGGCCTCATCGGAAACGATCACCGCATCCCGCCTTGCCAAAGCGTTAACAAGACTTGATTTACCCGTATTGGGAGGCCCTACCACGGCAACGAAAATCCCATCCCGGATCCGCTCCCCTCGATGATCCGCCAGAAACCTCGAGATTTCCTCATACAACCCGGTCAGCCCCGGTAAGACCGATGCAGCCAGGTCATCTGGCAGATCTTCATCCGCGAAATCAATATCCGCCTCAACATAGGCCAACGATTGAACCAACTGATCCCGCCAACTGTCGCAGAGTGCGCCAAAGGCTCCCTTCATCTGCCGCAGGGCTTGCGCCTGCTGGGCGGAGGTCTCCGCCTCGATCAGGTCGGCAATCCCCTCCGCCGCTGACAGATCGAACTTTCCATTCTCAACCGCACGGCGGGAGAATTCACCGGCTTCCGCAAACCGCAAGCCCTCAATTTTACCGAGTCCTTGCACCACAGAATCAACCACTGCGAGTCCTCCGTGGAGGTGGAGTTCCACAACATCTTCCCCGGTAAAGGAATGCGGCCCCTGAAAGAAAAGCACCAGAGCTTGATCCAGCACCTCACCGGACTCCGGATCGTTAAGCTCACGCAGCTCCGCCGCGCGCGGGGCTCCAACGGCACGTCCCGACAGGTCTTCAAGCGCCGCACTGGCACGAGGCCCGGAAATCCGGATGACGGCAACACCCCCGCGCCCCCGCGGCGTTGCTGGTGCGAAAATCGTTTCCAATCCGAATCGACTCCTACAATTCAACCGGCGAAGCAAGGACGCATCTTGTGGCCGACACGTTCCATGCTATCTCTTGAATGTGCCCCCGTTTCCTCGAAAGATTTCCCATGACTGAGACCCACCCTCAAAATCTACTTTCGAATGAAACGAGCCCCTACCTGCTCCAACACAAAGACAATCCAGTCCACTGGCATCCCTGGGGACCCGACGCCCTTGCCCGCGCCAAAGCGGAAAACAAACCCATACTGCTCTCGGTCGGATACGCCGCCTGCCACTGGTGCCATGTTATGGCCCATGAGAGCTTCGAAGACCCGGCCATCGCCGACATCATGAACCGGCTCTATATCAACATCAAAGTCGATCGGGAAGAGCGGCCGGACATCGACACGATCTATATGAGTGCGCTGCATGCCCTCGGTGAACAGGGCGGCTGGCCGCTGACCATGTTTCTTACCCCCGAAGGTGAACCTTTCTGGGGTGGCACCTACTTCCCGCCAAAACCCGCCTATGGCCGCCCTGGCTTTCCACAGATCCTCGAAGAGATCGCCCGACTGTATAGGGAAGAGCCGGAAAAGATCCAAGGCAACCGGGACGCTCTCAAAAACGCCCTCGCCCGCGTTGACGACACGAGCGGTCAACCACCGCTCGACATGCTTCTTGGCGTTGCCAATCAGCTTCTGGGCGTCATGGATATGGCAAAGGGCGGCCTTAAGGGCGCCCCTAAATTTCCGCAGACCGGGCTCCTTGACGTGCTCTGGCGCGCGCACATCGCCACCGGCAATAAGGAGCTCCGCGCGGCAGTAACCACTGCCCTCACCCGCATGTGCGAAGGCGGGATCTACGATCACCTTGGGGGCGGCTTCGCCCGTTACTCTGTCGATGCCGACTGGTTGGTCCCCCACTTTGAAAAAATGCTCTACGACAACGCGCTTCTGATCGACCGCTTGACAGAAGCCTGGCAGGAGACAAAAGACCCGCTTTATGCCGCCCGCGTAGCCGAGACAATCGACTGGATAACACGGGAGATGGCGACGGCAGAAGGTGCGTTTGCCGCAAGCATCGACGCAGACAGCGAGGGCGAAGAAGGCAAATTCTATGTCTGGACGGCGGATGAGATAGACGCGGAACTCGGCATCAACGGCCCCTGGTTCAGAGAGCAATATGATGTCCGGGAGGGAGGCAATTGGGAAGACAACTCCATCCTCAATCGTCTGCACCTGGTTGGGCATAACTTCTCCCAAGAGGACGAAGAAAGGCTCAAAGAGCTTCGTCAAAAACTGTTCGATAAGCGCGGCTCACGCATCGCACCGGGTCTTGATGACAAAATCCTGCTCGACTGGAACGGATTGGCCATCGCCGCCATTGCCAATGCGAGCCTTGTGTTCGGGCGGGACGACTGGCGTACCTTGAGTCAAACAGCCTATCGTTTCGTGGCCGAATCCATGAAGCGCGACGGACGCATGCATCATGCCTATCGCGCCGGCCGCCTCCAGCATCGCGCCATGGCGGATGGTCTCGCGAACATGTGCGCCGCCGCCCTCGCTCTGTTCGAAGCCACAACCGATTGGTCCTATGTGGACGATGCACAAGCCTACATAAGCGAGCTCGACGCCCATTACTGGGATGAGACACATGGCGGCTATTTCTACACGGCCGACGATGCCGAAGCGCTCCTCGTGCGCACCCGCACGGCCGCCGATGACGCAACCCCCGCAGCCAATGGAACCCTTCCCGGCTTGCTCGTCCGCCTCTATGCGCTCACCGGCGATGAACATTATCGGGACCGCGCTGACCAATTGATCCTGGCTTTTGGTGGCGCCGTCACCAAAAACGCCTTTCCGTACGGGAGCTGGCTCGCAAGCCTCGATACAGCCGTCAATCTCACGCAGATTGTCATTATCGGCGAAAAAGACGATGCCGGAAGAAGAGCGCTCAAGGACACCGTCCTTGGTCTCTCCCTGCCCACCCGACTGCTTCTGGATCTGGATGCGGGCGCTGACCTTCCCGACGGGCACCCGGCCAAGGGAAAGACCATGGTGGAGGGCAAAGCAACCGCGTATGTGTGCACGGGCCCGGTCTGCTCTGCACCGGTTACCGATCCTGGGGACTTGCGCGCAGCCCTCGAAGCGAGTCGCCTCGCCCCTGATTGATCTTCAACTAAAGATCACATCGTCTTTTGGAAGAAACCTGCTCGCAACAGGCCCAAGACCCCGTTACGCTATCGCCAAAATAGTCGGGCAAGGTGACATCATCCGCCCAACATAATTCTCTGACAGGAGGCCCTCATGAGTTCAGAAACCATCACGATTACAGGTCCAGACGGCAGCTTCTCCGGCTACCTTGCCAAACCGGACGGCGACGGCCCCTTCCCTGCCATTGTCGTCATTCAGGAAATTTTCGGTGTGAACGCCGTGATGCGGGGTATTTGCGACAGCCTCGCGAAGCAGGGATATCTGGCGCTGTCACCGGATCTCTTCTGGCGTATCGAGCCGGGCATCGACATTACCGACCAGTCGGAAGAAGAATGGGCCAAGGCTTTTGAACTGTTCAATGCATTCGATGTCGATAAAGGCATGATTGATGTCCAGGCCACCATTGACGTTGCCCGGAAACTTGCCAGTGCAAATGGTAAGGTCGGCGCTGTGGGCTATTGCCTCGGCGGTCAACTCGCCTACCTGACCGCAACACGGACAGATGCGGATGCCGCCGTCGGCTTTTATGGTGTCAATCTGCAGAACCTGACCGGCGAAGCGAGCAACATTTCCAAACCCCTCATGCTGCACATCGCCGGTAAGGACGAATTCGTGCCTGCGGACGCACAGGCCGCAATCCATGCAGGCCTTGATGGGAATACGCACATCACGATCCATGACTACCCGGAACGCGATCATGCGTTCGCCCGTGCCGGCGGCGCCCATTTTGATCAGGGCGATGCGGACCTTGCCAACGGCAGGACCGTTGACTTCTTCAAAGCCAGCCTCTGATTTGAGTCAGGACATCGTGTTTCCAGCAAAAGTGTCTCGCGGTTTTGCGTCCAGAAACACGTTCACGAAAAGATATTCCGTATCCGAATCAAATATTTCGGCCCCCAGACTCATCCTGAGACTCGTCTTGGGGGCTAATAAAAAACGGGAAACACCCCCAAAAGAGCACTAAGGCTCAAGGAGCACGCATGGTAAAGGCAATTCGCATTCACGAAACCGGGGGACCGGAAGTGATGAAACTCGAAGAGGTGGATTTGCCGGACCCGGGTCCGGGCCAGGCACGAGTCAAACACACGGCGATCGGCCTCAATTATATCGACACCTATCACCGCTCCGGCCTCTATCCCGTCCCTTTGCCCTCCGGCCTCGGACTGGAAGCAGCCGGCGTGGTGGAAGCGGTCGGCGACGGCGTGACCAATGTGAGCGTCGGCGATCGCGTTGCGTATGGCTCAGGTCCCATCGGTGCCTATTCGGAAGCACAGAACTGTTTCGCCGCCGGACTGATCAAACTTCCAGATGGTGTGAAGGAAGATGAAGCAGCGGCCCTCATGATGAAGGGCCTTACCGTCCGCTACCTCTTTAAAGAGACCTACAAAGTCAAAGCGGGCGACACCATCCTTTTCCACGCAGCGGCTGGCGGCTGTGGTCTTGTTGCCTGCCAATGGGCGAAGGAGCTCGGCGTTACCATGATCGGCACCGTGAGCTCAGAAGAAAAGGCGGAGCTCGCACGCGCCCATGGCTGTGCCCACGTCATCAACTATTCAACAGAGAATGTGCCCGAGCGCGTCGCCGACATTACCAATGGCGCCAAGGTCCCCGTCGTCTATGACGGTGTCGGCAAAGACACGTTTCATATGTCCCTGGACTGTCTGGCCCCGCGCGGCCTGCTCGCGAGTTTTGGCAATGCGTCGGGTCCGGTCACCGGTGTGGATCTCAGCGATCTTCAGAACAAGGGCTCGCTCTATGTAACGCGCCCCACCATGCTGCATTACATGATGACTCCGGATCAGGTGGCCGAGGCCACGGCCGACTTGTTCGATGTCGTCGCCAGAGGTGCAGTGAAGGTCGATATCAATCAGCGCTACGCCCTCGCCGACGCCGCTCAGTCTCACATTGACATTCAGGCCCGCAAGACGACCGGTGCCAGCATCATCGAGCCTTAAACGCGTTTATTCAGCAGCCAACGCTGGTGAGCGTTTGTAGATGCTTGCCCGCGGCTTCGCCATGACGCGCTGGACCATTGGCTCAAACGCTTCGAGCGGCATCGTGTCATAGTCCGGGTCAAACGCATTCTGGTCGAACAGGTGACAGAATTGGGCCGTGTGTTCGAAGGCCCGATGTCCTCTGAACTGTTCGCGCATATCGCGATCAAGCCCAATATGATGGAAGAAATAATAGCCCTGGAAAATCCCGTGATGCTCCAGCATCCAGTGATTGTCCTCAGACACGAAGGGTTTCAGGATCGCGGCCCCAATCTCCGCATGATTATAGGTACCGAGCGTGTCTCCAATGTCGTGGAGCAACGCACAGACGACATATTCCTCATCCTTGCCTGCGCGATGCGCCAAGGTCGCTGACTGAAGGGAATGTTCAAGCCGGTCGACCGCGAAGCCGCCAAAGTCCCCATCAAGAAGTTTGAGATGGGTGAGAATGCGGTCTGCAAGACCTTTTGAGAACTCTCGGTTGTTGTCGGAAATCAGCTGCCACTCTTCTTGAGCACTGTCAGCCATGGTCTTAAACGTGGCGCGACCATCAACGATTTTGTCGGACATCTCGAAGTTCTCCCCTGAAATAGCGATGGAGAGAGCCTAGAACATTTCAAGCGTTACAGGAAACGGTTCGACACTTCCCTAACAAGAGTCATCTGTCTCAGTTACGGAACCCCATAGCCCACATCGACAAACAGAGCGTCCTGAAACTTCAGACGTTTCTCAACATCCATCGTCTTCACCCAGATTTCAGGAACATCTTCCGGTTTGAGGACCGGCATCACCGTGCCGATGATCCGGTCCTTCCCATCCGATCCAGGCCCGATGGGAAGGGTCATCATTTCCATGGGATGCGCAATTCCGTTCTGGTCCAGCACATTCCAGAAAACGATCACACCGCAGGGAAGTCTGGGGAGCAGTTTCAACCGATCAATGTCGCGTTGCTTAGTTTTGCCGCCGATAAAGGAAAGGATATCGACACCTTTGAGGTCCATACCTGCCGCTTCGCACAGCGCACTGCCAAACACACGAATAACCAGAGACTCCGGTCCCTCCCAACTCATGTAACGAATATAAGGCAGGAGCTCTACGAGACTGCGCAGGTCGACCTCGTCTGCAGAAGGCAACGGCTTGTCGCCGCGCACGCTCAACCACCAGCGAAGGATTTCTTTGGCGGGCACTGTTAAACGATATCCCGCGATCTCACTGAGGACCGTCGGGTTCGGTCCCGAAATACGGGCCCGGACATTCGCCACATGACGCGGGTTCATGTAAGTCGACGCCCATCGCAAAGACAGGCCTGATTGATCGTCCAAGCGACCTCTCCAAGTTCAGCCACCCGAACAAAAGAGACAACCCGGATTAATCTTCACCTGAGGGGCGATAAGAAGCCGTTAAATCCTAAACGCCGAAAACCCGCAGAAATAAGCCGTTTAGGTATTCATGCTGTCGAAGAACTCAGCATTATTCTTGGTTTGCTTGAGCTTATCGAGCAGGAATTCGATGGCATCGGTTGTGCCCATCGGATTGAGAATGCGCCGCAGCACATACATTTTCTGCAGCTCAACCTTGTCCACCAGGAGCTCTTCTTTCCGGGTCCCGGATTTCAGAATATCCATCGCCGGGAAGACACGCTTGTCGGCAACCTTCCGATCAAGCACAAGTTCCGAGTTACCCGTCCCTTTAAACTCTTCGAAGATCACTTCATCCATCCGGCTGCCCGTATCAATGAGCGCCGTGGAGATGATGGTGAGCGATCCACCTTCTTCGATGTTACGCGCCGCGCCGAAGAACCGTTTCGGCCTCTGCAGCGCGTTCGCATCCACACCGCCGGTCAGCACTTTGCCGGAACTTGGCACCACCGTGTTATAGGCACGGCCAAGCCGGGTGATGCTGTCGAGCAGGATGATCACATCGCGCCCATGCTCCACCAGGCGCTTCGCTTTTTCGATCACCATTTCGGCAACCTGTACGTGACGCACCGCCGGCTCATCAAAGGTTGAAGAGACAACCTCCCCTTTCACCGAACGTTTCATATCCGTCACCTCTTCCGGCCGCTCATCAATCAGCAACACGATGAGATAGGCTTCCGGATGGTTGGCAGAGATGGAGTGCGCAATGTTCTGCAACAGAACGGTCTTACCCGTGCGTGGTGGCGCAACAATAAGACCACGCTGTCCCTTACCCAAAGGCGCCACAATGTCGATCACCCGACCGGATGTGTCTTTCCGGGTCGGATCATCAATTTCCATTTCCAGTTTTTCATCTGGATAAAGCGGCGTCAGATTGTCGAAGTGCACCTTGTGGCGCGCTTCTTCCGGGTCCGCAAAATTGATGGAATTCACTTTGATCAAAGCAAAATAGCGCTCGCCCTCTTTAGGGCTGCGAATATCACCTTCCACCGTATCCCCGGTTCGAAGCGAGAACCGGCGGATCTGGGAGGGCGAGACATAGATATCATCGGGACCCGGCAGATAGTTCGCTTCCGGTGAACGCAAGAACCCGAACCCGTCCTGCAGCACCTCGACAACGCCTTCGCCGATAATATCGGTGCCCTGTTCCGCATATTGTTTCAGGATCGCGAACATCAGCTCCTGGGTGCGGAGCGTGCTTGCATTTTCAACCTCAAGCTCTTCCGCCACAACCAGCAGCTCGGTTGGGGATTTGGCTTTCAGTTCTTGCAGTTTGATCTGCTTCATATGTTTTCTCGTGATGTGCTCGAGAAGCCGGAGGGCAACGAGCAAAAGGAAGGAAAGAGACGTCTTTGACTAGGAATTTCGGGACTGGATGTTCTGAAAATGAGAAATCTGTCTGTCGATCAGCAGATGGGCCTGCTGAGGAGAAATCTGGAACGCAACCACAAGAGAAAACTCGTAGTGCGGAAATGAAATGTCCCAAAAGGCGCCGTCTGAAATCAGTCTTCAAAGTGGGAAGGTCGGCAGCCCGGCGCCCCTTTAAGGTCGCGCTCCGGGAGGATCCCGGCGGGTGTTAAACATGATATAGCCCTTGGCGCCCCAGGCTACAAGCCAAAAAGGCCAAATGAAACTAGCAAAGAGTGAGACCGAAATCGAAACATCGGTCTCACTCAACGCCGTTATACAAAATCAACTCAAACTCTGGCATTCCTTACAGAGAGGCTTACCTCCGGTACCTTGCCGAAGATTTTCCTTCTCAATGTTATTGCCCGTGTTGCAGTCACTGTTATTGTGATGAACATCGGCCTTCACTGAATGCCAAGGTGGTTTCTTACTCATCTTCATTCTCCATCAGGTTCGATAAGCGGCGTCTGTTTCAATTGGAGTTGGGGCAGACGCCGCAATTGCGTTTGTTAAGGATTAACAAACTACCTAAACACAATATATCGACAATAATTCCTGTCAAATACAAGATGTTGTGCCAAAACGACGTCCTTTAACATGCTAATTTCTTTGGTATTATAAATATAAATTCGCACGAATTTAAAAATAGGATTAGTCCGATGTCTGACGAATCGACATATCCGATTGATCAGGTGGCCAAACTAACGGGCCACAGCAAACAGATGCTGGACTATCTCTGCCGAATGGAAATCATTGTCCCTGCCGTCGCAGGAAGGCGAGGCCGAGGGCGCATGAGAAGGTTCCACTTCGCCGATATCGTACTTCTCAGAACGATAAAACTTCTTCTCGACCAAGGTGTTTCAGTGAAGAAGATCAAGAAATCTCTCACAACCATTAGAGAGAAGTTTCATGATCTCACACCAGGCCAGTTGCCCAGCGGATTTATTTATACGGACGGCAATGAAGTTTACCTACAGACCGCTGAAGACACACTGGCTGAAATATCAAAGTCCGGCCAGCTGTCGTTCTGCTTCATTATTGATACAAAGACATTGAAAAAAGACGTTGATGAACGCCTAAAAACCCTCAGCGCATAACATCAGAATGGGCGGACAATCACCAGGATGACGATAAAGATGGTGAGGACCGGCGGCACCTCATTCAAAATCCGCATCTGCCGCGACGTATAAGGGCGTTCGTCCCGGGCAAAGGCTTTCCGCCAGCGCGACAGAAACCCGTGATAGGCCGCCATCAGTGTCACCAGCAGAAGTTTCGCGTGAAACCAGCCATCGGTCCCGATTGTGTCCCACAAGAGCCAGGCCAGGGTAAGCCCAAGCACCCAGGCGGCAATCATCGCCGGATTGATGATCCGCCGAAGCAGCAGCTCTTCCATCTTTTTGTAATTCTCTGAGAGCTCCGAACCCGGTTCTACCTCCGTGTGGTAGACATAAAGCCGTGGCAGGTAATACATGCCCGCCATCCAGAAAATCACACTGATAATGTGAAAAGCTTTGATCCAAGGGTAAAAGTCGAGCAGAAAGTCAGTCATTTCGATATCAAAACAAGGTTGTTGAGCCGGTCCTTAGGGACGGTTTCCGGGACAGGACCCACCAGCAAGTTCCTCCGGGCAGATAATATCATTGCTTTCCAGCACAGCCCGGATCTGATCCCCCAGTTCTCGAATAAAGGCCGGATGAGTTCCAACCGCTGGCACGCGAATATAGGTCTTCACACCGGATTTTTTGGCAAGCTCTCCATACTCAATGTCGAGCTCGACCAATGTCTCTGAATGTTCCGAAACAAAGGCGATGGGGGCCAGGACAATCTTCCGGCCATCTCTGCCAGCACGTTCGATTTCATCGTCCGTCGACGGCCCAATCCACTCCAAAGGTCCAACACGGCTCTGATAGCAGGTTACCCAATCGAGCCCCTCAACGCCTATCTCTTTTGCCACCGCGGCACAGGTCCGTTCCACCTGACGCTGATAGGGATCGCCTCCCTCCACCACCTTTTTAGGCAGGCCGTGGGCGGAAAACAGAACCCGCACGTCTTCCGCGCCGCCAGCCTGATCAATCGCTTTTTTAATGAGATCTGTCTGAGACTCGATCCAGCCCGGTGCTTCCGGATAGCAGCAAATCTCTTTTGTTTCCAACGTTTTGGACAGAGTATGACCAGGCCCTACCTGTTTAGCCCAGGCCTGTCGCCAGTCCTTAAGAGATGAGGCTGTGGTTGTCGTCGAATATTGCGGATAGAGCGGCAGGAGCACGATCTTGTCCGGATTGAAGGCCGCAACTTCTGCTGCCGTCTCATGCGAAAAGGGATGCCAATAGCGCATGGCCAGAAAGCATTTCACATCACCCAAATCAGAAAGGACCCGTTCGATCGCTTCCGCCTGACGTTCTGTTTCCGGAACGATCGGCGATCTCCCTCCAATATGAGCGTAAATCTCTCGGGCAATGGGAGCCCGCCTGGAAGAGATGAGTTTCGCAATCAGCCAGCGAAAAGGCTGCGGCGCATTGATGATGGCCTTGTCTGAGAAGAGATTGAACAGGAACGGTTTCACCGCATCCGGACTGTCCGGCCCACCCAGATTGAAAAGCACAACCGCAATACGCTCTTTGTCGCTCATGATCAGCCTCGCACCCGTTTAATCAGACGCTCCACATGTTCCGGCGGCGCTTGCGGGACAATTCCGTGACCCAGATTAAAAATCCAGGGGCCTTTGCCAAGCGTTTCCAGAAGATGATCGATCGCACGATCCATTTCAGATCCGCCGGCAACGAGCAATAAGGGATCCAGATTGCCCTGCACGGGTCCAATCGGCTGCAGCACCTTCACCGCCCATTCCGGATCCACAGATGTATCGAGACTGACCGCACTCACACCGGTCTCCCGGAAATAGGTCTCGTAAGCCGCCCCCGCCCCTTTGGGAAAGGCAATGACCGGCACATCCGGACAGGACTTCTTGAGCCGGGCGCGCAACACCTTGATCGGCTCCAGGCAGAATTTCCGGAATTGCGGCGCCGGCAAGGACCCGGCCCAGGTATCAAAAATCTGGAGCACCTCGGCCCCTGCCGCAACTTGGCGCTCGAGATAATCACCGGTGACCTCTGTCAGTAATTCAATTAGCGACTGAAAGCCCTCTGGATCGCTATAGGCCCAGGCCTTGGCAGCACCCTGGTCCGGCGAGCCCCGACCCCCCACCATGTAAGTCGCGACCGTCCACGGCGCCCCTGCAAAGCCGATAAGCGCTGTTTCTTTCGGAAGCTCCTGCCGCAACCCTTTGACCGTCTCAAAGACAGGCTTCAGATGATCCAGCACTTTGGCCCGATCAAGGATCTTCATTCCCTCTCTATCGGTAATCGGATCAAGACGAGGGCCGACCCCTTCTTCGAACCAGACTTTCTGACCGAGCGCATCCGGCACCACAAGAATGTCTGAGAAAAGGATGGACGCATCAAAGCCATATCGCCTGATAGGCTGCAGCGTCACCTCAATCGCAAGTTCCGGCGTGTAACAGAGATTGAGAAAGCTGCCTGCCTTTGCCCGTGTCTCTCGATATTCTGGAAGATATCGACCGGCCTGGCGCATCAGCCAGATGGGCGGATGATCAAAGATCTCTCCTGAGAGGGCCTTGAGGAACTTCTTGTCTGGAGCTGGCTTGGTCATAAGTCTTTCTGGAGCTTGAAGCGACACAGGACCTATTGCAGGTCCTTGATGGGAGGTGCGTCACACACTTATCCCGCGTGTCGCCCCTTATATAGAATCTTATAAAAGGATGTAGTGGATAGTGGATGCCTGTGGAGATTGGGGATCAAATTTTGTCCCCGAAATTGAAGGCATTTTGTCACGTGATGCTCCATTCGAAAGTTGACGTATGGACTGTGAGTGACTCGACCCCTGTTTGAGAGAGTCTCAAGATTTATTGACACTTGCTCTGTGCAGAACCGTCCTGTGGATAAATTGAACCATGGGGATAAGTTGTGGTGATAGGACTTTGCCCTACTTGTCCCCGTTTTCCCCATTCCCTGAAATGGCTTTTGTTAACGATGAACAGAAGCGTCGATGAAAAAAGAAACACGGGTATGGCCAAGTAGGGCCTTAACAAAACCGGGGACTTATGCCGGTTTTCCACATTCATCCACAGGCTGCCGGGTAAGTGACCATCTGTTAAGAGCTCTTAATGAAACTCTGGCTATCCCCTCAAAGCCCCGATAGTTTGAGGCGGCTTTTGAAGAAAAGCTCCTTTGTACCCACTCTGCAACGCCGCTGAACAGCGGCCGGAAGTCCAGATCCAATGACAAGTTGCCCATGACAAGCCGCCGTCTCTTTCATCTGCATCTCGTCTCCGATGCGACGGGCGAGACGTTGAATGCTGTGGCCCGGGCAGCCTGTGCCCAATATGAAGATGTGAGCCCGGTCGAACACATTTATGCTCTGGTGCGTGGTCCCAAGCAGCTTGATCGGGCAATCGCTGAAATTGAGCGGGAACCCGGCCTTGTCATGTTCACGATGGTGAATGAAAAGCTCCGCGATCAACTGCTTGAGCGCTGTGGAGAGCTCGACATTCCCTGCATCTCTGTGCTCGATCCAGTCATCAATGCGTTGGGGACTTATCTCGGCCGGGAAATATCTCACAAGCCTGGTGTGCAGCATGAAATGAACGCGGAATATTTTGACCGTATTGCTGCGCTCAACTTCACCATGGCCCATGACGATGGACAGACCGCAGGCGACTTGGACGATGCAGATATTATTCTTGTGGGCGTCAGCCGAACGTCTAAGACACCGACCTGCATTTATCTTGCGAACCGTGGCATCAAAGCGGCGAACGTGCCTTTTGTTCCCAACACGCCTTTGCCGCCGGACCTGGAAACTGCCACCAGCCCCTTGATCGTTGGACTCGTGGCGAGTGTCGACAGGCTCTCCCAAATTCGCAAAAACAGATTGCTGTCTTTAAATGAGCAAACAGAAACCGGCTATGTCGACAAGGAACTAATCACAGCAGAGCTTGCAGAAGCGCGCCGTTTCTTCAACAAGAATGGTTGGCCGGTGATTGATGTGACACGACGGTCCGTGGAAGAAACAGCAGCCGCTATTCTCAATCTCTATAACCGTCAATAAGTAACCCTGGGAAATCGTTCCATGATTGGTGCTCCAAATGTCTGATACACCCACTTTGGTCCTTGCGTCGCGAAGCCGCGTGCGGGCAATGCTCCTGGAAAATGCCGGCGTGTCGTTTCGTGTCGAAGTCTCTCCTGTCGATGAGGCAGAGGCAAAAATGGGCTTTGAAGGAAATGGTACGGCACTCGCCCAACATCTTGCTGAACTGAAAGCTCAGGCTGTGAGTGCCGAGGCTGGCGATCAATATGTCATCGGTGCCGACCAGGTTCTGACCTGTGACGCGCGCCTGTTCGATAAACCCAGAGACCTTGAGGAAGCGCGCAAGAATCTCTGCTTCTTCCGGGGCAAAACCCACACGCTTCACAGTAGCGTGGCAGTTGCGCGACGTGGGGAGATTGTCTGGAACCATGTAACCCAGGCCCATCTCACCATGCGGGAATTTTCAGACGACTATCTCGACCACTATATCAGACGCACCGGCGAAAAAATTCTCTCAAGCGTTGGCTGTTATCAGCTGGAGGGACCGGGCGTCCAATTGTTCGAACGTATCGAGGGTGACTATTTCACGATCCTGGGCCTCCCCCTCATGCCGCTCTTTGACTATCTGCGTAAAGAAGGCGCTCTCGAGACATGAGTGACCTCGCTCGTGTTTGGGTGTTGGGCTGGCCGGTCACCCATTCGCGCTCTCCCCTGATCCACAACCACTGGATCAAAAAGCTGGGCATTGAAAACGCTGTCTATGAAAAGCATGGCGTGCCTCCAGAGGAGCTGAGCACAACCCTCTCGTCCTTTCGTGACGAAGGTGTGATCGGCGCCAATGTCACCGTGCCGCATAAGGAAGCGGTATTTGCCTCGCTGACACATCACGATGATGCCGCCAGGCGATTAAAAGCCGTGAACACGATCGTTGATTGCGGCAGCCATTTTGAGGGACGCAATACAGACGGCTATGGGTTTATGGCAAACCTCACGACAGAAGCGCCTGCAGTAGACTTCACATCGAAACCCGCCATGGTCTTGGGCGCCGGCGGTGCTGCCCGCGCCATTCTTGTTGCACTTGCAGATGCGGGCGTTCCAGAAATCCGCCTGGTGAACCGAACTGTTGAGAAGGCAGAGACTCTCCTCACCGAGCTTGATGTGAAAGGCACGGTGCTCTCGTGGGAGCATGCACCCGCCGCGCTTGAAGATGTGGGCCTTCTGGTCAATACATCCTCCTTGGGCATGACGGGTATGGATCCGCTGAACCTGTCACTTGAAAAACTGGGGCCCTCAGCACTCGTGACGGACATTGTCTACTCGCCGCTGGAAACGGATCTGCTTAGCCGCGCCCGGGCGCGCGGAAATCCGGTCGTCGATGGACTGGGCATGCTATTGCATCAGGCGGTGCCCGGTTTCGAAGCCTGGTTTGGGGTGCGGCCGGAGGTGACGCTGGAACTCCGCGCACTGGTACTCGCTGACTTAAACCCGAAAGACGGGGGAGAAAACTAAATGCTCTTGATCGGCCTGACCGGCTCCATCGGGATGGGGAAATCGGAAACCGCAAAAATGTTCGCGGCTGAAGGTGTGCCTGTCTATGACGCAGATGCCGAAGTGCACAAACTCTATGCGCCTGGTGGTGCCGCAGTCGCACCTTTGGACGAGGCATTCCCGGGCGTGGTGAAAGACGGGGCCGTTGATCGTACCCTGCTGTCCAAACAGGTGATCGGTAATCCGGAAGCTCTTAAAAAGCTCGAAAGCATCGTCCATCCTTTAGTGGGTGAGGCCAACCGCGCCTTTCTGGAAAACGCTGCCAAAGACGGGGCGGACATGGTGCTCCTTGATATCCCGCTTCTTTTCGAAACGGGGGGCCGCGAGCGTGTGGATGTGATTGTGGTTGTGAGCGCACCATATGAGCTGCAACGCGAACGTGTTCTGGCACGCCCCGACATGACGGAAGAAAAGTTTGACGAGATTTTTGCCAAGCAGGTAAGCGATGCCGACAAACGCGCCGGCGCCGACTATATTGTTGAGAGCGACAAAGGGCTGGATCATGCCCGTGCCCAGGTACGCGAAATCATTGCTGACTTGAAAGGCCGCGAAGGCGAGGTCTTGAAAAAGCTTCTGGCATAGAAGCGTGGATGCATCTGGGGAGATGTACAAAACGTTTGGGGAATTTAATGCGCGAGATCGTGCTTGATACGGAAACGACGGGGATCAGTCCGAAAGAGGGTCACCGGCTGGTGGAAATCGGATGTGTGGAATTGGAAAACCACATGCCGACAGGCGCCACCTATCATGTCTATATCAACCCGGAACGTGAAATGTCTGAAGGCGCCTTTCAGGTGCACGGACTTTCCGATGAGTTCCTTGCCGACAAACCTAAATTCGATGAAGTCGCCGACGACTTTCTGGACTTCGTGAAAGACGCTCCGCTTGTCATTCACAATGCGGCTTTTGATATGGGCTTTTTGAATGCCGAACTGAAAATGGCGAACCGGCCGCTGCTGCCCGACGCCCAAGCTGTCGACACGCTCGCCATGGCCCGCAAAAAATATCCCGGTGGTCAGAACAGTCTTGATGCGCTGTGCCGCCGTTTCAATGTCGACAATTCAAATCGCGTGAAGCACGGTGCACTTCTGGATAGCGAGTTGCTGGCGGAAGTCTATCTGGAATTGATCGGCGGGCGCGAACCGGGCTTGAGCCTCGCTGCCGAGGTTGTGAGTGGAACAGATGCTAGCGGCAAGATCACCCATGTGATGCGTGAGCCGCGGCCAAAGCCGCTTGCTTCTCGTATCACAGATGAAGAACGCGCCGCGCACCAGGCATTTGTCGCGACGCTCGGCGAAGAAACCCTCTGGAAAGATATCTAGAGTGTTCTTCGAGTGACTTTCTGCCGTGCAGAACTGATGAAAACCAAACCCCCTCGGCGGCAGACGGATACAGATGTATTGAGAACGTGAAGTCTCAAACTGAATCTGCCGCCGCGAAAGGGCGACCAGATTTAAGCGTCGGGACGGTCTTTCGACCCGGCTTCCTGCTGCGCCTGCATTTGCTGACGGAACAGCTGGGCGAAGTCGATCGGGTCGACCATCAAGGGCGGGAAGCCACCGTCGCGGGTGACATCCGCGATGATCCGGCGTGCGAACGGGAAGATGAGACGCGGGCACTCGATCAGTAGAACCGCCTGCATGCTTTCCTGAGGGATGTTCGCAACCTTGAAGACACCGGCATATTCAAGCTCGGCAAGAAAGAGCTGTTTGCCCTGTACCTTCGCATCCACTTTCAGCTTCAGCACAACTTCAAAGTCGGACTCGGCAAGCGGGTTCACACCGACATCCACATTGACACCGATCTGCGGCGCTTCTTCCTGGGGCGCAAGACTTGCTGGCACATTGGGGCTTTCAAAGGAAAGGTCCCGCACATATTGAGTGATCACCCGAAGCTGCGGACCGGCTTGACCCTCACCGCCATTGGCTCCTGCTTCTGTTTGACCTGTCTCTGCCATGCCGTCTCCCGTTCTGCGGGCCGTCTACCTGCCCGTCTCGTTGAATTGCGGATTGTGGCTATCACGGAAAAGGGTCAGTTCACAAGCAGATCGGAACCTCATTCTTTAGGAGGTACCCATCTGGTCTGCCCTGAACTCGGTGCGGCGCTGTCGCCAGATGTGGTTCCTGACTCGGATCCTGACTGAGGTTCAGATTGGTCCACTTCTTCCGCTTCCCCTTCAACAATTGTTGGGCCTGCATGCCGGTCATCCGGCGGTGCGGTTGGATTTGGGTTGTGGGAACGGTGAGCAAATCCAGCACTGGTGTGCACGTGAACGGTCCCGTTTTTGGCAAACCATTTCATGGCAGCCCGTGCCAGCATCAGCCGCACTGGGTGAACGAACAGAAGAAAACCGGCAATGTCTGTAAGGAAACCCGGCGTCAGAAGAAGCGCGCCGGCAATAACCAGACAAAACCCGTGCACCACTTCTTCAACGGGAAGACGCCCTTCACTCATGGCAGCCTGCGCCCGACCAAACGCCGCCAGTCCTTGCGCGCGCAGCAGGCTCGTTCCGATCAGTGCGGTCAGGATCACAATGCCGAGAGTAGGCCAGAGCCCGATAAAGCCGCCGACTTCGATGAAGACTGCAATCTCCGCAATGGGCACGAGGATAAAAGCTAGAAAAACGAAAGGCATTCGGGTCCTAATTAAGCATATCTGCCTGGCGCTAGACGGCCCTCGGGCGTAAAAAGCACCGGATTAGAGCGGTTCAGTTGATTTCGCACAAAACAGAACCGCACAAACAGGCAATGAGTGGCAATGGGCCACCATATGCCCTAGATTACCCTTAAACAGATAAGCGCTCCTAAGGTTGTTTCAAACAGGCTTGATGCAACAGGCGGGCGCTCTCCCCTTGCGGGTCCGCCGACAGATAACGATCGGCTGCAGACCCCAATGACAGGTAGCAACCGTTCTATGAACAGCGACTTTAGCATTATCAATCTGATCCTCTTGGTGGTCGCTGTCGTGGTTTTCCTGAAGCTGCGCAGCGTGCTTGGACGACGGACCGGTGATGAGCGCAGGCCCTTTGACCCCTATGCGGCTCATGAGCAATCGCAGGACAATGACAAAGACAATGTGATCAATCTGCCAGGATCCCGTGCGCCGGAAGCACCGCGCGAGGCTGCTGAACCGGCCCCGCGAAAAATCCATGGCGTCAAGCCGGGCTCTGAGATTGAGCAGCAACTGACGGAACTCACTCTGGCAGACCGCCGGTTTGATGGGGATGAATTCCTGGGCGGTGCCAAACTTGCCTACGAGATGATTGTAACAGCCTTTGCTGCTGGAGACCGGACCACCTTGCAGCCATTGCTGGCGGCGGAAGTCTTCGACAGTTTCAATGGGGCGATCGATGCCCGTGAAAAGCGCGGTGAAACAGTAGAAATGAGCTTTATCGGCCTGAAGTCTGCCGATTTCGTGAAAGCCCTGGTAAACGGCAATCAGTCCCTGATCACGGTGAAGTTTGTGAGCGAGCAAACGTCCTCGACCAAGAATCAGGACGGGGTCGTGATTGAAGGGGATCCGGTCACCGTGCGTGAAGTTGTCGATGTCTGGACTTTTGAGCGTGACATCACCAGCCGCGATCCGAACTGGCACCTGGTCGCCACGGGCGGCGCGTAACGGGTCGCGAATTCCGTGACCGTGAATGGCCTCACCCCTCTATCACCGACGAGAAAACCAACAAGGCAATCTGGTTTGGGTTCTGGCCATACCGCAAAGCGCGTATTTTCAACGCTCATTTTTGGCGTATTTCTGGGGCTTGCGGCCTGCACCGATCCTGATGGAAAGACGGAGGATGCGGTGAGTGATCCCTCAGGCCCTACTTTGTCGAAAACCGCCTTTGAGGCCCTACCCGGCTGGACAGACGATGATCATGGGGCAGCGCTGGAAACCTTCCGCAGGTCCTGTGACCGCATCC
Source organism: Parvibaculaceae bacterium (assembly GCA_965248405.1). GTDB lineage: Bacteria > Pseudomonadota > Alphaproteobacteria > Parvibaculales > Parvibaculaceae > Mf105b01. The sequence continues at coordinate 3,357,649 of OZ252104.1, forward strand.
TGAGCGCCTCCCCGGCGCGAGCTCTGGACGCGAAAACCGGCGATGCGATCCATTACGGAACTGTCAGCGACTGGCAGCCTGTGTGCCGTGAGGCCCTCACTCCTGATGCGGCGTCCAATCCTCAGCGCTTCTTTGAAACCCGGTTTCAACCCTTCGCGGTGACAGCTGAAAACGGACCAACCGGTCTCATGACGGGATATTATGAACCCGAAATTGAGGCGAGTCTGGCGAGACAGGGGCCCTATCAGACACCGCTGCTGGCGAAACCGGATGACCTGCAAAGACTCGATCTGGGCGAATTCGATCCAAGCCTTAAAGGTGAGACCATTCGGGGCCGTTTGGAAGCCGGCCGGTTTGTGCCCTACCCTGACCGGGCATCCATCAATCGCGGTGCTCTTGATCCGCGTGTCCTGGCGGTGGCCTGGATAAAAGATCCGGTGGATGCGTTTTTCACCCATATTCAAGGATCTGCGCGGCTCAAGCTGCCCGATGGCTCAGTGACGCGGGTCGGTTTTGCAGAGAAAAACGGTCGCCCCTACACCGCCATCGGCAAAGTTCTGATCGAACGCGGCGCGCTGACCCGGGAAACGGTCTCCATGGCCAGCATTCGAGATTGGCTGGCAGCAAACCCAGGGGAAATGGCGTCTGTTCTGGAAGCGAACCAATCCTACGTCTTTTTCAGCCGCCGCGATGTGGCAGATCCTGGCCTCGGGCCTACCGGTGCTGCCGGCATCGCTCTCACGCCCGGGCGCAGTCTGGCAGTTGATCGGCGGACCCATGCCCTGGGCGCGCCCCTCTGGTTCCAGGCAATTTTGCCTGGCGACACAGCACCGACACAGAAACTGATGGTGGCGCAGGACACCGGCTCCGCCATTCGGGGGCCCATCCGCGGCGATTATTTCTGGGGCTCGGGCGCGGCTGCCGGTGACAAAGCTGGTGAGATGAAAGCCGACGGTCGTTTCTGGGTGCTCCTGCCGACGGCGCTGGCGGCAAAACAGAGGTAGGGCCGGTGGCGCGAAAACCAACCGATTCCTCTGCCCCTACCGGGTATGACCGTAAACGTAAGCGATCCTTAACGCGGGACGAAGCGGTGCTCTGGCGCAAAGTCACCGAAGATGCCACACCCCGCCCGGGCCGGAAGCACGAGGACGTGGACCTAGCGGAGACGCTGGCTGAACCGTCGAAAAAAAACGTTCCCCTTTCGAAACAAACAAAGCGGCCTAACGCACCCAAGGCCTATCAGGCGCCACCACTTAAAAATGGCCCAACCGCACCGCCGCTCAACACGCTGGACAATCGCACGTCTAAACGGCTGGTTCGGGGACAGTTAACGCCGGAAGCCCGCTTAGATCTGCATGGCGCTACCCGGCACTCCGCCGAACCGACCCTTTTGCGCTTCGTGATCGACGCCAGGGCTCAGGGCAAGCGCCTCGTTCTTGTGATCACCGGCAAAGGCGCACCAGGCCATCTGCTTCACGGCCGAGATTTTCATGCCGACCCGGACCGGCGCTCGGTGCTGCGGGATCTAGTGCCGCGCTGGTTGAACGAACCGCAGTTCCGGACCCATGTCGCCGGATTTCAGCCCGCCCACCCGAAACATGGCGGCGGCGGAGCGCTCTATCTCTGGTTGAGGCGTCACCGATGACCCCGTTTGGCATCCGCCTTCGCGAACTCAGGGAGGAGAAAGGCGAGAGTCTCTCCAGCCTCGCGGCCGCAGTGGGCGTAAGCGCCGCCTATCTGTCAGCGCTGGAGCATGGGCGTCGGGGCCGGCCCGGATTTCACCTGGTTCAGAAGATTATCGGCCACCTGGGACTCATTTGGGACGATGCGGAAGAGCTGGTGGAGCTCGCGCGCCTCTCCCACCCAAAAGTAACCGTCGAAACAGGTGGTCTTGATCCGCGGGCAACGGAGATCGCCAACCGGCTCGCCCGGGATATCCGCAGCCTCGACGGCGCCGCCCTGGATCGTCTGCTGAAGCTTCTGAAAGATGAGTCTGACGCGAGATAATCGTTTCGGATGCGAATCGCTTTCAGCGAATTCCTACCAAAAGAAGCGCTGGAACTTCACGAAAAGCTCCTCAAACCCAAAATCAGGGTACCCAACCCGGCCCTGATCCAATATTGCCCCTGTGAACTTCGATTCAGTTTTTGTCTTGTTGTGGGACAGAGCTTAAGGCCCTGGTCATTCAAATGAGTCCATCGCGAACTACGGCCATCCCACAGTCTCGCGAACCGCGAAGAACCGTCATGGTTCCGCAACAGCTGGCACTTTCGTTAAGTTATTAGAAACCATAGCGAGGTCACAAGGCGTCGACGTCGCAAGCGCGTTTGAGATGGCATGAAAATGTCATCCTTCTGCTCGACACGAGAATCTATAGGGAGTTGAAACGTTGCATGAACCCTCGGGCCAAGCCCGAGGGTGACGCTTACGGGTGTAGTCAGGTAACCAGCAAAATTGAAACCCGAAGCACCGTCGCACGACGTCAAACCCGCCAGTGCCGCCGCCTACAAGATGAATTTGGAGAGATCCGTGTTGCTGGCGAGGTCTGTCAGCTCGTTTTTCACATAGTCTGCGTCGACGGTCACCGTCTCACCTGCCCGGTCGGTGGCGGAAAAACTGATTTCGTCAAGCACCCGCTCCATGATCGTATGAAGACGCCGCGCGCCGATATTCTCCACCGTCGCATTCACATCCGCTGCAATGTCTGCTAGCGCATCAATGCCGTCTTCCGTGATCTCCAGCGTCACGTCTTCAGTCGCCATAAGGCCCTTATATTGTTTGATGAGGCTTGCCTCGGGCTCCGTCAGAATGCGGCGGAAATCATCCCGTGTGAGCGCCTTCAATTCCACCCGGATGGGCAGACGGCCCTGGAGCTCCGGCAATAGGTCGGACGGTTTCGCCAGATGGAAGGCGCCGGAGGCAATGAAAAGGATATGGTCTGTCTTTACCGGACCATGTTTGGTGGCAACCGTTGTGCCTTCAATAAGCGGCAACAGGTCACGCTGCACCCCTTCCCGGCTTACATCGCCGCCCTGCCGGTCGGTGCGCGCGCAGATCTTGTCCACCTCATCCAGAAACACGATGCCGCTGTTTTCCACCTTGTGGATCGCATCCGCGTTCACCTGGTCATCATCCAGGAGCTTGTCGGATTCTTCCGCGATCAACAGATCGTAGCTGTCTTTAACAGTCATGCGCCGCGGTTTGGTCCGCTCACCAAACGCCTTGCCCATAATGTCGTTCAGATTGATCATGCCGACCTGGGAACCGGGCATGCCCGGAATGTCAAAGCTCGGCATGCCGCTGCCAGTGTCGGCGACCTGAATTTCAATTTCCTTGTCATCCATCTCGCCCGCGCGAAGCTTCTTACGGAAAGACTCCCGGGTCGATGCGCTCGCCTCCGTTCCCACCAGCGCATCGAGCACGCGCTCTTCGGCAGCGCTATAGGCCTTCGCTTCGACTTCTTTGCGTTTGGTTTCGCGCACAAGACCGATGGAGGCTTCCACGAGATCGCGCACGATCTGTTCCACGTCGCGGCCGACATACCCCACTTCGGTAAACTTGGTGGCTTCCACTTTGATGAAAGGTGCCTGCGCAAGTTTGGCAAGACGGCGCGAAATTTCCGTCTTGCCGACACCGGTCGGGCCGATCATCAGAATGTTTTTCGGCAGTACTTCTTCGCGCAGATCATCCCCCAATTGCTGACGGCGCCAGCGGTTGCGCAGCGCAATAGCAACTGCCCGTTTGGCATCCGCCTGGCCTACAATGTAGCGGTCGAGCTCGGATACGATTTCGCGGGGGGTAAAGGCAGTCATAGGCAGCTTTCTCTCACTCTTGTCTTGGTTCTTTATCGCTGGAGAGTTGTGCACTCAACAGCAACACCGCGCCCTCTTCCGGGCTGCGGTCATAACATAAAGGCACGAACCCGGCTTTCCGATAAGCGGCGATCGCTCGGTGGTTGCGCGGGTCGGGATCGACAATCACCTGGGCCACGCCTTCAGATTTGCACAGGTTAAGATAGGCACGAATGAAGGCGCTTCCATGGCCGCGGCCCAGAAAGGCTGCAGGTCCGATGAACTGATCGATACCGATGGCACCGCGCGCCGACGCGGCGTAAGGATGGCCACCGTCCACATCATATGACTGCAAATAAGCAATCGGCATATGACCATGCATCACAAGATAAGGTCGCACGTCGCCCTCTTCGATGTGATCTGCAATATCCTCAAGACCGGAGGGGTCGCTATACCATTGCCGCACATGGGGCTCGTCAAACCAGCGGCGCAACAGGCCCAAATGGTGAGTGCCAATTGGGATAAACCGATAAGGCGACGTGATGTTTTCCTCAGCCATCCGCGTCGAGCGTTTCAACGGTGAGAGAGCTGTTGGTATAGACACAAATGTCGGCGGCTATGCCCATGGCTTTGCGCGCAATGTCTTCTGCATCCAACTCGAGGTCGACAAGGGCGCGCGCGGCAGAGAGCGCGTAATTGCCGCCGGACCCGATACCGGTGACGCCATGTTCTGGCTCCAGCACATCTCCGGTTCCGGTGAGCACCAGGGTCGTTTCCTTGTCCGCCACGATCATCATGGCTTCCAACCGGCGCAGGTAGCGATCTGTCCGCCAGTCTTTGGCAAGCTCCACACAGGCCCGCATGAGCTGGCCCGGATATTGTTCAAGCTTTGCTTCCAACCGCTCAAACAGGGTGAAGGCATCCGCCGTCGCGCCTGCAAAGCCGCCAATCACGGTGCCGCCTGCGAGCGGCCGCACTTTGCGCGCGCTGTTTTTGATGACTGTGTCGCCCATCGACACCTGACCATCACCTGCAACGACAACCTTGCCGCCTTTGCGGACAGAGAGAATGGTCGTGCCGTGCCAGGTCGGGGCGTTACTCATGGGGTTCAGGTCCTCAATTCGGGGAAGGGCGTTGAGCGGTACATTTGGGCCGGATGAACGCGTCCGTCAAGCTGCGATGAGCGCTTTCAAAAGAGACCGGATTCGCTGATCGCTCAGTTACTCGACATGATCAAATTCGCCCGGATCGCCACCAAGCTCCCGAACCTGGGTCTCAAGCACTTTGATCCGGTTCTGCAGCCGGTCAAAGGCGGGTTCCAGCACATCCGGCGCATAGCGGGGCGTGATGTGAGCGGAACAATTCACGTCCCATCGGGTCACTTTAAAGAGGATCGCCCGTTCAACCCGGGCCCGGTACCCGGGATGCGACAGTGAGCGGGTGAGGGCAGGGTCTGTCTCCACGGCGCGTGCTTCGCCCCAAAGCTTGATGCGCCGCCGGTTCACATAGTCGATCAGAAAGATAAAGGCAGCGGGGTTTTCCTTCAGATTCCCCAGCGTCACATATTGCTGATTGCCCCCAAAATCCGCATAGCCGAGCTCCGTATCGCTCAGCACTTTCAAAAAGCCCCGCGGGCCGCCCCGGTGCTGCAGATAAGGCGCGCCTTTAGCCGATGCAGAGGCAAAATAGAAATGATCCCGCTCGGCGATGAATTGGGCGAGATCCTGGGTAATGCGTGGGGTTCCGCGAGGTTCCATGGGGTTTCTTCTTTTAAAGGTCTGACTTTTAGGGCCCCGTATCAACGGTTTGGGGCTGTGGTCGCTTGGCGCAGAAGCGCGGCGCCAAGATAGAGCAGGAAGGCGCCTGCGACACCGGGGAGCGCGATCACAAGCGCGGCATCTGAGGCCCCGGTGCCGGAAAACATGAGCAGAAGCGGATTGGCCCCGGCAGGCGGGTGCACGGTGCGTGTCGCGAGCATCGCGGCAATGGCAAGGCCGGTGCCAAAGGCGGCTGCCAAGAGCAGCGCCCAGGCGTTCACGCTCCCAGCGTCCGGAGTCACGAAACTGACAATAAAGAGACATAAAAGTCCGATAATCATGGCGAGCGCATGACCCCCCACCACGTGGCGGAGACCGGAAAGGGGACTGTCGGGCAGGCCCAAAACCAGAACCGCAGTTGCCCCAAGCGGGGCCATGAGCAAGGCGCTGCCGGACAAGGTGCTCACCAGGCCCACAAGGCCGATGACGATTGTGCCCCCGAGACCGGCGCCCATGATCTGGCGCATGTCGGGCCGGACATAAGGAGTGTTAAAAATAGAAAAGAAACGATCTGCCATGCTGGCCTTCTTGAAAAATGAGTCCATCGCGAATGTGCCGATATATGGGGACTCGCTGAGAGCATACAATACCGTTTGGTATCATTTAATATATTGAGGCTAAACTGTCTCTTGCGGTTTGAGCCGCACCCGCCCAGACAAGCCTGCACTGACAAAGGAGTTGTCCATGCCGCGTCCCTCACGCCGCAATGATCTGATCGAGACCGCCCAGGCGCTTTTTAACGCCGAAGGGTTTCACGCTGTCGGGATTGAACGGATCCTGAGCGAGGGAAATCTCGCCAAAATGACCCTCTACAGACATTTTCCCTCCAAGGATGCGCTCATTCTGGGTGTGCTGGAGGCGCGGGAAAAGGCGGTGAACGGCTGGTTCCGGGAGGTTCTGGCTGATCCGAAACTGAAGGGAAAAGGGCGGCTTTTGGCCATTTTTGATGCGCTGGAAATGTGGTTTGAGGACCGCTCGCCTCTGGGCAAGTTTTCCGGCTGCCTGTTTGTCCGCGCGTCCGGAGAATTCCCGCTGGCCAACGATCCGGTGCACCAGGCCGCCGCAGAGGCGAAACAGGCCTTTATCGAGATGGTGGCCGCCGCTGCAGAGCTGGAGCGCTTCAAGAAACCCCGGCTTCTTGCACGTGAACTCACGCTTCTCAAGGAAGGCGCGATTGCGCTTGCGCAAATTCAAGGCGCCTCCAAACCTGCGCTGGACGCGAAAAATGCCGCCGAGCGACTTCTGGCCGACTGGCCCCGGAAGAAGTGAGGGCCGTCCTGTCCATCATCTGTGCGGATCGCTGGCAGCAAAGGAGAGCGCTGGCGCGCCTCGACAGAGACTCGCTGACAGCGAGGTTTTTCTGGTTCCAGGATTCACCGTGGCGAACATTCTGACGTCTGTTCGCTTGATGTGTGGGCCCCATCTGCCCGCCGAAAAGCACATGACGCCCGCCAGAATGCAATCTGAATGCAGCCACGGCCCGATCAGCCCAGAACGAATATGACCGAAAGATTCAATCCTTAACGACTATTTCTCAAGAAATCTCGCTAACCATATGAGTCCATAGCGAATTTCGACCTGCAAACCCGATTCACAAATAGTTAACTATAGTGACTTGGACAGGTTATCTGCCATTTCACGTTAACAGATAGGCAGGGTTAACGAGCCAACCGGGCTTTTAAGGCCAAAACTGGTTAATGCTCGTTAAGCCCTTGTTAAGCATAAGCTTTCTACTGTTCAGCTTGTGGGGCCTTCAATGGCGGCTGGCGGGGTCCTACTGAACCTGTTAGAACGCCCGCGAATGCGGTTCTGAAGCCGCCTAATTTGAGGAAGAAGCATGTCGGGTGAACCACAAAACGGTTCGGGCCGTGTCGCCACAGTCGAGCGCAAGACCAAGGAAACGGAAGTCTTTGTGTCCCTCGATCTGGATGGGAACGGCATTTATGACATTGATACGGGGATTGGCTTTCTCGATCACATGCTCGAGCAGCTGTCCCGTCATTCCCTGATCGACCTCAAGGTCCGGGTCGACGGCGACCTGCATATTGATATGCACCACACCACTGAAGACAGCGGCATTGTGGTGGGCGAGGCTGTGAAACAGGCGCTGGGCGACTTTAAAGGCATCAAGCGCTACTCAAATGCCCTCATCCCCATGGACGAGACCCTGACGCGCTGTGCCATCGATGTTTCCGGTCGGCCCTATCTCATCTGGCGGGTGGAGCTTCAACGGCCGAAATTGGGCGAAATGGACACGGAACTCTTCAAAGAGTGGTTCCAGGCCTTCGCCCAGGCCGCCGGCATTACGCTTCACATGGAAAATCTCTACGGCGAGAACACTCACCATATTGTGGAGAGCTGCTTTAAGGCATTGGCCCGCGCCCTTCGCGCCGCGGTGGAGATCGACCCGCGTACCGCAGATGTGGTGCCCTCGACCAAAGGCGTGATTGGGAGCTGACCCGCTGCGGTGGCCAACCCTCTGGCTTTTTGCTGGTGCTTGCCCTAAAGAACCCCACATGAAGGAAGGTTCCTGATCGAGCCTCTGGTTTCTGTTATCCGGATGCCTGCCAGCCCGGCGGCGGGCAAGCATTTAAACCGGCAACCTAAGTCAACGGACGCTGTCGATGCGCACCTTTACGGTCCATGCCAATGCTTCGCTCCCGCGAGCGGAAGATCATGTGCGCCTTGTAAAGGAAGGCATGGCGCGCTGGGCAATTCTGTCGCCGCTCATCTGGTTTCTCTATCACCGCATGTGGTGGGAGGGGGCGGTCTATTTCGGTCTGTCAATCCTGATCGCGCTGGCAGGCGAAGCGATGGGGCTTCAGGAGAGCATCACCGTCATGTTGGGGCTTGGCCTTCAACTGCTTGCCGCGATGGAGGCCAATGACTTCCGGCGCCTCGCGCTCGCGCGAAAAGGCTATCAGACGATTGCCATCGTCCACGGCAGCGATGAGGATGAAGCCGAGGCCCGCTTCTTCGCAAACTGGAGTCATGCTCTACCTGAAGCGTCAAGCAATCCGGTCACGAGCGCGGTCATGGATCGCAGCGCGGGCGGCGCGGGCTCTCTTGGCATGCAGGCTTCGGCCTACACGGTCTCGAAAAGCCCTGTATGGCCAAAACGCCCAGAGCACCAGGCACATCATGAGCCACCCCAACCAGTAGAGCGTCCGGCAGACGAGGTTCTCGGCCTCTTTCCCAAACCACCAAGTGTAAAGTAAAGAACTAGAGTCCCACTCCATGAAGACCGTCATTATCGATTATGGCTCCGGCAATCTTCGCTCCGCTGAAAAAGCGTTCGAGCGTTCCGTTCGCGAGCTCGACCTCAATATGGAGATTGAGGTGAGCGGAGATGCGGAGATCGTCCGCGCCGCAGACCGGATCGTTTTGCCCGGCGTGGGCGCGTTTGGCGATTGCCGGCGGGGACTGAATGCTGTGCCGGGCCTCGTGGAGGCGCTTGAGGAAGTGGTGCATCAAAAAGCGCGGCCCTTTCTCGGCATTTGTGTGGGCATGCAGCTGATGGCGACCCGGGGCCTGGAACATGGGGCACATGAGGGTCTGGGTTGGATTGCAGGCGACGTTGTGGAAATGGAGCCTGATGACGCGAGCCTTAAAATCCCGCACATGGGCTGGAACGAGTTGCAGATGACACGGGCGCATCCTGTGCTCGCTGACTTGCCGGTCGCCCATGCTTATTTCGTGCACTCTTATCAGATGCAGACAGCAGATGAGGGAGACGTTGTTGCGCGCACCGACTATGGCGGACCGGTTACCGCCGCCGTCGCCCGAGACAATATGGTGGGCACCCAGTTCCACCCGGAAAAGAGCCAGGCACTGGGTCTCGCTCTCATCCGCAATTTTCTACAATGGAAGCCTTAAATCTTATGAGTTCGTCCAAAACCCCGTTGACCCTGTTCCCGGCCATCGATCTGAAGGACGGGGAGTGTGTGCGCCTGGTCCGCGGCTTGATGGAAGAGGCGACTGTCTTCAACGACAACCCGGCGGCTCAGGCCCGCGCTTTCGAAGATGCGGGCTTCGACTATCTGCATCTGGTGGACCTGAACGGCGCCTTTGAAGGCAAACCGGTCAATGCGGGCGCGGTGGACGCGATCTTGAAAGAGATTTCCATTCCTGCCCAGCTTGGTGGCGGCATTCGAGATCTCGCCACCATTGAGATGTGGCTGGAGAAGGGGATCCGGCGGGTGATCATCGGCACGGCGGCTGTCAAAGACCCGGACCTTGTTCGCGAAGCCTGCAAACGTTTCCCGGGCCGGATCGCGGTGGGGCTTGATGCCAAGGGCGGTAAGGTCGCCGTGGAAGGCTGGGCGGAAGTCTCCGACCTCACGGTGCTGGAGATGGCCAAACAATTTGAGGATGCTGGCGTTGCCGCCATTATCTACACAGATATTGATCGCGACGGCGTGCTGGAGGGCCTGAACCTGGACTCGACCGTCTCTCTTGCTAAGGCGATTGCAATCCCCGTCATTGCGAGTGGGGGCCTCTCCTCCATAGACGACATCAAAGCACTGATGGCGGCAGATTGTTCGGGCCTTGAAGGTGCGATTTCAGGGCGTGCGCTCTACGACGGACGGCTCGACCCGGCGGAAGCGATCGCTCTTCTGAAAGGAGCCGCCTGATGCTCAAAGCCCGCGTGATCCCATGCCTTGATGTCAAAGATGGCCGCGTGGTGAAAGGCGTCAACTTTGTCGACCTGGTGGATGCCGGCGATCCGGTGGAAGCGGCTCGCGCCTATGACGCCGCCGGGGCGGATGAGCTCTGTTTTCTCGACATCACCGCCTCCCATGAAGACCGCTCCATCCTGTTTGATGTGGTGCGCCACACGGCGGAAGAGTGTTTCATGCCGCTTACTGTTGGCGGTGGCGTGCGCACCATTGAAGATGTGCGCCAGCTCTTGCTGGCGGGGGCCGACAAGGTCTCTATCATGACGGCTGCCGTTCACAATCCGGACTTTGTCCGTGAAGCTGCCGAAAAATTCGGCTCCCAATGTATTGTCGTCGCTGTGGACGCGAAGCGCGTGTCCGCACCGGGTGAGCCGCCGCGGTGGGAAGTCTTTACCCATGGCGGGCGCAAGGAAACAGGCATTGATGCTGTGGAATATGCGAAGAAGGTTGTGGACCTGGGCGCAGGGGAGATCCTGCTCACCTCCATGGACCGGGACGGCACCAAGGAAGGTTTCGACACCGAACTAACACGCACCATTGCTGATGCGGTGCGGGTTCCGGTGATCGCGAGTGGAGGTGTTGGGACGCTGGATCATCTGGCGGAAGGCGTGACGGAAGGCCATGCGAGTGCGGTTCTAGCCGCCTCCATTTTCCACTTTGGAACTTTCACGATTGGGGAAGCCAAGGCGCACATGGCGGCAAAAGAGATACCAGTGCGTCTCTAAATTGTATGGCCTCCTCCGAACGGCTGCGGCGATTCAACATTTTACAAACGCGCCCCTGCAGTAAATACTTTCAGGGCTGAACCAGGGCATAGAAACCCGGACGGTCCCGGACAACACGCGGCAGGGTGCAGGCCAGTGGGCCACGAAATTGAGCTAAAACTCACGCTGGATGAAAAAGCGTTGGCTGAATTGCCAGCTTGCGAACCCTTTGCTCATGCCGACTTTGCTTCCAAGAGTCCCAAAAAACTCAAAGCAACCTATTTCGACAGCGCCGCCAACACACTCCGCCAAAAAGGCGTGGTGCTGCGGCTACGCGATGAAGATGGTCGGCTCATCCAGACTCTAAAGGGCAAGAAGGTGTTTGGGAGCTTGGCAGCAGGCCGGTCCGAATTTGAAAGCCGGGTTCCCAAAACGTGCAAAGCGCCTGATTTCAACCGCTTGCCACCGGACCTCAAAGAAGGTCTTCAAAGACTGCTCAATGGCAACAATGTTGAACCGCTTTTTGAGACTGATGTGGATCGTACAATCGGTATGCTGAAAACAGAGGCGGGCGACTCCATTGAGTTGGCACTGGACAGCGGTGTCATTCGGGCGGGGCGCCGGGAAACGCGGGTAAGTGAACTCGAACTTGAGCTGAAAAAAGGCAATCCTGCGTCTCTTTATCGGGTCGCCCTCAATCTCGCTGAAACAGTGCCGGTGCGCATTGGTGTCCGAAGCAAGGGAGACCGGGGCTACGCACTTGCCAACGCGTTGGGGCCTAAGTCCGTTAAAGGGGAGCTTGTTCTACTACGGAAGAAAGCAACCGTCGAAGAGGCGTTGGATCAGGTCCTGCGCCATTGCCTAGCTCACATCGTTTCTAACGAGCCCGCTCTTGTGGAGACAGCAGACGAAGAAGCCCTCCATCAGATGCGGGTGGGCCTCAGGCGTCTCAGAGCGGCACTTGCCGTTTTTGCGCCCGTTCTGGACCCGGCCATGATGCAGGACATGAACGCCAAGGCACGTCGGCTTGCGGGCCTCTTAGGCGTCGCCCGCGACTATGATGTGTTTCGCGGTGAGCTTGTCGCCCCCTTGAAAGAAAGCGGTGATGAAAGCATCAAGCTGTTGGACCGCGCAGCGATCCTGGAACAAATCACTGCCTGGGATGCGGCGTTGCGCGCCGTATCTTCCACTGAGTTCACACAGACCTGTCTGTCTCTGGCGCTTCATATAGAGGAAAAAAGCTGGCGGAAGCGGGCGGACCATGACCCTTCAATGGCCATGATGCTCGCCATGCCCGCCCGCCAGTTTGCAGAAAGAGCGCTCACAAAGCGGTTGAAGAAAGCAAAATCACTGGGTGAGAACATTGACCAGCTCAAACTCACCGAGCGGCACGAATTGCGCAAGCGCCTGAAGAGTCTGAAATATGCCGTCGGTTTTTTTGCCTCTCTCTACCCGAAAAAGCCGGTCACCAAAAAGATCAAGAAGCTGAGTGCATTGCAGGATGTGTTTGGCAGTCTGAATGACCTGGCCGTCGCAGAAGAGATTGTTCGTACGCTGATTGATAAATCAAACGGCACACCCGACCAGCTGCCAATTGCGACAGGTGGTGGGCGGGTGCTCGGGTGGCATGGTGCCCGCGCCGAAAGCCATTGGGAAGACGCGTCAGATGCTTGGGCTTCTTTCTGCGCCACAACCCCATTCTGGCGCGGCTAATCGATAAAACTTTATCGATCTTTGAAAAAAATCGGTTTCAAAACCGTCCCTTTTCCTTTGCGAGCTTTGAAGACGTTTTGGCTTAACTTGCGCGTTCAGCACAAGACTTTCGACCTAAAAAGGAATGACATGTCTGCTCTTACGACGGTAACCCCGCGGCGTACGATGGGAACAGGGACGCAAACTGCGGAGATTTCCGGCCGACGTTTGAGCGCGGCAGCCGTGGCCCGTCTGGTCCAGTACCATGAGCGTTTTTTGCGTGGCATGAAAGGAGGTCGGCGGATCGTTCTTAAGGCATGCGATCTTGGGGGGCTCGACCTTGCCGGTATCAACCTATCGGATGCAGACCTTCCGGCTTGTGATTTCACGGATACAAACTTTAGAGATGCAAACCTCGCCCGGGCGAACCTGTTTGGCGCGCTTCTCAATCGCACAGACCTTACAAATGCCAACCTGGAACGCGCAGATCTGCGGGGGGCGAAGTTTGAAGAAGCGATCCTTACCAACACCAATTTGAAGGGCGCCGATATGCGACGCGGCGAAGTACAAGGTGAGGAAGGCCGCGTTCTTTTTGACCCGTCCTGTTCATTCAAAGGGGCGGCATTACTCAAAGCGGATATGGATGCCTGCAAACTGACCGGCGCCGACTTCCAAGGAGCACGGCTTGATCACGTGAATCTCACCGGGGCAGATCTCCGCGACAGTTCCTTCGACGGTGCCAACCTGTCCTCTGTCGAAATGCAAGGCGCCAATCTTCTGGATGCTGATCTTTCCCGAACGGCCATCGATGAAGCAACCGAAGGATCGGCAAATCTCATGCGCTCACGACGCGCCGTCCGCCCGCCAACGGGAGACCTGCTGGCGGAAATTCTCCTGCAGCATAAGCTCTGGATTGAAAGCGATAAGCGCGAAGGGGAGCGGGCTGATTTTTCTGAAACAGATCTTACGCGGTTCAATCTGGCAGGCCATTTTCTTCCGGGTGCGAACTTTACCCGCGCGGTGATGGTAGAAACAGATTTGCGCAATACCTTTCTGGTCGGCGCGGATATGAAAGAGGCGATCCTTGTTGATGCGCTTCTTGATGGCGCAGACCTTCGCGGCACCGACCTTCGCGGTGCCATTACTCCCGGCACACTGCTTGATGGGACGAAGCAAGGCGCACTGGACGATGGAAGAATTGTGACGCGGCTCTAGCCCGTATCGCTGTTAACCTTCAAAAAACGCAGCTTTTCTGCGCCTTTCCTAGTGCTGGCGTCTCCCGCACAAATCTGATAGGAAAACGCGCCCCCGCGACCAGGATTGTGATCAGGACTGTGAGCGGGGGCGGTAAGAACGTCCTGTTTCTTACGCTCCCGTTTTAAACGTCTACCCCAGTCAGGGAGGCCGGCACATGGCCACTGATGCACAGCAGCTAGAGGCACTCTTTGCGACGATTTCTGGTCGCAAAGGAGATGATCCTAAAAAGTCTTACACTGCCTCATTGTTCGCAAAAGGTGTGGGCGCCTGTGCCCAAAAATTGGGCGAAGAAGCGGTAGAAACGGTGATTGCCGCGATGGAGCACGAGACCGCCGACAAAAAGTCAGTCGTTAAGGAATCAGCGGATCTGCTGTACCATTGGCTTGTCCTGATGGCAGCGCTCGACATAGACCCGGCAGAGGTTTATTCAGAGCTCGCCCATCGTGAGGGGACCTCCGGTCACACAGAAAAAGCCAGTCGAAAAGAACAGCAATAAGAAAACCAGTAAACGGCCAGGACCTGGTTGGTGAACCGTCAGGGAATAAGTTCTATGTCGACAGTGAAGTCGGAAAAAAATGTGAAACTGCGTGAAACAAAGAGGTCGCCTTCACCTACGGCCCGCTCGATTTCCCCGTTTCGTCATTTCACCGCCGCCGAGTGGGGCAAGCTTCGCGCCGACACGCCGCTTACCCTTTCTGAAGATGAGCTCCAGTCGCTACGTGGTTGGGGTGAAAATGTTTCGCTGGAAGAAGTCCGCGAAGTCTATCTTCCCCTATCTCGTCTTCTCAATCTCTACGTCGCGGCGACGCAGGAGCTGCACGGTGCCACGTCTGAATTTCTCGGCACCAGGCAGGCGAAGACGCCCTTCATCATCGGCGTGGCGGGTTCTGTGTCGGTGGGCAAAAGCACGACCGCTCGTATCCTGCACGAACTTCTGCAGCGTTGGCCGAACCATCCGAAGGTAGATCTCATCACGACGGACGGTTTTCTCTACCCAAACGCCGAACTTGAAGAACGCGATCTGATGCAGCGGAAGGGGTTTCCTGAGAGCTTTGACGTCAAACGTCTGATCTCCTTCCTGTCGGACATCAAGGCGGGCGAGCGCCGGGTTGTTGCCCCTGTCTATTCCCACGTTCACTATGACATTGTGGGCGAGACCATTACCGTCGATCAGCCGGACGTGCTGATTGTCGAAGGGCTGAATGTCTTGCAAAGCTGGAAGCCTGCCGAAGGCGAAGATCCGCAGCCATTTGTCTCAGACTTTTTCGACTTCTCCATCTATCTGGATGCGGACGAAAACATTATGCGCGACTGGTATGTGGATCGGTTCTTAGGGTTTCGGAAGACCGCGTTTAGAGATCCGGACGCCTATTTCCATCGGTATGCCAACCTGTCGGACGAAGAAGCGGTTGAAGTCGCCACGTCCATCTGGACTTCCATCAACCTGGCGAATCTGCACAAGAATATCCTACCGACGCGCGAACGCGCTGACCTGGTTCTTCGCAAAGGCGAGGATCACGCGATTCGCGACGTCTATCTCCGCAAGCTTTGATGAGCGGTCCAGCGCAGGCGCCCCGTTAAGTTGCCAGATCGAATCTGATGGGGCAGAGTTTTCTGATGGATGCTCTCACAATAAGCGATCGACCGGAGGACATGGATCTTACGCGGGTGCATAGATTCCTGTCTGAAGAAGCTCATTGGCAAAAAGGAATTGGCCTCAAGACTTTAGAGCGCGCGCTTGAAAATTCATTGTGCGTCGGCGCATTTCTTGACGGCACACAGGTAGGGCTAGCCCGAGTGATAACGGACTATTCCACCTTTGCGTGGATCGATGATGTCTTTGTTGACACCTCCGCTCGAGGGCAGGGCGTTGCCTACCGGATGATGGAAGCCATCATTGACCATCCGGAACTCAAATCCGTTGCGGCCTGGTGGCTGTCGTCCAGCAACCCCGACGCACGGCGACTCTTCGAGAAGTTTGGTTTTTCTGAACCCAAAAAAGAGCGTCTAGAAAAATGGATGGCACGCGAAAAAGTTAAGTCTGACGCATACCATCAATAATCTGCGCCTGTTAAACAGCGAGGCCCTTGTCGCTAACGAGGGCTTTGAGGTCCGCTTGGGGCCGTGCGCCATAATGGCTGATGGCTTCCGCGGCGGCGATGGAGCCCAAGCGGCCGCAGGTTACCGGGTCGGCCCCTTTGGAAAGGCCGTAGAGGAAACCGGCCGCGTAAAGATCGCCAGCCCCCGTCGTGTCGAGAACCTGAGGAACCTTCTCTGCATCCACGACATGCACCTCTCCATCGGCGACAATCACCGAGCCTGCTTCAGAGCGGGTCAGAGCCGCAAACTTGCAATCCTTGCGCACCGACTGCAGTGCCGCGTCGAACGTGTCGACCTCATAGAGCGACATGATTTCATCTTCATTGGCGAAGAGAATATCCACTTCGTCTTTGGCAAGGTCGCGGAACTCGGAGCGGAACCGGTCTACACAGAAACTGTCTGACAGAGTGAGGGAGACAAGGCGGTCGGCGCTATGGGCAATACCCGCAGCTTTAAGAAACGCCTCTTTGGCGCCCGGCGGATCCCAAAGATAGCCTTCCATATAGGTGATGGCCGACGCTTTGATCAGATCTTCCGGCACATCGTCCGGAGAAAGACCGCCCGCGGCACCCAGATAGGTGCTCATGCTGCGTTGTGCGTCGGGTGTTACCACGATGAGGCACCGGGCCGTGGCGGGTCCGTCCGTTGCAGGCGCGGTGGTGAAGTCGACACCGAGTGCGCGAATGTCGTGGGTGAAGACCTGTCCCAACTGATCGTCGCGTACCTTTCCGATATAGGCTGCTTTTCCGCCAAGGGCTGCGAGACCCGCAATCGTATTGCCGCAGGACCCGCCGGATACTTCGATGGCTGATCCCATGGCGCCATAAAGCTCGGTTGCCCGGTCTTCGTCGATCAGCGTCATGGCGCCTTTTTCGACTTTATTGGCAACGAGAAAATCGTCAGATCCTTCAGAAATGACATCAACAATCGCATTGCCGATACCGGCAACATCAAATTTGGGTTCTGACATGAAAGCTCGCTTGGCTCAGAGTGGAAAGTGCGGCGGAGTATAAGCGGCCCCGCGCGCTGGACAAAGCCCGGAGGGCCGCTAATCTGCGAATGCCACTAATCTGCGAATGATTGACGGCCTACCTCTGCTGGCGCCTGCCACTGACCTGGAATACTGAATGTTTTCTTCTCTCTCACTCGCGCTCAGCGACACTTTTTCAAAACCACTTCGCGCCGTCATGATGCGGGCGCTGGGTCTGGCCCTGGTGCTGCTGGTCCTCGCAGGCTTTGGCGCCTTCTACGGCCTGGAAGCCATACCGGCGTTCGGCGCCGACTGGGGCTGGCCCATTATCGACGAAGTCGTTGATTGGCTGTCCGGCGCCTTTGTGATTGTCGCGCTGGTTCTTCTTCTCATGCCGGTCTCGGCCCTCTTTGCAGGTCTTTTTCTGGAAGAAGTCGCGGCGGCGGTGGAGGCGCGGCACTATCCGAATGACACTGCAGGCCGCGACCAGCCCTTTCTGCAGGGGCTTTGGATCGCGATAAAATTCACGGGGCTCCTGATTGTTCTGAACCTGGTCGCACTGCCGCTCTACTTCATTCCCGTGGTTAACGTCATCGCTTACTGGGGTTTGAACGGGTACTTGTTGGGCCGCGAATATTTTGAGCTTGTGGCGCTGCGGCACCACACGCCGGAGGAGGCCAGGGCGCTCCGCCGGTCAAAACGGGTCCGCGTTCTCTCCGGCGGTGTGGCGGCGGCGGCGCTTGCGTCCATCCCTGTCATAAACCTGTTAACACCTTTTTTTGCGACAGCCCTTATGGTGCATCTGCATAAGAAACTGATGGTCTAAGGCGCGGAGAAGAGTGGTGCGAGTCATAGGTGTATTGGCAATGGGATTGGCGCTTGCCGCCTGCGCAGGGCAGGGCGGAAATCTCGGCTCAAGCCTCATGCCGCAAACCGTGTCGGCGCCCGTGCGCTCTGAGCCGACACTTAAACCCGCACCGACAGCGGCAACTCTGATCGGTCTTGATGCCTATGGTCTGCGCGACGCGTTTGGCTCTCCTGAATTCCAGCGGAACGAAGCACATGCGGAAATCTGGCGCTACGCCGGGGAAGGCTGCACGCTTTTCGTCTATCTCTATGAAGATGAGAGTGACACCCTGCGTGCGTCTTTCATTGAAGCCCGCGCCAGCGCGGGCGGTGAGCTGCCGGTTGACCCTTGCGTGGCGGGCGTGAACCGTGCCCATCAGTTGAGTTCCTATCGTTACTAACCACAGACTAAAAAGCTAAGCCGCTGTCGTTTTTCTTTTGAAAGTGCAATAGGCGGCAACCTTGCAGGACGGGCAGTCCGGTTTGCGAGCCTTGCAGATATAGCGCCAAAGCGGCGGTGGAAAACGCGAAGCGTTTTGTGCTCGCCTCCGCGACAGCAAACAACTAGGCCGCGACCGTCTTTCCTTTGAAGGTGCAATAGGAGGCGACTTTGCAGGACGGGCAGTCCGGTTTGCGAGCCTTGCAGATATAGCGGCCGTGCAGAAGGATCCAATGGTGGGCATGCTGCAAATAGTCTTTGGGCACCCGCTTCAACAACGCATGTTCGACTTCGAGAACGTTCTTGCCGGGCGCGAGCCCGGTGCGGTTTGACACGCGGAAAATATGAGTGTCGACGGCGATGGTCGGTTCGCCAAAAGCTTCGTTCATCACGACGTTGGCAGTCTTGCGCCCGACCCCCGGTAAGCGTTCCAGCTCCTCCCGCGTGCGAGGTACCTCGCTCTCAAACTCCTCAATAAGCATCTTGGACAGCGCGATAACGTTCTTTGCCTTGTTCCGGTAGAGCCCGATGGTTTTGATCTGATCGCGCAGCTTGGCTTCGCCGAGCTTCACCATCTTCTCCGGCGTGTCGACCTTTTTAAAAAGCTCTTTGGTGGCTTTGTTCACGCCCACATCCGTGGCTTGCGCAGACAGCGCAACGGCCACGACCAGTGTGTAAGGGTTTTTATAGTCGAGCTCTGTTTTGGGTTCCGGCAGGTCCGCAGACAGGATCTCAAAAAAGGGCTCAATATCTTTTTTCTTCATTTTCATGGGCCGCACCATACCCATTAAGGCTCAGACGATCCATTGAAGAGCAAGGACGAACGGCCTAATTTGGTCCTCATGGAACGCGTAACCGATACAAGCCCCCTGACGCCGCCGCCTGGCGGCGCGCTGCATTTTGATGCACGGCTCACCCCGCACCGCTCGCTGGGGAACCGGGGCTTCCTGATTGTCATGATCTTTGTGGGCGTGGTGAGCTTCGTGGCCGGTATTGCATTCACACTGATGGGTGCCTGGCCGGTCTTCGGCTTTTTCGGGCTCGATGTGGCAGCGATCTATCTTGCCTTCAGGTGGAACTACCGTGCGGCGCGCGCTTATGAAACCGTGCAATTGTCAGATGAGACTCTCAAAATCCGCAAAGTGGATCCAAAAGGAAATGAGACCGCTTATGTCTCCCAACCCTATTGGGCGCGGGTGCAGTATGACAAGGAGGCTGAAGAGGATATCGCCATTGATATCACCTCACACGGCCGCCGCTTGACTGTGGGCGCATTCCTGTCACCGGAAGAGCGTCTTCAGTTCGGCGAGGCATTGCGGTTTGAATTGGAGCGTCTCCGTCGCAACCCGGGTCGCCGGGGTTTTTCGCCCGCCGCGACCCACTAGAGTCGTGCTCCAGCGCAGCCTGAGCGTAAGAGGGTAGCAGCGACCGGCTCAGAATTAGTGGCCTCGTGCGCCAACTAGAGTCGCACTCCAAACTGGGAGGTCTAGTGCGCTTCTCGCTCAATCAGCAATTTCTTGGAAAGCACTTTGCCGTCCGCGTCCAACTCATAGGCAATGGGGGCGCCGGTTGCGATATTTAGCTGCAGCACCTCTTCGCGGCTTAAGCCCTCAAGATCCATGACCAGCGCGCGCAGTGAGTTCCCGTGAGCGGCAATCAGCACCCGCTCACCGCCAAGGACCCGCGGTTTAATCGTTGCGTGATAATAGGGCAGGACCCGATCTGCGGTGTCTTTAAGGCTTTCGCCACCGGGAGGCGGCGTATCATAGGACCGGCGCCAGATATGAACCTGCTCTTCACCCCATTTTTCCCGGGCATCATCCTTATTGAGACCGGCCAGGTCTCCATAGTCCCGCTCATTAAGCGCCTGGTCGCGAATGATCTCAAGGTCTGACTGCCCAAGTTCCTTCAGGATCGCGTCATTGGTTTTTTGGGCCCGCGACAGGTTGGAGGTGAAGGAAACATCGAACTCATAGCCGCCTTCTTTTAGCGCCTGGCCAGCTTCGACGGCCTCTGCTCGCCCCTGGTCCGTGAGGTCGGGGTCTTTCCATCCGGTGAAAAGGTTCTTTTTGTTCCACTCACTTTGTCCATGACGAACAAGCACAAGAAGATTGGCCACGTTACTTGGTTCCTATTCTCTAAAAGTCTGATAGCCCGAGCACGTCGAGCATTGAAAAGAGACCGGGCCCTTTGCCCTGGCCCCAGCGCACGGCGGCGAGCGCACCCCGGGCAAAGAGACCTCGGTCCTCGGCAATATGGGACAGAACAATCCGCTCATTCTCGGCAGCAAAAATCGCAGAATGCTCGCCAACCACGGAACCGCCGCGGAGTACGGCATAGCCGATATTACCCGGCGTGCGTTCTCCGGTGATCCCGTCTCGACCGCGATCCGCAACACTATCGTGATTGAGGCCCCGCCCGTCTGCAGCGGCCTGGCCCAGCATAAGGGCCGTGCCCGACGGAGCATCCACTTTATGCCGGTGGTGCATTTCCAGAATTTCAACATCCCAGTCCGCATCAAGGGTATGAGCGACCTTGCGGGTGAGCGCCGTCAACAGGTTGACCCCAAGGCTCATATTGCCAGCCTTGATGATGGTTGCGTGTCGGGCCGCCGCCTCAATCTGCGCTTCCTGGGTAGCGTCCATGCCGGTGGTCGCAATCACATGGACAATCCGCGCCTGGGCTGCAAGCGCTGCATATTCCACCGTGGCTGCGGGCACCGTGAAGTCGATAATGGCATCTGCGTCCGCGACCAATGGCAGTGGATCACCGCTAACGGCCACGCCCAAGGGTTCCGGAAGACCCGCCAGTGTTCCGGCGTCTGTGCCCAGAAGCGACGACCCCGCAGGCTCCGTCGCCCCAACCAGTCTGAGATCGGGTTGCTGAGAAATCTCGGCGATCAAGGTGCGTCCCATACGGCCGCCAGCGCCCGGAATGACAATCTTGATGTCTTGATCGCTCATCTTTCTCTCCGCACCGCGGGCGAGTTGCTGGCACCCAAATGTGCGCCCAGGACCGCTTATTCTCTGCGGGATATAGAGCATTTCCAGCTGAAGTTGAAGCACTTCAGCGTCCGGAAATGCGGCTAAGCCAGAAAGGTTTGAGCTGCTTGGGTTCGCGACCTACAGCAATCAGGACGCAAAAACATTGCATGACGGACTTGACGGAGAGCGGTGTGTTTCTTATCTACGGATAGTAAGTTACCAAACGTAGGTTAGATATGAGCCAGCCGGAACCCAAAACCCGACCCTCTACCCGCACCCGCCTCACCCGCGCGGACCGCCGATCGCAGCTGTTGGATGTCGCCAGAAGCCTGATTGAGGAAGAAGGCGCGGATGCCCTGACCCTCGCTTCTGTCGCTGAAAAGGCGGGCGTCTCAAAACCCATGGCCTACGATCACTTTGAAACCCGCACGGGCCTCCTGCTGGCGCTCCTGGAAGATGCAGACCGGCACTATGAAGGTGTTGCGCGGGCGCGCATCGCTGCTGCGCCGGAAACAGTGGACGCCATTGCCGAGATTGTTTCCGAGGCCTATATCGCCTGTGCCCTGGAAGCAGGCCCCGCGTCTGCGGCGCTCACCGCAGCTATAGAAGCAAATGGGGAGGCCAGCGAGGTCGCCCGCGCCTCAAGAGATCTTCACGCGCGTCAATTTGTAGAAGCCTTTGCACCTGTTCTGTCCGACACAGCCTTAGCTGACCCAGCTCTACCGGGCGTTGAACAAAAGACACACCTGATCTTTGTTGGCCTCGTTGCGGCGGCAAACACGCTCTGCGCAGAACTGACAGCGGGCCGCATCAGCCAGGACGCAGCAACCAACACTCTGACCCATCTTTTTAAATCAAGCATCGCGCCGCTTGCTCGCTAAGCAACTGAGCGCACAATCGAAAGGAAACCCCATGATCCTTGTGACCGGAGCCACCGGCAATGTCGGCAGCGAAATTGCCCGCCAGCTAATTGCGCAGAAAACCCCTTTCCGTATCTTTGTGCGCGATGCAGAAAAAGCCGCTGAGATGATCGGGCCTGACGGGTACGAGATTGCGCTGGGCGACTTTGATGATGCCGATGCATTCGACAAAGCCTTGGAGGGTGTCGACGCGGTTTACATGGTCACCAATCAAAGTGACACGTTCAAAACCGCACTTGCCCGGATGGCGACCCAGGTGAAGGCTACAGGGGTCAAACGGTTCGTCATGCTTTCCGCTGAATGTGATCCGGACAGTTCGGTGTTCTTCGTGCGCCGAACCGGCGAGCTGGAAGAGATCGTCAAAGACGCTGACCTGCCTTGGACATTCCTGCGTCCCGACTGGTTCATGCAGAACTTTGCGGGCTATGTCGCCATGGGAATGGTGGCGTTTCCGGCGGGGCCCGGCAAAACCAGCTTTGTCGATGTGCGTGATGTTGCCGAGATTGCGGTCAAAGCCCTCACAGAAGACGGGCACACGCACCGGGTCTACCGTCTTACCGGCCCGGACCCCATGACATTTGAAGGGGCAGCCAACCGCATCAGCGCCGCCCTTGGTCGGAACATTCCCTTTGTCGGCATCAGTGCTGATGATCTCCGCAACGCCCTGATCGAACAGGGCGCTGAAACCTGGTATGCGGATATGAATGCGGAAATGACGTTTGCGGTCCGCGAAGGCTTCACCTTCAATCCGTCTAATGACATTGAGTTTCTCCTGGGCCGAAAACCCCGTTCCATTGAAACCTATGTGGCCGACCATGCTGACCAATTGAGTGCCGCATGAAGGCGGTGAGCTTCGATGTGCCAAAAGGGTCTGGCCGTCCGACGTTCAAGCTCATCGACGCGCCGACGCCCATCCCGTCAAAGGGCGAGGTGCTTGTGCGCATATCCCATGCAGGTCTCAATCATGGAGACTTCGAAACATGGACCGGCAAGCAGAACAAGGCCCTGGTGAAGCGTTTGAAAACCAGTCCCGTCCTGACCGGTATTGAGATGGCGGGCGTGGCCGAAAGCGACGGCCGGATCATTAAGAAAGGTGATCTGGTCTACGGCTATACCAACATCTTTAAGGGTCCGTGGTTTCATGCGGAGTTTGTCGCATTGAACGAAGCCAATATGGCGAAACTCCCGAGCGGCATGAGTTCTGAGGGAGCAGCTGCCTTGGTCGGCGGGGCCGTGACCTCTATCGCGGCACTCGAACGGATTGCGAAAACAAAACCGGGGGACAAGCTTCTGGTGACCGGCGCCACCGGAAGCGTGGGCGTCACAGCGCTCCAATTGGCAAAGCATTTGGGTGCCGATGCGACCGCGGTCTGCCACTCTTCTCAATTGGACTTCGCGCGTGAGCAGGGCGCGGTGACAGCCTTGGCTTATGACCTTGACGAGAAGCCCTCTGTGGATGAGCAGTTCGACACGATTTTCGATACAGCTCCCTCCATGAGTTTCTTGACCGCGCTGCCATATCTCAAACCTCAAGGCATCTACATTACAACGATGCCGCATCTGGACGTGATTGGCTTTCTCCGGAGCCTCGTTTCACGTCGCAAATCGGGTTTTCTTCTGGAAAGTGATACAGACCAGAAAAGACTGGGGCGGTTGTCCAAGCTCATGGAAGAAGGCGTCTTTACGCCCGTCGTGGACAGTTCATATGCATTGCAAGAAGCGCCGCAGGCTTTTGCGCGTCAGGAAGAACGCGGCAAACGCGGAAAGATCCTTCTTGATCTGCAGAACACGCACTAACAAAAAACGGCCCGGCCTTTGTGTAGGAGGGAAGGCCGGACCGTGAAGCTGACTTTGAGGAACGATATCAGCTAAAGCTTTTGAAGCAGAGGCGCACCCAGCTCGATGCGCCCCGGCTTTTTTCTTAGAAATCGATCTGCAAGCGTGTTGCTACGAAATCGACATCCGTATCGGCTGTGCCCGCAGCTGCCGTAAAGTCATACTCTGCGGAGCCATAGTTCAGCATCGCCCGGACATAGGGGTTGAAATAGTAGTTCACACCCAGTGTCAGCGCCGATGTTTCGGAAGCAGCAGTGCCGAAGCCCGCATCTTCCATATCGATCATTTCGTAACGTGCGGCGACTTCAATGGCGCCGTCACCCTTCACGCGGCCGAAGACACCTTTCGCTGAACTGTACGGACGGCTTTCGCCGGTCAGGAAATAGCTCGCCATTGCGTACCAACCGCTGAAGTCCACGTCAGCCGCACCGGCCCCGTTGCCTTCGAGGGTCGACGTGTAGTATTCACCCTGTGCGCTGAACGGACCAAACACGACAGCGGCTTCGGCACCGACCGTCGTCTGGCCTTCTGCGACTGTCACACCTGTATCAACATACCGGGTTCCGTTGTGGAAATTGCGGAGACGGATCCGTGGGCCTGAATTGTCATCAAACGTACGGTAGGTCCCTGATACACCCAGATGAACCAGTTTACCGTCTTCGTTGATTGGGGCGTAGGTTCCGCGGGCTGTAAAGGCAAGGTCAGTTGTCGTGGTGTCGCTGCCATTGTCGATGCCGCTGGTGAAAATGCCGCCGCGCAACGTGAAGTTGTTGCCGCTTGCGCCAATGCTGGCCCCCAGCTGACGGCCGGCGGTCAGCGCATCGCTGACCATGGAACGTTCCATAAAGGTCACGTATTTGGAGGAGGTCTGCTGCTCCAATCCCTGCGGCTCTTTGTGGTTCCCGAAAACTGTCTTCAGGCCCGCGATTTTTGTGCTGATATAGGCATCCTTGATCGAAACACCATTGCTCGCGAAATCAATCTGTAACTTGTAGTTCCAATCACCCGCAACCTTACCGGATGTGAAAAGCCGTGCGCGGCGAATCTCTGCGCCACCGCCGCTTGTCTCGACGCCGCCGGCGCGATCAGCCTCGGCCAGGAAAGCATCAAGCATCAACCGGCCGCCAAAACGAATTGACCAATTGCCATCACGGCTGGAGATTTGAAGCTTCCGACTGTCGAACTTCGGAAGACCAGCAAGGCTGGTCGACGCTTGCTCAAGCTCTGCGAGCTTGCTATCGCGCTCCTGCATCTGTGCTTTCAGCTCGCGCAACTCATGCTATAGTGCATCGATGCGCGCGTTCACGTCATAGCCTGCGAATGCTGCCCCAGCCGTTCCCAGTGTTATTGCAGTTGTCAGAGCCGCGTTGGTTGCGCAGCGTTTGAGTGTCTTAACCGACCGGTTTTTCAGGCCGAGTTTAGTCGTATTCATAGTGCCCCTCAGGATTCGAATCTCTTGGGCGGACTGTCTGTCCGCACCAAAACAGACTTAGAACCTAGGAGCTAAAAATTTAGAAAAGCATAAACTCAGTATAAGGATGGCATGGTGGAACATATGTTTTTTCAAATGCGAAAAATTCAGTTTTGAATGGAAGCGTTTATACCGGTTTTCTCTTTTCTTTCATCGACGGCAATCGAGCGAAGCAAAATAGACTGGCCTAAATCAAAAGGTCGAAAAATTTTGCCGGACCTAGATCGATTTATTACAATCTTAACCGGCCTTCGGTAGCCCTTACCTAACTCGACGGGTGGTCGGCATTGACATGCTTGATTGCATAAGAACCTTGGGTAAGGGTGATGGTGAATTTGAATACGGTTGTTGGCGGCAGCAAAAAAATTTCGGGGATCTTCGACTCCCTAAACTCTCTAAAAATTTCTGTTCGTATCGGGATCCTGGCGGCGTTGGGCATCCTGAGTATTTTGGTCTTGGGCTCTACTTATGTCGTTGGCGAGATGAACACGGTCTCGGCGTCTGAAAGTCAATGGGATCACGCGCAGCTCGCTCAGCTTGAAAAGTCAGTTGAAATATGGACGTTGCAGATGCGCCGCAACGAAAAAGACTTCCTCCTGCGCAAAGACATGAAATATGTCGAGCGGTATGAAAACTCCGTATCCGAGGTCTTGGCCGCCCTCGAGGCAATGAAAGGCCTTCAAGCCTCCCGCGCGCTTAGAGAGGAAATCACCCTCATCTCTGAAGGCGTGGCCGCCCACGCAGAACAGTTCAGACGCGTTGTTGAACTCACAGAGCAGTTGGGCATGGACGAGAAACAAGGTGTGCAGGGCGTCCTTCGTTCGGCTGTGCATGTCGTCGAGACTAAGCTCAAAGAAGCGAACATGCCTGAGCTGACCGTCAAGATGCTGATGATGCGCCGACATGAAAAAGACTTCATGCTGCGTGGCGCAGAAAAGTACATTGGCCGAATCAACGAACGCCGTGCCGAGTTCGATTCAATTCTGCAGTCGTCGGAACTGCCTCTGAGTTTTCAAAACGACATCTCGAGATTGTTGGACAATTATCAGGCGGGTATCCGGACCTATGCTGACGTCTACATGATGCTTCAGGCTGAGACTAAAAAGCTTAGCAGCATCTTTGCCGACATGGTACCAGCCTTTGAGCGCACTTCTATCGTCGCGAGCGAGGGACTTACCGAGTCTGAGCATTATCTGGAAGAGGCTCGGGCTCTCACCGAGCTGATTTTTCTGATTGTCAGTGTGTCGGTCCTTGCTGCAGTAGGTGTCTTTGCCTTTGCGGTCGGATCGAGCATTACCGGATCTATGAAACGGATCACCGGCACCATGTCGGTTCTGGCCAAAGGCGAAACAAACCTGGAAATTCCATTCCTGGATGCGAAGAATGAAATAGGTGAAATCGCGCAGGCGGTGGAAGTTTTCCGTGAAAACGCTCTTGAGCGGGCCAGGCTGGAGGCAGAGCAGTCGGAACGGCAGGCGGCACAGGAGAAACGGGCTGCGCAGGTGGAAGAAATGATCGCTTCCTTTGATGGGAAGGTCGCGGACCTGCTGGATTCAGTTTCATTGGCCTCGACACAACTGCACAACACGGCTGGCTCTATGACTCAGACGGCTGAAACAACGGGCGCCAGTGCGAGCGCAGCCTCTTCCGCAGCGGAATCTGCATCATCAAATGTGCAGGCGGTTGCTTCCGCCGCTGAGGAACTGCATGCCGCTATCGGCGAGGTCGGTCGCCAGGTGAATCAGTCAACCGATATTTCCCGGAAAACAAGCGATGCCGCCGGACAAACGAGTGAAACGATGAAGGAGCTCGCGGAGGCCGCCGATAAAATTGGCGCCGTCATCAGCCTCATTCAGGACATTGCCGAGCAGACCAACTTGTTGGCTCTTAACGCGACCATCGAAGCGGCACGGGCCGGTGAAGCGGGCAAAGGCTTTGCCGTTGTGGCCGGTGAAGTGAAGTCGCTCGCCAATCAAACAGCAAAGGCGACAGATGAGATCAGCCTTCAGATCTCAACCATGCAGTCTTCAACGCAAAGTGCTGTCAATGCCATCGACGGAGTCAATGGAATGATCTCCCAGATGTCGGAAATTGCGACGGCGATCTCGAGCGCTGTTGAGCAGCAAGGCGCTGCGACGCAGGAAATTGCCGGCAGTGTTCAAGAGGCTGCCCGGGGCACGTCGGAAGTGACCACCAACATTACGGAAGTGGATTCCGCGGCCGCTGAGAGCACTCAAACAGCTAAGAAGGTAACGCAATTTGCCTCTGATCTGTCCGAGAAATCAGATGTTCTAAGGAAAGAAGTGGAAGTGTTCCTGCAAAACGTCAAAGCGGCTTAGAGACAACAGAACAGCCCGGCCCCGCTCGAAGAGAGGGCCGGGTCCTGAAACCAGATGTAAAGAAGACCGTCACCTGACGCGCACTCTATTGACCGCTTGGCAGTCGACCAAACCTATGGCCAGTACCGCAGACCAAATTTAGAGACAAAGACCTAACCATCCAGCGTTGATCTGCACAACCATCGTCCTCGCATTTATGAAAATCTTAAGAGCTGATCGCTAGTTCTGAGAAAAGGTGCGGTGTGGTTTTCAGTTTAGCACCTACGGGACAAATACGCTGGGTGAGGGCGATGCATAAAATAAGCGTTGGCGACATTGTCGCCAAACTGTCTGGGACATTTGACTTTCTAAACTCTCTAAAGATTTCTATCCGGATCGGTATCCTGGCGGCCCTGGGTGCCGTCAGCATAGCGATCTTGAGTGCAACCCATATCATCGGGGGCCTCAGTACGGGTGCCGCGTATGCAGAGCAGCATGACAGTGCAGTCCTCGCACAACTGGCGGGATCTGTTGAGATTGGTGTCCTGCAGATGCGCCAACACGAAAAAGAATTCCTTATCCGCAAAGACACAAGCGATGTCGAGCAATATGAGACCTACGCTTCCGGCGTTCTTGAGGCTCTTGATCATATGAAGGCTCTGCCGGTTGCCACCGAACTGCAACAGGAAATTGAGACCATTGAGCAGGGTGTTGTGGCTCATATGGGTCAGTTTCGGGCCGTTGTTGGTTCCTATCAGCAACTGGGCCTTGATGAGAACCAAGGCCTCCAGGGGTCGGTTCGCTCCGCAGTTCATGCGGTAGAAGAGAAACTCAAAGAAGCAGATGTACCGGAGCTGACGGTAAAAGTGCTGATGATGCGCCGTCATGAAAAAGACTTCATGCTTCGCAACGCGGAAAAATATATCGCGCGCATTGATGAACGGCGCGCCGAATTCGATGCTCTCTTGCTGGACCTGTCGACCCCAAGCGCTGTATCGCCGCCGGTGACTGCGGAGTTTCCAATTGTGGAAGACGTGCCAGCTGTCGATGAACAGGTTGCAACTCTTGAAGAAGCTGCAACTCCCGAAGAAGCGACGGTGCCGTCGCTGCCCCCTGTACCCACACCTGTGGTACAGGTGTCCAGACTTCCTCAAGGTTTCAGCGACAGCGTGTCATCTCTTCTGGATGCCTACCAGGCTGGTATCCGCCGCTATGCGGACATCTCTCTGAGGGTTGCGGCGGAAGAAAAAGAGCTGAACACAATTTTTGATGAAATGATCCCGGCCTTTGAACGCACCTTCGAAGTCGCAGAACAGAGTTTAGAGCATGCTGAAGGGGTTTACGAAACTTCGAAAGCGGCAACCAGCCTGATCTTCCTCGTTGTTGGCTTTTCCATTTTGACCGTCGTTTTGCTCTTTGGCTTCGCCATTGGGCGCAGCATCACGGCATCGCTCAAACGGATCACGTCCACAATGTCTGTTCTTGCGGGCGGTCAGACCGATGTTAGTGTTCCCTACCTGACGGCCAAGAACGAGTTTGGAGAGATTGCTCAGGCGGTGGATGTCTTCCGCAAAAATGCGATTGAGCAGAGCAAACTGGAAGCTGAGCAAGCGGAGCGTCAAGCTACGCGCGAGCAACGTACGCAGAAAATGGAAGCGCTTATCTCCGCCTTCGATACAAAGTCGGCCGCACTTCTGAATGCAGTCTCCAGATCCTCAGGCGATCTTCATGATACAGCCGGGAAGATGACGCAAACCGCGGAGGTGACAAGCGCGCGGGCAAGTGCCGCATCAAGTGCGGCGGAATCGGCTTCGTCAAACGTGCAAACGGTTGCGTCCGCCGCCGAACAATTGCACAGCGCGATTGCCGAGATCGGCCAACAGGTTGCACAGTCCGCGGACATCTCACGCAAAACCAGCAGTGCTGCAGACAGAACAAGTGCAACCATGGGGCAGCTGGCGGACGCCGCAGAAAAAATTGGCGCCGTGATCAGCCTCATTCAGGATATTGCGGAACAAACCAATCTTCTCGCTCTAAATGCCACGATTGAGGCTGCTCGGGCTGGTGAAGCCGGTAAGGGCTTTGCTGTGGTTGCCGGTGAAGTGAAATCGCTGGCAAACCAGACGGCGAAGGCAACAGATGAGATCAGTCTTCAGATCTCTACCATGCAGGACTCGACAAAGGAGGCTGTAGGTGCCATTGACGAAGTCAATGGTATGATCGCCCAGATGTCCGAGATCGCCTCGACTATATCCAGCGCCGTTGATGAACAGGGTGCCGCAACCCAAGAGATTGCGAACAACGTTCAGGAGGCCGCTCGAGGCACGTCGGAAGTAACATCTAACATTGTTGAAGTTGATGCCGTCACCGGTGAAAGCACGGATGCTGCCAAGCGGGTGAGTTCATTTGCCTCTGATCTCTCCACGAAGTCGGATGAACTCAGACGCGAAGTTGAACTGTTCCTGCAGACCGTCAAAGCGGCTTAGACACAAAAAACGGCCCGGCCCACATTAGGGGGAAGGCCGGACCGTGAAGCTGAGTGTGAGGAACAACATCAGCCAACGCTTTTGATACCGGGGCGCATCCAGCTCGATGCGCCCCGGTTTTTCGTGTCTTAGAAGTCGAGCTGTAGACGTGTACCGATAAAGTCGGTTTCTACATCGTTAGCGCCAGATGCTGCAGTGAAGTCATACTCGGCAGTGCCGTAGTTCAACATCGCGCGAACATATGGGTTGAAGTAGTAGTTGACACCCAGTGTGAGAGCTGTGGTTTCAGAAGCATCTGTACCAAAGCCTGTGTCTTCCATATCAACCATCTCGTAGCGGGCAGCAACTTCGATTGCACCTTCAGCCTTTACGCGGCCAAACTCACCTTTGCTGGCTTTGTAAGCGCGGCTTTCGCCGGTGATGAAGTAGCTCGCCATGACATACCAGCCGTCATAGTCGATGTCAGCAGAGCCAGTGCCGTTTCCTTCGAAGGTTGAGGTGTAGTACTCACCCTGTGCGCTGAAAGGACCGAATACGGCAGCGGCTTCCGCACCGAGAGTCATCTGACCTTCTGAAGCGATATTGCCGGTGCTGACGAAACGTGTGCCATTGTGGAAGTTACGAAGACGGATCCGAGGACCTGTATTGTCGTCGAAGCCACGGTAAGAACCGGACACACCAAGGTGGACAACTTCAGTCTTCTCAGCGATCGGTGCGAAAGTCACACGACCCGTGAGAGACCAGTCGGTGGTTGCTGCATCGGAACCATTGTCGATACCGTTGGTATAAAGACCACCACGAACGCTGTAATTGTCGCCGCCAGTGCCAACGCTCACACCCAGGTTACGGCCAGGAGCGAATGCTTCATTGACCATCGAGCGTTCCATGAATGTGATGTATTTAGAAGAGGTCAGCTCTTCCAGGCCCTGAGGCTCTTTGTCGTTACCAAAGACAGTGTTCAGGCCAGCAATTTTCGTGCTGATGGTTGCTGTCTTCACGGAAACTGCATTGCCAGCAAAGTCAATCTGCAGCTTGTACTTCCAGTCGCCCATCACTTTACCAGAGGCAAAGAAACGTGCGCGGCGGATTTCAGCGCCAGCACCGCTTGTGTCCGTGCCACCTGTGATGTCGCTGTCAGCAATGAATGCATCAAGCATCAGACGACCACCAAAGCGGATCGACCATTGGCCGTCACGGCTGGAAATCTGAAGCTTGCGAGCATCGAATTTCGGCAGGTCACCAAGACCTTCCGAAGCGGCTTCTAGCTCGGCAAGTTTGCTGTCACGCATCTGCATCTGAGCTTTCAGCTCACGCAGTTCGTTCTCAAGGGAGTCGATCCGCGAATTAACGTCGTAACCCGCGAAGGCCGTCCCTGTTAGGCTGAGGGAAAGCGCTGCCGCTGCAACACCACCCACCAGTGCTTGTTTAATCATTAGGTATCTCCTCGTGTACTCAGGGACCTGCCCCGGTCGAGGAGACGAATAGGGACCTCACATGACTGGTCCGCTACATTTATGTGACAGAGGGATGACAGCGCCCCACTGTTGCTCAATAGGCACAAATAAAAGGCAGGCCGCCTTAAGAGACAGCCTGCCGTCTAATTCTACAAGATGATCGGTTGGTGACTTTGAGGCCCAAGCCCTCAGTCAGACGTGTCGTTGAAGAACTCTTTGACCTTGTCGAAAAACCCGGCGCTTTCCGGATTGGTCTTGTCTGACGAGGCCTCGTCGAACTGCTTCAGAAGCTCTTTTTGAGCTTTGGTAAGGCCGACCGGAGTTTCCACATGGATCTGGATATAGAGATCCCCGTGGCGCCGTGCGTGAAGCCCCGGCATGCCCTTGCCGCGCACGCGGAACTGCTTTCCGGTCTGTGTGCCCTCCGGCACTTTGACCTTCACCTTGCCGCCGCCAACGGTGGGTACCTCAATCTCACCGCCGAGCGCTGCCGTCGTAAGGGACACAGGCACATCGCAGAAAAGCTCTGTGCCGTCGCGCTCAAAGAGCTTGTGGGGCTCGATGGAAAGAAAAATATAAAGGTCACCCGCAGGTCCGCCACGCATGCCTGCTTCCCCTTCGCCGGCAAGACGAATACGCGTGCCTTCTTCAACACCGGGTGGGATGGTGACCGCGAGGGTCCGTTCTTTCTGTACCCGGCCCTGCCCATGGCAATCAGAACACGGATTTTCAATCACCTGACCCCGGCCGTGACAGGCGGGACAGGTCCGTTCAATGGAAAAGAAGCCCTGGGCGGCGCGCACGCGGCCGCTGCCGCCGCAGGTCGTACAATTGACCGGCTGAGACCCCGGTGCCGCACCTGATCCGGTACATGTATCGCAGGTGACGGAGCTTGGAACATGGATCTGGGCTTTTTTGCCCTCAAACGCCTCTTCCAGCGTGATCTGCATATTGTAGCGCAGGTCCTGCCCGCGGGAGCGGCCGCCGTCACTGCGCTGGCCTCTGCGGCCGCCCATAAATTCGCCGAACAGATCGTCGAAAATATCGGACATGCCGCCCATACCACCCATACCGCCCGGATGGCCACCGCCCATGCCGCCTTCAAAGGCCGCATGACCATATTGGTCGTAAGCCGCGCGCTGCTGATCGTCTTTCAGCACGTCATAGGCTTCGGAAATTTCTTTGAACTTCTGCTCAGCGGCTTCATCGCCCGGGTTTTTGTCCGGGTGATATTTCATCGCGAGCTTACGGTAGGCCTTTTTCAGCTCGTCCGCACTCGCGGAACGATCCACGCCAAGCAGGCTATAAAAATCAGGCTTAGACACGAGACTTCAGGTCCTTTCCTGCCCCAATGCTTCCATTTGAAGGTCTGAGCGGCAATGCGAACACTGCCGCTCAGGAAGGGGCGTCATAGGCGAGAGCCGCCTACGGAAGTGGGATTAGGATGCGTCTTTCTTCTTGTCGTCATCGTCGACTTCTTCGAAGTCAGCGTCGACCACATCATCCTGAGCCTTGCCGTCGCCAGATGCTTCGGCACCATCGGCACCTTCTGCATCAGCCGTTTCAACACCGGCTTTGTAGAGCTCTTCGCCGAGCTTGAGGGAAACCTCTGTCAAAGCCTGCGCCTTGGCATTGATCTCTTCCGCATCGTCGCCTTCCAGAGCTGTTTTGAGCTCAGCGACCGCAGCAGCAACGGGGGCTTTCACCTCTTCGCTCACCTTGTCGCCGGCATCTTCAAGCGTCTTCTCGGTCGCATGAACCATGGCTTCTGCCTGGTTCTTGGCTTCAACCGCTTCGCGACGCTTCTTATCTTCGTCCGCGTTCGCTTCCGCGTCTTTCACCATATTGTCGATCTCATCATCGGAGAGACCGCCAGAGGCCTGAATGCGGATCGACTGTTCTTTGCCAGTCGCCTTGTCTTTCGCGTTCACCGACACGATGCCGTTCGCATCAATGTCGAAGGCAACTTCAATCTGCGGCACGCCACGCGGCGCCCCTGGAATGCCCACAAGGTCAAACTGGCCGAGCAGTTTATTGTCTGCGGCCATTTCCCGCTCACCCTGGAAGACGCGGATCGTCACAGCGGACTGATTGTCTTCAGCGGTAGAGAAGGTCTGAGCCTTCTTGGTCGGGATTGTGGTGTTCCGCTCGATCAAGCGAGTGAACACGCCACCCAGTGTTTCGATGCCCAGCGACAGCGGTGTTACATCAAGAAGGAGAACGTCTTTCACGTCACCCTGAAGAACACCCGCCTGAATGGCCGCACCCATGGCAACCACTTCATCCGGGTTCACGCCCTGGTGGGGCTCTTTCCCAAAGAAGTTCTTCACCGCTTCCTGGACCTTCGGCATGCGGGTCATGCCGCCGACGAGAACAACTTCGTCAATGCTGCCGGCTGTAAGACCAGCATCTTCGAGCGCTTTCTTACATGGCTCGATCGTGCGCTGAACAAGATCATCCACCAGCGCTTCAAGTTTCGCGCGGGTCAGCTTCAAGGTCAGGTGCTTCGGGCCAGACGCGTCTGCCGTGATGAAGGGCAGGTTCACTTCTGTTTGTGCCCCGGACGACAGTTCGATTTTTGCTTTCTCAGCAGCTTCTTTCAGACGCTGCAGCGCAAGCTTGTCGTCACGCAGGTCAATGCCCTGCTCTTTCTTAAACTCGTCGGCTAAATACTCAATGATGCGAAGGTCAAAGTCTTCACCACCGAGGAATGTGTCCCCATTGGTGGACTTCACTTCAAAGACGCCGTCGCCGATTTCAAGAACGGAGACGTCAAATGTACCACCACCCAAGTCATAAACGGCAATGGTGCGGCCGTCGGATTTGTCGAGGCCGTAAGCCAGCGCCGCAGCGGTCGGCTCGTTGATAATGCGAAGAACTTCAAGACCCGCAATCTTGCCGGCGTCTTTCGTCGCCTGACGTTGCGCATCATTAAAGTAAGCAGGAACGGTGATCACGGCCTGGGTGACAGGCTCGCCGGTGAAGGTCTCGGCGGTCTCTTTCATCTTCTGAAGAATGAAAGCGGAGATCTGCTGCGGTGAATATTTTTCTCCGCGCGCTTCAACCCACGCATCGCCATTATCCGCTTTGACGATTTCGTACGGCACCATGCCCTTGTCTTTCTGGGTCATGGGGTCGTCGAAAGAGCGGCCGATCAGGCGCTTAATCGCGAACAGGGTATTGGTGGGGTTGGTGACGGCCTGGCGTTTTGCAGGCTGGCCGACAAGTTTCTCATTATCTTCCGCGAAAGCCACCATGGAGGGTGTGGTCCGCACACCTTCTGCATTCTCAATAACTTTGGGCTGGGTGCCCTCCATTACCGCGACACACGAATTCGTCGTGCCGAGGTCAATGCCAATAACTTTACCCATTGTCTTCCTCTTTATGACTGCGGCAGGCCAGTCGGACCTGAAATTCAGCGCCCAATGGTTGAAGCAGTATGAGCCCGATCCTGTGACCGAGGTCGTTCTGCTTTAACCCTCTGACCCCCTATGGGGTGAACAGGTTAAAAACGGTCGCAACCGATTGGGAGATATATATGTTTGGGCCTCGCACCTCGCAAGACCACCTGCGCCAGAACAGCCGTTAAGATTTGCTCCAAATGGCTGCCCGTCGCAGGATGCGGTTGAATAGCGGCATGCGGGACCCGGTGCAACAGTTAACCCCTTAAAGCTTGTTAAAATGTCTGAGAAAACAGCGCCTTTAAGCACGTTGGAACCCGCCCCGGGCACCAGAATTTGGCCGGGTCTTCTGTCCCGACCCTCTCAGGAAGAGCTTGTGGCAACCCTGCGCGACCTGATTTCTGACAGCCCGCTCTACCGCCCGACCATGCCGAAGACCGGGAAGCCGTTCTCTGTCTCCATGACAAATCTGGGAGAGTTGGGTTGGGTGTCGGACCGTGCCGGGTACAGGTATGAGGCCTGTCATCCGGTGACGGGGCGTTCCTGGCCGCCGATTCCCGGCAGCTTATTGACCCTGTGGGCCAATCTGACCGGCTACGGCCCACCACCGGAGGCCTGCCTGGTTAACTTTTATGGGCCGGAGGCAAAGATGGGCCTTCATCAGGACAGGGACGAAAAGCCATTGGATGCGCCGGTTTTATCGATTTCTCTAGGGGATACAGCGGTTTTCAGGCTGGGCGGGCTGGAACGTAAGGGGCCGACACAAAGCTTCAAACTAGCTTCTGGCGATGTGATGATGCTGAGCGGCCCGTCACGGTTGCGCTTTCACGGGATCGACCGGGTGATGCCGGGAACGTCGACGCTTCTGGACAAAGGAGGCCGTCTCAACCTGACATTGCGCAGGGTCACGCACCTCTAGCTTGAAGTGTCAGGATGCGTGCACGGGCACCCGATTGAAGGGGACTGAAAGGGATGACGGGGCAGGCGTGCCGCCCCGGCGTTTGAAGATTTTCTGGGCGAGTGACCCGACAGCGGTGAGCGCCGCAGCAAGGCTTGCACGGACCTGGCGCCTGACGGCTGAACGCGGCGCCGCCGCTTTCTTGGCCGACGGCCTGAAAGAGCCGGATTGATAGGTCGCGACCTGATAGCTGGCTGTCAGCCCGTCTGTATATCCACGAAAAATATTCATCTTCTTCTCCACGGTCTAAGTCTCTATATTCCTCCTAACGTCTATCTATGGCGGGGATGGCCGACTAACAAACGATCTTTTCTCATGAAATATGTGAGTAAAATTCATCAATGAAACCACGCCAGCTGCCTCCCCTTTCCATGTTGCGCGCCTTCGAGGCCGCAGCCCGGCATCTGAGCTTCTCACGTGCCGCTGATGAGCTGGGCGTGACCCACTCAGCCGTCAGTCATCAGATCAGGGGCCTGGAGGATTGGCTGGGGGAGGCTTTGTTCGTCCGCAGTGCGCGAAAAGTCCATCTCACCCCGGTTGGAGAGGTGTTGGCGCAGCCGCTCACTCGAGCGCTCGATGCGGTTGCCGAAGCAGTGGAGACCGCACGGGCCGTCTCTGCGGAAGACCAGAAAAGACCTGTGCTTGTAAGTGTCGAGCCCGCCTTTGCCGCCCGCTGGCTCGTGCTGCGCCTTGATCGTTTCTATGCAGCCTATCCGGACGTCCAGCTTCATCTCGTGCCGACACCTGACTTTGTTGAGTTCGAAGAAGGCGGCGCTGATCTTGCCATCCGATATGGACGGGCGGACTGGCCGGGCCTCTCTGCCGAAAAGCTGTTGGGCTCCTCTTCTTTTCCCGTTGTCAGCCCCAAGCTGATGGAGAGAGGTAACGGTCTGCGTGAACCCAATGACCTCTCAACCTATACGCTCATTCACGAGGACAGCTTTGACGATTGGGCGGGCTGGCTGAAAGCGGCAGGGGCGACAGCGGTTGATCCTCTCAAGGGTCCGATCTTTGATGATGCGCATCTCACGCTGGAAGCGGCGGCTTCCGGGCAGGGGGTGGCTCTGGCCGACGAAGCGCTGGCCGCCGCAGCCTTGGAGGATGGCCGCTTGGTCAGACCGTTCACGCTGACGCTGGAAACTGCTGCGGCCTATCATGTGGTTTATCCAGATGACCGGGCCTTGAGACCGGAGGCCGAAGCCTTTCGGGACTGGCTGTTGAAAGAAGCAGCGCGCCCCTAGGGAATGCTTCCTAAAAGATATATTTTTTTAAAGCCTTTCTGCAATTTTGTGCCCGAATTCAACTGGGGTGTCTGGGGTACATAGGGTGGAACGGAACATGGGTGTAATGTCAGCTGAGTCTGAGGCTGCGCACGATCGGGGTACCCAAAGTATCATCCGCACCATCACCCTGGCGGGATTGATCACCATAGCCGCGACGATCTATGACTTCGTTTCCAACAAGGCACTTGGAAATCCGTCTCCTATTCACCCTCTTTATGTGGCGTCTTTTGTCGGCGTTTTGTTGGTTGTGATGGTTGCCGCCTGGCTTGGCTTTGTTGCATCAAGCCGTGCGATGGTCGGTCTTATCTTTGGGTTGCTCGGCCTCTATCTCCTGACCGCCACCGGAAACCTGATCTTTTTCCTGGACGCGCCGGATAGGGTAGCCCGCTATATGCCTTGGACCATTGCGGCCCTTATCATTCCGTTTTTGACGACCAACCGGTCTTTTGCGCGTGCTCTCTGCGGGACATATGTTGCCGCAATGTTGCTTGTGGTGGGTGCGCACGTGCTGCGTCTTGGTGTGAACCCCTTCACGGTACCTTGTTGCGCGGATCTTATTCTGTTCTGTTTGGTTCTCATCGTTGCCTATTTGCTGCTGGATGGGTTTGCCCGCTTCCGCGAAGCGGCCATCAAGTTTCATGCGCGCAGTGACGCATTGCGAGAACATGCTGCCGAGATGGAATGTGCGCTCGCAGCTGCTGACGAAGCGCGCGCCCTGTCCGACGCGGCACACCGCGAGGCAGAAAAGTCGATCAAGCTTCGTGAGACATTCCTCGCGACAATGAGCCACGAACTGCGCACGCCACTGAATGCGATCATCGGATTTTCAGAGGTGATGAAATCAGATGCGCTGGGCGAAGGGGAGGAGGGAGCAGACCTCTACCGAACCTATGCTGCGGATATACATCAAAGCGGTGAGCATGTGCTTGGTCTGATCAACCAGCTCCTTGAATATTCTCGCATCCGCTCAGGCACGTTTGAACTCAAGCCAGCTGATCTGCATCTGGAAGAGATGATGCGATTCATCCATCGCATGTCCCAATCTTCAGCAGAGGCAAAAGGCGTCACCCTCGATATAGAGATGGGAATTGATCGCGATACGATTGTGCGCGCAGACCGTCATGCTCTCATCCAGATTGGTTTGAACCTGATAGGCAATGCTCTGAAGTTCACAGAACCGGGCGGTAAAGTGACACTCAAGGCCAGCTTAGATGATGAGGGCCATGTTTCCCTTCAGGTGACGGATACAGGCGCTGGTATCCCGGCAGATAAGTTGAAAGAGGTTTGTCAGCCATTTGTTCGTCTCGGAGACGCAAGTCTTGCCAGCGAAACGGGAACCGGATTGGGGCTGGCAATCATCACGGCTCTTGCAGACGCCATGGACACACCCTTTGTGCTGGAGAGCGAAGAGGGCA
The DNA here is from genome assembly GCA_965248405.1 of Parvibaculaceae bacterium. Classification (GTDB taxonomy): domain Bacteria; phylum Pseudomonadota; class Alphaproteobacteria; order Parvibaculales; family Parvibaculaceae; genus Mf105b01. The sequence goes on from OZ252104.1 coordinate 3,396,470, forward strand.
AGGGCACCACTGCCAGCCTGATACTCCCCATATCACTAAATACGCCGAAATCGCTTACTGGCGCGGGCCTTGCGGCCGAGTGAGCACAGGCGCTGGTAACAGTTTGTAAACCAAACAAATTGTCGGTTTCGAAAACTCTCAAAACCATACTGCCCAGACTAAGAGGTCGCTTTTACGGAGCGTTTCGGAGGCGCTTGAGCGTGGCGGATGGAAAAGAGCAGAGAAGGGGAGTTTCCAAGACAATCATCATGTCTGTGGCGCTGGTGGGCATCATTGCTTGCGCTGCGACGGTTTTTGAGTTCTACAGCCTCACCTTGATGGACAAAGAGCGCCTCCGCAGCGACTTCGCCGTGGGGCTGATTGCCGCTTACTTCCTTGTGGGCATCTTGATCCTGCTGGTATCGCGCGGACGCCTATTCAGGCCCCTTATCGGCTCCGCCTTTTGTATGACCAGCCTCTATCTGATCGGGCAAATGGCGGTCAGCCTATTTGTCGCCGCCGACTATCTCTACGCCATTGAGAACGCAATCTGGGTGATCCCTTTACAGGTCTGTCTGTTCGCGGTTTTGGAGCGTCGAACCGCCTATGTCATTGCCGGCGGGCTCTTTGCGGTGATGCTATCTATCCTTTCAACCTACTTCTTCCTTCACGGCGTTAACCCGCTCATGCAGGAGGAAACGGCCCTTCTGACCCAGGTTGCATTTGCACAGGCAGCAGCGCTCTTGCTGCTTGGAGCGCTCGCGACCTATCGGGATCTCGTAACCATTGAGTCCGCGCGCGTTAAAGCATTGGAAGACAGCGAAGCGCTTCTAAAAGCGGAGGCAGCGAAAGCCGAGAAAGAACAGAAAAAGGCAATCCATGCGCTCAACAAGGCTGAGGAAGCAACACGCGCGCGCGAGGCATTCCTGGCGTCGATGAGTCATGAGCTGCGCACACCACTCAACGCTATTATCGGCTTCTCGCAAATTCTTGAGATGGGAAATTCGGGCATCGCTCGGACCGAGGAAAAGCGACTTGAATACGCCAAGGACATTCGAAATAGCGGCGAACATATGCTGGGTCTTGTGGGCCAGGTTTTGGAATTCTCCCGGATTGAGTCGGAAGGGTGCGATATTGAACTGGCGGAACAGAAGCTCACACCGATCGCCGAGAGCGCCATGCGCATGGTGGATGTGATCGCTGCAGCGAAAGACGTTGAGTTGATCCGATATTGGGATCAGCGTTTTGACTTCCGAATTGAGACAGATGAGAAGGCGCTTAGTCAGATTTTGGTGAACCTGCTGACGAACGCCGTGAAGTTCACACCAAAGGGCGGACAGGTTTGGCTTGTGCTTAAGGCAGACGGGCCGAAGGGCCTGTGCATTGAAATCCAGGACAATGGGATCGGTATCCCTGCTGACAAGCTGCAAGATGTCTTTAGGCCATTTGTCCAGATCGGTGATGCCCGGTGTGCCGGAGAAGGAGGGACCGGACTTGGTCTTTCCATCGTGAGCACCCTCGTGCGTGGCCTAGGCGGTCAATTTGAAATCGAGAGTGCCGTCGGGACTGGCACCTGCTGCCGTCTGAAGCTTCCGGGACTTCTGGCGACAGAACCCGTGGAAAGCAGCGTCGAAACGGATGTCCGGACAAACGCGGCCGGCTAATATCTGTTGAAGTGGTGGCCCAAGGCACTGCTAACATCCTTGTCAAAATCCCAATTTCTAGACCTTTTTGATTATCTTTTTGGTAAGTGCTCAGCGGTGATAATGACCATACGGGTCCGGGACAGGCACGTATGATTATTGGTAGGGCCATAGACAATGGCGGGTAGCAACCAACGGCTGTCTCAGTCTCTCGACCGGACGGTGATTATATCCGTAGCACTAGTGGGCATCCTCGCTGCGCTGTCCACGGTCTATGACTATTTGCATCTTGAATTGACGGACCGGCTGAACGACTACTCCCGCTTTGCGATCATTACTCTATCCATCTTCCTGCCCTCCATGATCGCTATTGCGCTCCTCTCGCGTGGCCGATATCTCCGACTGGCTATCTGGTCCGTCTTTGTGTTTGGCAGTTTCCACCTCCTGTCCTTCGTTGCCGTGGGTCTCTTCATCGACAATGACGTGCCGCTTGCGGTCGAACATGCCATTTGGGTACTGGCGTTGGAGGTCTGCCTCTTCGCGACACTCAAACGTCAGACGGCGTTGGTGCTGTCTTGTCTTCTTTATGGCGCTTTGATTGCGCTCGTCGTCGGGTTCACGATCTTCTACGACCTCGACCCGATCAAAGACCCGCGCGAAGGCTCCCTGATACAGTTGCTTATTGCCAACGCGGCCATTCTGGTACTGCTGGGGGGCCTCTCATCTTTTCGTGAATTCGCACTCATGGAGTCAGCACGCGCGACGGCATCGGAAGAGAACGCAGTTCTTTTGGAGGCCAACGCGGAACTGGCAGATGCGGAGCGCAAGAAAGCTCTCCATGCCCTCAAGAATGCAGAAAAAGCGGCGCAGGCCCGGGATTCTTTCCTTGCATCAATGAGCCATGAGCTGCGCACACCGCTTAATGCAATTATCGGCTTTTCGCAGATTCTCGAATTGGGGGGCGAAGGCCTCGCCGATACTCCTGAGAAAAGAAAAGAATATGTCACCGACATTCGTCATAGTGGCGAGCATATGCTGTCTCTTGTGACGCAGATCCTCGAATATTCACAGCTCAATTCCGAAGGCTGCGAGCTGTATGTGGAGAAACTCTCGGTAACAGATGTCGCTCTCTCGGCGATCCGCATGATGGATGTATTGGCTAGCGGGAAGCACGTACCGCTGCTGCGCCAATGGGATAGGCGGTATGACTTTGAAGTAGAGACCGATGAGCGGGCACTGAGTCAGATTTTGGTCAACCTCTTATCCAACGCCGTCAAATTTACACCAGAGGGTGGCCTGATCTGTGTCAGCATTGATTTCGATGAGGACGGCGGCGTGAAGATCGAGATTCACGACAATGGCATCGGAATCCCTCCGGACAAGATTGCCAGCGTGGGCGATCCATTCTTCCAGGTGAATGATCAACGCAGTACAGGAACAGAAGGCACAGGCCTCGGGCTGTCGATTGTCAATTCTCTGGTTCGTGAGCTCGGCGGTCGGTTTGAAATCGAAAGCACGCTGGGCGAAGGAACCTGTTGTCGGGTCAGGCTCCCTCTTAAGGCGGGCATGAGTGCTCTGGCAGAAACGCCACAGCAAGAAACTCAGTTTGCAGCAGCTGGCAGCTAAGCTGTCTCAAGCGCCGGGCACCGGACTCACAGCGAACAGCCATTCATGAGAGGCAAATAGCCCGCCAAAAACAAGAAGTGCCAGCACGATGCGCCACCAGCCAAGTTCCGAGATGGAGAATTTTGCGCGTCCGGTTGCAAGGGCACCAAAAGGAATGTTGGAAGAGGCGCCCGCATAAGCATCCCACTTGTCACCGAGTGCCCGTTTGCGCTTGCCGTCAATGGCGAAGGTGCCGAAGAAAGCAACGCCGAGGAAAGTACCGAAGAAGATGAGGCTCGCCTGATCTCCATTAGCCCCCATATGAAAAGCGGCCCAGATGATGGCACCCCACAAGAAGGGGTGGCGGGTAATGGTATGAATGCCTTTCACCAGCGTTGCAGGGTCGTCCGCCTCCGCAACGGCTTTATCACCACCATCGCTGGTTGCGCTCGGCGCGGTCAGTCCAATAACCGCAAACAGGGTCGCTACCAGAATGATAAGGCCGCCGGAGTGCAAAAGACCTATAGGCGCCTGCCAGAGGATGGTGTTGTCCGCGCTGACAACCGCTGTGTTGTAGCTCATGGCCATCCAGACCACGGCGCCGAGCGAGGTTGCGGCAAAGAGCCCCTTGTAAGGCATTTCACCTATCGTGCCGACGATGCCGTCGCGCAGCTTTGTGCCGGAAATGAGAATGTGAATGCCAAAGAAAAGCGCTGCCGCTGCCATCAGGTGTGTCATGAAGTCTGCCTCCCAGATCTGCCCGCCGGATTTGTCTAACGAGCCAAGAGTCTAGGATGAAGAGGGACCCGATGGGAACCTTTTACGACGACACAGACGAACACGCCCTGTGCGCATATGCGCACGTTCGAATTCAATCTGTGCGCATATGCGCAACCGGGTGTTTATGCGGTTGTATCTACAGAGCCGCCTTGCGCAGGCCCATCCTCTGCCTTGGCGACACCGACGCGGGCAGGGCGCAAAAGACGGTCGGAGATCATAAAGCCGGTGTCCACTACCTGAACGATTGTGCCGCCTGGTTGCCCGGTGCCGGGAACCTCAAACAGGGCTTCATGGAGGTTGGGGTCAAACTTGTCGCCGGGCGCTGGGTCTACAGGCACAATGCCGTTGGCTTCAAAGGCGCTAAGAAGCGACTTTTCGACCATCTCAATGCCTTCAATGATAGACTTCACCACATCGTCCGATCCGTCTTTCCGGTCTTCCGGCACGGCATCAATGGCGCGGCGGAGATTGTCGGCGACTGCTAATACGGATTGAGCAAATTTTGTGGCGCCATACTTGCCGGCGTCTGCTTTCTCGCGTTCGGAACGGCGGCGAATATTCTCAACTTCTGCCGCCGCGCGCAGCAGCTTGTCTTTCAGGTCGGCGTTTTCAGCGGCGAGCGCTGCCATGGCGTCCGCGATCTTTTCTTCCTCGCTGCGCTCATCGGCTTCTTCCGGAGTATCCGTCGCATCTGCGCTGTCGTCATTTGCAGCGGCAGCAGCAGCCAGCAGATCATCAGCCTGTTGCTTCAATTCAGCAGGCGTTGGCTTGCGGGGGGTATCGCCCTCATCGCCCGTGTTGCCGTTTGCGGAATTGTCTTGATCGCTCATGTCTTCGTCATCCCTGAAAGCGCCAAATTTGGTCGCTCTAAACTTTGGTGAGGCGGAGAAATGGCCTGTCAGCCCGCCGAAGTCAACACTCAGCGTAACAAGCGGCCGACAACTTGGGCTGTATAGTCCACCATGGGGATGATGCGGGCATAGTTAAGGCGGGTCGGGCCAATCACACCCAGCACCCCGACGACCCGGCGGCTTTCATCCATAAACGGGCTCACAATCACCGACGAGCCGGACAGCGCAAAGTGCTGGTTCTCCGATCCAATGAAAAGCCGGACTCCCTCAGCGTCCTGGGCTAGCCCCAACAGCTGGACCAGATCCGCTTTGTTCTCCAATTCCTGAAACAACAGCCGAACCCGCTCCAGGTCCTCCATGGCACTCACATCTTCCAGCAATTTGGACTGTCCGGTCACAATGAGCGACCGATCCAGAGGGTCACTGCCACTGGCGCTGGCCGTCGTGCCATCCCCGCCCGACCAGACGGCAAGGCCCGCCTCGACCACCCGCTGCGTGAGGGTTGAAAGCTCAGCCTTTTGGGCGTCGATCTCTGCCTGGATTACGGCAGTTGCGTCCGCCATGGTGCGGCCACGCAGGCGTGCATTGAGGAAATTGGTCGCTTCCATGAGGGCCGAGGGTGTGATGCCTTTCGGCACATCGATCATGCGGTTTTCGACGCTCTCATCTTCGGAAACCAGAACCACCAGCGCCCGGCCACTGTCGACGGCAACAAACTCAATATGCTTGAGCGCCTGCTCGGCCTTTGGTGCCAGGACCAGGCCTGCACAGTGAGATAGCCCCGAAAGCAGCTGAGACGCGTCGCGCAACACCTCTTCGACCGTGTTGGCGGATGTTGAATGGGTAACCTGGGTCTCAATCGCCCGGCGTTCTTCTTCCGAAAGATCACCCACTTCCAGAAGACCGTCTACAAACAGCCGAAGCCCAGCATCCGTGGGCAGACGCCCGGCGCTTGTGTGGGGCGCCGCCAGGAGGCCCAGTGCCTCAAGGTCTGACATGACATTGCGTACCGTGGCCGCCGAGAGCGTCAGCGGCAGGTTCTGAGACAGAAAGCGCGAACCCACAGGCGCACCGGTCTCCAGATAGGTCTCCACCACCTGCTGCAGAATGGCGCGGGAGCGATCATTGAGGTCTTTGACGGCGGGCATAGGCCTTACACTCTCAAGTCAGCAGAACCGCTTCGGTCCCTGCTAACCCACTGAAATTGGACGCAAATAACCCGGCAAACTTAGAGCGTTTCCAGCTGAAGTTGAAGCACTTCAGCGTCCGGAAACGCGACAAAAAATCAGCCAAAAGCAGTTCATCTGGTGAAATCCAGAGGATGAACTGCTTTGAAAAGCGCAGCCGTTATCGTCAATTGCTTCCGCTGTTTTCAGCCGAATGTCGCTCAAATGCTGGACGCCTGCAGGGCACCGGGGTATGACCGGCCATCTGTTTTTACCCCCCGCTAAACGAGGTCTGTCCTGTGAGCACTACCCGTCCGTCTGGCCGCGCTTTTGACGAAATGCGCAAAGTCTCTTTTGAGCCCGGTTTTTCAAAAAGCGCCGAAGGCTCCTGCATGGTTCGTTTTGGCGACACCCATGTACTCTGCACAGCGAGCCTGGAAGAACGTGTACCACCCTTCCTCCGCGGTCGGGGCGAAGGCTGGGTCACGGCGGAATATGGCATGCTGCCGCGCTCAACCAATGAACGCATGCGCCGGGAAGCCTCCGCCGGCAAACAATCGGGACGCACGCAGGAAATTCAGCGCCTCATCGGTCGCTCGCTTCGTGCCGTTGTCGACATGAAGGCGCTGGGTGAACGCCAGATCACGGTCGACTGTGATGTGATCCAGGCGGATGGCGGGACCCGCACGGCCTCCATTACCGGTGCCTGGGTCGCCCTTCACCAGTGCATCGAGTGGATGCGGACACGCAACATGATCGACATTTCGCCTTTGACCGACCATGTCGCGGCGATTTCCTGTGGCATCTATCAGGGCGCACCAGTCTCCGACCTGGATTATGCGGAAGACTCCAATGCCGACACGGACGCGAACTTCGTGCTGACCGGCAAAGGCGGCATTGTGGAGATTCAGGGAACTGCAGAAGGCACGCCCTTCTCGGAAGAAAACTTCCTGGAACTGCTGCGCCTGGCCAAACAGTCCTGTGGTCAGCTGGTGGAAATGCAGAAGGAAGCTGTTCGCTCATGACCAAAGCACGCGACCTCCGGGGACAAAAACTCGTGGTCGCGAGCCACAATGCAGGCAAGGTGCGCGAAATTGGGGCGCTTCTGGAGCCCTTCGGCATTGAGACGGTCTCGGCAGGAGAGCTTGGTTTGCCCGAACCCGAAGAGACCGGTCTCACCTTTCAGGAAAACGCAGAACTGAAAGCCCGTGCGGCGGCAGAAGGTTCCGGCCTTTTGGCGCTGGCGGATGACAGCGGTCTCGCCGTCACGGCACTGAACGGGGACCCCGGCATCTATTCCGCCCGCTGGGCCGGCCCGGACAAAGACTTTGCTCTTGCCATGGAGAAGGTCGAGCAAGCCTTGAAAGAAACCGGCAGCGATGACCGCTCAGCCGCATTCATCTGTGGGCTGGCACTCGCAACGCCTGACGGAGAAATGGATTATTTCGAAGGCCGGGTGGAAGGCACGCTGGTCTGGCCACCGCGGGGAGACAAGGGCTTTGGCTATGATCCGGTTTTTGTGGCTGATGGCTATGACATTACTTTCGCGGAAATGGAGCCGGATGCAAAGCACGCCATCTCCCATCGCGCCGATGCCTTCCGTCAATTGACCGATGTCTTCCTTAAGTAGGACGACGGAACCTCATCTGACAGGGCCGGAACCAGGCTTTGGCATTTATGTGCACTGGCCCTTCTGTCAGGCAAAGTGTCCCTATTGTGATTTCAACTCCCATGTCGTGCGTGGTGTCGATCAGTTGGCCTATGCGGATGCCCTGGTCCGCGAGTTGGAGCATATGGCCAGGCTTTGCGATCCTCAGGCCCTCACCAGCATCTTCTTTGGCGGCGGCACGCCCTCGCTCATGGAACCGTCAACGGTCGAGACCGTTCTCGGGGGCGTTGATCGGCTTTGGGGCATTCATCAGGGGACCGAAATTTCCCTCGAAGCCAATCCGACAAGCGTGGAAGCGGAAAAGTTTCGCGACCTGGCGAGCATGGGTGTCAACCGCGTGTCGCTCGGTGTGCAGGCACTCAAGGACGATGATCTGAAATTCCTGGGCCGTCTTCATTCTGTCGACGAGGCGCTGCACGCCATTGACCTTGCCCGCGCGCATTTCGCGCGCATGTCCTTTGACCTGATCTATGCGCGTCCCGATCAAACAGTGGATGCCTGGGAAGCAGAGTTAGTGCGTGCCCTCTCTTTCGCCGTTGACCATCTGTCGCTTTATCAACTCACAATTGAAGAAGGTACACCCTTCTTCGACCTTCATGCCCGCGGCGCGTTTGCGGTGCCGGATGAAGATCACGCGACGGCGCTGTACGAGGTAACCCAGTCTGTCTGTGATGCAGCAGGCCTTTTTGCTTACGAAGTCTCAAACCACGCCATACCGGGCGCGGAGTGCCGCCATAATCTTACCTATTGGCGGTACGGTGACTATGTCGGAGTTGGGCCCGGGGCGCATGGGCGTATCACAAGCGACGGTGTGAAGTCCGCGACGGTTACTGAGCGCTTGCCCGCCAAATGGCTCGCGGCAGTGACGGCCGACGGTCATGGTCTTGTTGAAGTGGACAACATCACGTCCTCCCAATCCGCAGAAGAGATGATGCTGATGGGCTTGCGGTTGGACGAAGGTGTCTCTCTCGCACGCTATGCGGATCTGGCCGGGAAACATTTAGACCCAGATCGCCTGGCCCGGTTTGAAACTGATGGTCTGCTGAGGCAGCAGGGCGATCGTTTGGCTGCAACCCCGTCAGGCCGTCTTGTCCTTAATCGGTTGCTAGGTGAACTGCTTGCCTAGCCTTCTTTTGGGAAGTCAGGCTGGTTCTCCGGCGCTGCCTTGATGAAGGCCGGGTGGGCATTGCATGTGTCGACAATGGCTGCGAGATGGGGATAGGCCGTGAGATTGAGGCCCAGATTCTGGTAGTTGGCATATTGCGGGACCAGGAAAAGGTCAGCCACGCTGGGCGCCGCTCCAAAGCAAAAAGGGCCGTCATCCCGGTTCTCAGACACCAGTGTTTCCAGCGCAAAGAGTCCCTTGTCTGCCCAGGTGACATACCATTTCGCCACAGCTTTCTGGTCCAGCTCCAGTTCCTGGCCCAGATATTTGATCACCCGCATATTGTGAAGCGGGTGCATGCCGGCAGCCACTGTCATGGCGAAGGCTTTCGCCTGTGCCTTTGTGAGGGGGTCGGCCGGATAGAGGGACGGTGTGGGGTGCAGCTCTTCCAGATAGTCGAGGATAGCCATCGACTCGATCAGAATATTCCCGTCATGTTCCAGTGCCGGGATGAGCCGCATCGGATTGATCTTACCAAAGGCCTCCTCCAGATGTTCTTCCGCAGGCGGAGCAATATCGACCGGCACATACTCAAAGGGAATGTCTTTGAGGTGAAGGGCAATCCGAACTCGGCGCCCGGCGGAGTTCGCGTAAGAATTGTAAAGACGGTACGCCATTTGAAGAAGCCCAACATGGAAAGAACAGGAGGGCGAGACTGGTCTCACCACCGCCGCACGTCAACGGAGCCAACAGTCAAACACTCGTCTGATTGGTCTCTTTATTAGAAAGTGGGGTCAGGAACGAAGCTCTGGGGGGCGGGATCAATGACGACCGGCCCGTTGCGGCGGACTTCCAGCACGGCGAGACCGCGTTCATTGCGCCCATCCGGCAGGAACCGGAAAATACCATCAACACCGGCGAAGCCATCGGGGTTGCCAAGGATCTGCTCGTTAAACCGCTGGCTTGATGGCCGCGCGGCCAGAGCCGACGCGAGACTGGTCGCATCATAGCCAAGGCTTGCAATGCGGGGCGGCTCTGAGCCAAAGGCGCGGGCATAGCGCTGCTCAAACGCCCTGTGAGCTTCGCGGGGCGGGGCAGCAAACCATCCGCCCACAAGACTGGGTTCGCGCCCGAGCGACGCATCATCCCACTGGCCTGTTCCCAGAAACCGCACCTGACGCGGATCCACATCGAAATAGGGGAGAAGCGGCGCAACAGAACGAAGTTCGGTCCCACCCGCGGGGACAAACACCGCCTGATAGGGCACATCTCCAAACGTCTCGCGGTTCTCAAGAGCTTTCAGGGCGGCTTTCGCTTCCGGGTCCTCGCCCAACTCTTCAAGGCGGGTCCTCTCCTCCGCCAGGGCGCGCTTGCGATCATCATAAAGCGCAAGCCGCCGGGCGGGCTCGAACATGGCCTCAGCCCGGTTGGGATAGCTCTCAATGCTGTAAACTTCGCCTGCCCGCGCTATGACCGCGTTGGTCAGCGCCTGACGCATCAGACTGCCATAATCATTCTGGGGCACCATCCCGGCAAAGACTGTGAGGCCCTGAAGACCGGCATAGTCCACCACCCGCTCCACGTCCTGTTCCGGCAGGAACGACAGGAGATAGACACCGTTCCCGGCGACACTGCTGTCACTGGAAAAGGCAATGACCGGCACATTTCTGGCTGCAGCGATGGGACGGACAGCCGTCACAGACCCGGCGAACAGCGGCCCCAGAATGAGCTCAGCGCCTTCCTGCAGGGCTTCGCGGGCCGCCCCTTCCGCACCGGCATTTGTCCCGCGCGTATCCTTTGGGATGAGGAGGACATTTGGGTTTCCGAACTCGAACAGAGCGAGCTGAGCGGCATTCAAGAGTGACTCGGCGACAGAACGAACGGAAGCCTGGCGGGCGCCCAGCGGCAGCAGCACGGCAATCCGGACAGGTTCCCGGTCCCCCATATGCGGTGGTCGCAGAAAGAGGGCTCGGTTGGGTTCGGTTGATGGCGGCGGTGTCACCGCGATCGGCGTCTCGGTGCGTGGCCCTGCGCTAGGCGGAGGCGTGCTGTTGGAGGCACAGGCTGCCAGTGTAAACGCAACAGTGACAAGGAGTGCGAGGCGGCCAATGGATCCCGAACGGCGACCAGAACGATAGATCACAACCTAAATCCCCTTAACTGCGAAATATGAATGCCTTGAGCCTCAACAGGGCCCGCTGCGGCCTAACTGCGGCGACTTTATACAGAAAGACTAGTTAGAGACACGGCAGAAAAGGCATTTTTGTGGCCGGGGCACCGTCCCCATGGACAAAGAGGGGCCGAGCGCGGCACTTTGGCAACATCAGCAAGTGCACACGAGTCAAAAAGTCATATGGAACCCGGCCTCTACATCGTTGCGACCCCCATCGGGAATGCCCGCGACATTACACTGCGCGCGCTCGATGTGTTGGAGGCTGCTGATCTTGTTCTGTGCGAGGACACACGGGTGACCTCCAAGCTCTTTGCGATCCATGGTATCAAAACACCGCTGCTGGCGTATCACGAGCATAATGCTGCCACCGTCCGCCCAAAAGTGATGGCGCGCATTGAAGAAGGCGCCGCTGTTGCTCTTGTCTCAGATGCTGGCACACCGCTCATATCAGACCCTGGTTACAAGCTTGTGCAGGCGCTGCTGGAAGAAGACCTGGCAGTCACCACCTTGCCCGGCGCCAGTTCTGTTATGGCGGCACTGACACTCGCCGGCCTCCCAACAGACCGGTTTTTGTTTGCCGGATTTTTACCTGCCAAACAGGCGGCGCGCCGCTCAGCCCTTGAAGACGTGCAAAGCCTCACCGCAAGCCTGGTGTTTCTGGAAAGCCCCAGACGGCTTGCCGCGATGCTCGCAGATATCGAGGCCGTTTTGGGAGACCGGCAGGTGTCCGTCGCCCGGGAGCTCACCAAAAAGTTTGAAGAGGTTCGGCGCGGACGCGCGGCAGACCTCGCGGCGCATTATGACGAGGCCGGCGCGCCGAAGGGCGAAGTGGTTGTAATTGTCGGACCGCCCGAGGGGGACGCGGTGGTGGATGAAGCATCAATCGATGACATGCTCCGCAAAGCGCTCACCCGGCATTCTCTGAAAGATGCGGTGGCGGCGGTAACAGGGGCGACCGGACTTAAACGTCGCGAGGTTTATGCCCGGGCATTGGATCTTTCTAAGGACGGGGCATAAGCGCTGTGGCGCGCCCGACCCGCACGGAAAGAGGGGCCGCCGCCCATGAGAGAGGGTTGGCAGCCGAACGGATCGCCTGCTGGGTCCTGCGCGCCAAACTCTATCGGATCATGGGGCAAAGAGTGAAAACAACGGCCGGTGAGGTCGATATTGTTGCGCGTAAGAGAAAGACATTGGTCATTGTGGAAGTGAAGGCCCGCCAAACAACCGGGGAGGTTGCCGAGGCTGTATCGCCTAGGCAATGGGCCCGGTTGCTGCGTGCGGGAGAAATCCTGCTGGCCCGTGAGCCTGAGGGCACGTCCCTTCGTTTTGATGTGGTGCAGATCGTGCCCGGTCGCTGGCCGCGGCACCTGAAGGATGCCTGGCGGCCTTAATTAGCTTCGGTTCGCGTGCTACGACTATGTGTGCGGGTGATTCGACCCTAACCACGGCGCGGAGGTTGAGATGCGGTTCAACAGGTTCGGCCAAAGAACAGTCTATAGAGCAGCAGCGGCTCTCTTGAGCGTCGGTTTCCTAAGCGCCTGCTCGGTTCCCGGCATGGTCATTGGCGCAGGCGCCACAGCTGGCATTGCCGCGGCGGAGGAACGCGGCGTGGAAACGGCGCTTGATGATCTTCAGATTGATGTCGAAATAAAGCGACACTTTCTGGACGAGGATGAAAACCTGCTTGCCTCCATTTCGACGGAGGTTCGTGAGGGCCGGGTCTTGCTGACCGGTGTTGTTGAGGACCCTGAAACACGGATCACCGCCGCCCGCCTCGCCTGGGCCGTGGATGGGGTCGCGGAGGTGATCAATGAGATCAAGGTCGCGGGCGACGCCAGCCTGGCGCAGGCCTCTAAGGACATTTTCATCTCAACGGAGCTTCGTGCCCGTCTCATGGGGGACGGGGATGTCTCCGCGATCAACTATTCAATAGAGACTGTCCGCGGCACGATCTATCTGCTGGGCATTGCGCGCTCCCAAAGTGAACTGCAGCGGGTGATCAATCATGCGCGCAACGTGTCCGGCGTGCGCAATATCGTTCCATACGTTCGCGTCAAGGCACCTGAACAAGACCAATCAGTCTGAAAAAGACGCGCATTCCCTCTGCCTTGGCGCTTGTCATCCGTGGCCTGGCGCCCCATCTTGCAAGCCAACAAGAACAAATAGCCAGCAGAGGGCGTATTTCATGAGTTTGGACGTTGCGATCCAGATGGATCCTGTCGATGCGATCGACATTAACGGGGATTCAACATTCGCCATGGCACTGGAAGCGCAGGCCCGCGGACATTCCCTTTGCTATTATGAGCCCCGGCACCTCTCCATGCGCGACGGTCGGGTCTATGCGAAAACAAAGCCGATCACGCTCCGCCGGGAAGTCGGCAACCATGTCGATATAGGCGAAGAGCGTGTCATCGATCTGGCGGACACAGATGTAGTCCTGATGCGTCAGGACCCTCCTTTCGACATGAGCTACATCACCGCGACCCACCTGCTTGAAAAAGTGCACGGAAAAACTTTGGTGGTGAACGACCCGGCCCATGTGCGCAATGCACCGGAGAAGATTTTCGTCACCGAATTTGATGGTGTGATGCCACCGACCCTCATCACGTCGGACGAAGCAGAGATTAAAGCCTTTCGCGACGACTATAAGGACATCATCGTGAAGCCGCTTTACGGGAACGGGGGCGCGGGTGTCTTCCGTCTGCAGCCCGGCGACCAGAACCTCAATTCCCTGCTGGAACTCTTTACCGATCTCTACCGCGAACCGCTCATCGTGCAGCAATATCTGCCTGACGTGCGAAAGGGCGACAAACGCATAATTCTGGTAGATGGCAAACCTGTCGGGGCGCTGAACCGTGTTCCCGCAGAAGGGGAAAGCCGCTCCAACATGCATGTGGGCGGGCGTCCGGAAAAATCGGAACTTACAAAGCGCGAACAGGAAATCTGCGAGCAGATTGGGCCGTCGCTGAAGGAGCGGGGCCTCATCTTTGTCGGTATTGATGTGATTGGCGACTATCTGACCGAGATCAATGTGACGAGCCCCACAGGCATTCAGGAGATCGCCCGCTTTGGCGGTGCAGATATCTCAGCCCTCATCTGGGATGCCATCGAAGAAAAGCTTTAAAGCGACCACGCGTCAGGGGGAACACATGGACGGTATTCACGACCTGGGCGGCATGGCGGGCTTCGGCGCCATTTCATATGAAGAAAACGAACCTGTCTTCCATGAGCCCTGGCAGGCGACAGCCTTTGCCTTGAACATTGTCGGCATTGGTGTCCTGCGCAACCATAATGCGGATGAGTACCGTCATTCCATTGAGCGTATGCCGCCGGTTCACTACCTCCAGGCCTGTTACTATGAGCGCGTGCTCACAGGCGCCGCCACCCTCTTTGTCGAGAAAGGCGTGGTCAGCAAAGAAGAAATTGAGGAGCGCGCAGGCGGTACCTTCCCGCTCGCCAACCCAAACGCCGCTGACCCGATGGCGGACCTGGCGCCACAGCCCGTGGCGCGGTTCAAAAAGGGGGACCGGGTGAGAGTGAAAGATATTCACCCAGCCGGACACACGCGAGCACCTCGTTTCTGCCGGGGCAAGACGGGAACAGTTCTTCATGTGGCCCCCGCTTTCTCCTTTCCCGATGCGGCGGCGCACCAGGGGGAACGGCGAAAGGAACACACGTACCATGTCGAGTTCGCCTCCACCGACCTTTGGGCAGATGCCGGTACCGACAATGAAAGCGTCATCGTCGATCTTTGGGATTCCTATCTGGAAGGAGCGGACACATGAGCGATCAACCACAAATTGCCTCACCCAAGGCCCGCGCCGAAGCGCTTGCAAGTGCGCTGACCGACAAGGGGCTGATCCCTGAGGGCGCCCTTGAGGCGGTGATCCACACGGCCACGGAAGAGTGGGACCCCAAGAACGGTGCGCGGGTTGTGGCCCGTGCGTGGACCGATCCGGAATTCAAGAAACGCCTCTTGGAAGATGGCACGGCAGCCTGTGCCGAGCTGGGTTATGAAGGCATTCAGGGTGAATACATTGTGGCGATTGAAGACGAGCCAGCGCGGCACAATGTGATTGTCTGTACCCAATGTTCCTGCACGGCCTGGCCCGTGCTGGGCTTGCCACCTGATTGGTACAAAAGCCCGGAATACCGCGCCCGTGTCGCCCGCGAACCCCGCAAGGTTCTGCGGGAGATGGGGCTCGATCTGTCGGAGGAGATTGCCATCCGTGTCTGGGAAACGAGTGCTGAAACCCGCTACATGGTGATCCCCTGCCGCCCGGAGGGGACCGACGGCTGGAGCGAGGAACAACTCGCCGATCTGGTCACCCGGGAGGCGCTTATCGGCATCGCGCTGGCAGAAAAGCCGTAAGCATATCGTCGTGGCTTAATACACATTTAGGCATATTCGGCCATTCTGCTTGTACAGACAAAGCCGAAAGAATGTCGGTGTGACAGCCAAGGTGATGGTGTGCAGATCGAGCAGAACATGGCGAGGACCCGTCTTCTCGTCTATGAATCCAGCGGTGTTCAACGAAAGATCATCAGCAATATCCTAGATAATGCTGGTTACCTGCCCCACTTGGCGACCAGTGGCGAAGAAGCGCTGGCGGAAGCTGCGAGCGGCGACTACAGCGTCTTCATTTCCAGTCTGGAACATTCCGACATTTCAGGGCTCGAACTCTTTTGGCGGATCAAGTCGGACGAGCAAACCCGCAATATTTTTACCATTGCAGTAACCGCCCATGATGATAAGCGCGCCTTTGTTGAGGCCCTTGATAGCGGTGCCGACGATTTTTTGCGAAAGCCGGTTGCAGAACCGGAACTGAAAGCTCGCCTGCGTGTTGCAAACCGCACGGTGCAATTGCAACAGAACCTGCTCAACCTGGCATTGACCGACGCCTTGACCGGCATTCCCAACCGACGGGCGTTCATGGATAGGCTGAATGCGGAAGTGGCCCGCGCTGTCCGTCACAGCTCAGCCCTTTGTGTGGCCATGGTGGACATTGATCACTTCAAAAAGGTCAATGACACCTATGGCCATGCGACCGGTGACATTGTGATTAAAGCGATTGCGGAGACACTCTCCAGCGGGCTCCGGGAAGTTGACACGGTAGGTCGATTGGGCGGTGAAGAATTCGCCATCATGCTTCCCGACTGCAAACGGGAAGACGCCATGAAAACCTGCGATCGGTTGCGGCAATCGATCGAAGACTGTGTGATGCAGACGGAAGAGGGCAAACCGCTTCAGGTCACGGCCAGTATGGGGCTGGTCGAGTTCGCCAAGTCAGACCAAACCGCCGATATGCTGCTCAGCCTTGCCGACGAGGCTCTTTACACGTCAAAAGAGAGTGGGCGAAACCGCGTGACGTCAGCTTGACGCGTTCACGAGGGAGCGGCGTCGCACCCTTGCGCGCTCGCGGCACAGTCAACTGACTCAAGCTTCTCCCCGGCCACAAGGCGCCCAAGCCATTCCGCAAAAGATGTTCCGTTAGCGGAATATGAATAGAGATAAGGTGCCCGCAGGATCGTGTGTTCCGCACCGCCGGCGGTGAAGCTCACAAAGCCCGGGATCGCATCGCTCAAGGCCACGCGGTTGGCGATCATTTGCTCGTGGAGTGCGGTGCCGCCTTGAAGCGCCTGCTGAAACCCGACCTGCACACTGTCATTGGCGGCGTCGTACTGGGCAAAAGAGATTTCCGGGAAAGCTTTCGCCGCCCCTTCATAAAGGACATTGAAGCTGGAGACGGTCTCTGGATTGAGCGGAAGCCAGCCCGGCAGAATGTCGACAACGCCCCAATTCGCGAGAAGGCCACCGATCTCAGGCGAGCTATAGCCCCCAGCGCCATCGCCCAGCTGACGAACAGAAGCGTCTGGATAAGCCTTTGAGACCACACCCGCATAGACAGGTGCGGCAATGGCGCCTGCACTGCTTCCCGCAACCAGGACCTGTTTGGCACCGCCGATATTGTCCTTCATCCAGGCAAGGGCTGCATGGGCGTTCACATGACCGCGATGGCGGATCGTGATTTCGGTCCCGTCAGGTTTTGCATAAGCCTTGTCGGTTTCCCCCAGATGCACATCGCCCGTGCAGTAGGACACAAAAACCATGCTCCAGTCCCCAACGGGGTTGGCCGGATTGTCGAGATCGAAAATGCCTTTGTGGTTGCGAGGATCGTTGTGCCCCATCTGAGCCGAGGGGACATACGTGGTGGGTTCCACCGACGGGTCGCAGGTCTGTCCCGCCCAGCAGGCGCCGCCGCCATTGAAGAACACAACCAGCTTCTCCGGATCGGCCTTGCGCGCATGGAAGCTGTAAGGCGTGCCGAGCGCGCAGGAGGTTTCGCCGCCTGGCGTGATTGTCTCCCAGGCATCCTCCGCCAGAGCCGGAGGCGTGAAGAGGGCAACGCAAAGAGTGGTCAAAACAACAAGCGGCGAAAAACGCATGAGCCGAGATCCTCAAGTTCGATACGGAAATGTGATCGCCTCCATAGCAGAATTCGACGGAGATTGCGCATGTTCCTTTTTTGTTCTTGACTGAAACAGAGAACTCGGACAGGCTTTTGGGTGCGAGCTTATCGGCTTGTGGGGATGACAATTAGGCGGGGCACGCCCATGGTGGCACACATAGAAACCGTGGCCTTTCTGGGGCTGGACGCAAAACCGGTCGATGTGCAGGTACAGATATCCGGCGGCGTGCCGAACTTCACCATTGTGGGCCTGCCCGACAAAGCGGTCGGCGAAAGCCGCGAGCGAGTGCGGGCTGCCTTGAGCGCCATCGGGCTTGGGCTTCCACCCAAAAGGATCACGGTCAACTTAGCGCCAGCGGACCTCCCCAAAGAGGGCAGCCATTTCGATTTGCCCATTGCGCTCGGGCTTCTGGTCGCCATGGATGTGGTGCAAAGCGCGGATCTGGATCGCTTTGTGGTTTTGGGGGAGCTCTCTCTGGACGGCACCATCACCAGCGTCGCGGGAACATTGCCCGCCGCGATGGCCGCAAATGGCAGGGACAAGGGGCTCATCTGCCCTGCCCCCTGTGGTGCGGAAGCCGCCTGGGCTGGCTTTGACGAGACCAATCCCGGTGTGCTGGCGCCTGCAACCATTATTCAGCTGATCAATCATCTGAAAGGCAATCAGCTGCTCTCAGAGCCCTCGCCCATGAAAGCCGTTCTGGGTGAGGCGCTTCCGGACATGAAAGACATTAAGGGTCAGGAAAGCGCCAAACGCGCTCTCGAAGTGGCTGCTGCAGGCGGCCATAACATGTTGATGGTGGGACCGCCCGGTGCAGGAAAGTCGATGCTGGCAGCCCGCCTGCCTGGCATCCTGCCGCCGCTTGAGCCCAGGGAGATGCTTGATACCTCTATGATTGCGAGCATCGCAGGTGAGCTGAGTGAAGGGGGGCTGACCCAGCGCCGGCCCTATCGCGCGCCACACCATTCTGCCTCCATGGCGGCACTCATCGGCGGGGGCTTGCGGGTGCGGCCGGGAGAGGTGTCGCTCGCCCATTGCGGTGTTCTCTTCCTGGATGAACTTCCCGAATTCCCGAGGCAGGTGCTCGACAGTCTCCGCCAGCCCATCGAAACCGGTGAAGCTGTGGTGGCCCGCGCCAATGCCCACATTACCTTTCCGGCTCGTTTTCAATTGATTGCCGCCATGAACCCCTGCCGGTGCGGGCAGGCGGGGGATCCCGGTCGCGCCTGTGCCCGGCTCCCCAAATGCGTGTTGGACTATCAGGCGAAACTCTCCGGTCCGCTGGTCGACCGGATCGATCTTCATATCGATGTGCCGCCGGTAAGCGCGCGGGATCTCGCTCTGCCGCCCCCGTCAGAAAGCAGCAGCGACATTGCCGTCCGCGTGGCCGCCGCCCGCTCCCTTCAGCAGGAACGCTATGCAGGCAGCGGCATCGGGCTCAACGCCCATGCAGATGGGGAGTTGCTTGAAACCTCCGTCAATCTGAGCGGTGCTGGACGGGACCTCCTGATGGAGGCGGCAGATCGGACGGGCCTCACGGCACGTGGCTATCACCGAGTACTGCGGGTGGCCCGCACGCTGGCCGATCTGGATCAGGTGCTAGGCGTTGAGCGGCTGCATGTCGCAGAAGCGCTCTCCTATCGCAATCAGGCAGGGGGCTCTCTCGGCGCTGCGGCATGAGCCTCAAAATAGAGGCGGAAATCAGCCATATCTGCCGGTTGAGGTAACTCTTTCTCAAGCTTGGGGCCGGACAATCAAGGCACGGTTTAATTCAGATTGTCTGTACCGCCCATGTTTGCCGCGTCGATCATCTTTCCTGTTCTTGCTGTTGCCGCGGTTCTTGGCGGTGCTGCCACGGGCTGTGCGCTTTTTCTCTGGCGCCGGTTGCGCGAACGCACGATCGAAACCAACGCCCTCCTTGAAAAGATTGAACTCTTAAACGATGCAAACTGGGAGCTGAAAGAGAGCGCGGAACGCTACCGCGATCTTGTGGCAAACCAGGGCGACATCATCCTTCGAAAAGACCTTGATGGCCGGCTTACCTTCGTCAATCAGGTCTTTTGTGACACGTTTGACATGACGCGCGGCGCTGCATTGGGAAAAACCTTTACGCCCAAGCTGCCGCCCGGTGACAAGCCGCGCCTTCTTGGAGACTTTGCGGGTCTTGCCCTTCCGCCCTATCGGGTTCGGTATGACCAACGCGTCGAAACAGTCCGGGGCCCCCGCTGGTTTGTCTGGGAAGAGTTCGCCATTCGCGATGATGATGGCCGTCTCAGTGAAGTGCAGACGGTCGGCCGGGATATCACCGATCGCAAAGAAACCGAAGAACGTCTGGGGGAAGCTCTGGATCAGGCGGAAGCGGCAAACCGGTCCAAAGGTCAGTTTCTGGCGACCATGAGCCATGAAATCCGCACACCCATGAACGGTGTTCTGGGCATGATCCGCTTCTTGTTGGAGACTGATCTGAGCCCGGCGCAGCGCTCCCACGCCCGTGCGGTGCAGCGTTCATCGGAAGCCTTGCTCACCATCATCAATGACATTCTCGATTTCTCGAAAATCGAGTCCGGCACTCTGGATTTGGCAACGGCCCCCTTCGACATCAATGCGCTGATTGAGCAGGCTTGCGAGTTGATGACGCCGCGGGCATTCGAAAAGAACATTGATATTGCCGGTTATGTGCATCCGGATGTGCCGACCACTGTGATTGGTGACGAGTCACGCTTACGGCAGATTCTCATCAATCTCATCGGCAACGCGGTGAAGTTCACTGATGAGGGCGGCGTTTTCGTGTCTGTTCGTGTCGGTGCGACAGACGAGAACGGTGATGCAGAAACCCTCATCTTGGATGTAGAAGACACAGGGATAGGCCTCTCTGATGAAGACTGTCAGTCCATCTTTGCGGAGTTTGCGCAGGCAGAGCAGGGACATGCGCGACGGTTCGAGGGTACCGGCCTTGGTCTGACCATCACCAAGCGTCTGGCACAAGCCATGGGCGGCGACGTCACGGTGCAGAGCAAGCTGGGTCAGGGATCCTGCTTCTCCGTGTCACTGAGCCTCGCGACCATTGCCGATGAGGCACCGCGGCTGCCCGCTCTTCTCGAAGGCAAGACAGCCTGCGTGACCGTATCCGCCCCTATGACGGGACGGGCT
This sequence comes from Parvibaculaceae bacterium, assembly GCA_965248405.1. GTDB lineage: Bacteria > Pseudomonadota > Alphaproteobacteria > Parvibaculales > Parvibaculaceae > Mf105b01. Next base: position 3,417,062 of record OZ252104.1, read on the forward strand.
GTTGCCGCCATGCTGAAAGATATGGGCGCAGAGGTGAAGATCACCGAAACGCCCGTACCGAACGCAGACGTTATCGTGACACAATCCTCTTTGGCGGAGGACAGCTGGAATGTGGCGGGCGCCTCTGTCTTCCTGCTGACAGCACCGGGCGACACCCTGGCCGATGATTTAGGGCCTGGCTATGCGGGCTATTTCGTCCGCCCGGTAAGAGCCGAAAGCTTCGCAAACCGGATCGCCTCACCGCAACCGGGCGCCCGTCCAGACGCACAGGTACCGCTCGTCAGGAGAGATCCGTCGGTTGAGCGGCCATCTGAGCAACCCGCGCAGCCGAAGCCGGAACAAGTAGACATGTCTGTTGCACAAAGCAAAACCGGCGCGCTCAATGTGCTGGTTGCAGAAGATAACGAGTTGAATGCGACGCTCACCCGCATGATGGTCGAACGCGCAGGCCATGTGCCGCACATGGTGGAGAGCGGTGTGGAAGCTTTGGCCGCTTTGGAAGAAGCGGCACCCGGCACCTACGATCTGGTCTTTATGGATCTGCATATGCCGCTGATGGATGGCTATGAAGCTACACGGCGCATCCGCGACCTGGGGCCTGCCAAAGGCGGCATGCCCATCGTGGCCCTGACGGCCAATGTCATGGCGGAAGACCGGGACGCCTGTCTGGAGGCCGGCATGGATGATTATCTTGCCAAGCCCGTCGATCCATCAGATCTGGCAGCCATGCTGGAAACCTGGCGCGGCAAAAAGTCGGACAAGGCTGCCTAAATAATAAGGGGAGCATTTCTAGCAAAAGTTGCAGACTTTTGCGGTTCGGGAATGCGGATCTAAAGATCCAGCCTCAGTCGGGGCAAAGACCGTCCTGGGATAGAGGCGGATGGTGATGTGCCGATGAGCCTGTAGCCGCATTTTTCGTAGAAGCCTTGAGCGTTTGGATCGGCATCCACATCGATGTGAGCCGCCCCTTGCGCTTTTGCCACTGCCTCCGCATGAGTCATCAACCGGGCACCAAGGCCTGTGCCGATAAAGGGCGTGTCGACAAACATATCCTCCAGCTCACGAGTGTTGGAAGTTTCGCCCGCTGCGACCGAGACCATGCCGGCAATGACCCCGTCTACTTCAGCCACCGTCATTTCCTCGGCTTTGATCCGCTCGGACGTGATGGTGAGTTCTGCGACGCAGGCATTCATAAAAGCATCGTCATAGCCCCAATAGGCTTTGGAGCGAAGCGCCAGGGCCGTCAGAGCATCGGCGTCTTCCGGTCGGGCAGGGCGGAGAGATGCGGGTGGAGGCACTGTCTCTGTTCCATTGCTGTTGGGCCGCTTCGTGACCCATGCTAGCAAATGGTGTGCGATAGAGAGAGGCCGATTCGATTAGCGATCAGACACAAAATCTTGAAGGCCCGTCTTTGCTGCACAGATTAAGTGCCGCATGGCGTGTCTATACCGAGCGCAATGTCCTGATCATTCTGCTGCTCGGTTTTTCATCCGGCCTGCCGCTGGCCCTTACCGGCTCGACACTGTCTCTCTGGATGGCAGACGAAGGCGTGGACCTTGGCACCATCGGTCTCTTTTCTCTCGTGGGGCTGCCTTATGTCCTGAAGTTCCTGTGGGCACCTCTGATCGACGCGGCACCAGTTCCGGGTTTCAGCCGGTGGTTGGGCAGGCGCCGCGGATGGCTTATCGCAACACAACTCGCCCTCGCGCTGGCCATAGGCGCCATGGGGTTGGTGGACCCGGTCCGAGCCCCCTTACTGATGGCGCTCGCCGCCGTGCTGGTCGCGTTCCTGTCGGCGACACAGGACATCGTCATTGATGCGTTCCGGGTGGAGACGCTTAACGAAACAGAATATGCCGCCGGAATGGCGAACTATGTTGCAGCCTACCGCGTTGCTCTGCTTGTAGCAGGCGCAGGTGCGGTGGCGACACTCGGTGTCTTTGAAGGCTTGGGTGCGCCTGCGTCCACACTCTGGTCCTGGGCCTACGCAACCATGGCCGCTCTCATGGGCATCGGGCTCTTTGCATCTCTGTTGGCAAAAGAGCCACCGGATAGTGAGGTGATTGAAAGCGAGCGCGCTACCCTCACCTGGGCGGAGCGATTCAACCACGCGACGATCAGTCCCTTTATCGACTTTATGACGAAGCCCGGATGGTTCCTGATCCTGTCCTTTGTCCTTTTGTTCAAGTTTGGCGATGCTTTTGCTGGCGCCATGGTGACCCCTTTTGCCATCGGGATCGGGTTTGAGAAAACCATCTATGCCTATGTCGCGAACGGCGTGGGGCTGCCCGCCGCCCTGATTGGTGGGTTCGCGGGCGGGTTCCTGGGTCGAATGATCAGTATGCGAAGTGCTTTATGGGTCGGAGGCATCCTTCAGATGATCTCCAACCTGGCATTCTGCTGGTTGGCCTGGGTTGGACCTGCGACAGAGGCGCTCGCGATCACTGTCGGGATCGAAGCCTTTACCGGGGGCATGGGGACCGTCATTTTTGTGGCCTATATTTCGAGCCTCTGCGCCTCTCGTGAATTCACAGCGACGCAGTTTGCTCTCCTATCGGCGCTCGCCGCTGTTGGCCGGACTGTCTTGTCGGCGAGCGCAGGGTTTGTGGCAGCAGCGATCGGGTGGGTGCCCTTCTTCCTCCTCACGACCCTGGCAGCGGTTCCAGGTCTCATTCTGCTTGCCTGGCTCGGTCACAAAAATCTGCTCGATGGGGCAAACCCGCTAAGTGCAGGCCGAAAATAACAAGAAAATCAATAGGTTGATTGTGACACACTGCGGACATAATGCGGGCGCACAAGAGCGATGATGCTTGCGAAATGGCCCACGAAGAGGCAAGGATGATGCGATTGGGTGCCGATTTTGATGCCCGCCTGGCCGGAAGTATGGAACCTGACCGACGCATGACTGAGACCACGATAAAAACAAAAATAGCTGGCGAGACCGGTGCCTTGCGCGCGGGCCAGAGCGAACGCTTTCCTGCGGGGCCTCTGAGTTTCGGGCGCCGCAAAAATCTTGAAGTGCGCCTGGCAAGTAGCGAGGCAGAGATAAAAGCGGCACAGGCGCTGCGCTATCACGTCTTCTATGAAGAAATGTCGGCGGAAGCGGACGCGGAAACACGGGCCACCAAGCTGGATGCAGACCGCTTCGATACGTTTTGCGACCATCTGCTGGTTATCGACCATGACCTTGTGCCCGCGGGCCAGGAAGAGACACCGCCCCTCGACGCGGTTGTGGGCTGTTACCGTTTGCTGCGTCAGGATGTGGCCGAAGCCCATGGCGGATTTTATACGGCAGGCGAGTTTGACATTGAGCCACTCTTAAAGCGTGCCGGTCCCGATGTGCGTTTCCTGGAACTTGGGCGCTCCTGTGTTTTGGAGCCTTATCGCAACAAGCCGACGGTCGAGCTTCTGTGGCACGGCATCATGCACTATGTCGCCCATTACAATATGGACGTGATGCTCGGCTGCGCATCCTTCGAGACGACGGACCCGTCCGCACTCGATATGCCGCTTTCCTATCTCTACTATGAGCACAAGACACCGGAAGAATGGTACGTGCGTGCGCGTGACGATCAGTATGTGGAGATGAAGCGTCTGCCCAAGGAAGACGTTGAGCTGCGTGCAGCCCTTCGCGCCATGCCACCTATGATCAAGGGGTACATTCGGGCTGGTTGCTACATCGGCGATGGCGCGGTAGTGGACGAACAGTTTGGCACAACAGACGTGCTGATCCTGTTTCCTGTCTCACAGATCAACGAACGCTATTCGTCTAAGTTCAAAAAAGACTGAGCATTTCCAGCTGAAGTTGCGAACAATGAGGAGCCTAGATCCCGGTTCAGACACAGTCGGACTGAAGTCTGAGAGCTTCTACTCAACCGTGATTGTCACAACATCCGAATGTATGGGTGGATTGTGGGGAATGTGGTTCTGGTCGCCGACCAGGAGTTGCAGCGTGTGGGTGCCTGCAGGTAAGTCGATTTCCGTTTCGGTCTGTCCGCCCCCAAAATGGATATGATTTTCATCGGCAGGGATCGCATAGTCGAGATCTTCACCTTCGAGCATTGGCGTGTTGACCAGCAGATGGTGGTGGCCCGTTTTCTCTTTCGCAACACCGGCGGGTGCAACGCCCATACCTCTAAGGCCGAACACAACTTTCACCGGGCTTGAAACGGTCGCGCCATCTTGAGGCGCGATGAAATAAACCTCGGCCCCTTCAGGTGCCGGTGTTTCGCCAGCGGCAACGGAGCCTGTTGCCAAAACGGTTGCCAGAAAAGCCGTCGCAATGAGTGTACGCATGAAATATCTCCCGAATACTTACTGTGTCACATGACACAACAAGTCCCGCCTTAACTCAAGCGCCTTCACTCTGGTTTGATGGAGACGTGTTTATCGAACCACCTTCGCCGTCTGGTCGAGATCATATGCCGCGATCGCAGCCATATTGACCAGGTCGGAAACAGTCGCACCCATATTCACAATCTGCACAGGCTTGGAGAGGCCGGTCAGCAATGGTCCGACAAGATCGGCGCCACCCAGTTCCTGCAACATTTTTGTGGAGATAGAGGCGGAGTGAATGGCCGGCATGATGAGAACATTGGCAGGCTCTGTCAGGCGACAGAAAGGATATAGGGCCATGACTTCGCGATTGAGCGCAACGTCTGCCGCCATCTCACCGTCATACTCAAAGTCGACACTGCGCTCGTCCAATATCTCAACCGCTTCGCGGCACTTGGTCGAGCGCTCACCAGTCGGGTGGCCAAAGGTTGAATAGGCGAGCAGAGCGACGCGCGGTTCATATCCCAGTCGCCGCGCAACTTCTGCAGACTGGACGGCAATGTCGGCGAGCTCTTCTGCTTCCGGCATGTCATGCACGTTTGTGTCGCCGATGAGAACCGTGCGCCCCCGCGAAATGATCATGGAAAGGCCCATGACGCATTTGCCCGGCAGGGGATCGATCACACGGCGAACTTCGGATAGGGCCACCGCATAGTTACGGGTAATGCCGGTCACCATGGCATCCGCGTCGCCCATTTCCACCATGGCCGCGCCAAACACATTGCGATCATTGTTCGCCATGCGGGTGCAATCGCGCAGCAGATAGCCTTTGCGTTGAAGCTTCTTGTAAAGAAACTCCCCATAGACAGGGGCCCGGTCAGACAGGCGCGAATTGACGATCTGGAGGTCGGTTGACGCATCCAGACCAATGGACTTCATCGTTGTGCGGATGACTTCTTCCCGTCCGATGAGGATGGGCGTGCCCAATCCATTGTCACGGAAGCTCAGCGCCGCTCGGATCACCCGCTCTTCTTCGCCTTCCGCAAAGACGACACGCTTCGGATCGCGCTTCACATGTTCGTGGATCACCTGAAGCGACCCGGCGGTTGGGTCAAGGCGGGCGGACAGTTCGTGCTTATAGCCTTCCATATCGACAATCGGTCGGCGGGCGACGCCGCTATCCATCGCCGCCCGGGCCACCGCCGGTGGGATCTCGCGGATAAGCCGAGGGTCGAAAGGCACGGGGATAATATAGCCAGGGCCAAAGCGCGGGCGCTCGCCCTGATAGGCGGCAGCCACTTCATCGGGCACATCTTCCCGGGCAAGAGCGGCCAGGGCCTCGGCGCAGGCAATTTTCATTTCGTCATTGATCGTGGTTGCCCGCACATCCAGCGCACCCCGGAAGATGTAGGGGAAGCCCAGAACATTGTTCACCTGGTTTGGATAGTCGGAACGGCCGGTGGCAACAATCGCGTCGTCGCGAATGGCCGCCACTTCTTCCGGTGTGATCTCCGGGTCCGGGTTCGCCATTGCAAAGATGATCGGTTGGTCGGCCATGCTCTCAACCATCTTGGCCGTGAGTGCTCCTTTGACGGAGAGCCCCAGAAACACATCGGCGCCGCGCACCGCATCTTCCAGCGTGCGATCATCGGTCACCGCAGCATGGGCACTTTTCCACTGGTTCATGCCTTCCGCACGGCCCTGATAGATGACGCCCTTGGTGTCGCAGAGCAGGGCATTGTCCTGCGGCAGACCCATGGCCTTGATGAGTTCAAGGCAGGCAATTCCGGCGGACCCCGCGCCGTTCACAACGACTTTGATGTCTTTAATGTCCCGGCCCGTAAGGTGCAGAGCGTTGATAAGGCCCGCAGCGGTAATGATGGCGGTGCCGTGCTGGTCGTCATGGAAGACCGGAATGTCCATCATCTCGCGAAGGCGCTCTTCGATGATGAAACAGTCAGGCGCTTTGATGTCTTCCAGATTGATGCCGCCAAAGGTCGGGCCCAGATAGCGCACCGCATTGACGAACTCGTCGACGTCTTTGGTGTCGACTTCCAGATCGATGGAGTCGACGTCGGCAAACCGCTTAAAGAGAACCGCCTTGCCCTCCATCACCGGTTTGGAGGCAAGGGCGCCCAAGTCGCCAAGGCCCAAGATCGCCGTCCCGTTTGAGATGACAGCGACCATGTTGCCTTTCGACGTGTAGTCGTAAGCGCAGTCAGGTGAGTCCGCGATGGCGCGCACGGGCACAGCCACACCCGGCGAATAGGCGAGCGACAGGTCGCGCTGCGTTGCCATGGGTTTGGTGGGAGTGACCTCCAGCTTGCCGGGCTTGCCGCGCGTATGAAATCGCAGGGCTTCTTCGTCACTAAGCTGTCTTTTCTTTCCCATTTCGGGCCTTCCACGCAATAAATGAACTCAAACGGCGCGTAGACGTATCTCATATTGCGTGGTCTGGCCAGCCCTGATTCCAAAATTCCGACAGAAAGTGGGGCTTTTTAACGTCCTACGGTCTTGTTGAGCCGAAATTGCTGCTTTATCCTCGGGTTTTGAGGATATCCCACATGCAGAATGACCTTCTCTGGCGCACCGAAGCCGCGTGCTGGACGGCCTGGCCGTCGGCGGAGGACAAGCTGATCGATGGTTGGCTGTGCCGGGCATCAGGCGGGGAGACCAGGCGGACCAACTCCGCCAATGCCACGGAGGCTGCGGGACCCGTGCTCGATATGATTGGACCCGCAGCAGACTTCTATAAAGACAAGGGCCAGCCTCTTCTCGTACGCACCCTGTCCTTCATGCCTGAAGCCCCTGAAATAGCTGAGGTACTGGCCGGCCAAGGGTTTGCGCCCGAGGGGGAAACCTGTACCTTGAAGGCGTCTCTCCCCCAAAGGGCATTGGACGATTTTGAAGAAGTAGAGTCCCACTCCAATCCTTCGTCGGACTGGGTCGCAGACAAGCTGCGCTTGAGCCCGATGGCGCCCGCCCAACAACAAGCCTATCGCGCCATGCTGGAGCGGCTCTCCGTTCCCGCCCGTTTTGCCCGAGTGCCAGAGAAGGAACCGGAAAAGGGAAGAGGCGTCTCCCTCGCCTATGGCGCCATTGTGGACGGGATACTGGTGATCGAGTCCGTCGTCACCGATCCGGATCATCGAGGAAAAGGACTGGCGGGGCGGGTGGTCGGCTCCCTCATGGCTTGGGGCGCGCATGAGGGCGCTAAACTCTCTTGTCTGCAGGTCGAAGCCGCGAACATCCCTGCTCTCCACCTCTACAAGAAGCTGGGGTATGAGACAGAGCTTTATCGGTATCTATACTGGCGGAGGTTTTAGAGTTTGGAGCATTACTCCATTTCCGGTTGCCTTTTTCTAGAGGTCTCCCATGTTAGTACAGGAAATGCTCTGTAGTGTGTAGAATACAGGATTCACACCAATCTACATTGTGTGTTATTGGATTTTACCAACAGTGCAACTGTCACCAACGACCTGGTTGTAGCTGGGGAGTGAGATGGGAGGCTAAAAGCCCCCCATCCCGATATCGCCTTTTGGCGACTGCGAACCACGCCGGTGTGCGAGACCGAACGTGGCCCGAAATTGAGCCGGTGGTTTGACTTTCACTCTGCTCAACTTGCTGATCGAAAACTGACTTAAGGTGGTTTCAGAAAAATCACCTCCCATCTAAGTCAGGCATCTGCCTAATTTGGCGGACTGTTGATTGCGATGATACCGTTTGTGCAGAAGTCTTGGGCACTGCCCACTTACCGTTTTTGAGCTTGTCTATCATTTTGCGCTTTTTAAGCCCAATGAGCGTTCCTTGCATTGACCTACCAGGGGATGCTGCATCAATCAGGTATCCATCGGCGAGCGCTTTGTCGCGCAGCTCTTCAAGAGAAAGCTGCTCACCATGTGCTAACAGCTTCAGCACATAATCGGTTAAGCGAAGTCCGTCACGCGAACTCTCTGGTTTGGAACGTGTTGCAATGAGGTAATCTGGAACCCGGCGGACAAACCCTGATGTCTGATGCCAGCGCCGGTTTTCGGCATCCAAAAGAGTTTGAATGGCGCCTTTATCAGCTTCCAGTTTAGCTAAACGGTCCTCAAGAGACGCGATGCTATCCTCAATCGCCTCAATTCGTTCCTGCAGGTCGGATCTAATATCTCTCATGGCGCCTCTCCCATCGTGGTTAATGGCCCATAGTTTTATGAGCGACTAGAGATTTCTAGTCAAGAACAAAAGAGCGAATAGAAAAAACGGCAGAAATAAGGGGTTTTTTAGAGGTTTCAGGCGCGTCGCGTGGTGAGTTTATGGTGATCTCTAAGCCTGAGTGACGAATCCGCGAATTGTTTAACGCTGAGTGCAACCAACTTCTATGAGGATCGCCTCTGGTTGTCAGCATTCTTTTTCGTCTGTAGCCCTGCCACGGACGATGCTTAAGCTCATGTTTTCTAGGAAAATTTGAGCGGTGCCTTTGCCAATGCTGTTGGCCCTTTGAAAGCCTATTAAAACTTGATGGAGACGCCTGTTTCGACCTTGTCTTCTCCGTCCAGGTCGCGATTGGTGCCGCTGATGGCTTCTTCCCGCGTGTAGCCCACACGCAGGTCGATCTGGTCATTCACATTGACGGTCGTGCCGCCGCCGAGCGACGCGTTTGTATCCGTGCCTAGGCTGGACCCGCCATTGATCAGATTGTCATCCCGGGCTTCCAGGTCCGCCCCCAGTTCCACATAAGGTTGAATGCTCACAGCCTGATCTGCCGCCTGGCGCTCGCCGAGCTCAAGACGTTGGGTCGCGCCGACACCATTCTCATGGGCGCTGACGGTTGGATCCACACCGTTCCGCTGCAGGAGTGTGGTTTCCTCCGGGGCAACGCCGGGCATGGCGACCTCACGGTTGAGGCCATAGGAACTAGAGTCCTGCTCCAAAGGGTCTGCCATGTCGAGATCCAGCAGAAGCGGTGCGGCAGGCTCGTCCATAGGCGCGGTTTCATCGGCGTGAAGCGCGGTGGTGAGAGGCAGAGCCGCCAGAAGGGCGAAAGTCGGAAAGGCTTTGATTTTCATGGGACTCTTAGACCGCGCGAATATGACCAGAATAAGGATTTTGCCGATCTCGTTTCAGATCACGCGGCGATCTGATAGCTTTGCGCCCCATGAGTACGCCTGAGAAAAGCAAAAAACCGTCATCCAATCCTCCCAAGTCATCCAAGACAAAGGAGTCTGTCACGCCCATGATGGCGCAATATCTGGAGTTGAAAGCGACCCAGCAGGACGCGCTTCTCTTCTACCGGATGGGCGACTTTTATGAGCTCTTTTTCGAAGATGCGGTTGAGGCGGCAGCAGCTCTCGACATCACGCTCACCAAGCGCGGCAAACATCTGGGCGAAGACATTCCCATGTGCGGCGTGCCGGTGCATGCAGCAGACGCCTATCTGGAGCGGCTTATTCGCAAAGGCTTCCGGGTCGCCGTTTGCGAGCAGACAGAAGACCCGGCAGAAGCCAAGAAGCGCGGTTCCAAGGCTGTGGTGCGCAGAGAAGTCGTGCGTCTCGTCACCCCCGGCACGCTCACCGAAGAAACACTGCTGGATGCGCGGTCTCATAATTATCTGGCTGCCCTGTCGCGCACAGCCGCGGGCGGTGTGCTGGGCCTGGCCTATGCAGACGTGTCGACGGGTGACTTCTCTGTCACCGAAGTGAGCTCCGAGAATCTGGGGGCGGAGCTCGCGCGGCTTGATGCGGGCGAGGTGATTGTGCCCCAGGCCCTGCTCGCGGACGAGCAGATTGCGTTTACCGTGTCGATGCAGAACGCGGTGACGCCACTGCCCGGCGAACGGTTTGACTCAACAAGAGCAGAGCGCCGTCTCAAAGAAACGCTGAACGTGGGCGCTCTCGATGCATTCGGCACCTTCACCCGCGCGGAGCTTGGCGCGGCAGGGGCGCTGGTCGACTATCTGGATCTGACACAAGTAGGCCAGATGCCGGCGCTGAAACCGCCGACGAAGCTCGGACAAGGTGCGGCGATGGCGATGGATGCCGCCACCCGGGCCAACCTTGAACTCACAAAAACACTGGCAGGCGAAAAGCAGGGATCCCTGCTTTCAACAATTGACCGGACAGTGACGGGGGCAGGCGCGCGTGAACTGGCGAGCCGGTTGGCGGCCCCCTTGACGGATGTTAGGGCCATTCGTGCCCGCCAGGATGCGATCTGTTTCCTGCATGAGGCCCGCGATCTTCGCGGCAATCTGCGGAGAGACTTGGCGGCGGCGCCCGACATGGCCCGGTCCTTGTCGCGCTTGTCGGTGGGGCGCGGGGGGCCGAGGGATTTGGCCGCGATCCGTGATGGTCTTGGCCAAGCCCATGAGATCGCCACGCGGCTCCAACTGGTGGACAAGGGCGTGGACGGATTGCCGGACGAAATCGAAACGGCCCGCCGGTCTCTGGAGGCCTGCGCTGCGGCTTTGAAAGACGAACTATCGCGAGCGCTTGGTGTCGATCTTCCTTTGATGGCGCGCGACGGGGGCTTCGTCGCCAAAGGCTATCACGCGCCATTGGATGAGACGCGTCTCCTTCGCGATGAAAGCCGGCGGGTGATTGCGGGCCTGCAATCGAAATATGCAGAAGAGACGTCGATCTCTGCCCTGAAGATCAAGCACAATAATGTGCTGGGCTATTTCATCGAGGTCGCACCCCGTCATGCGGATGCGCTCATGTCTGCGCCGCTCAATGAGACCTACATTCATCGCCAGACTATGGCGAACGCCGTTCGCTTCACCACGGTCGAACTGTCAGAGCTGGCGGAAAAATTGTCGCGGGCGGGCGCACAGGCTCTGGAAATGGAACTGGACGTGTTCGCCAAACTTGTCGCCCGTGTGTTGGACCAGACACAAGCGATTGCCGGTGCAGCCGATGCGCTTGCCGTGCTGGATGTGGCGGCAGGCCTCGCAGAACTTGCCGAGGAGCAGCGTTGGACCAGGCCCTATGTAGACGGGTCGCTGGCCTTTGACATTAAGGGGGCCCGTCATCCGGTTGTGGAGGCGGCGCTTGAAAAGGCGGGCGACGGACCCTTCGTCGCGAACGATTGTGATCTCTCCGCCGATACAGAAGACGCCCGCCGTCTCTGGTTGCTCACCGGTCCCAACATGGCCGGTAAGTCGACCTATCTCCGGCAAAATGCCTTGATCGCCATCTTGGCGCAGATGGGAAGTTTCGTGCCCGCCTCAGACGCCACCATTGGCATTGTGGACCGGCTCTTTTCCCGGGTCGGTGCCGCAGACGACCTTGCGCGGGGTCGCTCCACCTTCATGGTGGAGATGATTGAGACCGCTGCCATCCTCAATCAGGCTGGCGCCCATGCTCTGGTGATCCTGGATGAGATCGGCCGGGGCACGGCGACCTTTGATGGGCTCTCGATTGCCTGGGCGGCTGTCGAGCATCTGCACGAGGTCAATAAGTGTCGGGCGCTCTTTGCCACCCACTATCATGAGCTCACCGCGCTCAATGAAAAGCTGCCCCATCTGGCGAATGCCACCATGAAGGTGAAGGAGTGGCAGGGCGACGTCGTCTTCTTGCATGAGGTGGCAAGCGGGGCTGCCGACCGTTCCTACGGTATTCAGGTCGCCAAGCTCGCAGGCCTCCCGCCCGCGGTCATAGAGCGGGCCCATGAAGTGCTGACCGCCCTTGAGGAAGGGTCGGAAAGTGGAGGGGCGTCGACCCTTGTGGAAGACCTGCCGCTCTTCTCCGCCGCGCCCAGACCACAAAGTGGACGCTCCTCAGAACCGAGTGAGGTTGAGCAGGAACTGGCGGCGCTCAACCCGGATGACCTCACGCCGAAGGCGGCGCTGGAGCTGATTTATGCGCTCAAAGGCAAAATCAGCGACTCGCCAAGCTGAATCAAGGACTTAGCGGACGGAGATTCGCTGGAATCTGATTTTCACCTGAAATGAGATTCGCCAGCAGAGTCAGGTACTTAACATGGTTAACAAAAGCTAAACTCTGATCTCTGTTAATATTTGCTGTAAGCGAACATCTGAAACCTTTGATAAGGCACTGATACTTAAGGGTAATTTTGGTCAGCATCGTTGACTCTTTTAGATCGAAATTAACGGCATAGCTGATAGGTTAGAAAGAGGTGGTTGGCAGGGTGTATCCCGCGCCATAAATCATCTGAGACATTGTTCGGGTGCGTGAAAGCATCCTGCTGGATAAGGAACACCCCCATGGGCCGCAGCTTGCCAAGCATGCTTGAGATCGCAGACCCCGCCGCTATTCGCAGCGCGCTGGACGCGGCCTATGAGGAGCATGGCGGCAATGACACGGCGCTCCGCCAGGCCATGATGGCCATTCTCAAAAAGGCGCAGACGGAGGGTCGGGCGAAGGCCCGCGAGCGGCTGGAGCAGGGTGCGCACAGAGGCCGGGTTTGCGCGGAGAGCCTGTCCTATCTGCAGGACACCATCATTCGCGAACTGTTCGCCTTCGCGACCCGGACGCAGTTTCGGGCAACCAACCCCACATCTTCTGAGCGCCTGACAGTGGTCGCCACTGGCGGCTATGGCCGGGGCGCGCTGGCACCGGGCTCGGACATCGATATTCTCTTTTTGCTGCCTTACAAACAGACCCCCTGGGGAGAAAGTCTTGCTGAGTTCATTCTCTATGCGCTCTGGGACTTAGGGCTAAAGGTCGGGCATGCCACCCGCTCCATCGCCGATTGCATCCGCCTTTCCAAAGAGGACATGACCATTCGAACGGCGCTGTTGGAGTCCCGTTTTCTGTGCGGTGACAGAGAGCTGTTTGAAGACATGGAAGTGGCCTTCGACAAGGACGTGGTCAAAGGTACGGCAAACGAATTTGTGGAAGCAAAGCTCGCGGAACGCGATGAGCGTCATGAGCGCTCTGGCATGTCCCGCTATCTGGTTGAGCCCAACGTAAAAGAAGGTAAGGGCGGCCTTCGAGATCTGCACACGCTTTTCTGGATTGCGAAATATGTGTACCGGGTCAAAAAGCCGAGCGACCTTGTGAAGGCCGGTGTGTTCAGCCGCCGCGAATACAATCTCTTCCGCAAGGCGGAAGACTTCCTCTGGGCCGTGCGCTGCGAACTGCATTTCGTGACAGGCCGGGCAGAGGAGCGCATCTCTTTTGATGTCCAAACAGAAATGGCGGAGCTTTTGGGCTACCAGGAGCACCGTGGACTGCGCGGTGTTGAACGCTTCATGAAGCATTACTTCCTGGTGGCAAAAGATGTGGGGGATCTCACCCGAATTCTCTGTTCCATTCTGGAAGAGCAGGAACGCAAAAAGAAGCCGGGCATTGGCCGCTTTGTCGCTGCCATGCGCCGTAAGAAAAATGTGCAGGGCTTTGAAGTGGCGGCGGGCCGTCTCTCCGTGAAGAGTGAGAACTTCTTCGAAGAAGACCCGGTCAATATTCTGCGTCTCTTCCATGTGGTCGATGAACATGAGCTGCAAATCCATCCAAACGCCCTTCAGCTGCTCACCCGCTCTCTGAAGCTCATCGATGCAAAGCTGCGCAAAAATGACGAAGCCAATCGGCTTTTCCTGGAAATTCTGACGTCTCGGAAAAACCCGGAGCGCACGCTCCGCAAGATGAACGAAGCCGGCGTGCTGGGTCGCTTTGTGCAGGATTTTGGACGGATCGTGGCGCTGATGCAGTTCAACATGTATCACCACTACACCGCAGATGAGCATCTGATCCGGGCGATCGGTATCCTGTCGGAAATCGAGCGGGGGGATATGGCGGAAGAATATCCTCTCGCCAATGACCTTATCTCGAAGACAGGCAAGCGCGACGTGCTCTTTGTCGCCATGTTCCTGCATGACATCGCAAAGGGGCGACCGGAAGACCATTCGGAGGCGGGGGCCGCCATTGCGCGGAAGCTCTGCCCACGGCTTGGCATGAGCAAAGGCGATACGGAGACAGTAGCCTGGCTTGTCGAAAACCATCTGGTCATGAGCGACATTGCCCAGAAGCGTGATCTCTCCGATCCGAAAACCATTCGCGACTTCGCCAACATTGTGCAGAGCCCGGAGCGTTTGAAGCTTCTGTTTGTCCTGACCGTCGCCGACATTAAAGCTGTGGGCCCCGGCACCTGGAACGGCTGGAAGGCGCAGCTCCTGCGTGAGCTATACTATGAGACCGAAGGCGTGCTCTCCGGCGAAACCCATGTGAACCGGGAGGGCCGTATCGCTGCCGCACAAGAGGCCTTATCGACGGCACTCGAAGGGGATTGGCCCAAGACGCGGATCGAGAACCAGCTGCGCCGCCACACGCCCAGTTACTGGTTGGGGTTTGATGGCGACACGCATCTCCGCCACGCAAGCCTCATGTGGGAAGGGCGCGATGAGCCGCTGGTTGTCGAAGCACGGCCCGAGCCCGAACGAGCCGTGACCGAGATTACGCTTTTCACCCAGGACCATCCCGGTCTTTTCTCCCGATTTGCCGGCGCCTGTGCGGCAGGGGGCGTCACCATTGTGGACGCCAAAATTTTTACGACCCGCGATGGCATGGCGTTGGACACGCTTTGGGTGCAGGACGATCTGAAAACGGCACTCCGCGAGCGCCGCAGACTGGACCGCCTGGAAGACACCATTCGCAAAGTGCTGTCGGGAGATATTCTGCCGCCGGACGTGATTGAAGAACGCAGCAAACGCCAGACCATGCTGGATGCTTTCACCATCGCGCCCAATGTCTATATCGACAATGAGGCGTCAGAGGAGTTCACCGTGATCGAGGTCAACGGGCTCGACCGCCCGGGCCTTCTCCACGCGCTCACACGGACCTTCTTCCATTTGGGCCTCACCATCGGCTCGGCCCATATCGCCACCTTCGGGGAGCGCGCGGTGGACGTGTTCTATGTGAAAGACCTGATCGGCCAAAAGGTGACGAACACCAACAAGAAGAAGGCGGTGGAACGGCAGCTGATAGAAGCGCTGGAAAATCCGATCAAGAAATCCCGGCCCCAAAAGCGGGAAGCAGCTGCCTGAGAAGCGGTCCCTCTTCCCTAATCGGGACGAGCGGGTACTCTCAAGCTAACCGATTCGCTGCGCCGGAGTTGAGCTAGCCTCATGAACCTTGTTCGATCTGCCATGACTGTGGGCGGCATGACCATGATCAGCCGGGTGCTGGGTTTCATCCGCGACATTTTCATTGCGGGTGTGCTGGGCACGGGGCCCATCGCCGATGCGTTTTTTGTCGCCTTCAAATTTCCAAACCTGTTCCGGCGTCTCTTTGCGGAAGGCGCGTTTAACTCCGCCTTTGTGCCGCTCTTTGCGAAACGCCTGGAAGGGGAGGGAGAGGCATCTGCGAAACGCTTTGCGGAAGAAGCCCTGTCGGTTCTGCTCACCACCTTGATCTTGCTGACCCTTGCGGCCCAGCTTGCCATGCCCTGGCTCATGTATGTGATTGCGCCTGGCTTCGCGGACACGCCGGACAAGTTCGAGATGGGCATTCTCTTCACCCGCGTAGCCTTCCCCTACCTCATGTTTATGTCGCTGGTGGCTCTTCTTTCGGCGGTCCTGAACTCGGTCGGGCGGTTTACCGCCGCTGCCGCTGCGCCGATCCTGCTCAACATTGTTCTCATCGCGGCCATCTGGTTTGTGGCGCCTTATTTCGAGAACCCCGGTCTGGTTCTCTCCTGGGGCGTGGCCTTCGCGGGTGCCGCACAGTTCACGCTGATGATGATTGCGGTGAAACGCGCGGGCTTTTCCATTCGCCTGCACTGGCCCCGTATGACGCCGGGGGTGAAGCGGCTCATCACCCTTGGCATTCCGGGCGTGATCGCAGGCGGCATCACCCAGATCAATTTGCTTGTGGGCTCCATCATTGCAAGCCTTCAGGACGGCGCTGTGTCCCTGCTCTACTACGCCGACCGGATCTATCAATTGCCGCTTGGCGTGGTGGGGATTGCCATTGGCATTGTGCTCCTGCCCGATCTCTCAAGGCGGCTCCGCGCAGACGATACGAGCGGCGCGAACAATGCACAGAACCGGGCCTTTGAATTTGCCATGTTGCTGACGGTCCCGGCCTCTGTTGCGCTCGCCGTCATCCCTGCTCCCATTATCCAGGTTCTGTTTGAGCGGGGCGCCTTTACCGCGGCGGATACGGCGGGCACCGCGCTGGCGCTCTCAGCTTTCGCAATCGGCCTGCCCGCCTTTGTGCTCACCAAAGTCTTTTCACCCGGCTTCTTTGCCCGCGAAGACACGGTGACGCCGATGCGCTATGCGGCTATTGGGATCGCGGTCAACATTTCAGGCTCCCTCATTCTCTTCTACTGGATCGGTTATGTGGGTATTGCACTGGCCACCTCGGCGGCGGCCTGGGTGAATGCGGGGCTACTGGGTGGCCGCCTGATGAGTGAAGGCCATTATCAGATGGACGCCAGACTGAAGTCCCGCCTGCCGCGGCTGGTGGCGTCGTCAACGGCCATGGGGCTGGGTCTTTGGTACGGAACGTCGATTGCCACGCCTTTTCTTGCGGCAGGCCTTTTGGAGAGCGTCATCGCCCTCGGCGTTCTGATCGCAGGCGGGGCTCTTCTGTTTGGCCTTGCCGTGATTGCCACCGGCACGGCCCAGGTGGGCGAACTGAAAGCCATCTTCCGCCGGGGCTGAGTGGGAAAAACCCTGCCGGGAAGGTTCCGGGGTCTTGCAAGAAAGCCGCCGACGGCGCATACCCTTTTCCCATCTGTTGCGGTCCAAAGCGACAGCAGTAAAGCGCTTCCAGGCGAAGTGTGTGCGGTTCGCCGCCCGGGAAGCGCGATGAGAGACCAAGGATGAGTAAAAATATGGAACAGCCAACCAATCGCGTGTTTTCCGGGGTTCAGCCCAGCGGAAACCTGCATCTTGGAAATTATCTGGGGGCCATTCGGAATTTCGTCGGGCTTCAGGAGACCCATGAATGCATTTACTGCGTGGTCGACATGCACGCGGTCACGGTCTGGCAGGATCCCAAAGAACTCGCTCATAACACGCGCGAGGTTGCTGCAGCTTACATCGCCGCCGGTGTGGATGCTGAGAAACAGATCATCTTCAACCAGTCCAAAGTGTCCGCCCATGGGGAACTCACCTGGGTGTTGAACTGTGTTGCGCGTATGGGATGGTTGAACCGCATGACCCAGTTCAAGGAGAAAGCAGGCAAAAACCGGGAGAACGTGTCCGTCGGTCTCTATGATTATCCGGTTCTGATGGCCGCTGACATTCTGGCTTACCGCGCGACCCATGTACCGGTCGGTGACGATCAAAAGCAGCATCTGGAACTCGCCCGCGACATTGCGCAGAAGTTCAACAATGACTTTGGCGATTTCGGCGGAGAAGATTTCTTCCCGCTGCCGGAGCCGATGATCATGGGCGCGGCCACGCGGGTTATGAGCCTGCGCGATGGTTCCAAAAAAATGTCAAAGTCCGATCCCTCGGACATGAGCCGGATCACACTGACGGATAGCGCGGACGATATTTCTAAGAAGATCCGTAAAGCCCGGACCGATCCCGAACCACTTCCGTCGGAGGTCGAGGGGCTGAAAGATCGTCCGGAGGCGGATAATCTTGTGGGCATTTATGCGGCACTTGAAGGGACAACGAAAGAAGCCGTGCTTCAGCAACATGGCGGCTCGCAATTCTCAAGCTTCAAACCCGCGCTGGCGGAACTCGCCAATGAGAAGCTCTCGCCCATTACGGGAGAGATGGCGCGTCTGATGGACGACACCGCGTATATTGATAGTGTTCTGGAGAAAGGCGGCGAGCGCGCCAATGCGATTGCGCAACCGATCCTTACGCGCGTTAAAGAGATTGTTGGGTTTGTTTAAGGCGCGGCGCGTTTGTTAAGTTCATTTGCGTGCCAAAAAAATGCGTGAGCTGGGCGCAATTTTTGGCACCGAAAAACGCACACGCCCAATAGCGTTTGTGCGGTAGGAGAGATCGAATGAGTTCAGTCACTGTTGCGGGCATTGAAATCGCCAATGACAAACCGCTCACTCTTATTGGTGGGGTGAACGTCATTGAGTCCCGCGACATGGCGATGCGGGCGGCAGAGGTTTATGTCGAGCAGGCAGCGAAGCTTGAGCTGCCTTATATCTTCAAAGCCTCTTTTGATAAGGCGAACCGGTCGTCGGTGGACTCATTCCGCGGTCCCGGCTTGGAAGAAGGTCTGAAGATCTTTGAAGAGATCAAGGCAACTTTTAAGGTGCCGGTCATCTCTGACATTCATGAGATTGAGCAGGTCAAGCCTGCGGCGGACGTGCTCGACGTGCTGCAGGTCCCGGCCTTCCTTGCGCGACAGACAGACCTTGTGCGCGCCATCGCCGAAGCAGGTTTGCCTATTAATGTGAAGAAACCGCAATTCTTGAGCCCGCAGCAGATCCCGAACATTGTCGACAAGATTAAATCCTGCGGAAACGATCAGATCATGATCTGTGAGCGCGGTTCCAGTTTTGGCTATGACAATCTCGTGGTCGATATGCTGGGCTTCGGCATCATCAAAAATGAAAATAATGATGTACCCATCGTGTTCGATGTGACCCATGCGTTGCAAACCCGCGACCCCGGGTCGAAAGCATCCGGCGGCCGCCGCGAACAAATCTATGATCTGGCGCGGGCCGGCATCGCCGTGGGGGTTGCGGCGCTCTTCCTCGAAGCCCATGAAGACCCGGATCAGGCCAAATGCGACGGCCCCAGCGCCATCTCCTTTGAGGACTTGCCGAAGCTTTTGGGACAAGCCAAGGCCGTGGATGAGCTGGTAAAGCCGATTGTGAACGGCAACTAAGCGTTTCCAGGCGAGGTAGGCGGGCGGCTTTTTGACCATTTGGTGGCAGCGCTTGAACAAGAGCGTTGAAGCGCCCACCTTTCACTGAGAGAACATGTAAAAAGGAAGTTCCATGACCCTCCGCGATACGCTCGGTGGCTATAAAGACCGTCTGAAACATCGCTGGATGTACCGCAAGAGTGGCTCCTTCCCCTCATTCAAGATCAGCAACCTCGGCCGCTTCTTTAAAGGCGGTGCAGCGCGCAAGACAGGCATTGCTGTGCTCGCCTTCCTGTTTCTCTACTATGTGGTGGGCGGTCTTTGGATCAATGACATTGACGATGATCCAAACTTCCGCCCGGCGGCGGAAGATGTGGTGCCCGGTGGCTCCCACGCCGTCTCCATGGCGGCCGCGCTTATTGAGCGGGAAGTCAACGACAAGCGCTGGACCTCGAATGACCCATGGTTTGTTCCGTCCGCCTTTCTCGACAATATGCCGAACTACCAGCAGGGCATTGTCTCGGCCTTGGCGCGTTTCTCTTTTGAACTGACCGACCAGCTGGGCCGCACACGGGGCTCCAGCCAGGCCGACCCGGATCTGCAATCGGCGTCCGGCCTGTTGCAATATGCGGGCGATGTCTGGGTGTGGGACCCGTCCGTGTCGCTGATGCCGCGTGCGTCGTCAGAAGCACAATATCGCGAAGCCCGCAATGCACTGCTCAAATACAATCAGCGACTGGCCGCCGGCGAAGCGGTGTTTGAACGCCGGGGCGACAATCTCATGGCAACGCTTGATCGCATCGCACTCGACATCGGGTCATCGTCAGCGGTGCTGGACCAGGCTGTTGTGGAAAATTCCGGCAGCTTTATCGATACGTCCGCAGATGATCATTTCTACAATGTGAAGGGTCAGCTCTACGCCTACTATCTCTTGCTCGATGCGCTCGGCAAAGATTTTGATGCGCTCATCACCGAGCGGGAACTGAACAGCGCCTGGGAACAGATGCTTGACAGCATGCTGAAGGCAGCGATGCTGTCACCATGGGTTGTTGTAAACGGCGCGCCCGACGCGCAGATCCAGCCAAGTCACCTCGCGTCCCAGGGCTTCTATCTGCTCCGCGCCCGCACCCAGCTTCGCGAAATCACGAATATTCTTCTCAAGTAACGCTGCTTTGGTGCGTTTTTGGGCGTAGACGCGCCGCCTGAAAGGGTGGCAGCATGTCTCCTATGACTGCCAAAGAAACAGAAATGGCGAAAGACACAGGCGCCGTCCCGATCAAGCGGCGGAAGTTCCTGGTCGTCGTCGACGAAACCCCCGAATGCGAAGTGGCGATCCATTTTGCGTCGCGGCGGGCCCGACACACAAAAGGGGGGCTCGTCTTGCTGGCGGCCCTGGAACCCGGCGGCTTTGAGCACTGGCTGGGCGTTGAAAACATCATGAAAGAAGAAGCCCGGGAAGAGGCGGAGCGCATTCTTCACCGCCACGCGGCACGAGTGAACGAGGTCTCGGGCCTGATGCCGGAGCTCGAAATCCGTGAGGGCAAAAAGCCCGACATTGTGAAAGCCATGATCAAGGAAGACCCGGCAATTTCCATCCTGGTCCTGGCAGCGGGCACAGACAAAGAAGGCCCTGGCCCCCTGGTTCAGATGGCGGCGGCGGGCGTTGGCGCAGGCTTTTCCATCCCTGTCACCGTGGTCCCTGGCACACTTACAGAAGACGAAATCCACGATCTGGCCTGAGTTTTCGGTCGTTTCTTTCGGACGTTTCTGCGGCATTTGGGCGCCCATATACCTGAGTAAACAGGTTGGCCTTGAATAAGCCCGCCATTTCCGCCATTTAGAGGCAAGAAAAGCTTCGAAAATCCATCTCATTCAAAGGGTTATCGGAACACCCCGTTTTCAAGGAGCAGGCGCCATGTTTATTCAGACGGAATCAACGCCGAACCCCGCAACCCTCAAATTTCTGCCGGGCCAGGATGTGCTGGGTGAGGGTCATGCGGCCGACTTCCCGAATGCGACTGCCGCTGAGCGCTCTCCGCTCGCGAAAGCGCTGTTCGAGGTCGAGGGCGTTGGAGGTGTATTCTTTGGGGCCGACTTCATCACCATCACCAAGGGTGATGTCGAGTGGCAGCACATCAAACCGGCTTTGTTGGGTGCCATCATGCAGCACTTCACCTCCGGGGCGCCGATCATGTCGGACAGTGCGGAGGCAGCAGACCCCAACGAAGTAACAGAAGACGATTCAGAGATTGTTGGGCAGATTAAAGAGCTGCTCGATACGCGCGTGCGTCCTGTAGTGGCGCAGGATGGGGGCGACATTACTTTTCAGGGTTTCGACAAAGGCATCGTCTATCTGAATATGGTGGGCGCGTGTGCTGGGTGTCCGGCCTCAACGCAGACCCTCAAGCATGGTGTTGAAAACATGCTGAAACACTTCGTGCCCGAAATCGAAGAAGTGCGCGCGGTGTAAGCGCTCCGATAAAGACGACTAACACAAGGACAAGACATGGCAATGTTGGATGGCGCAGCTCTGGACACAATCTTCCGGAGTGCCAGATCATTTAATGCGTGGACGGACAAACCGGTCGCCGACGAGACGCTGAAAGAACTCTATGACCTCATGAAAATGGGGCCGACCAGCGCCAATTGTTCACCTGCGCGAATTATCTTTGTGCGCTCCGATGAGGCCAAAGAAAAACTGATGCCCGCCCTTCTGCCGCAGAACCAGGGCAAGACCAAAGAAGCGCCTGCCTGCGCCATCATTGGCTATGACCTGGAATTCTATGAAAAGATCCCAGAGCTCTTTCCGCACAATCCGGACGCACGGAACTGGTTTGCGGGCAATGATCCGCTCATTCAGGAGACCGCTTTCAGGAACTCCAGCCTGCAGGGCGCCTATTTCATGATTGCGGCCCGCTCACTCGGGCTTGATTGTGGGCCTATGTCGGGTTTCGTGCCGGATATGGTCAACGAGGCCTTCTTCCCGGATGGCAAGGTGAGAGCAAACTTCATCTGCAATATCGGCTATGGGGATGCGAGCAGAGAACTGTTCGACCGCTCGCCACGCCTTGCCTTCGACGACGCGTGTTCCATCGTCTGATCCTCGCCCTCCCATGACCCTTCTCGCCATTGATACCGGACAGGCTGCCTGCTCTGTCGCTCTGTGGCGGGACGGAACTGTCATCGCGCACCGTTTGTCGCCCATGCCCAAAGGCCATGCGGAAGCGCTGGTGCCGATGATCGAAGAGGTGCAGGCGGAAACCCATTTTGCTTTTGACGATCTGGACGCCTTTGCGGTGACGGTGGGCCCCGGCACGTTCACAGGCCTCCGTGTCGGTCTCGCGACGGCGCGGGGTCTTGCGGTGGCCGCGAGTAAACCACTGATTGGGGTCACCACGCTGGAAGCGATTGCCTGGCCTGCCCGGCAAGAGGTCAAGAGTGACGGAGCTGTTGTTGCGGCCTTCGACGCGCGCCGGAACGAGGTCTACCTCCAGTGCTTTTCCTCTGATGGCGCCCCACTGACTGAGCCTGCCCTGGTATCTCTGGATGATCTTGCGAGCCATGTGCCGGATGAGGCCCTCGTCTGTGTTGGGACGGGCGCGACGCTCGTGCGCGATCACCTCATATCCCACGCCCATGATGTCACTCTTGCCGCAGCTTCCCCCTTGCCGGATGCGCGGGTCGTGGCTGAAATTGCGGCAGGCAGGCCAGCTGATCCGGAGAACCTGGCTGGCCCTCTATATCTCAGAGCGCCGGATGCCAAACTCCCGTCAAAGCCGCTTGGACTGCCCTCATAATGGATGGGCTGCAGATTGAGCAGGTGAGCCTTGCCCACGCTGAGATATTGTCAGCCTTGCATGGGCAGTGTTTTGACGAGGCCTGGTCCGCTGAAAGCATGGCATCTCTTTTTTCCACGCCGGGCATGAGAGGGGTGATTGCAACAGACAAGACCGCTGGTCAGCCGGTCGGGTTTGTGTTGATGCGGGTGATCGAGGAGGAAGGCGAAATTCTCACCATTGGCGTCCTGCCGGAGGCTCGTGGCGCGGGCATTGGCACATTTCTGTTGGGGATAATGCTGCGCGAGGCCCTGTCGACTGTTTTTCTGGACGTGGCGGCGGACAATGAGGCGGCGCTGAAACTCTATAAGAACATGGATTTTGAGGTAGTCGGGCGCCGCACTGCCTATTACAAACGCGATGAGGGCGGGCGGGTCGATTCCCTGACAATGAAGCGCGTCCTCGGGTGACAAGAATGGCCCGAAAGACTAAACTTGGAAGACTTTTAACAGTGGTGGCCGGAACGAACAGACATGCCTGAAACAGAACGTGTCAAACATGTAGATGATGACCCGCAGCGCATTGAGGATCTGTGTGTCAAAAAAGGCATGCGGATGACGGAACAGCGCCGCGTGATCGCGCGCATTCTGTCCATGGCAAGCGACCACCCAGATGTGGAAGAGGTCTATCGCCGCTCGGCTGCTGTTGATAACAAGATTTCCATCGCCACGGTCTACCGCACGGTTCGCCTCTTTGAAGAGGCGGGTATTCTGGAGCGGCACGATTTCCGGGATGGGCGGTCGCGCTATGAACAGGTCACGGAAGAGCACCACGATCATTTGATCAATTTGCAGACGGGGGAAGTCATCGAGTTTCACAATGATGAAATCGAACGGCTTCAACAGATCGTCGCGCGGGAACTGGGCTTCAATCTGGTGGATCACCGGTTGGAGCTTTATGGCATTCCGCTCGCCGATTCAAAAAAGGCTCCCAGCACAAAGTAAGCGGTGAAACCGCGCGACGTGCCGGGACGGGAGGATGGGTCTCGTGAGAAATCTTCGCGCTGGAAGCAAACTCTTCCTCTTTGTGATGTCTGCCCTGATGGTGACGCCGATCCAATGGGTGGGGGTCAAACTCAACCGTCCTTACGCAAAGAAACTGCCCGTTCGGTTTCATCGCGTGCTCTGTGGGATCATCGGTATTGAGGTCACGGTGCGCGGCACGCCTTTTGAGGATGGACCCTGCCTCATCGCGTCCAACCATAATTCCTATCTCGACATTCCAGTTCTGGGGTCCGTGACACCGCTTTCGTTTGTTGCCAAGAAAGAAGTCGCGGCCTGGCCCTTCTTCGGAACGTTGGCGCGCTTGCAGGAAACGGTTTTTGTCGACCGAGAACGCCGGACGAAGGCTGCCGCGACGGCAAATGAAATCCATGACCGGATCGCTGGTGGCGACACGCTGGTTCTGTTTCCCGAAGGCACCTCAAGCGATGGAAATCGCGTTCTGCCTTTCAAAAGCGCGCTTATGGCGGTGGCGCAGATGGCGGTCGGCAATGGCGAGGATGCAAAACCCGTCCATGTTCAACCCGTTTCCATCACCTATACCAAGCTCTGTGGCATGCCCATGGGCCGCCAGTTCCGCCCCTATTTTGCCTGGTATGGGGATATGGATCTGGGGCCCCACCTTTGGGAGGCCTTTGGCCTTGGTCCTTTTGAGGTGGTTGTGGAGTTTCATGAGCCGGTCACGCTCGACACCCATGGCAACCGCAAGAAGCTCGCGGCCTATTGTGAGGCACAGGCAAGTGTGGGCATGAAACGCGCCCTGGCAGGAGAGCTGCCCGCCTCGGAGGCGGACGATGAGGGTGAAAATCCGGCGCCAGCCGCGAATCCTGAGGAAAAAAGCCGGTCAACCATTGCGGCTGAATAGGCCTGCGAAAACCCTTCCGTCATGGTAATATTGCACAATTAGCTCTATATGATCCGGTTTGGAGCGTTTTCAGATGATGTGGATCCCGGGTGGAACCCGGTTTACCGTCTGGAGATGTGATCCAGTCACCGAGCTAGAGCAGCATCCGAGCGGAGTTCAAAGCGCCGACAGTGCCAGACCAATTAAGTGAAACCCCAGAAAGGCTGGCTGATCCAGACAGGCGCGCCGATCAAGAGTCCGCTATGAACCCAGCGACTGAGAGCGCAGGCGCCGAACAGCCTACGGCAGAGGGCGGCAAGAAATCGGTTTTCATCAAGACCTATGGTTGTCAGATGAACGTCTATGACAGTGATCGCATGGCGGATGTTCTGGCGCCCGCAGGCTATGCAGAGACGCTGGACCCGGCGACGGCCGATCTGGTCATCCTGAACACCTGCCACATTCGTGAGAAGGCGGCAGAAAAGGTTTATTCGGAACTCGGACGCCTGCGCGCGCTGAAAGAAGAGCGCGAGCGTCATGGCGGTTCGATGACCATCGGTGTGGCTGGCTGTGTCGCCCAGGCCGAAGGGGAAGAGATGGTCCGCCGCGCCCCTGTCGTTGATCTTGTGTTCGGCCCGCAGAGCTATCACCGCCTGCCTGACCTTTTGAAGCGCACGGACAATGGATCGCGCGGCATCGTTGAAACCGACTTCCCTGTGGAAGACAAGTTCGATGCCCTGCCGTCGCCGGAAAAGAAAAAGACCATCGCGCGCGGCCGCACAGCGTTCCTCACCGTGCAGGAAGGCTGTGACAAGTTCTGCGCTTTTTGTGTGGTGCCCTATACCCGCGGCGCTGAATTCTCAAGACCGGTGGCCAAAGTCATTCGGGAAGCCAGGGAACTGGTCGCGGGCGGCGTTCGCGAAATCACGCTCCTGGGCCAGAATGTCAACGCCTATCACGGAGAAGGTCCGGATGGAAAAGACTGGTCTCTCGGCCGCCTGATTTATGAACTGGCGGAGATTGATGGGGTCGATCGCCTGCGCTACACGACCAGCCATCCACGCGATATGGATGAGGAGCTGATCCGCGCCCATGGAGACGTGGACGTGCTGATGCCCTATCTCCATCTCCCGGTGCAGTCGGGTTCGAACAACATCCTGACCGCGATGAACCGTCAGCACGATGCGGCTTCCTATCTGCGGTTGATTGAACGCATTCGTGATGCACGGCCTGACATTGCTCTGTCCTCTGACTTTATTGTCGGCTTTCCCGGTGAAACCGATCAGGACTTTGAAGACACGCTGTCGCTCGTGAACGAGGTCGGATATGCGCAGGCCTATTCGTTTAAATATTCACCGCGCCCTGGAACACCTGCTGCAGGTGAGACGGTGCAGGTCGATGAGGCTGTCAAGGCGGAACGCCTTCAGCGCCTGCAGGACAAGTTGAACCTGGATCAGGCTGCATTCAACAAATCTTGCGTGGGTCGCACCATGAGTGTGTTGCTCGACCGGCGCGGAAAAAAAGACGGCCAGTTGGTAGGGCGCTCGCCCTATCTGCAATCTGTCCATGTGGACGCCCCGGCAGAAGCGTTTGGACATTTCGCCGAAGTGAAGATTGACGAGGGGTTTGCGAACTCCCTGTCGGCAACACTTGTTTCAACCACTCTCAATCAAGGAGTCAGCCAGACTTGACCTTATCGACCGAAGGACGCCCCGACGAAAAGAAGGGAAGTCTCGTTATCAATTTTGATGACAACCGGCTGTTGAGCGAATTGTTTGGAGAGCATGACCGGCACCTTGCGCGCCTGGAGCAGGAGCTTGGCGTCATGGCGACCTCACGCGGCAATGAGCTTGTGCTGACCGGCACAGTGCATGCGCGGGAACGGGCCGAAGCGGTTGTCAAAGACTTATATGCCCGGCTGAAATCCGGCCTTGAGGTGACGGCGGGCGAAGTGGACGGGGCGATTCGTATGGCCAATGCGCCAAAGGCAGAGCGGGAACGGGGATCAGGGTCCAACAAGAAACTGCAGATCACGACCCGCAAGCGGGTGATTTCGCCAAGATCGCCGACGCAAGGTACCTATCTGCAATCGCTTATGGACAATGAGCTTGTCTTCGGGATCGGCCCCGCGGGCACGGGCAAGACCTATCTTGCCGTTGTGGTAGCGGTTTCCATGTTGCTGCAAAAAAAGGTCGACCGCATCATCCTGTCACGTCCCGCTGTGGAGGCCGGGGAGCGTTTGGGCTTTCTGCCGGGTGACATGCGCGAAAAGATAGACCCCTATCTGCGCCCGCTTTATGACGCGCTCTATGACAGTCTGCCGGGTGAGCAGGTTATGGCGGGGCTCGAATCCGGTGAAATTGAAGTGGCACCGCTCGCCTTTATGCGCGGACGCACGCTGGCCAACTCTTTCGTCATTCTTGATGAAGCGCAGAACTGCACGCCCGTTCAGATGAAAATGTTTCTGACACGTCTTGGTGAAAACAGCCGTATGGCGATTACCGGCGACCCAAGCCAGGTCGACCTGCCGCTTGGGGCAAAGTCAGGTCTGGGCGATGCCTTGCGTATTCTGGAAGGTGTGAAAGGGGTCTCTACTGTGCACTTTACCGCGCGTGATGTTGTGCGCCATCCGTTGGTGACTCGGATTGTCCAGGCCTATGGGGCTGACGAAAAAGACCTGCTCTCTCGCGGCGGCAAAAAGGCCGGTGATTGACTGTGAGTGCTGAGAACACCAGTGACGAAGCCCCATTAGGCACCGATCCACCCTATTTGTCGGTAGAAATTTCCCGGGCAGGAGGTGCGTGGGACGCGGCTGCCGAAGAGATTGTCCTTCGTGTAGCTCAGACCGTGTTTGAGCAGGAAGGAGAATGTGGCGCAGCGGAACTGAGCGTTCTGCTGGCAGACGACAGTTTTGTTCAGTCGCTAAACCGCAAATTCAGAGGAAAAGACAAGCCAACAAATGTCCTCTCCTTTCCTCATGCGCCCGTGCCCACAGATGCGCTCTATGATGAACCCTCGTCTCTTGGAGACATTGCACTGGCCTATGAAACTGTAAAGGCGGAAGCCAAAACCCAGTCCAAGAGCTTTGATGATCATTTGGCGCATCTTGTTGTGCACGGCGTGTTGCACCTTTTGGGGTATGATCATGTGGATGAAGGTGACGCAGAAAAAATGGAAGCGCGGGAGCGGGACCTCCTGAAGCTTTTCGGAATTGAAGATCCCTATCTTATCGGATCTGGCGAAGGGACTCAGGAAAAGAAACAATGAACCGCCCAGGGGACGCAAAAGAAGGACTAATGAGGACGATGGACGGTCAGCCCGACCGCCAGCCGAGCAGCTGGACACGGCTTGTGACTTGGTTTGTGAAAAAACTTCCCGGTCGCACGGAAGATCAAAGCCTGCGCGAAAGCATTGAGACGGTCATCGGCGGTCACGAAGCGACAGACGAACTGGGTCCTCAAGGGCGCCATATGCTGATGAACATCCTGAGCTTCGCTGAGCAAAGGGTCGATGATGTGATGGTACCCCGCGCAGACATTGTTGCGCTGGATATTTCCGCATCTCTGGACGATCTGCTTTCTCTGACACGCGAAAAATCTCACTCCCGTCTTCCCGTCTATCGCGAGACGTTGGATGAGCCTATCGGCATGGTTCACATTAAAGATGTGTTGGCCTGGATGGCCTCGCATCCGAACGACCGCGGTTCTTTTGATTTGCGGACGATCCGCCGCCAGGTTCTGTTTGTGCCGCCGTCAATGCCCGCTCGTGATCTTCTGTTGAAGATGCAGTCATCGCGCATTCATATGGCGTTGGTCGTGGATGAGTATGGCGGCACCGATGGTTTGCTCTCAATTGAAGACCTGGTGGAAGAGATCGTCGGCGATATTGAAGACGAACATGATGTTGCCGAACGGGCGTCGCTGATCAGATTGAGCGACGGCTCCATTGATGCGCTCGCCCGCGCCCCCATTGAAGACCTTGAAGACATGCTGCAGCTGACGCTGGTTGATCGCACAGAGGATGATGACACCGACACATTGGGGGGGTTGGTCTTCTCTTTGGTCGGGCGGATTCCTCAGCGTGGTGAACTGATTTCGCATCCCGCCGGTATTGAGTTTGAAGTACGCGATGCCGATCCACGTCGCATCAAGCGTCTGCACATTCATCAAGATGCGCCGGCTCCGAAACCGGCGTCGGGGACGGCATCCTCAGAGACAAGCGTTGGTACAGACGTTATTTCATCTGCCGAACAAGTTGCCGTCACGCCTGAGCACAATGAAAAACCCTGACGCGAACACAGCGGTCGAAATCTCTGGCCGCGCGTTTTCTATGCTGGAACGGTATGCCGTCCGGTTGCAAACGCTCACAGGATGGCAGCGTTTTGCTGTTGCATTTGCGGCGGGATTGTTCACGGTCGCGGCACAAGCACCGATACATCTTTTAGCGGTTTTATTGATCACGCTGCCATCAGTTGTATGGCTCCTTGATGGCACCGATACGCCGACGAGAGAAAACTGGAAACCGGCTCGGACGGCTGCCGCCATCGGCTGGTGGTTTGGCTTCGGCTATTTCCTGGGCAGTCTCTACTGGATTGGAGAAGCCTTTCTGGTCGAGGCGGAGATGTTTGGATGGCTTCTGCCTTTCGCCGTAACAGGTCTTCCCGCAGGCCTGGCGCTTTTCACTGCCGCAGCCTTTGCGGCTGCGCGTTACCATTGGGGGGCTGGATACAGGCGGACCCTGACCCTGGCGGCGGCATGGGCCATAGCGGAGTGGCTGCGGGGGCACATTTTGACGGGGTTTCCATGGAACCTACCGGGTCATGTTGTCACTGTGTCCGATGCGCTCATGCAGAGCGCGGCGCTTTTTGGGTCTTATGGGGCAACCCTCTTGGTGCTGGTGCCCTTTCTGACAATCGCGTCTTATGATCCCCGGCGGCGCGAGGCGCGTGATGACAAAGGCATACGCGAGCTCGGCGTCTGGCGCCCGGCTGCCGTGGCCTTCTCAATTCTGGGATTGGTCTGGTTTGGGGGCGCCGTTCGCTTGATGGCATCCGACGTTGCCTGGGTTGAGGGGGTCTCATTGAGGCTGGTGCAGCCCAACGTTCCCCAAAGGGAAAAGTGGAAACCGGAAAACCGTCAGGAGATTGTTGGGCAGTTTTTGCGAATGAGCGATACTCCGGGCGATCAAGGGGCGTTGCCAACGCATATCGTATGGCCTGAATCTGCTCTGCCTTTCATCGTAGATCGGGAACCTGTGTTGCGGGCCGCCATATCACGCGTGCTGGCTCCGGGCGGCGTGCTCCTATTGGGTGCAGTGCGCGGCGAAGCAGATGAAGCCAGACCAGGCCGCGAGCTCGGCAAGTTTTTCAACTCTTTTCATGTTATCGGGCCGGATGGGGACATCAGAGATACCTACGACAAAGCCCATTTGGTCCCTTTTGGCGAATACCTTCCTTTTCAGTCTTTCCTGGAAGTTATTGGGCTGCGGCAGCTTACCCAATTGCGTGGTGGATACAGGTCCGGGCCCGGCCCAAGGACTCTGGCCGTGCCTGGCGCGCCCGCTGTCAGTCCGCTGATTTGCTACGAAGTGATTTTTTCTGGGGGTGTTGTCGGCGCGGAGCGTCCAGGCTGGATGGTCAACGTGACCAACGATGCCTGGTTCGGCAGTTCAACGGGCCCCTATCAACACCTGGCCCAGGCGCGGCTGCGTGCCGTTGAACAGGGGCTTCCCGTTGCCAGGTCAGCCAACACCGGCATATCTGCGATGATTGATCCGTTTGGCCGGATTTTGGCGCGTGTTGCACTGAACCGGGAAGGCGTGATTGATGTGAGGCTCCCAGAAGCGCTCCCGCCAACGCTCTATGCCCGCATTGGGGATTGGCTGTTTCTTATTCTGCTCTGCGCACTTGGGGCTCTCTCGCGCACAAAACCAGCTGCAGAGATGTGATTCCGTCCAAGAATTAAGACTTTTAGCTAGTACCAAAACGCTCTAACCTATGGTTGCATTTTGTGTGCAATGCGTTTTTTGCCAAAGAAACCTCTAAACATGTGGCAAAACCATCGGGCGCTGGCCTAGAAGTCAATACTCATGAGACGCCGCCGAGATGGAAGGGGAACCTTTTGAAGGCGAGGTCTACCACCCGGCCCAAAAGAAAAATGAGGTAAAAGTTGCCGCAAAAGACGCCCAATGTGGCAAAACCATCGGGCGTCGGCCTGGAAGTTGTTACTCATGAGATGATGCCGAGACAGAAGGGGAGCCTTTTGCAGGCAAAGATCTGCCACTCGGCCTAAAAGAAAAATGAGGTAAAAAGTGCCGCAAAAGACGCCCAATCCTGTCGACATTCATGTCGGATCGCGCGTCCGCATGAGACGTATGTTGGTTGGTATGAGCCAGGAGGCGCTGGGGGAACAGCTGGGGCTGACTTTCCAGCAGGTACAAAAATACGAAAAGGGGTCAAATCGCATCGGGGCAAGCAGGCTCTTCCAGATCGCCCAGACCCTGAACGTACCGATTGATTATTTTTATGAAGGCTTGTCGGCAAATGGCGAGAGCCCGTCGGCAGGCTTTGCCGACACGCCTGCGGCGGATTACAGCCTGAATTTTCTCTCCACTGCGGAAGGAGTGGCGCTGACCGCTGCATTTTCGTCCATTCAGGATGCGGATGTCCGCAAACGGGTGCTCGATTTGGTGAAAGTATTGGCGCGATCTGCTCAAGGGCAATGATCCGGAGCGATGACGGCGCTCGACAGGGGACAATGTCCACCTTGACCCCACCCCAAAACCTTGCCAGAACAGCCCCCGCACTAATGCGCGCCTTTAGTAAGCCACATGAATGAGCTTCTGAAGGCAGATATGGGAGACGTAAGAGCGTGCCACGATCAGACTATTTGTTTACCAGTGAGTCGGTTTCTGAAGGCCATCCAGACAAGGTTTGCGACCGTATTTCCGATGCCGTTTTGGATCTCTTTTTGGCGGCAGATCCGCTCTCACGTGTTGCGTGCGAGACCCTGACAACGACAAACCGCATTGTACTGGCGGGTGAGGTCCGTGGACCGGACAGCATTACGCCTGAGAAGATCGAAGAAGTTGCGCGCGCTGCGGTCAAGGACATCGGCTACGAGCAAGACGGCTTCCACTGGAAAAATGCCGACGTAGCTGTTCACCTTCACGCCCAGTCCGCACACATCGCCCAGGGCGTTGATGCGAGCGGGAACAAGGATGAGGGTGCAGGCGACCAGGGCATCATGTTTGGATATGCCTGCAAGGAAACGCCTGTATTGATGCCGGCGCCGATTTACTATTCACACCTTATTCTGAAACGCATGGCAGAGCTCCGCCACAGCGGTGAGGTCAAAGGCTTCGGTCCGGACTCAAAGAGCCAGGTCACGCTGAAATATGTGAACGGACAGCCTGTGGGCGCCACCTCAGTCGTGGTATCGACCCAGCATGATGAAGGTCTTGATCAAGCCGCCATCCGCGAGTTGGTTCGCCCAGTTGTGGAAGAAGTGCTTCCGGATGGCTGGATGTGCCCGGAAGATGAGTTTTATGTGAACCCAACCGGTCTCTTTGTTATTGGCGGGCCTGACGGGGACGCGGGCCTGACCGGTCGTAAGATTATCGTGGATACCTATGGCGGCGCCGCCCCTCACGGCGGCGGGGCCTTCTCCGGGAAAGACCCGACCAAGGTTGACCGGTCAGCCGCCTATGCGGCCCGCTATGTGGCTAAAAACGTGGTGGCCGCAGGCCTGGCGGATAAGTGTACGCTGCAGCTTGCTTACGCTATTGGCGTTTCCAAACCTCTGTCTATTTATGTGGACACGCACGGCACGGGAAATGTTGAAGAAGCTGCTCTGGAAACGGCGATTAGTAAGGCGATGGATTTGAGCCCGCGCGGTATTCGTGAGCATCTCAACCTGTCCCGTCCGATCTATGCGCGCACGGCAGCCTATGGCCACTTCGGCCGCGAGCCGGATGCAGACGGCGGTTTCTCTTGGGAGAAAACCGACCTGGTCGACGCCATCAAGGCAGAATTGCCTTAATCCATCTGGACATTAAACCAATGTCAGACCAAAAAGCGCCGCCTGCCGATACATCCGGCCGGCGGCGTCTTCTTTACGGACGCCGGCAAGGTCACAAACTGCGCAGCCATCAGGAAAGCCTGATGCAGAACCTGCTGCCGAAGCTGGCTGTGCCTCTCGACAACCCGCACCTGGCGCCTGGCTCGCTGTTTGACGCTGCAGTCCAGCAGGTTTGGCTCGAAATTGGATTTGGCGGTGGCGAACATTTGGTGGCACAGGCCGTCGCCAACCCAAATGTAGGACTCATCGGTTGCGAGCCTTTTATCAACGGGGTGGCCAAGCTTTTGGCCGAAATTGAGACCAGAGAACTCACGAATGTCCGCATTCATCACAATGATGCCCGCGATGTGCTGGAGCGCCTTGAAGAGGCATCGATAGATAGGGTTTTTTTGCTTTTCCCAGATCCCTGGCATAAAAAAAGGCACCATAAGCGCCGATTTGTCTCTTCCGAGACTCTGGACCAGCTGGCGCGGATCATGAAGGAAGGTGGAGAGTTTCGGGTCGCAACTGACATCAAGAATTACAGCCGGTGGACCCTTCGGGAAGTAAGGGCGCACGGGGTTTTTGAATGGCTGGCCGAGTGTGCCGACGACTGGCGCATCCGGCCCGACGATTGGCCCGGTACGCGCTATGAAGCAAAGGCAGGCCGTGAGGGCCGGGTCCCGGTCTATCTCACGTTCCGGCGCAAAAACCGGGCAGATCAGGACAAATAGAGACAAATCCCTCCCCAATAAAGCGCTTGATAAGGGCCCCTTTCTGGGAGTAATGTCCTCTCGAATTTTCACATAGCAGGTTTAAGCCTGATTGTTGAAAGTGGGAACTCCAGACCGGGGCCCCGCTTTTTTTGTTATCTGGGCCTCTGTTTGGGAAGCCTGCCAAGGTTGATTGACCCGTGCAAAGCGAGAGCAACACCGAAAAAACAGGCGACCGCAGCCACCTGGTTGCGCCGGGCGCTGTTGCGACCAGGATTGCCGATCTGGTGGAACCCGCCATCGTCGACCTGGGCTTTGAGTTGGTGCGTGTGCGTCTCACAGGTGAAGGGGGCTCCGTGCTCCAGCTCATGGCGGAAAAGCCGGACGGAACCATGCAGGTGGCAGGATGTGAAAGTGTGAGTCGGGCAGCTTCAGCGATCCTGGATGTGGAAGACCCGATAAAGAACAATTACACGCTGGAAGTTTCTTCCCCCGGCATCGGCCGACCGCTGACACGCGAAAAAGACTTCGATGTCTGGGCGGGTTTTGAGGCCAAGCTTGAGCTGTCGGAGATGCTGGCTGGCCGCAAACGCTTCCGGGGTATTTTGCAGGGCATGGAAGATGGGGAAGTTCTCCTGCGCATGGAAATTGAAGGGCATGATGAACCTCAGATCGTGGGGTTGCCTTTCCGTCTTGTGAGTGATGCACGGTTGGTGATGACCGATAGTTTGATTGAAGAAAGTGGAAAACGGCTCTCGGGAGCCGACACCTGACAACAGGTGAACCTGACATAACGAGCGCCTCAAAATGGGACCATATAGGTTCGGGGCTTAAGATGGAGACGAGACAATGGCTCAGGCTGTGAGCGCGAATAGATTGGAACTTCTGCAGATTGCTGATGCGGTCGCGCGGGAAAAATCGATCGAACGCGAACTGGTTCTCGAAGCAATGGCAGAAGCGATACAGAAAGCGGCCAAGTCTCGCTATGGCGCGGAAAATGAAATTCGCGCCCGCATCGATCCAAACACAGGCGAAATTCGTCTCGTACGCCTTCTCGATGTTGTGGAAGTGATCGACAATGACGCAACAGAAATCACGGTGACAGATGCGCAGCGCCGCAACCCGGCAGCGCGCGTTGGTGACCTGATCGAAGACGAACTGCCGCCGGTTGATTTCGGACGGATCGCCGCCCAGACGGCGAAGCAGGTGATCGTGCAAAAGGTGCGTGATGCGGAACGCGAGCGCCAGTTCGAAGAATACAAAGACCGCATCGGCGAAATTGTCCACGGTATTGTGAAGCGTGCTGAATATGGCAACGTGATCGTTGACTTAGGCCGTGGCGAGGGCATTGTCCGTCGCGACGAAGGCCTGCCGCGTGAAGCCTTCCGTGCGGGCGACCGGATCCGTGCTTACATCTATGATGTGCGCCGTGAACAGCGCGGGCCGCAGATCTTCCTGTCCAGAACCCATCCTCAGTTCATGGCGCAGCTCTTCGCACAGGAAGTGCCGGAAATCTATGACGGCATCATCGACGTGCGTGCTGTTGCCCGTGACCCTGGCTCACGCGCCAAGATTGCTGTGACATCAAACGACCATTCCATCGACCCTGTGGGGGCCTGTGTGGGTATGCGCGGCAGCCGCGTCCAGGCGGTTGTGAACGAACTGCAGGGTGAGAAGATCGACATCATCCAATGGACGGATGACTTTGCGGGCTTCATCGTCAACGCCCTGGCACCGGCGGAAGTCGTGAAAGTTGTGCTCGATGAAGACGCGCAGCGTATTGAAGTTGTGGTTCCGGATGAACAATTGTCACTGGCAATTGGTCGCCGTGGTCAGAACGTGCGGTTGGCATCGCAGCTGACCGGTTGGGACATCGACATTCTGACGGAAGCAGAAGAATCTGAGCGCCGTCAGGCTGAATTCATGCAGCGCTCCGAAACCTTCATCCAGGCGTTTGACGTGGATGAGGTCATCGCGCAGCTGCTTGCCTCGGAAGGTTTTTCGACGGTCGAAGAAGTGGCCTATGTGCCGGTTGAAGAAATCGCGGAGATCGAAGGCTTTGACGACGAGACGGCCCAGGAAATTCAGAACCGCGCACTCGACTTCATTGACCGCCAAAATGCGGAGTTTGACGCCAAGCGCCGTGAGCTGGGTGTTGAGGATGAGGTGACGGAAGTCCCAGGCGTCACAACGGCTATGTTGGTCGCATTCGGCGAAAACGACATTAAGACCGTTGAAGATGTCGCTGGCTGCGTCACCGATGATCTGATCGGCTGGTATGAGCATGTCGACGGGGAGCGCACCCGGATGGAAGGCATCCTCGACGGCTTCGATCTGGGCGCCGAAGAAGCGCAAGCTATGATCATGGCGGCCCGCGTGAAAGCTGGCTGGGTAACGGAAGAGGAACTCGCAGCGGCTGCGGCAGCAGAAGCGGCGGAGGCTGAAGGAGAGGAAGAAGAAAGCGAGGCGCCGGAAGGTGAAGCAGCGCCGGAAGCGGAGGCGTAAGGCCGAAGGACGGGGCACTGCCAATGACTGCAGCCCCAGAAGCCCGATCAGCCACTCGACCGGCTAATGGCACGGGTGAGCGCCCGGACGGTAAAAAAACCGCCAAAGGAGCGTCCGAGCGCCGCTGTATTGCGACCGGCGAAAGCCAGCCCAAAGCGGGCCTTATCCGCTTTGTGGTGGGCCCGGATGGAACGATCGGGCCGGATTTGGCTGAAAAGCTGCCCGGGCGCGGCATTTGGGTCACAGGGACCAAGCGGGCCCTCGATCAGGCCATCGCCAAAAAGGCGTTTGCCAAGGCGGCAAAACAGAAGGTCACGGTGCCAGATGGGCTGGCGGATCTGGTGGAACGGCTTTTGGAGGCGCGAGCGGCAGAAACCCTAGGGTTAGCGCGGCGCTCAGGTGAATTGATCATGGGGCTTGAACGTGCGTTTGAGACCCTCGACCGGGAACCGGTCGCCTTGATGATTGAAGCGGTGGATGCAGGCCGAGATGGGGTCCGCAGGCTCCGTGCGAAGCTAAAAGCGGCGGATTTGAACGATCTGCCGGTGGTAAGAGGCCTCAGTTCTGCCCAAATGGGCTTGGCATTGGGGCGGTCAAATGTGGTACATGCAGCCCTGAAAATGGGACGTATGCAAGAAAAGGTGCTGGCGGACTTTGCCAGACTGACGGCCTGGAACGATGAGACAGAACCAGGCGACGTAAAGGAATAGAATGAGCGATCAGACGGACGACGGCGAACGCAAAGCATCAGGCGGGAAAACCCTCAGCCTGAAGCGGACGGTGGACTCTGGCCATGTGCGCCAGAACATCTCCCATGGCCGGTCCAAATCAGTTGTCGTTGAGACAAAGCGGAAGCGCACCATCAAGCCGACAGGCAAGGTGGCCGGTTCGGCTGAAGACAAAAAAGTCGCGACACCCACACCTAAGACGGTTGTGAAGAAGCCGGCGGCACCGAAACCTGCTGCGGCCAAGGCAGCCGAACCGGCACCTGCGCCCAAAAAGGACCGCAGCGGTATGGTCTTGCGGACGCTGACCGAGGAAGAAAAGAAAGCCCGCGGACGCGCACTGGACATGGCCCGTGTGCGCGAAGAAGAAGACCGCAAGCGCGCAGAAATTGAGGCGGCCCGCCGTGCGGAAGAAGAAAAAATCCGCGCCAAAGAACAGGCTGAAGCGGTCAAGCGTGAGGCTGAAGAAGCCAAGCGCCTGAAGGAAGAAGAAGAGGCGAAGCGTCAGGCTGAAATTGAAGCCCAAAAACGCCTGGAAGCAACACCGCCGCCTGCCCCGGCCGAAGAGACAAAGCCTGCTGCGAAGACGGCACCCAAAGCAGCGAAGACGGACGACAAAAAGACGCGGGGGCGTCCGGGAGATGCGCGTCCAACACCGACGCCATCGCGTCGCGGCGAACCACGACGTCGGGCAGGCAAACTCACCATCGACAGCGCGCTGCGTGGATCAGATGGCGACCGTCAGAAGTCACTGGCGGCCATGCGCCGTCGCGCCGAGCGTGAGAAGAAAAAAGCGATGGGGACCGCAGGTCCCGCTGCCAAAGTTGTGCGGGAAGTTGTGATCCCTGAAGCGATTACGGTTCAGGAACTCGCCAACCGCATGGCGGAGCGTGCCGTTGATGTCATCAAGATCCTGATGAAACAGGGCGAGATGGTCACCATCAATGATGTGATCGACAGCGACACCGCGCAGCTGATCGCCGAAGAACTGGGACACACGGTAAAGCGTGTGTCGGAAGCCGACGTTGAAGAAGGCCTGGTCACAGATGACGATGCGGATGAGGTGAAACAGCCTCGTGCGCCGGTCGTGACGGTGATGGGTCACGTTGACCACGGTAAGACGTCGCTCCTCGATTCCCTGCGTCAGACAGATGTCGTGGCGGGCGAAGCGGGCGGCATCACCCAGCATATTGGCGCCTATCAGGTGAACATGGAGTCCGGGGACAAGATCACCTTCCTGGATACGCCGGGCCATGAAGCCTTTACGTCCATGCGCGCACGCGGTGCGAAGTCGACCGACATCGTGATCCTGGTTGTCGCAGCTGATGATGGGGTCATGCCTCAGACGATTGAGGCGATCAATCACGCCAAGGCTGCCGAAGTGCCGATCATTGTTGCCATCAATAAGTGTGACAAGCCGACAGCAGACCCGCAGCGGGTGAAAAACGAACTGCTGCAGCACGAAATCTTCGTGGAAGATATGGGTGGTGACATTCAGGCTGTCGAAGTCTCAGCGCAGACCAAGCAGGGTCTCGACAAGCTGGAAGAGGCCATCGTCCTTCAGGCGGAAATCCTTGAACTGAAGGCAAACGCGGACCGAGCCGGTGAGGGCGTGATTGTCGAAGCGAAGCTCGACAAAGGCCGCGGTCCCGTTGGAACTCTGCTCGTGCAGCGCGGCACTCTCGCCGTCGGCGACATTCTGGTGGCCGGTGCTGAATGGGGTAAGGTTCGCGCGCTCATCAATGATCGTGGCGAAAGCGTTGAAAGTGCCGGGCCGTCACAGCCGGTCGAAGTACTTGGTCTCAATGGTACGCCGGAAGCCGGCGATGTGTTCGTCGTGGTTGAAAATGAAGCACGCGCCCGTGAAGTCGCCGACTATCGTCAGCGCATGCAGCGTGACAAGCGTGTAGGTGGTTCAGGCCGCACATCGCTCGATCAGATGCTGAGCCAGCTGAAGGAAGCAGATCGCCAAGAGTTGCCGATCGTTGTGAAATCCGACGTGCAGGGCTCTTCCGAAGCGATTGTCCAGGCCATGGAGAAACTGGGTACGGATGAAGTCTCCGCCCGCGTGATCCATTCCGGCGTTGGCGGCATCACGGAGGCAGATGTCACTCTGGCAAATGCGTCCGGCGCACCGGTCATCGGTTTTAACGTGCGGGCCAACGCCCAGGCGCGTGAAGCGGCCCGCGCTGCTGGTATTGAGATCCGCTACTATTCCGTGATCTACGATCTCGTCGATGATGTGAAAGCGGCCATGTCCGGCCTTCTGTCACCGGAAGTACGCGAATCCTTCAACGGCAATGCCGAAATTCTCGAGGTGTTCAACATCTCGAAAGTGGGCCGCATTGCCGGGTGTAAAATCACCGAAGGCACTGTTAAGCGCGGCTCGAAGGTCCGCCTCATTCGCGATGATGTGGTGATTCACGAAGGCACACTCTCCACGCTGAAGCGCTTCAAAGACGAAGTGAAAGAAGTGGGTAATGGCCAGGAATGTGGCATGAGCTTCGAAAACTATCAGGATATGCGTCCGGGTGATGTGATCGAATGTTTCGATGTCGAAGAGATCGCCCGAACCTTGGACTAAGACGGGTTTACCCAACCCGGCAAATTTGAAGTTGAGTGAGGACTGTCCGGTTGCAACCGGGCGGTCTTCTCTTTTTGAAGGTGAGACATGAGTCAACGTCGTCGAGGAGCCACCAAGCATCCATCCGGCAAGGCCCCAAGCCAGCGTCAGCTGCGCATCGGGGAAGTGCTGCGGGCGGCCCTGTCTGAGATTCTGACGCGCCGAGACGTGCGCGACCCCATTCTTCAGGAAGCCATCATCACCGTGTCGGAGGTGCGCGCGAGCCCGGACCTCAAAAACGCTGTTGCCTATGTGGTGCCCCTTGGGCATGACGATCCCGCCTCAGTGGTGGAGGCGCTCAACAAGGCGAAGAAATTCTTCCGCGGGGAGGTCTCGCGGGCGGTGACGCTCAAACACATGCCGGACCTTGTCTTTGAAGCGGACACAACATTTGATTACGCCGCAAGTGTTGATGCTATGCTGAGTTCACCAGAGGTCGCCCGGGACCTTGGAGATGACGACAAATAGGCAATAGCTTGGCATCACAGTCTCTCGATGAGCTTATCGCACGGACCGCGCTGCAAGACCGGGCCGCCTTCGCTGAGCTCTATAATGCCACCTCTGCAAAACTTTTTGGTGTTTGCCTCCGTATCTTAAAAGACCGGGGGCAGTCAGAAGACGCGCTGCAGGAGGTCTATGTGAAAGTCTGGGTAAACGCTTCAGCCTACAGACCTGGGGAAAACAGCCCCATGTCCTGGCTGATCGCGATTGCTCGCAATCACGCCATTGATCGATGGCGCGCGAAAAAGCCCCCCACTGAGACACTGGATGCTGCGGAGGAGGTTGCAGACGGCGGGTCAACGCCTGAGCAGGCTGCCATACAAAGTTCCACGGCCAAACAGATTGAAAACTGCCTTGATGAGTTGGACAAAGACCGAGCGAGCGCAGTGCGCGCGGCCTATATCGAGGGTTTTTCATATAAGGAGCTTGCTGAGCGATATAGCGTACCGCTTAATACGATGAGAACCTGGTTGCGGCGCAGCCTGATCCAACTCAGGGAATGTTTGCAGCGATGAGCGGTGAAGAGAAACAAGTTTCAGAAGGGGAAACGCCGGATGATGTGCTCGCCGGTGAATATGCCCTCGGCCTGCTTGATCCTGCAGCCCGCACCGCTGTTGAACGACGGGCCTCGGAGGAGCCTGAATTTGCTGCGCGTGTCGCCTTTTGGCGCAATGAATTCGCTGTCTTTGACGAGGCGTATGAGCCGGTAGAACCGCCAAACAACCTGTTTCAACAAATTGAGAAACGTCTCCATGGTGCGGAGGAAGTGCGTTCTTCTTGGTGGTCCAGCCTGGCCTTTTGGCGACCGCTGGCGCTTGGCGTGACATCGGCATTGGTCATTCTCGTTGCCGTCACGGTGAACGAATTGGCGCTCCCGCCTGCAACGCAAATGGTCACCGTCCTCGAAAATGAGGAAGGGGGTCTCAACTCTGTTGTGCTTTATGACCCGTCTTCGGCAACACTGAGGGTAACCGTACTCGACACGCCGGCAGGAAACGGCAGCGATGCCGAACTTTGGCTGGTGCGTGAGGCGGGCGCTCCTGTGTCTCTCGGTATCCTGCCGCGATCCGGCCGCCTGGAACGGGCCGTCCGCGAGGAATTGCAGTCACTCGTCCGTCCCGGCGCGACCTTTGCGGTCAGTCTGGAGCCTGAAGGGGGATCCCCAACGGGGGAGGTCTCAGGCCCCGTCATCGCGACCGGACGGCTCGCCGAAATTTAATTCTATCTTTTTTGAAACTCTTTTCTCTGTCGACCCGTTCCTTCTGATGTCCGCAACGCGCGGGCAACAGATAGAAACTCACGTTTAAAGGAACGACAGATGAAACTCCCCCTCATTCGCATGGCGACCTCAGCCGCTGTGATCGCATCAGCACTCACCTTGGGTGCAGGTTCTGCGCTGGCAGACAACCCGATGGTCGGTGGCGCACCGATGTTTGCAAGCAAGAACATCATCGAAAATGCGGTGAACTCAAAAGACCACACAACTTTGGTTGCCGCAGTGAAAGCCGCTGGTCTCGTCGAGACGCTCCAGGGCCCAGGTCCCTTCACGGTGTTTGCGCCGACAAATGCGGCATTTGAAGAACTGCCGGAAGGTACTGTCCCAACGCTTCTCAAAGCTGAGAACAAGGGAACCCTCACAACAGTGCTCACCTGCCACGTGGTAGGGGCAGATGCCATATCATCGATGGTAAAGTCCATGATCGCCAATGAAGGCGGCTCCCACGTCATCGAGACGCTCGGTGGCTGTTCTCTCATTGCGACCGTGCAGAACGGCAACCTTCTGATCAAAGACGAAAACGGCAATATCGCCACCGTCACGATTGCTGACGTTGATCAGTCGAACGGCGTCATTCACGTCATCGACAAAGTGCTTCTGCCAAAAGCATAACTTTGGCGTGAGTCTGCATCGGCGGTCGTCCACCCCTTGCCCCTAGACCGCCGGTGCAGTTTCTTGAAAAGGATAGAGATATGCTAACGCGACGACGCCTCCTCTGGGCGACCACGGCTCTTGTTGGGACAGGTGCTCTTGGTCTCGCCTACTCTAAAAGCCAAAGCCCAGTGGGTGACGGTGTATTCGAAATCACCCGCACACCGCAGGAATGGCGAGAGCTGCTGGGTGAAAACCGGTACCTCATCATGCGTGAGGAAAAGACAGAAACGCCCTATACCAGTCCGCTCCTCGATGAAAAACGCCAGGGCACCTATCATTGCGCGGCCTGCGATTTGCCGGTCTATGCGTCTGAGACGAAATATGACAGCGGCACCGGTTGGCCGAGCTTCTACGCTGCATTAGACGGCGCGATCGGGACCAAAGAAGACAACAGCTTTTTCATCACCCGCACGGAAGTGCATTGCCGTCGATGTGGTGGCCACTTCGGTCACATATTTGATGATGGGCCTCCGCCGACGGGGCTGCGACACTGTCTGAACGGCCTTGCCTTGTCCTTTCGTGCGGCTTAGTACTGCGCCCGGCGAGACCGGTCGAGACTAAGGAGAAAAAGTGGGTAGAAGGCGTAAGAAGGGTGATCCCGTTTCTGGCTGGGTGATCGTTGATAAGCCTGTTGGGCCCACTTCCACCCAGGTCGTGGGCGCGGTACGCCGTGTCTTCAATGCCCAAAAGGCAGGCCATGCAGGCACCCTTGACCCTCTGGCCGAGGGTATTTTGCCCATTGCCTTGGGCGAGGCCACCAAGACCATTCCCTATGTGGTCGACAGCGAGAAGGTCTATCGCTTCACCGTGAAATGGGGGGCGTCGACCACCACCGACGACGCCGAAGGCGAAGTCGTGGACATCAGCGATGAGAGGCCTGAGAAAAGCGCCATTGAGACGGCTTTAGAAGGCTTTTTGGGGGAAATAGAGCAGGTTCCCCCTCAATTCTCTGCCATCAAGGTGGACGGGGAGCGGGCCTACGATATTGCCCGCGATGGCGAGGCCGTGGAGCTCAAATCGCGGCCTGTCACCATCTATGAGGCAGAGCTGCTGGAAACCCCCGATCCGGACCGTGCCACCTTCGAGATTGTGTGTTCAAAAGGCACCTATGTGCGCTCTCTGGCCCGCGATTTAGGCCGGGTTTTGGGCTGTTTTGGCCATGTTGTGGCCTTAAGACGCCTCGCGACCGGCCCTTTTGACGAAGATCTGTCGATTTCGCTGGATAAACTGAAGGAGTTCGGCAATAGTGCCGCCGCTCGCCCGACCTTGTGGGCCCACTTGTATCCGCTTGAGACCGCGCTGGACGACATCCCGGCGGTGGCCGTGAGCGATCAGGATGCGGCCCGATTGAAGCAGGGACAGGCGATTTTGTTGCGCGGCCGCGATGCACCGGTCCTGGAGGGCATAGCCCTCACCGTTGCAGGCGGAACGCCGGTTGCCCTGGCCGAGTATGATCGGGGCGAATTGAAACCGGTCCGTGTGTTTAACCTGACCGATCAGGGCATTTCTTAAGCGCCGCAGGCGGTGCTGCAGGAAACGCTTTGAATTTTCCGGTCAATTTTTAGGAGTTGCCGATGTCGATCACAGCTGATCGCAAGCAAGAACTGATCAAAGAATTCGCCCAAGGTGAGGGTGATACCGGTTCACCGGAAGTCCAGATTGCTATCCTCACAGAACGGATCACCAATCTGACGGAACATTTCAAAACCCACGGCAAGGACAATCACTCCCGCCGCGGCCTTTTGAAAATGGTGAGCCAGCGCCGTCGTTTGCTCGACTATGTAAAGGGCAAGGAACAGGCGCGCTACGAAGCGTTGATTAAACGCCTCGGTATCCGGAGATAAGAGAGAGGCTTTGGCTTCTCGA
The DNA here is from genome assembly GCA_965248405.1 of Parvibaculaceae bacterium. Lineage (GTDB taxonomy): Bacteria > Pseudomonadota > Alphaproteobacteria > Parvibaculales > Parvibaculaceae > Mf105b01. The sequence continues at coordinate 3,460,667 of OZ252104.1, forward strand.
ACCATGAAACAGCGTTCGCTCCAAACTGGGCCGGGCGCTTTTCGTGCTTCTCCAATGTGTAAGGAATACGCGTAGAGAGACTCTGTCCGTTTGATCCGAGCCTGCCGGAGTGTTCGCCATGTTTCTGTCTCTTGAACATGGGGAACAAAGAAACTCTCCCAATGGATCGGGTTCACAATCCGGCCGCAGATATGAAAGCGGCATAACCGAAGCGCCACATGTCCGGCAAAAAACCGATCTGGATGTGACGATGTGAGAATTGAAGGCGCAAATTAGGAAATCAAAATGTTTGATATTGTCCGAGAGGAAATTGAATGGGGCGGACGGCCCCTCATCATCGAAACGGGTAAGGTAGCCCGTCAGGCGGATGGCGCCGTGATGGTGACATATGGCGAGACAACAGTACTCGCAACTGCTGTGGCTGACCGTCAGCCAAAGCCAGGGCTGGACTTCTTCCCGCTCACCGTGAACTACCAGGAAAAGACATATGCTGCCGGTAAGATCCCAGGCGGTTTCTTTAAGCGCGAAGGGCGCCCAAGTGAAAAAGAAACACTTGTGAGCCGTCTGATCGACCGTCCGATCCGCCCGCTTTTCCACAAGAGCTTCAAAAACGAAACGCAGATCATCACGACCGTGATCTCCCACGACATGGAAAACGATCCAGATATCGTAGCCATGGTTGCAACCTCTGCAGCTCTCACCATTTCGGGCATTCCGTTCATGGGTCCGATTGGTGCGGCCCGCGTCGGTTACATTGACGGCGAATACTCCCTCAACCCCATGATCGACGAACTGCCGGAAAGTGCTCTCGATCTGGTTGTTGCCGGGACAGAAGATGCTGTTCTGATGGTGGAGTCAGAAGCGAAAGAGCTTTCTGAAGACATCATGCTCGGCGCAGTGATGTTTGGTCATGAGGGCTTCCAGCCTGTCATCGACATGATCATCCGCCTGGCTGAGAAAGCAGCGAAAGAACCGCGCGCCATCGAAGAAGAAGACACACGCGAACTGGATGGCAAGGTTGCCGCTCTCGTGGAGGCTGACCTCGAAGCGGCTTACTCAATCGCCGACAAAATGGAGCGTCAGGAAAAAGTTGCGGAAGCCCGCGACAAGGCTCTCGCAGAACTCGCAAACGAAGAAGATGAGAATGCCTATCCTGCAAACAAAGTGGGTGGCGCATTCAAGGGCATCGAAAAGAAAATCGTTCGCGGCTCTATCCTGAAAACGTCCAAGCGTATTGATGGTCGTGATCTCGACACGGTACGTCCGATCGTATCGGAAGTGGGCATTCTGCCGCGCACACACGGATCATCGCTCTTTACCCGTGGGGAGACACAAGGTCTTGTGGTTGCCACACTTGGTACCGGTGATGATGAGCAGTTCATCGACGCGCTGGAAGGCACCTATAAAGAAAGCTTCCTGCTGCACTACAACTTCCCACCCTACTCCGTCGGGGAAACGGGTCGCGTTGGCTTTACCGGTCGCCGCGAAGTCGGTCACGGCAAGCTTGCCTGGCGCGCCCTTCGTGCGGTGCTGCCAAGCAAGGAAGACTTCCCTTACACGATCCGCCTCGTATCTGAGATTACGGAATCGAACGGGTCGTCCTCTATGGCAACCGTCTGTGGGTCATCCCTTGCCATGATGGATGCGGGTGTTCCGCTGGCACGTCCTGTTGCAGGTATCGCCATGGGTCTCATCAAGGAAGATGACGGCGTTGCTGTTCTTTCCGATATTCTGGGTGACGAAGATCACCTGGGCGACATGGACTTTAAGGTCGCAGGCACGGAAGACGGGATCACGTCTCTTCAGATGGACATCAAGATCACCGGTATCACCAAAGACATCATGCAGACAGCGCTCGATCAAGCGAAGGGCGGTCGCCTGCATATTCTGGGTGAGATGGCGAAAGCGATTTCCGAAGGCCGTGAGGAACTCGGTGAGTATGCACCGCGCATTGAAACCATGACCGTTCCGACCGACAAGATCCGGGACGTCATCGGGGCAGGCGGTAAAGTCATCCGTCAGATCGTTGAAGAGACAGGTGCCAAGGTCGACATTAATGACGAAGGCATCGTCAAAGTATCGTCCTCTGATGCTGCAAGCATCAAAGCGGCGATCGACTGGATCACCGGTATCACGGCAGAACCGGAAGTAGGCGTGATCTACAAAGGCACGGTCGTGAAGACGGTGGACTTTGGCGCCTTTGTGAACTTCTTCGGACCAAAAGATGGTCTGGTTCACATTTCGCAGCTTGAACCACGCAAAGTGGCTCAGGTGACCGACGTGGTGAAAGAAGGCGACGAAGTATTCGTGAAGCTCTTGGGCTTTGACGACCGTGGCAAGGTGCGCCTCTCCATGAAGGTTGTGAACCAGGAAACGGGTGAAGAAATTCCCCGTGAAGAGGGCGACAAGGCCGAAGGTGGTGAAAAGTCCGATGGGGACAAGCCTCGCCGCCGCCGCCGGAAGCCTGCGGAAGATAAGTCCGAATAATCCTTGGCGAACCACCAAAGGCGCGACAAGATAAAGGGCCCCCCATTTGGGGGCCCTTTTTTCGTGCGGGTTGAGCGTTCCCAGGCGAAGCGTGTGCGGTTTGCCGCCCGGGAAGCGCGTTGAGAAAATTATCTCAGTGTTTCTAGACAGTTTGGAAACTGTTGATGATGGAGAATGAAGGGAACAAAAGGCTCAAGGGTTAGAGGCTTGGGGGTTTGAGAAGGATATGGGGATGAGGTCCAGTTTCACGGCTACGCTGGTCTTGATGGCGGCTCTGACAACAGGGGCATATGCTGAGAGAGCGGAAGGGAATGTCAGTAGCACTGAGACAGAAATGTCTCCCGTCGCTGCCCCCGCTGCCGCCCCAGACAGCAGTATGGAAGGCATTCCGCCTGAATATATGTGGACCAATGTGGTCACCGATTTTGATCGGGACCGGCTCGCCCGTCTCGATGAGGCCGTGGCACTTGGCAATGAAGAATCCTACGGCGCGTCGGCCACGATCCGGGAACGCGCCGCCTTTCACAAAGTGATGGATGCTGAAACCAAGCCGGTCAATGATGGGGATCTGCTCGGTTGGTGGGCCTGCCGCACGATCAAGGTGGGTGGCAAGTTCGCGGGCCTTGTCGTCTATAGCTGGTTTGATTGCAAGGTAACCGTGCGGGATGGATTTCTGTTTTTCGAAAAACGCTCCGGTTCTCAGCGCCTGTCGGGCCGTCTCTACCAGGATGGGCCGGACCGGCGCGTGCTGCTTGCAGCACCGACTTATAATGATGAACCTCAGCGACCCTATTCTGGCCCGGAGGGTGGCATCACCGACCCGCAGCGTAAGGACAAGATTGGTGTGTTGAGCCAGCTCAGCGATGGTCGCCTGAGGGTCGTATTCCCCTGGTCGGTGCTGGAAAGCACTTATGACGTGCTGGAGCTGAAGCGACCGGACTAAACGGCCACCAGCGGCTTGGAGGGCGCGTGGCGACATTCATTTTAGTTCACGGTGCTTGGCATGATGCAGGCTGTTGGGATGGCCTCAGTTCCCTTTTGCGTGCCCCCGGCCACCAGGTTCTGGCTCCGACATTACCGGGTCATGGGCCAGGTCATGGGGGTGATGATCTCAGTCCCTGGGCTCTCACCATGAAAACCTATGCTGACGCGATCACAGAAGTGGCGGCAGAAGCTGAGGAGAAGCCCATCTGTGTGGGGCACTCCATGGCCGGCTTCATCCTGGCCATGGCGGCGGAACAGCATCCCGAACTGTTTGCGCGGCTCGTTTTTCTGACGGCTTTTGTGCCCAACGGGCAGGGCCGATTACTGCCCATGATCATTGCGGACCCGTCTTTGCGAAAACGGATCCTCCATAGCGATTTCGATTTTCTGGGGGGTACAAATTCTGTCCGTGCCGAGACCGCGGCAGACTTTCTCTACACAGATTGCACGTCACATGTGCAAGAGCAGGCCGCTGCGGCCCTTATACCCCAACCTGTGCGGCCTCTATTCTCTAAAGTGAAAATCACAGCGGAGCGTTTTGGCAGCGTCCCAAAGACCTTCATCGAGTGCACGGGCGATCAGGCGATCCCCATTCAGTTGCAACGGAGGATGCAGCGCTATTCAAACTTCGATCAGGTAGTGACACTGGACGCCGCCCATTCGCCTTTCCTTTCCATGCCGGAAAGGACAGCGGAGGTCCTGAACGAACTTGCGAGTGTTTGAACGCTACTCTGCCGCGTTCTTCTTGGGCACCGGTGCTTCGTCGGCCTTGATATCTTCCCATTGCGGCATACCGACAATGTTGAAGCCGGAATCCACGTGATGGACTTCTCCGGTGACCCGCTTGGAAAGGTCGGACAGCAGGTAAAGAGCGGACCCGCCCACATCATCCAGTTCGACGGTTTCCTTGAGCGGTGAATGGGATTTGTTCCACTTAAACACGTAGCGCGCTGACCCGATGGCGGACCCGGCGAGCGTGCGCATCGGGCCGGCTGAGAGTGCATTCACCCGAATGCCTTTGCGACCGAGGTCGACAGAAAGATAGCGGACACTGGCTTCCAGTGCGGCCTTCGCCACACCCATCACATTATAGTTGGGCATGACCCGCTCAGCGCCTGCATAGGTAAGCGTGATCATGGAGCCACCATCCGGCATCATCTCGGACGCGCGCCGCGCAATGTCGGTAAAGGAGTAGCAGGAGATTTCCATGGTCTGCCGGAAATTATCCCGCGTGGTATCGACATACTGGCCTTTGAGCTCGCTCTTGTCTGAATAAGCAACAGCGTGCACGACAAAGTCGATCGTGCCCCACTTTTCCTTGAGTGTGTCGAATAGTATATCGAGGCTTGCCTCATCCATCACATCGCACGGCAGAAGCAGGTCGGACCCAACGGATTCAGCGAGCGGCTTCACCCGCCGTCCAAACGCTTCTCCTTGATAGGTAAACGCGAGTTCCGCGCCATGGGCGGCAGCCGCCTTGGCAATGCCCCAGGCGATGGAATGGTCGTTTGCGACGCCCATGATGAGCCCTTTTCGGCCCGCTAGCAGGTCGCCCGACTGAAATGCACTTCCCCGTGTCATCCCTGATGCCACTCCTCAAATAATCTGTCACGGCCCCTTGCGAGAACAAGTGTGCCGAAATGAGACGTTCTGGTTACTCAACTACTAGAGGGAGCAAGCTCTGTGCCCCGTTTACGATTTGGCCGACTAGCCGTTATACCGCTGGAAAACCAGGGATCCGTTGGTTCCGCCAAATCCAAAGCTGTTGGACAGGATGGTGTTCAGCTCCGCATTATCGATCCGTTCCCGGACAATGTTGGCGTGTGCCACTTCCGGGTCAATCTCTTTGATATTGGCGGATTCAGCGATAAAGCCGCTCTCCATCATCAACAGAGAATAGATCGCTTCGTGAACGCCCGCCGCGCCCTGCGCGTGGCCACTCAAAGACTTGGTTGCACTGATCGCCGGCATGTCATCGCCAAACACTTCCGTAATCGCCGTGATTTCCGGAATGTCCCCGACCGGCGTCGATGTGGCGTGCGGGTTGATATAGTCGATTTTCTCACCGACGCCTTCAAGCGCGAGCTTCATGGCACGCACCGCGCCTTCACCGGAGGGCGCAACCATGTCAGCGCCGTCTGATGTGGCGCCATAGCCCACTACTTCCGCGTAGATTTTCGCGCCGCGGGCTTTGGCATGTTCCAGCTCTTCCAGCACCAGCGTGCCACCACCACCGGTGATAACAAAGCCGTCCCGGTTTGCGTCATAGGCGCGGCTCGCTTCTGCGGGGGTGTCGTTATACTTAGACGACATGGCACCCATGGCGTCAAAGAGCGATGACAGAGACCAGTCCAGCTCTTCCCCGCCACCGGCAAACATCATGTCCTGCTTGCCCCATTGAATCTGCTCGACAGCATTGCCGATACAGTGGGTTGAGGTGGTACAGGCGGAACTGATGGAATAGCTCGGCCCTTTGATCTTGAAGAGGGTCGAGAGATTGGCTGACACCGTGCTCGACATGGCTTTGGGAACACTGGTGGGCCCAATTCGCTTCGGCCCTTTTTCCCGGGTAATGTCGGCAGCGGCAACGATCGCCTTTGTCGACGGCCCGCCTGAGCCCAGAATGGCGCCGGTACGCTCATTGCTGACTTCATTTTCCTCGAGGCCTGCATCCCGGATCGCCTGGTCCATGGCGATATAGGTATAGGCTGCGCCGTCGCCCATAAACCGGCGGGTCTTGCGGTCGAGCACTTCTTCCAGATCGAGTTTCAAGGATCCGTGAACCTGGCTGCGAAAGCCCAGCTCTTCATACCTGTCTGCTTTGACAATGCCGGATTTTGCTTCGCGAAGACTGGAAACAACCTCCTGCACATTATTGCCAAGGCTGGACACAATGCCCATTCCGGTTACAACGACACGCCTCATGGTTCTACTCCATGGCTGGGCGGGGGAACCCGCAATCAATTTCGGTTACCTCTTATGTAACCCGAAAGTGGCTTTTGTGAGAAATCGCAATCGGCCGGAATAATTCAGCCGCATTCCCGGGCGGCCACCCTTAGTCAGAGGGGCCTTCAACCACAACGCGCAGATCTTCTGCCTTGTAGATGGGCTCTCCATCTGCCTTCAAAATGCCGTCGGCCGTCAACATCACGATCTTGCGGTTGATGACCCGTTTCAGGTCGATCTCATATTCGATTTTTTTGATCTCTGGGGTCACCATGCCGGAGAAACGCACCGACCCGACGCCAATGGCGCGGCCTTTGCCCTGGGCTCCCATCCAGCCAAGATAGAAGCCAACAAGCTGCCACATGCCATCAAGGCCGAGGCAGCCCGGCATAATGGGATCGCCCTCAAAGTGGCAGGGGAAGAACCAGCGGTCCTCATTGATCTCATACTCCGCGCGGATGAGCCCCTTGTCATTGGCGCCGCCCGTATCCGAAATCTGCGTAATACGGTCCATCATCAGCATAGGCGGGAGAGGCAGCTGCGCATTGCCGGGACCGAACAGGTCCCCATGTGCACATGCCAGAAGGTCTTCGTATGAATAGCTCGACTTTTGCTCAGCCATGTCCGTTCAATCACCCCGCCCTGATTTTTGCTGACAATTCCAAGTGTTTTTCCGGATGGTTACCGGGTCAGCATCTGTTGAGCGCTTGGTAACATACGCGGCAAGTCCCGCAAACCCTTGATTTCTATGGTAAGAATGCCAGCAGGCGCAAATCTGCCCATCATTGATGGTCCTTGGCTGCTACTTGACAAGACGTCCGTAATTCCCACATGGTAGAGTATTGTTTGTAATCGTTACAAACTGCAATGCGGGGTCTGGCGCTGAAGCTTAGCGCCAGGTTCCCCAAGCAGAGACGTGCAGAGAAGAACAGACAGGTTGGACATGACAGATCGTCCGTATAGTCAGACTTTGGCCCGCCTCCGGGAAGCAGGGCTCCGGCCGACCCGCCAGCGCCTGGCGCTTGGGCGGTTGCTTTTTGACGAAGGCGACTGCCACGTGACCGCTGAGCTGCTTCACGAGCAGGCCCAGGAAATGGGCGTCTCTGTCTCGCTGGCAACGGTCTACAACACGCTGCATCAGTTCACAGAAGTGGGCCTCCTGCGGGAGGTTGTCGTGGATAGCTCGCGGACCTATTTCGATACAAACACTGATGATCACCACCACATCTTCCATGAAGATGAAGGCAGCCTGACGGATATTTCAGGCAAGATGATTGATGTCAGCGGCTTGCCCGACGTGCCGGAAGGCACGGAACTCTCCCGGGTGGATGTGGTCGTTCGGGTGCGCAATAGCGGCTAATACCAAATCTGTTGTTGCAACTCATTCTCTTTAGAAGAATTATAAAGAGTTGACGAACCCACTGGCGCGTCTTAACTTCTTTGTGAATACGCCCCCGAGGTGTGTGGAAAAGCGCAAAGGCGAGGAGAACGCAAATGTCGCTAGCAGGGTCAAAGACCGAAGGTAATCTCAAAGATGCGTTTGCAGGCGAAAGCCAGGCAAACCGCCGCTATCTCTACTTCGCCCAGAAGGCGGACGTGGAAGGCTACAATGATGTGGCAACCGTATTCCGCTCAACGGCGGAAGGCGAGACCGGCCATGCTCATGGCCACCTGGAATTTCTGGAAGCTGTAGGCGACCCGGCAACGGGCGAGCCAATTGGCAGCACAGAGCTGAACCTCAAAGCAGCCATCGCTGGCGAAACCCATGAATACACGGACATGTATCCGGGCATGGCACGCACCGCACGCGATGAAGGCTTTGATGAAATCGCCGACTGGTTCGAAACGCTTGCGAAAGCGGAAAAGAGCCATGCCGGTCGTTTCCAGAAAGCTCTCGACAATCTCGACGACTAATTTCGAATGAAGGGCGGCTCTGAAAGAGGTCGCCCTTCTTCATTTGTTCTGCAGTGACCGCCAGACTGGCGCCGTCGCGCAGAGCAATGGATATGCACCGCGACAGAGAAAGTCTGACATGAGCAGAGAAGGCAGCCTGGATGCGCCGATCCGTCATCCGATAGATTGGCAGAACCCCGACTTTTACAATCGCGATGAACTGGACGAAGAGCTTCGCCGGGTGTTCGATATTTGTCATGGGTGCAGACGCTGCTTCAATCTCTGTGATAGCTTTCCACGTCTTTTCGATCTGATTGATGACAGTGACAGCGGCGAGTTGGACAGCGTGTCCAGCGACGACTTCGGTCCCGTGGTGGACGCCTGCACATTGTGTGACATGTGCTTCATGACCAAATGTCCCTATGTGCCACCTCATGAATTCAATCTTGATTTCCCCCATCTCATGCTGCGCTATCGCGCGATCGAAACAAAAGCAGCGGGCGGCCCGCCCTTCGTCCCGGGTCAGCTTGCGCAGATGGATCGCAACGGCAAGCTCGCAGCTCCCGTTGCCGGGCTTGCGAACTGGGGATCAAAACGCTCCAACAAACTGACGCGTCCCGCGATGGAAAAGATCGCTGGCATTGATGCGCGTGCGGAGCTGCCGAAATTTGCGGGCAAGACCTATATGATGCGGGCAAAGGCTGAGGACGCTGCCGGCACACTCACCATCAACGCAGAGGCGCCCGGCAAGGGGCGCAAAGCAGCCCTCTTCGCGACCTGTTTTGTGAACTATAACAATCCGACAGTGGGCGAAGCAGCGCGCAAAGTACTGGCGCATATTGGCGTCGACACACAGCCAGCCTATCCGGGCTGTTGTGGCATGCCACATCTGGAGAGTGGCAATATCGAAAAGGTCGCCGAGCAGGCTCGGAAAGTCTCAACAGAACTGAAGCCGCTGATCGACCAGGGCTATGACATCATTGCGCTGACCGCATCCTGTGGCCTGATGCTGAAGTTTGAGTGGCCGCTCATCCTGCCGGACGATGAAAATGTCAAAGCTCTGTCGGAGGCAACCTTTGATGTGGACGAATATGTTGTCGACATTGCAAAGAAAGAAGGCTTGCCGGAGGGCATGACGCCGGTTGAAGGCGGAGTCACGGCGCATCTGGCCTGTCACGCCCGTGCCCAGAATATGGGGCCGAAATCTGCTGAAATGATGCGGCTCATTCCCGATATAAAAGTGGATGTAGTCGAACGCTGCTCCGGTCACGGCGGCACGTTTGGTGTGATGAAAGAGACGTTTGACCTCGCCATGAAGGTGGGCAAAACCGCGGCGCGTAATGTGGCTAAGACAGAAAACAAATATGTGACGTCCGATTGCCCGCTCGCCGCAAAACACCTGGTGCATGAAGTGGAAACGCTGAATGGCGATGCGGATACCAAACCGCTTCCCCAGGCTCAACACCCGATTGAAATTGTCGCCCGTGCCTACGGCCTGATTGACTGAGAGATGTAGAATGAGTGCTGCCCGTAAATCGATTTCGCCAAGCGATATTCTGGACCTGCAAACCTATGAAGGTGAGCGGAATGAACGCCGCGCGCGCCTGCGGGAGATAAAGCGCGACCGCCGTGTCGAGATCGGCCCCTGCGCCACCTTCTATTTCGAGAATTACGATACCATGCTGCATCAGATCCACGAGATGTTGCGCATTGAACGCGGCGGGGATGAGCAGATGAAGGATGAGCTCGACGCCTATAACCCGTTGATCCCCCAGGGGCGTGATCTGGTTGCGACCCTCATGTTTGAGATCGATGATGAAGTGCGTCGCGATCGCATGCTGCGTCAGTTGTCTCACGTGGAAGAGACCTGCTACCTGCAGGTGGGCGATGAGAAAATCAAAGCGCGGGCGGAAGATGATGTGGAGCGCACCAAGGACGATGGTAAAACCTCATCCATTCATTTCCTTCATTTCGATCTGACGGACGCGCAGGCAAGCGCCTTCAAGCAAGGAGATGTTGATGTGTCCGTTGGCATCGGGCACGAAAACTATGCCCATGCTGCGGGCCTGACAAAACCCGTGCGCGTAGCTCTGACTAACGATCTGGATTAAAGCGTTCGCAGGAAAAGTGTACGCGGTTTTCCGTTCGCGAACGCGTCACACAAAGCCTTGCGCTGCTTACTCAAAGCGCTCGTCTGAATAAACACCCCAGAGATCCTGCTTTGCAATCCAGCCGGTATACCCGCCAGCCTGCGCCTGGCACCAGTCAACACCGCATGCCTCAAGGGCGACGACAACGTTGGGTTTCGCCGCTGCAATGGTCTCACCGGTGCCGCCGGGTCCGTAAAAGAGCTTGGCGGTTTCTTGCCCATCCGACGGTTTGACCAGCGCATGACGCCGTCCGTCGAGAAGTGTGTGATACACCCAGCCCACATCACCGTCCGCGTCGCGCACGCGCCGCCAATGTTCAAACTCTGCCAGAATTTCGATCGGCAGACCCTTGCGCTGATAGACCCAGCGCACCGGGTGTGAGCGGCTGGGCCCAACCCGCACATTCACTTTGTTGGCTTTCAGGCTCACAAATCGGGGGAGCGGCAATCCGGTTTCGATGCCGACGGGTCGCTCTTGCGCACGGACGCTCTGATCCCCGGCCTCAAAAGGCGTGAAAGTCAGGGCGACCGCAAGGCCACAGGCCCAGAGTGCGTGTTTAAGGGATAAAAAAGGCCGCGCGCTGCGCACTGGGAATCCTCACCTATCGGACCGCTGATTGTCTCACCCCTACGTTATGCAAGCGGGCGCCGGGAGGGTCAAGCTGCAGCGGAGAGAGGACTGCGAGGCTTTGCGACGCCCTGCGGGCTCTGCTAGACAGGGTGTCTTAGATTTTGAAAAGGCGTTCCCTGTTCATGGCCAATCTGCCCGAAAAGCCTCTTGTCATTGTCACCCGGAAACTGCCGGATGCTATCGAAACGCGGCTCGGCGAACTTTTTGAGACCCGACTCAATCAGAGCGATGAGCCGATGAGCCAGTCGGCCTTGGCGGCCGCGATGCGGGAGGCGGATGTGCTGGTGCCCACCGTCACCGACCGAATTGATGATCGGCTATTGGCGCAGGCCGGAGACAGGCTCCGCTTAATCGCGCAGTTCGGGACCGGCGTGGACAATATTGATGTGGAATGCGCCGTTTCACGGGGCATCACCGTCACCAACACGCCCAGCGTTTTAACAGAAGACACAGCCGACATGACCATGGCGCTGATCCTGGCGGTGCCGCGACGCCTGGTGGAAGGGGTCGACTATCTTCAGGAGCGGGCGGCCACCTGGACCGGCTGGTCACCCACCTGGATGCTCGGGCGCCGCATCACCGGCAAGAGACTCGGCATTCTGGGTATGGGCCGTATTGGACAGGCGGTGGCGCGCCGGGCAAAAGCCTTTGGCCTCGAAATCCATTATCACAACAGGAACCAGGTGAACGCCGCAGTTGAAGAAGAGCTTGGCGCCACCTACTGGGAGAGCCTCGACCGCATGTTGGGACAGGTGGATATCCTGTCCATTAATTGCCCTCATACGCCCGCGACCTATCACCTGCTCAATGCGCGGCGGCTGAAACAGATGAAGCCGGAAGCCTATATTGTGAACACAGCGCGCGGCGAAGTGATTGATGAGAACGCGCTTGTGCAGGCGTTGCAGAATGACGAGATTGCAGGCGCAGGCTTGGATGTATTTGAGCAGGAACCGGCGGTGAACCCCTCCCTCGTCAACCATCGCAAAGTTGTGCTCTTGCCGCACATGGGATCGGCGACCATTGAAGGCCGGCTGGAAATGGGGGAGAAGGTGCTGATCAACATCCGCACCTGGGTCGATGGGCACAAGCCGCCCGACAGGGTTATTCCTGCTATCCTGTAATTATCCGTGAGCTGATAGATCGGTGATAGTTGGATTGTCGCCGGTCAGCGGATTGGCCGGATCATGGCGCAGCGTTATGGTGCGCACCCGCGCATCCAGGGCGTCATAGATCAGCAACTTGCCCACAAGCCCTGTGCCTGCCCCGGTTAGCTCTTTGATGACCTCTAAGGCTTGCATGGAACCCATCACGCCGGTAAGCGCGCCAAGAACGCCTGCTTCCTCGCAGGTGGGAACCAGCCCGTCTGCGGGCGCTGAGGGTACAAAGTCGCGATAGGTGGGAAGCGGCACACCGTCGGCGTCTTTCTCATATCCTTTATAGGTACTGAGCTGACCGTCAAAGCGCCCGACAGCTGCCGATACCAGCGGCACCCGGGCGAAGTAGCAGGCATCGTTTACGAGGAACCGTGTCTGGAAATTGTCGCAGCCATCCGCCACGAGATCGTACTCGCCGATAAGTGTGGTTGCATTGGTGGCGTTGAGCCGCGCTTCATGGGTGATCACTGACACATCGGGGTTGATGCGATGAATGGTGTCCGCCGCGCTTTCCACTTTGGCGCGGCCCACATCCTCGGTGCCATGAACGACCTGCCGCTGAAGGTTGGAGAGCGACACATGATCATCGTCAACAATGCCGATCGTGCCGACGCCTGCTGCAGCGAGATAGAGCAGAAGCGGAGAACCCAGGCCGCCGGCGCCCACGACCAGCACCTTTGACTGCATCAGCTTTTGCTGCCCAGGCCCGCCAATCTCTTTCAACACAATGTGCCGCGCATAGCGTTCCAGCTGATCGTCGTTGAATGCCATCTGTCTCTCCGGTGAACGGACACACCCCTATCCGCCATGATCGGCAGCAAAAGTCAATCTGGAGCGATCAGTTCGATGGCGCAGGGGCAAGAACCACGGCCTGTGTGGATCGCCCAATGCGCCCATAGACGTCGTGGATCTCGGACTCGGTCATGCCCCGTCCGTCCGGAAACCAGTCGGACCGTGTCTTGATGCCGATCCAGGGGCCTTCGGGCAAACGGGAGAGATGCATGGAAAGGTCGGCATTAGGCCAGCCGCCTGCATTGGGGCGCTCGCCCGTCGCGACGACAGAAAAGAGGGTGGAGAAGTCAGCAAAGCTGATGGTGGAGGCAAATGGCGTGGCCGTATCAAACAGGGGGCGTGTCGCCCGGATCCAGATCGTTCCGTTTCTATCGTCACGAATATCAACGGCGTTAAGAAAGGACTGAGCCTTGGGTGTGCGGGGAAACTCCCAGGCAGGCAAGTCTGCTGGATCCAGCAGCGGCGCATCGGTCACGCTCCCGTGAATATCTGGCACAATGCCGCTGATCTCGGATCCTGCTGGCACGTCTTTCAGGAAACACATGGAGGCTTTCGCCTGGAGTTTGTCGTTTGCCCATAATTCATTTTCATAGACGGCAACCCGGCCTCCTTCGCGAATGGCGACGGGGCGTGTTTCGACGAGCGTCGCCGGTGCGGGGCGAACAAGATAGACGGTAGCTGAAATAGCGGGTCCGTGGCCCGCGTCGCTTGCAAGGGTTTCAAGTTCTCCTGTCAGTAAACCCGACACGGCCCCTCCATGCATGCCGCCAAAGGGACCCATGCTTTGAGGGGCAGGCTGCCACTTACCTTTCTCTGACGTGAAGACGGGAATGTTCGTGGGAGCGTTCATCAGACAATCCTTTTTACCCAAATGCTTGTTACCCAAGTGCTCGTTTACATAAGGCGACCGGGACGCCGGTTCCAGCCTTAACAAGAGCGGTCTTTGGAACCAAAATAAGAAACGGGCAGTTCCAATAAACTGCCCGTATCCTGCAAACTCTCTTGCACATCTGGGGTGACGGAGGGAAATCAGCGCTCCATCAGCATTTCTTCGACCTGGGCCAGCCGGTCTTTTCCGAAAAAGCCTTCATCGCCCACAAAGAAAAACGGGATCCCAAAAACGCCGCGATTGGCTGCCGCTTCTGTATTGTCGATCAGTTTCTGCTTCACGTCCTGGTCTTGCGTACGCGCAAGAAGGTGCTCCGCATCAAAGCCGCCTGCGGCGAGAACCTTCGCGACGACTTCCGGATCGTCCATCTTCTGTTCGTCTTCCCACATCGCCTTCGACACGAGCTCGATATACTCCATCTTCTTGCCATCCATCTCGGCGGCGATGAGGCCACGCATGATCAGCAATGTGATGACAGGGAAGTGCGGGTTGAACTTAAATTTGTCGAGCCCGTGCTTTTTGATGAAGCGCTGGGTCTCCAGCTGTTCATATTCAAGCTTTCCCTTCACGCCTCCGAACGCGATCATCGGCGGTTGATTGTTGGTCAGCTTATGAATGCCACCCAAGAGCGCCGGGATGTAGTTGAAGGTAGCGCCGGTTCGCGCCTCAATCTCCGGCACAAGCTTGTGGCTCAGATAGCCGTTCGGGCTCCCGAAATCAAAAATAAAGTCGACTGTCTTTCCCATGCTATTCCCCTTTCTTATTCGTTTCTGTACAGATCAAGTTTAGGGCGTTTCGTCACCATACCCGCCCTCACCGCTAAAAAGTTTCCATCCACGGGCGCAGATCCATTTCATGGGTCCAGACATCCCGGGGTTGGCAATGAATGTTCCAGTAGGCGTCCGCAATATGATCCGGCTTCAGAATGCCGTCTTCGTCTTTAAGCGCGTAACGCTCCGGAAAGTTCTCCGCGATCCACTGGGTGTCGATGGCACCGTCCAGGATCGGGTGAGCTACGTGAATACCTTTTGGCCCGAGTTCCCGCGCAAGACTTTGTGCAAGGGCGCGGAGCGCATGTTTGGCGCCGGCAAAGGCGGAAAAACCAGACCCGCCCCGCACACTCGCCGTTGCGCCGGTGAAGAGCATGGTGCCGCGGCCCCGCTGTATCATTTTCTTGGCGACTTCCCGGCCCATCAGGAAGCCTGAGAAGCAAGCCATTTCCCAGACTTTGAAATAGACCCGGGATGTCGTCTCCGTGATCGGAAAGTTCACATTGGCCCCGATATTAAAGACCGCGACTTCAATGGGCGCGATCTCGGACTCGATCTTTTCGACCAGGTCGATCATCTGATCTTCCTTGCGGGCATCCACACCGAAGGCGTGGGCCTTGCCGCCTGCCGCGGTGATGTCGTCCACCAAAGGGGCCAACTGATCGCCGTTCCGGCGCGCAACGCAGGCCTCAAACCCTTCCCGGGCAAAACGCTTGGCAATCGCGCCGCCAGTTGCATCACCCGCTCCAATGACCAGAACTGCCTTGTTTTCAGCCATTTATCCGCCTCCCACTGTCTGGGTTTACAATCAAGTTCCTTTTTAGAACTTATATGGCAAAGTGGGTTCCAATTCGGAACTTGTCAAGCTAGTTTCTTCATTAATTGGGAAAGGACCAGACACATGCGGTGGCGCGACCTGAAAGATGAACCCTGTTCCGTGGCCCGGACACTGTCCGTTATTGGCGACCGCTGGACGCTCATGGTCCTGCGCGACTGTTTCATGGGCCTCAAACGCTTCGAACATTTCGAAGCGAGCCTTGGCATCACCCGGCATGTGCTAGCGGACCGCCTCAAAAAGCTGGTCGATGAAGGCGTGCTGAAAAAGGTGCCTTATGGCGAGGCACCGGTGCGGGAAGAATACCGCCTAACGGAACGGGGGTTCGATCTTTATCCCGTCGTTCTGTCCATTGTGCAATGGGGTGACAAACACATGGCGGATGAACGTGGCGCGCCCATCGTTCGCCGCCATGAAAAATGCGGGAATCCTCTTGAGGGCAAGATGGTTTGTGCTGAATGCGGCGATGAACTGGATGCCCGTGATATCACCGCAGAGATAGGCCCGGGATTCCTCGAGGCAAAAGAAAACCAGGCCCGCTAAAGCAGTGCCTGGTTTCCAGCTCAGATTCTTGTCGTGCCTTAAAGGCCGTCAAAGAGGGCCGTCGAGAGATAGCGTTCCGCGAAGGATGGAATAATCACGACAATGGTTTTCCCTTCCATGTCGACCCGGCCGCCGATCTCAAGGGCTGCCGCAATCGCTGCACCGGAGGAGATACCGCACGGTACGCCTTCTTCTTTCGCAACACGCCGCGCCATCTCAAACGCGGTTTCATTGCCAATTGTGATCACATCGTCGATGAGCCCACTGTCGAGATTGCCCGGGACAAAGCCTGCGCCAATCCCCTGGATCTTGTGAGCACCCGGGGCACCGCCTGAGAGGACAGGGCTGTCTTCCGGCTCCACCGCGATCATCTTGAAGGAAGGCTTTCTTTCTTTCAGCGTGGCCCCCACGCCGGTGAACGTGCCGCCGGTGCCGACACCGGAAATCACAACATCAACGGCGCCGTCCGTATCATTCCAGATTTCTTCCGCTGTGGTCGCGCGATGGATGGCCGGATTCGCCGGGTTGTCGAACTGCTGCGGCATGACCGAGTTGGGATATTCCTCAAGCAGTTCTTCGGCCCGGGCAAGCGCCCCCTTCATGCCCTTGTCGGCAGGGGTGAGTTCCAGTTCGGCTCCCAGAAGCGCTAGCATCTTCCGGCGTTCAAGGGACATGCTTTCCGGCATGCAGAGGATCAGGCGGTAGCCCTTGGCAGCGCACACGAAAGCGAGCGCAATACCCGTATTCCCCGATGTGGGTTCAACGATCACTGTCTCAGGTGTGATCAGGCCGCGGGTCTCAAGGTCTTCGATCATTGCAACGCCAATGCGGTCTTTGACACTGGCTAAGGGATTAAAAAACTCGAGCTTCAAAAGAATGTCAGCTTTGACATTTCGTTCTTTGGCGAGCTTGTTCAGCCGCACCAGCGGTGTGTTCCCGATTGTGTCTGTAATATTGTCGTAGATGCGTCCGCGTCCTGGCTTGTTATCTGCCTGGCTCATTTTTTCGCTCCCTGTGTAAGAAGACATCTGGTCTTCAACGAGTGGTTTTAGATCGTAAAGTCAGCATCAATTTTTGTTTCGCCATCGGCCCCAGTTTCGGCTGCGCGGCGGCAAAGGTCTTCAATAGTCACGGCATCAAGCTTTTCCATCATCTCGGATTGGATATCATCCCATATAGGACCGATAACCTTTTCTCCCAAGATGGACGGGGCCTCCCGCGGTTCATCTGCAAGTTCCATGGCCCCGACAATCCGCACAATATCGCCCATGGAAATACGGCGCCGTTCGCGCGCAAGCCGATAGCCGCCTTTGGGACCGCGGACGCCTTTGAGAATATTGGCATGCACCAATTGCTGCATGACCTGCTCAAGATAGCGCTGCGGGATACCTTGGCGCCGTGTGATGTCTTTCGATTGGACCGGGTCGGGGCGCGCATTCACGGCCACGTCCAATACGGCTTCCAGAGCCAAAAGGGTCTTTTTCGATAGTCGCACTTGTATGTGCCCTCCCTCTTCCAATGCTCAGGCGCCGCCAGTGCCCGTTGAGCCAAAGCCCCCGGCACCACGGTCGGTTTCCGGCAGGCTGTCATGTTCTTCAAAAATGCCGCGTGTCACGGGCGCGATGATCATCTGCGCGATGCGCATGCCGCGGGTGATGACGAGAGGGTCCTGTCCATGATTGATCAGAATGACCTTTACCTCGCCGCGATAGTCGCAATCGATGGTGCCGGGTGAGTTAAGCGCCGTAACCCCGTTCTTAGCCGCGAGGCCGGAACGCGGACGGATCTGTGCCTCAAACCCGTGCGGCAGTGCCATAGCGAGGCCGGTTGGAACCATATCGCGGGCGCCCGGCGCCAGCACCAGTTCTTTCCCCTCCGGAATGGCAGCCTGCAGATCGAGGCCCGCCGCGCCATCGGTCTCATATTGCGGCAGCGGCAGATCGCGCCCATGAGGCAGGCGTTGAACGGGAACAGAAACTTCGGAAAAACTCATGATAGGTCCTTAAAAATGATCGGCGACGCGAAGCGCCAGGCGCTGCGCCACATCGGCCTTAGACATGGAAGGCCAGTCTTCATGGGCGTCGGCGGTAATCAGATGAACGCTGTTCATGTCGCCCCCCATAATGCCGGTGCCTGGAGAGACGTCATTGGCAACAATCCAGTCACATCCTTTGCGCGCCCGTTTGGCTTGCGCGTAGTCGACAACATTTTCCGTTTCAGCGGCAAAGCCGATAACAAGGGAGGGCCGCTGGCTCGCATGCTGCGACAGGGTTTTCAAAATGTCGGGGTTCTCAACCAGCGCGAGCGCGGGCGGGGCACCGCTGCCATCCTTTTTCATCTTTTGGTTGGCGCTCTGATCAACGCGCCAGTCGGCCACAGCCGCGGTGCAGACCGCAATATCGGTGGGGAGCGCCGCTTCACAAGCCGCGAGCATCTCTCGCGCCGTTTCCACATGTTTCACATGAACGCCGACAGGATCCGCCTGACTAGTCGGGCCGGCAACAAGCGTGGTCTCCGCACCCAGCTGTGCAAGGGCGGCGGCAATGGCGTGCCCCTGCTTGCCTGACGAGCGGTTCGCAATGTAACGGACCGGGTCGATGGGTTCATGAGTGGGACCGGAGGTGACCAGCGCGGACTTGCCGGACAAAGGGCGCTCGGCGGGGTTTGCGAGCCGTTCCTCAATCGCTTGAACGATCTCCATCGGTTCGGCCATCCGGCCAGGCCCGAATTCGCCGCAGGCCATGTCGCCGTCATTGGGACCGATAAAGTGAATGCCGTCGCCCCTCAGCGTCGAGATGTTGCGCTGCGTTGCTGCATGCTCCCACATGCGCACATTCATGGCGGGGGCGACCAGAACAGGCTTGTCGGTTGCAAGAAGCGCTGTTGTCGCAAGATCGCTCGCAAGGCCGCCAGCCATCTTGGCCATCAGGTCAGCTGTTGCGGGCACAACCACCAGCAGGTCCGCATCCCGGGAAAGTTGAATGTGGCCCATCTCACTTTCCTGCGTGAGATCGAAGAGAGACTGGTAAACCACATCTTCCGTCAGGCTGGAGACGGAGAGCGGTGTGACGAACTCGCCCGCTGCTTGCGTCATGATTGCGCGCACGCTGGCACCGCGCTCGCGCAACCGGCGGATCAACTCCAGACTCTTATAGGCTGCAATGCCGCCACCAATGATGAGCAGGATGCGACAACCGTTCAGACTCCGGCCCGGTGGGGACACAGGTGAGGACATATGTGAAACTCCTGGAAAACACCGGCGTCGCTGGACATCAGCTGACCAATGCAATCGGCTACTGGGGAATATAGGGTTTCACGGTGACTTTGTGTAGATCAATTTCCCGTTAACCGGGTGGGGCGGCAGATCCCCTAGCGCACCGTAAAAGAGACCAGTTTTTCGCGCGAAACCGGCCCTGGCGTCACACAATAGGGCTGAAATAGATCGAAAAAGAGATCCGGGTCGATTGCCGCCTCAGGCGCTTTGACACCGGTTGCGGTGATCTTGCTCTCCGCAAAGAGCTTGAGGGCGACCGCGAGTGGCACGCTTGTGGCGCCGGCCATGCCATCTTCAGGCAAGGCGGTAATGGCGGCGGCGGCGACCGCAGATCGACCCTCATGAATGCCTTCCGCAAGGGCAAAGAGGGACGGGAATTTGGGGCCGGAAAACTGGGAGACGAGCCAGCCGACAAAGGACTGAAAGACAGAACTGGTGTTCCCGCCGAAAGAAACGGCAATTTCGGACGCGGCTTCATCAATCGTGATGTGACCTGCATCGATACGCCGGGCGAGATCCTGCAAGCCAATCGCATCCAGCCGGTTGAGGACCATTGCATTGGACGCTTTTCTCACATGAGTGAAGGTGAGCGGCAGGGTCACCGGTTCGGGATGTCCAACAGTCCACAGCGTGCGTTTTCCAAGGCCCGGATAGTCGATCTTGAGAGGTTGTAACGGTTTGACGGACGTGAGCTGATTGTCCACCCAGCTTTGGACAGTGCCGGAACATTGTTCCATCCAATGGACGAAGGCGGCTCTGCCTCCTTCATCGGTGAGATCATTGGCTGTGCTCGTCCCATCATCATCAAGGCTCCACCCGGTGATGAGATGATCGATCTCGTCCAAGGCTAAGCAGGTTTTGGCGGCAAGAAGGTTCGAGATACCGGGGCTCGCACCAATGCCGACAATTGCCAGCATATTGCGGGCCTTCGCTTGATCGTCCAGGGCCAACATCTCGAGGGTCGGTTCAGGATCGTCGCAAATGTCGAAATAGGGGGTCCCCGCTTCAATGGCGGCAGTTAGGATGGGGACGCCAAACCGGAAGAATGGTCCCACGCAGTTCAAAACCGCGTCCGCACTCTCAAGCGCTGCGCGGAGGGCCGCCCCGTCGGTGACATCCAGTGTCAGAGTTCGGGCTTTGGCACCGCATCTTTTTGCCACGCGCCGAGCGGCATTTTCATCCAGGTCGGCAAGGACGAGTTCAGATACGGCATCGAAGGTCGCAACTATTTCGGCGGCTTTGGTTCCCATGCCGCCCGCGCCAAGAACAAGGACTTTCATTGCGTCTCCTAAACGAAGCCACACCAAAATAGATACATAAGAAGACGTAGGGGTATTCTGGGAAAACCGCAAGACCGGAACAGGTCAGGGGTGTGGTCGGCAGTGGGGTCAGAAAATCTGCGTCACCGCAAGCACGGCAAGCGCTATCGCCCCCACCCACAACGCGCCCTGCTGCCAGCGGTTCTGTGCACTTTGGGCCTTCCCGATGGCGTCGGCCGTGTTGGGGTGAAGCCGGATCCCATCACCATCCACATTGTCGCTCACAAGCCGGGCCGTTTTTTCGGCCCGGTCGATAAACTCAGGCAAATGGGTGACTACGCGGCCAAGTGCTGCGGCGCTGTCGCTCGCATCCTGAAGGATGCCTTCTGGTCCGAGACGCTCAGCCATCCAGGTTGCGAGGATGGGTTCCGCGCTGTCCCAGATATTGTGCTCGGGGTCAAAGTGACGGGCAACGCCTTCCACAACCACCATTGTTTTTTGAAGGAGGATCAGCTCCGGCCGGGTCGCCATATCGAACTGGTCGGTGACCAGAAACAATTGCGCCAACAGGCGGCCCATGGAGACATCCTTCGCGGTCTTACCGAATATCGGTTCACCGATGGAACGGAGCGCCTGCGCGAATGTGTCCACATTCTTGTCTTCCGGGACATATCCGGCTTCGAAATGAATTTCGGCAACACGGCGATAATCCCGGCGGACGAAACCAAACAGGATTTCAGCAAGGAACCGGCGGGACCGCTGGTCGAGGCGACCCATAATGCCGAAATCGACGGCGACCAGCGTGCCGTCTTTGTCGACGAACAGGTTCCCCTGATGCATGTCCGCATGAAAAAAACCATCGCGGAGTGCATGGGTGAGGAATGTCTGGATCACCCTTGTGCCAAGCTCTGCCATATTGTGACCTGCAGCGGCTACGGCCTTCGCATCGCTTGCGGGAATGCCGTCAATCCACTCCATGGTCATCACGCGTCGCGATGTGCGTTCCCAGTCAATCGTAGGAACTCTGAAATGCTTGTCGCTGGCCGTGTTCTGCGCCATCTCAGACATGGCGGCGGCTTCAAGCCGCAGGTCCATTTCGAGCGCTACACTGTCCGCGAGGGTCTGGACCACCTCTACAGGGCGCAGTCTGCGGGCCGATGGTTGAACCTTCTCAATCAGACGGGCGGCCCAGAAAAAGCTTTCCAGGTCAGCGGCAAAACGCTTTTCGACATCTGGCCGGAGAACTTTGACCGCGACATTGCGGTAGGCCAGCCCGTCCGGTCGCTCCCCTTCAGATCGTTCCGTATCCGCAATCGTTGCTTTATGAACCTGCGCGATCGATGCCGCAGCAACGGGTTCGCCAAGATCCACAAACAGATCGCCGATCGGCTGACCGAGATCGCTCTCAATGGTTTTGATGGCGACCGCCTGTTCAAAGGGCGGCAGCTTGTCCCGAAGGAGCGCAAGGTCGCCCGCCAGGTCCGGGCCGATAATGTCCGCCCGCGTCGCCAGAAACTGACCAAGCTTGATGTAGGACGGCCCCAAAACCTGCAGCGCTGTCGACAGGCGTTCCGCATCATCATCGCTGGCCTTGGGCTTCGCCTCCCAGGGGAGCCGAATGGCAGCCAGTGCCCGACCGAGTTTAACCGGGGCAGGAACATCCTCTTCGAACTCCGGCGGAAACAAGGCATCGTAGCGCGCCATCACGCGGGCGGCGCGCACAAGCCGGGTCATGTTGCGAAGGGCACCCATGAGTCTAGATCCGCCAACCCCAGTGAAGGGCAACAATGCCGCCGCTCAAGCTTTGATACTGAACATTCTCAAAACCAGCATCCTCGATCATGCCTTTGAAAACATCTGGCTTCGGAAATTGGCGCGTGCTTTCGACGAGATATTGATAAGGCCCCGCATCGCCGGTCACGACTTTCCCGATGGGCGGGATCGCATTGAAGGAGAGGAAGTCATAGACCGCCTGCAGTTCCGGCGTGACCATGTGAGACATTTCCAGGACCACAAACCGACCCCCCGGTTTCAAGACCCGATAGGCATCCCGGAGCGCGTTCTGCATGCGCGTGACATTGCGAATGCCGAGCGCAATGGAATAGGCATCAAAATGGCGGTCGGGGAAGGGCAGTGTTTCCGCATCCCCACAGATAAATTCCGTGCGATCCGCATAGCCCTGCTCCTGCGCGCGGGTGCGTCCGACTTCCAGCATATGGTCATTAATGTCGCAGACTGTAACCTTGGCATCGGGTCCGCCTCGGTCCAACGCGCGAAAGGCGATGTCGCCCGTGCCGCCGGCCACGTCGATCAGATGCCAGGGCCGGTCATTGCGAGGTGGCGCCAGCTTGTCGACCATGGCCTGCTTCCAGGCCCGGTGAAGACCCACCGTCATCAGGTCGTTCATCAGATCATAGCGGCCGGCAACTTTTTCGAAGACGGAATAGACCAGACGTGTTTTTTCCTCTTCGGAGACAGGCTTGAATCCGAAGTGTTTGGCTCTGCTGTCATCAGCGTATTTGTCTGTGTCGCGGGGCGTCATAAATGCGTTACCTCTTCGCGCCGGACCATAGCGGAAGCGGCAGAACCGCGCTACTTTGCGCCCTTCTTTCTTAATGTGCCCTTTCGACGCGTCCTGTGATGTACCGAACCGGCTGAATTTCTGACCAAAGCGACCTCCAGCACCCATGCCCGAACTTCCTGAAGTCGAAACCGTCCGTCGAGGCCTTGAACCGTCCATGACGGGTTACGTGATCGACCGGTTGGAGGTGCGCCGCCCGGATTTGCGTTTTCCCTTTCCCAAAGGGTTTGCGCGGAGAGTGTCAGGCCAGAAGGTCATGAGCCTCAGCCGGCGTGCCAAATACCTGCTCATCCATCTGGAATCCGGTCATGTGTTGCTGGCCCATTTAGGCATGTCAGGGCGTTTCACGATCTGCCCACCGGAAGGGGTCGAAAATGTGCCAGGCGTTTTTACCCATGACGGCACCACAGCCGCGCCGGACGGCACCGGCAAGCATGATCACGTGGTGTTCCACATGGAAAGCGGCACCCGCATTGTCTATTCAGATCATCGCCGCTTTGGCTATATGGACCTGATTGCAGAGGAAGCGCTTCCTGGGTCAAAGCATCTGGCGGCCCTCGGACCGGAGCCCAATGGCAACAGTTTTTCTGCGCAAAACCTTGCCGATGCCCTGCGGGGCAAGAAGACGCCCATTAAGTCCGCATTGCTGGATCAGCGCGTCGTTGCCGGGCTCGGCAACATATATGTGTGTGAGGCTCTTTTCCGGGCTGGCATATCGCCCCGGCGAACGGCGGCGACGGTAGCTGGGAAAGGACCTAAGCCCGCAGTGAGGGCTGAACGGCTCGCGCCAATGATCCGCGACGTTATCAATGAAGCGATTGAGGCAGGAGGATCAACCTTGCGCGATTACGCCCAGGCCGACGGAGAGCTGGGATATTTTCAGCACCGGTTTCAGGTCTATGGACGTGAAGGCGAGGCTTGTCTCGCAAAGGGCTGCACCGGTAGGGTGGCGCGCATTGTTCAAAGCGGTCGGTCGAGTTTTTACTGCCCGTCCTGCCAGCGGTAGAACAAACAGGAATTTAAGAAGAAAGAAGAGGGTGAGGCATCATGGCCTATGAGACGATCAAGACAGAAACACGGGGCAAGGTCGGTCTCATTACGTTGGACCGACCCGAAGCGTTAAACGCACTCAACAATCAGCTCGTCGATGAACTGGTGGAGGCTGTGGCCGCCTATGATGCCGATGAAGCAATTGGCTGTGTGGTGATCACAGGGTCAGAAAAGGCGTTTGCGGCGGGCGCAGATATTAAAGAGATGCAGCCCAAATCCTATATGGATGTCTATAAGGAAGATCTCTTCGCAAAAGCAGGTGGGATCGCAGACTGCCGCACCCCTACCATTGCGGCTGTATCGGGCTACGCACTCGGTGGTGGATGTGAGCTCGCCATGATGTGCGACTTTATCCTGGCCGCAGACAATGCCCGCTTCGGCCAGCCGGAAATTAATCTTGGCGTCATTCCGGGCATTGGCGGCACCCAGCGCCTGACCCGCTTTATCGGGAAATCCAAAGCCATGGAAATGTGTCTGACGGGCCGCATGATGGAAGCAGAGGAGGCGGAGCGCGCGGGCCTGGTAAGCCGGGTGGTGCCCAAAGAGTCTCTTTTGGATGAGGCATTGAAAGCGGCTGACACCATTGCCGCCAAATCTTTGCCCGTGGCAATGATGGCCAAAGAAGCGGTGAACCGCGCCTATGAGGTGACTTTGAACGAGGGCATCCAGTTTGAGCGGCGGGTGTTCCATTCACTCTTCGCCACTGAAGACCAGTCTGAAGGTATGGCGGCCTTTGTCGATAAGCGCGCGCCCCAATTCAAAAACCGGTAGAG
The DNA here is from genome assembly GCA_965248405.1 of Parvibaculaceae bacterium. Classification (GTDB taxonomy): domain Bacteria; phylum Pseudomonadota; class Alphaproteobacteria; order Parvibaculales; family Parvibaculaceae; genus Mf105b01. The sequence goes on from OZ252104.1 coordinate 3,485,677, forward strand.
ACCGCAAAATTGTCAGAAAACCGGCAGATTTTGGCGGTAAATGGCCTGTTGACGGACCCTGGGCGCCCTTGTATAACGCCCGCTCTCTCACGACCGGGCGACTTTCCGAGGCGCCGGGCCATTGAGACATGAATTCACCGCTAGAACCCAGCTCTGATCAACCAGATGATAGAGCGTATGCGAGAAACGGACACGACCGATGGCCAATACCAAATCGGCTAAAAAAGCGATCCGCCAGATTGGGCGCCGCACCGCTGTAAACAAGAACCGCCGCACCCGGATGCGCTCGCAGGTTCGTAAAGTTGAAGAAGCCATTGCCGCTGGCGATCAGTCCGCTGCGAGCGAAGCTCTGAAAGCAGCTCAGCCGGAAATTATGCGCTGTGCGCAAAAAGGTGTTCTGCACAAAAACACAGCGTCGCGGAAAGTGTCCCGCCTCGCTCAGCGTGTCAAAGCACTCGGTGCTTGAGGGACGGCCTCCAAGTATCTGTTAAATAAAGGCTAGAGCGGTTCGCTCGACCCAAAACGACCCCGGCACCGCCTTTCGGTTTCGGGGTTTTGTTTTGCGCGTTTGCATGCGCGACAAACACAAACACACCTAGTCGATGCGTCTAGTGTGCACGCAGTGTTAAACAGCTATATTTTGTGATCATCATAATTTGGCTTGTGTAAGCCGATCTAGCGCAACTCAATTTTTGCATTCCAAACGCTATTGCGTGTGTGTTTTGCAACAGACAACACGCTAATTGTCTTGCAAAGAGATTCTTGCAAACTTTTTTTGACGGATTCGTCCACAGGCTACTTGCCTCTCCAGCCGTCTCCCAGTATGGTTATCTTCCTCGATTGACGGCAGTGATTACTTGGTTTGTAAGTAATTGTTACCTAATTTTAAGTATTCATTTTCCAAAAATCGAGACGTCCAAAGTATTTACTTTAGAGGCGACAGTCCGACCCAAGATCGGACTCAGTCGAACGACGCCGTTGTGCTGGGGCGGTGACAGGTTTGGTCGGCCTGGACTTAAGGGGAGCGATGCGGAGCATATGGGCGGCGGCGAAACATCAACACAACCTGCAACGATTCAGGACCAACGTCCTGCGGACTATGCGGGCGATGTAACGGTCGACGAAGCCTGGCGCGTACTCCTGGAAGATAAAGACTCATTTCTGATTGATGTGCGCACGAACGCGGAATGGTCCTTTGTCGGTGTGCCCGATACATCGGCGCTTGGGAAAGATCTTCTCTGCATCGAATGGCAGAGCTTTCCAGCAATGAACATTAATGACCGCTTTGCGGAAACCGTTGCTGCCGCGGTGAAAGAGGCAGGTGCTTCAGAAGAGGCAAATCTGTTTTTTATCTGCCGCTCAGGTGCGCGGTCGCGCTCAGCCGCTGTGACAATGACTACGGCAGGGTTTAAGGCGGCCCACAATGTTGCTGGTGGGTTCGAAGGTGATTTAGATGAGGAGCATCATCGGGGTCGCTCCAACGGTTGGAAGGCGGCGGGATTGCCGTGGCGGCAGAGTTAATTAGATAGTGATGAAGCGAGAGCTTGATCATAAGCGGTAAAAAATGAAGCGGATGTGGTAGCGCGAATAGGGGGTGCACTGCCACAGGAAGCTCAGTAGGGGCGTAGGCAAAACAGAATGTCGAATAGCGAAAACGCGGCACGAGGGATCAATGGGGGCGATCAAACACAATATGGTTTGCAAGTGGGCCCAGGCGACCTCTCTGCAGACCAGCATTCTCAAGGGGATGCGGTGATGGGGGGCGATGATCTGCCGAGCCAATGGGCGCGCGTGAAGACGCGCATGTCTGTTGAGTTGGGAGAGGCAACCTTTAACAGTTGGGTCAAGCCGCTGGAGCTTATTGGCATTGGTGATGGTCAGGTCATGGTGTCTGCACCGACGCGCTTTATCCGGTCCTGGATTGTTGCGCATCAGTCAGACCGTCTTCTCCTCCTTTGGCAGGACGAAGATCCGAGCATTGAGCGTGTGGAGGTGCTGGTGAGTGCGGATAGCCGCGCCACAGGTATGGAAGCGCCGTTGCCTGGCGATGAGACAGCGGGCGTTGCTGTGCAAAAACCACAACCCACGAGCTCGACAACAACCTCAACTCCTGACCGTCCGGCGCAGCGCACGACGTATGACGATGCTGCACCCGATGCGATGGGCGCGCCGCTGGATGAACGGTTCACGTTCGAGAACTTTGTCGTCGGCAAATCCAATGAGTTGGCTCACGCAGCTGCGCGCCGCGTGGCGGAAGCAACAGATGTCACTTTCAACCCGCTCTTTCTCTATGGGGGCGTGGGCCTGGGCAAGACTCATCTGATGCATGCCATTGCGTGGGAGATCCGCCGCAGGCATCCGGACCGGAAGGTGCTTTACCTTTCAGCTGAGAAGTTCATGTATCAGTTTGTGCGGGCGCTTCGGTTCAAAGACACGATGGCATTCAAACAGCAGTTCCGGACCGTCGATGTGTTGATGATTGACGATGTGCAATTTATCTCCGGCAAAGATTCCACCCAGGAAGAATTCTTCCACACCTTCAACGCGTTGATTGACCACAATCATCAGGTCATCATTTCTGCGGACCGGTCTCCATCGGACCTTGAGGGTATCGAGGAGCGCATCAAGTCGCGCCTTGGTTGGGGTCTCGTCGCAGACATTCACGCGACCGACTATGAACTGCGTCTAGGGATTCTTCAGGCAAAGGCTGATTCGATGGCCCTGCGGTCAGGCGCAGTTGAGCTGCCACCCGGTGTGCTGGAACTGTTGGCTCAGCGGATCACAAACAATATTCGTGAACTGGAAGGGGCCCTGACCCGGGTTGTGGCATATGCGTCTCTCGTGGGACGGCCCATCTCGATTGAAATGGCGCAGGAAGTCCTTCGCGATCTGCTCCGCTCCAACGAGCCAAAGATCACCATTGAGGAGATCCAGCGGCGGGTGGCGCAATATTACAATATTCGCCTTGCCGATATGCTCTCGCCTCGGCGGGCACGGACAGTGGCACGCCCGCGCCAGATCGCCATGTACCTTTCAAAACAGCTCACCACACGCTCTCTGCCGGAGATCGGCCGGAAGTTTGGGGGACGGGACCATACGACCGTCATTCATGCTGTCCGCCGGATCGATGAACTCTGTCGGGAAGATAGTGGCATGGAAGAAGATGTGGATCTTTTGAAGCGGATGCTGGAAGGCACAAGCCCCGATCTGGGATAGTCACTCGAAACGGGTGAGGCTTGGCGGAAGCCGCGCGCGAATTGAGGGTAATCTGCCCTGAACTCACCTGGCCCCACCTGGCCTCAATGGGTATTGAGCCCATTGGGGGGCGTCCCGCGCGGAAAACATTATCTCTCGGGCTCACCTCTGGTATAGTCGCGGTCTCTTATCGGGCGAATTGTCCCTCACAAAGCCGGGGCAGCGGGCCGATTGCGGGTTCATAAGGATGCGATCATGCGTTCCACGGTTCCGCAATCGCTCAGACCCAGCGTCCGGCAATAAGTGAGCCTGCTGGTGGCGCAGAATGCGGACTTCGTCGTCTGTATTAAAGTGTCCCAATCTGGTTGTGACGACGAGAAAAAAGAAAGAAGAGTTTGGGGACCTATGAAGATCACAATTGAACGCGGTGCACTCCTGAAGTCGCTCAATCATGTGCAAAGTGTCGTCGAACGCCGCAACACCATTCCGATCCTGTCCAATGTGCTGATGCGCGCAGGCCAAGGCCAGTTGAGCCTCACGGCGACAGACCTCGACATTGAAGTCGTGGAGGCAACGACGGCCGACATTGGCCAGGAAGGTGGCACGACGGCGTCTGCACATACTCTCTATGACATCGTGCGCAAACTGCCGGACGGTGCGCAGGTCGAAATCACAGATGGGGAGGATGGCAAACTGGCGCTGCAGGCCGGGCGCTCCCGCTTTGCGCTCCAGGCTCTGCCGCAGGAAGACTTTCCGGCCATGTCCGCTGGTGACCTGCCACACCGGTTTGAAATGCCTGCTGAGGCTTTGGCCCGGCTGATCGATAAAACGCGTTTTGCGATTTCAACGGAAGAGACACGCTATTATCTAAACGGCATCTACCTGCATATGGTGGAAGATGGCGCGCCAATGTTGCGCGCGGTGGCAACGGACGGTCACCGTTTGGCGCAGGCCGACTTCCCGTTGCCGGACGGCGCCGCCGGCATGCCCGGCGTGATTGTGCCCCGCAAAACGGTGCTCGAACTTCAAAAACTGGTCGAAGAAGAAGAGGGCATTGTCCGCATCGGCGTGTCGGATACGAAAATCCGTTTTGAATTCGGTGGTGTTGTCCTCACCTCAAAACTCATTGATGGCACCTTCCCCGACTACACACGGGTGATCCCGGAAGGCAATGACAAGGACATGGAAGTGGACGGCAAAAAGTTTGCCGAAGCCGTCGATCGTGTCTCAACCATTTCGACGGAACGCTCCCGCGCCGTGAAGCTCAATATGGAAGAGGGCCGTCTCATCCTGACCGTGACCAATCCGGACAGCGGGAGTGCGACGGAAGAGCTGGGCGTCGCCTATGGGTCCGATCCGCTGGAGATCGGCTTCAATGCCCGATACCTGCTTGATATTGCCGGTCAGCTGGATGGAGACAAGGCAGTCTTCTCCCTCGCAGATAGCGGGTCGCCAACAGTTATCCGCGATGTCGATGATGAATCAGCGCTCTATGTGCTGATGCCGATGCGTGTCTAACGGATTTTGAGCAGCGCGCCATCAGAGGATCAGGGCATGCCGGATGCGCCAGCCGGTCAGGGACCGGCTTCTGGGCACGAAGCTGTGCCTCGGCCTTCACCCTTTCTGTCGCGTCTCGTTATCACCCATTTCCGCTCCTATGAGCGGGCAGCCTTGGCGCTGGACGGCCGTCCAGTCGTGCTCACCGGCCCCAATGGCGCGGGAAAGACCAATCTCCTTGAAGCGATTTCTCTCTTGTCTCCGGGCCGGGGCTTGCGCGGCGCCCCTTTTACCGAACTGGGCTTTAGAGCGCCCGGCGAAACCCTGGCGCGTCATGGCTGGGCGGTCGCTGCAACGCTCATGAGCGAGGGCGACGAGACGGTCATCGGGACGGGCCAGGAGCCAAGCATAGGCGACGCCCCCCGGTCCCGCACAGTCCGTGTTGATGGGGAGACCCAATCAAGTGCGGGCGTGCTCGGGGATTACTTGCGGGTTCTCTGGCTGACACCGGCCCAGGACCGCCTCTTTATGGACGGTGCGACGGGCAGGCGGCGCTTTCTGGACCGGTTGGTGATGGGTTTCGACCCGAGCCACGGCACCCGCGCCAACGCGTTTGAAAAAGCACTGCGCGAACGAAACCGCTTACTGAGCGAAGATGTGCGCGATGCCATGTGGTACGCCGCCATTGAAGAGCAGATGGCGGAATATGGCGTGGCGATGGCGGCCGCCCGTGTGGAAACCATCGCCAGGCTCAAAGGCGCGATTGAGGCGACAGCCGAAAGCGCCTTCCCGAAGGCCGTTCTCGCCCTTGAAGGGGAACTGGAAAGCGCGGTGGCGAACGGCACTGCGGCCACCGACGCGGAAGACACCTATCGCGCGCTTCTTGAAGAAATGCGTCCCCGGGACCGGGGCGCGGGACGCACGCTGGACGGGCCTCATCGCTCGGACCTGTTGGTACGCCATGCGCCGAAGGATATGGAAGCGAAGGCCTGTTCCACTGGCGAGCAGAAAGCGCTGTTGCTTGGCCTGATGCTCGCCAACACTCGGTTGCTGGCACATACGACCGGCACATCGCCCCTCCTCTTGTTGGACGAAGTAGCGGCGCATCTGGACAGTGACAGGCGCGCGGCGCTCTTTGACGAGCTTTGTGACATGGGCATCCAGGCATGGATGACGGGGACAGATTCGAGCCTTTTTTCATCTCTGGGTGCGCGCGCTCAAGGCTTTGTGGTGCGGGAAAATCGGGCCGAATTGACCCCCCTTTAAGGCCTTGAAAACGCTTAGCAATTTAAGCTCAAAACCGGCCTCAAAAATCTGAGCGGTTGCGTTGTAACCTCTTGATTTTCAACCTATATTTGGGGCTGAAAAGAATCATCTATAAAACGCAAAGAAGCCCCGATACATGTCTCATTCGATGAACGACGCCGATCCGACAGATCTTCTGAAAAACATGGCGAACCCGCTCCTGGAGAGCGGCCTTTTCAAGTCCCGCACCATTCTCATCACCGGTGAAATCAACGACCGCGTCGCCCGCGCGACAAGTGAACGTCTGTTGGCCATGGCCGGTGAGTCCGACGATCCCATCACCGTTGTTGTGTCGTCCCCAGGCGGTCACGTGGAATCGGGCGACATGATTCATGACATGATCAAATTCATTAAACCGACCGTTCGTGTGCTCGGCACGGGCTGGGTGGCAAGCGCCGGGGCGTTGATCTTCGTATCTGCCGAGAAGGAACATCGGTTCTGTCTGCCCAACACCCGCTTCTTGCTGCACGAACCACGCGGCGGGGTTGGCGGCTCGGCGTCGGAGATCGACATTCAGGCGCGCGAAGTGCTGCGCATGCGTGAGCGCCTCAACAATATCTTTGCCGAGGCGACCGGCCAACCGCTCGAGAAGATCGTGGAAGATACGAACCGCGATTTCTGGATGAGTGCAGAGGAAGCTGTCGAATACGGCGTAGTAAGCAAGATCGTTACATCAGTGGATGAGCTTAGCTAAGACCCACATTGTGTGAGGGGCTGGCGGCCAGTTTTGGACGCGGCCTCCACCCTTTGCGCCAGACACGCCTCGTGAAAGCGCTACCCAAGGAGCAGAGCATGGCGGACGACGCCAACAGAGGCGCCGATTATGGCGCCGATAGCATTAAGGTCCTTAAAGGCCTTGATGCCGTGCGCAAACGGCCGGGCATGTATATCGGCGACACGGATGACGGTTCCGGTCTTCATCACATGGTCTACGAAGTTGTCGACAATGCCATTGACGAGGCGCTCGCCGGTCATTGCGACACAGTCTCTGTCACCTTGAATCCGGACGGCTCTGTCTCTGTTGCCGATAATGGACGCGGCATCCCCACGGACATTCACGCAGAAGAAGGCATCTCCGCGGCTGAGGTCATCATGACTCAGCTCCATGCAGGCGGGAAATTCGACCAGAATTCCTACAAGGTTTCCGGTGGTCTGCATGGTGTGGGCGTCTCTGTTGTGAACGCGCTGTCCGATTGGCTGGAGCTTCGCATCTGGCGGAACGGCAGCGAGCATGTCGTGCGCTTCGAAAATGGTGTGTCTGTCGCGCCCTTGGAAGTTGTGGGCGATGCAGGCAACAATAGCGGCACACAGGTGACGTTTCATGCATCGTCGGACATCTTCACCACGACGGAATATAGCTATGAGACGCTGGAGCACCGGCTTCGTGAGCTTGCCTTCCTCAATTCCGGTGTCCGTATCACTCTGACCGATGCCCGCAACCCGGAACCCAAAACCATCGAGCTTCTTTATGATGGCGGCCTCAAAGCTTTTGTTCAGTTCCTGGACCGCACCAAAAACGCGCTCATTGATGATCCGATCACGCTTTCTGAAGAGCGCGATGGTGTCACCGTCGAATTGGCGCTCTGGTGGAACGATAGCTATCACGAAAACGTTCTCTGTTTCACAAACAACATTCCGCAGCGCGATGGCGGCACGCACCTGGCGGGCTTCCGCGGGGCGCTCACCCGTGTGATCAACGGCTATGCGACATCGTCCGGTATCGCAAAAAAGGAAAAAGTGAGCCTCACCGGGGACGATGCCCGTGAAGGCCTCACCTGCGTCCTGTCGGTGAAAGTGCCGGACCCGAAATTCTCCAGCCAGACAAAAGACAAACTTGTCTCCTCTGAAGTGCGCCCCATTGTGGAAAGCAGTGTGAACGAAACGCTCACAACCTGGTTTGAAGAGCATCCCGCAGAAGGCAAAGCGATTGTCAGCAAAGTGGTGGAAGCCGCTGCCGCGCGCGAAGCGGCCCGTAAAGCGCGGGAGCTGACCCGCCGCAAAGGCGCGCTCGATATCTCAAGTCTGCCCGGCAAGCTGGCAGACTGTCAGGAACGCGATCCGGCAAAGTCTGAACTTTTTATCGTCGAGGGCGACAGCGCGGGCGGGTCGGCAAAACAGGGGCGCGATCGGAAGAGCCAGGCCGTCCTGCCGCTTCGAGGCAAAATCCTGAACGTGGAACGTGCCCGCTTCGACAAGATGCTGAGCTCCGACCAGATCGGGACTTTGATCACGGCGCTCGGCACGGGCATTGGCCGCGAAGATTTCGATATTGAGAAGCTCCGCTACCACAAAATCATCATCATGACCGATGCCGATGTGGACGGGGCGCATATCAGAACCCTGTTGCTCACCTTCTTCTATCGCCAGATGCCCGAGCTGATTGAGCGGGGTCATCTCTATATTGCGCAGCCGCCGCTCTACAAGGTGCGGAAAGGCCAGTCAGAGACCTACCTGAAGGATGAGCCGAGCCTGCAGGACTATCTTGTCGCAACAGGTCTGGAAGATATGGTCTTCTCGCTGCATGACGGATCTCAACGCGCGGGCGACGATCTCCGTGAGATTGTTGAACGGGCGCGCGAAGCGGATGCGGTTCTGAACGGATTGCCCAGCAAATATCCCAAATTTGCTGTTGAGCAGGCAGCGATTGCCGGCGCCCTCAACCCGGAACTGCTTTCAGAAGCGGAAGCAGCTAGGGGCGCAGCAGACTATATTGCCCGGCGCCTCGATCTCCTGTCCGATGAAACCGAGCGGGGCTGGACCGGTCGTCCGACGCAGGATGGCGGCTTGCGCTTCGAGCGCGAAGTGCGCGGTGTACTGGAAGAAGTCACCATTGACGGACCGCTGATTGCAAGTTCTGACGCACGGCGCTTGGACAGCATGGCGAGCCACCTTCAGGAAATCTATGTGAAGGCGGGGACGCTCACACGAAAAGACGTGTCCCACGAAATCCGCTCACCCAGCCAGCTGCTCAAAGCCATCTTCGATGCTGGCACCAAGGGCCTGGCACTCAGCCGCTATAAGGGCCTTGGCGAGATGAACCCCGAGCAGCTTTGGGAAACGACGCTGGACAGCGAAGTCCGCTCGCTCCTTCAGGTCCGTATCCGGGAGCTGGATCAGGCCGACGACCTGTTCGCCAAACTCATGGGCGACATTGTTGAGCCGCGCCGGGAGTTCATCCAGGACAATGCGCTCTCCGTCGTCAATCTGGACGTCTAAAAACGAAACGACTGTTGCCACAGAAACAAGAAAATGGGCCAGCTTCCGATGGGAATGCTGGCCCAGATTTTGTGTCTGCAAATTTCTAGCGTCTACTGAAGCGATCTGTTCACCGCATTGGTGACCGCTTTCAAAGATGCTGTGACAGTGTTTGCATCAATGCAGGCACCGTGTCCGACCCCTGAGGGGCCTTCCACTTCCACATACGCCGCCGCTTCTGCGCCGGAGCCGGTAGCAACGGCATGTTCGTGGAAACCTTGTACAGAGCCGGAGATCCCGGCATCCGCCTCAAGGCCTGCGAGATAGGCATCAATGGGGCCTGTGCCCGTGCCCTTGATGACCTTCTTTTCGCCCTTCACGGTGACGTCGGCCTCGATCCGGCAGGTTGTGGAGCCAGACATCACTTTGCAGGAATGGAAAACGACAGGGCCCGGCGTGTTCACATAGGTATCCTGAAACACCTGCCAAATGGTGGCCGGGTCGACTTCCTTGCCTGTCTTGTCACCAAGCGCCTGAATGACATTTGAGAAATCGACCTGCAGGGTGCGGGGCAGATCAAGCCCGTGCCTGTCGGCCAGGATGTGAGCCACACCGCCCTTGCCCGATTGCGAATTGATCCGTACCACCGCTTCATAGGAGCGCCCGACATCTTGCGGGTCGATGGGCAAATAGGGTACTTCCCACATGTCATCATTGCGCTGCTTGAGGGCAGCAAATCCCTTTTTGATGGCATCCTGGTGCGAGCCGGAGAAAGCGGTGTAAACCAGTTCGCCGACGTAGGGGTGGCGCGCGGGGATCGGCAGTTTGGTACAGTCCTCGGCAACTTTTGCGACTGTGTCAATGTCGGAAAAATCAAGTTCCGGATCGACCCCCTGGCTCATCATGTTGAGCGCAAGGGTGACCACACAGACATTGCCTGTCCGCTCCCCATTGCCGAAGAGGGTGCCTTCGACCCGGTCGGCCCCTGCCATCACGCCAAGCTCGCTTGCCGCCACGCCGGTCCCCCGGTCATTGTGCGTGTGCAAAGACAGGATCACGCTGTCCCGGCCTTTGAGCGTGCGCGCAAACCATTCAATCTGATCCGCATAGATATTGGGCGTTGCCATCTCGACCGTCGCCGGCAAGTTCACAATCATTTTGTTCTGGGGTGTGGGCTCCCAGACATCCATGACCGCCTCACATACCTCAACGGCGAAGTCCATCTCGGTGCCGGTGAAGCTTTCAGGTGAGTATTGAAACACCCAGTCGGTCTCCGGCGCTTCTTCGGCCAAGGCGCGAACCAGCTTGGCACCATCCGTGGCAATCTTTGTGATGCCGGCTTTGTCCAATCCGAATACCACCCGACGCTGGAGCTCAGAGGTGGAGTTGTAGAGATGAACAATCGCCCGGCGGACACCCTTGAGCGAACGGAAGGTTTCTTCAATCAGTTCCGGTCGGGCCTGGGTCAAAACCTGGACGGTCACATCATCCGGAATCCGGTTCTCTTCGATGAGGGCCCGGACAAAATCAAAATCTGTTTGGGAGGCCGCCGGAAATCCAACTTCGATTTCCTTGAAGCCAATATCGCAAAGCGTCTGAAACATACGCTTCTTTTCTTCGACACTCATCGGATCAATGAGTGCCTGATTGCCGTCACGTAAGTCGACGGAGCACCAGATCGGTGCCTGTTCGATGATCACGTCCGGCCAGGTCCGATCAGTCAGTTTGATCGTCTGATAGGGCCGGTATCGGTGAAAGGGCATGGGCGACGGTTTATGGGTTGGGTTGGTCATGGAAACTCTCCAGGTCAAATTCTGTGTGATGTCGACGGATTAGGATGGGGAGTCCATAAGTCGGTCCATATGACGCGCCCGTGCAAAAAGGCCGCGGCTTGCCGTGAGAAATTGGGTCATGATGTCAGGTTTCTGAAGTGACGAGAAGAACGACAGGGACCGCAAGCGGTCATCCACCGGCGCGCTTAAGCGGCCGGGGTGGTAAGTCGTAGAAGGGCTGTCCGTTTCGTCATCATGGGCGAAAACCTAGTGGTGGACTGAGCGATCGTCAAGCCCCTGAAAAACCGCCAAGAATCGGAAGGGTGTTGATGTGCCCTTTTATAGCCGCACTTCGCCGTCAAAAGGCCCGTCCGTGAGAGGGCAGACAGAGATGTCTTCACCCCTCGTTAACCATCGCTTCATAGATTGTTAACGCAAATAGGAACCCGGTCTTGAGAGCCCCTATGATGGGCCTTCAAGCCAGTGGGCGTTGAAACGGCAGGCTCATGAGTGAGAGACGAAAAAGAGGGCGCAAAGGGGGAGCACGTGGCGGCAGCAATCGCGAGCTTGTTGCGCGCCGGCTGCCGTTTTTGGGCACGCTGCGCCTTGAGCTTGAGCCGCCGAAAAAGAAGCGCCGGAAAGCGGCAACCAAATCCCGCAGTCAAGAAGACAAGAGCATCGGCGCGAAGGTCGCCTATTGGTCCACAGTCGCGGGCCTTTGGAGTCTTGTCGCGTTCGGCGGGCTCATCCTCTATTACGCGCTGACGCTGCCGAGCACGGATAATCTGTGGGACATTGACGCGACGCCCAGTGTGACGCTCACCGCAACCGATGGCACGCCCATCCTCACGCGTGGCGGACGCCATGGCACCACGGTGCGGCTGGCCGACCTGCCGCCTTACCTGATTGACGCCGTCGTCGCGACCGAGGACAAACGATTCTATTCTCACCTTGGCATCGATCCGATCGGCCTGGCCCGGGCAATGGTTGCAAACCTGAAAGCAGGGTCGGTTGTGCAGGGCGGCTCAACGATCACGCAGCAGCTTGCAAAGAATATTTTTCTAACCCCCGAACGAACGCTCGACCGCAAACTGCAGGAAGCGCTCTTGGCATTTTGGCTGGAAGCGAAGTTCACAAAAGACGAGATCCTGACGCTTTATCTGAACCGGGTTTACCTCGGCGGCGGGGCTTACGGTATTGAAGCGGCGTCCCAGCGCTATTTCGGCAAGTCGGCCAGAAATGTGACACTGCCAGAAGCGGCCATGCTCGCGGGGCTTTTGAAAGCTCCGTCGCGCTACGCGCCGACCAATGATCTGGTGAGAGCACAGGAAAGGGCCGCAACCGTTCTGGCCATCATGGTGCGCGATGGCCGCATTGCCTATAGCGATGGTCAATGGGCCTTTGACAATCCAGCGGTCCTGCGCGGGGCGGCCCGCTCGCAGTCGGCAAACTATTTTGCGGACTGGATTGTGGACCAGGTGCCGGGCTACGCGGGCCGACCCAACTCAAGCCTTGTGGTGCGCGCGACATTGGATACGAACCTGCAGCGGGCCGCTGAACGCGCCATTGATACAGCCCTGGCCCGCAACGAACGTGCTCTTGGTGTGACCCAGGCGGCGCTGGTCGCCATGACGCCCGATGGCGCCATCCGGGCGATGGTGGGCGGGCGGTCGTACCGTCAAAGCCAGTTCAATAGGGCGGTTTATGCAGAGCGTCAGCCGGGCTCTGCGTTTAAGCCGGTGGTATATATGACCGCCCTGGAGAGGGGGCTCACTCCCGACACGCTGCGCGTGGATGCCCCCGTCATTGTGGATGGATGGTCCCCCCGAAACTATTCTGAAACCCATGACGGGGTCATGACACTGACGGAGGCTTTGTCCAAATCGGTGAATACGATTGCGGTTCAGATTTCAGAAGAGGTCGGTCGCCAGAATGTTATCCGCACCGCACGGAGACTGGGCATCCGCAGTGACATGGCGCCCCATGCCTCGCTGGCATTGGGCACTTTTGAAGTGACGTTGTTGGAGCTCACATCAGCCTATGCTGCGTTTGCAAATGGCGGCGCCAGCGTTATTCCCCATGGTATCGATAGTATCGAGACCCTTTCCGGCAACCGGCTCTATCAGCGCCGCGGCGCAGGCCTTGGACCCATTATGTCAGAGCAAACATTGGGCATGATGAACCACATGCTGGGCGAGACTGTCCGGTCTGGAACCGGCCGCCGCTCAGCACTTCATGGTCGACCGAGCGGCGGGAAAACGGGCACCAGCCAGGATTTTAGAGATGCCTGGTTCGTGGGCTATACCGCCGATCTTGTCGTGGGCGTTTGGGTGGGAAACGATGACGGCACACCCATGAAAGAAGTGACGGGCGGCGGTGTGCCGGCAAGCATCTGGCGCGCCTTCATGGAGAACACCCAGCAAGGCGTTCAGGTCTCTGCGTTGCCGGGAAACTATACACCTGTTGTGGCGGCAACCGGCTCGATTGGAACCTGGCCGTTTGATGAGGAACCGGCTGCGGAACCTGAAGAAGAAAGAGGGTTCTTCGACCGCCTGTTTGGCCGTTCCGACTCAGAAGGTGAGGAAAACGGTAGGCGCCCAAACATTCGGCCCGGGCGCCCGACCTGGCGGTAAATTGAGCGCTAAACGTCTCTATTCCCGAATTTAATTTTTGTTGCCGTTTCCACCGCTGGGCGTATCCGGCTCGGTCGGGCTCTCATCGTCTTCTTCGACAATGATGGTTTCCTCAGGCGCATCAGACCCAGTGCCGCTCATTTGATCGCCCAGGAAACTCGCCGTCACAGCAAAGGACCCTTCGGCGCTTTCATCGAAGCCACGTACAAACAGATAGTAGGTGGCGCCGTTCTGAAGGTAGCGCTCAAAGCGGGGGTTGAAACCATCATCATCATCAGAGGTGAACGCGGCAGTCATGGTGGTGATGTCAGTCCCCGCCGCTGGTGCGTCAGCGCCGGGAAGGATCGGCAGAAGATGGGCGACAGTATCGAGACTCTCATCCGCGGCCCGCACGGAAATTACGTGGCGACCGGACTGGGACGGGCTGAACTGATACCAGGTCCCATCTGAATCGAGGCTCGCCGTCGCAGCATTGTCGAGTTCCAGCGAGGCGATCTCGCCTGTGGGAAAACCACCAGGACCTTCGGTCATTGTTGTGCCCGCGACAAAACCCTCTGGTGCGGCAAGAACACGTAAGACACCTGGACCCCCGGTCTCTCCATAGCTTGTGAGGTCAACCCGCCACGTCTCGCTTCCATCTGCAACAGTTACGGGAACCATGGCATCAAGCCCGTCCGCATCGTCATTCGTGACGAGTGCTGTGTCGCTGTTTTCAGCAAAGAGGGCGAGAACAGGATCGGACGTTCCGTCAAGACCGCGCAGTTCCACCCGGTAGGTGCCAGCCTCCTCAAAGGTGAGGGTCGCCGATGTTGCAACTGTCCCAATCGTGACGAGTTGCTCAGCACCATCGGCAGGAACCGACAATGAGAGGGAGGCGCCCGTCGTTTCGGTGGTCCCACCTGTATCAAGAATTTCTTCAGCGCCGATTACGATGAGTAGCGCACCGAGCGCGCCCACAAAGCTTGCAGCAACCATGCCACCGCTGAATCCACCCCCGGTTGACCTGTCCCCTGATGTTGATGACGTTCGATCGCTCACCATCCCACTCTCCCAGTGTTCATCTGTACCCACCCTATTGCTGACGGCAAATAGTGGCGAGACAAAGGCATGCGCCGCACCTTAACCCACAGAAAGGGGCGAGACTCCATATTTGTGGAGGGCGGGGCCTTCCGTTTCCAGCCATCGCACAGCTTGAGCATAGGAAGGAACGAGCGTTTCGACCACGCGCCAGAATTGGGGGCCGTGGTTCATATGAACCAGATGAGCAACTTCGTGAGCCGCCACATAGTCAAGGACATCTGCTGGCGCGAAAATCAGACGCCAGGAAAAGGAGAGAGCCCGCGTCGAGGAGCAGGACCCCCAACGACTGGACTGATCTCTGACCGTGACCCGGCTGGGGCGTACGTTCAGCTTGGCGGCATGTGCAAGAACGCATTGGTTGAGATCGTGTTTGGCCTCGCGCTTGAGCCAGTCCGTAACACGCCGCGGAAGAAAGGAAATGTCGCCGCCCACATGCAACTCCGGCAACATGTCTGTGTCATGTGAGACGCGTTGAACTGCACAACGTTGATTTTCGATATGGCGAATGCGGTGAGGCACCCCTCTGACCGGGACAAGTGCACCGTCGCAAAAGGGTTCCGCTGGCGCGACATGCGCGCGTTGTTCGATCAACCAGTCAGCATGACTATGTGCAAACGAGATAGCCGCTTTGACATTCCGCTTGTTGGGTGTGGTCACGTGAACAGCACCGGTGGTCATATCGACGCGAACGATGAACCGTCGCGCTCGAGGGTTATGTCGCACCACCAGCGGAACTTGTTCACCGCGAAGCGACAACGTATCCATGTGCAAGGCACGTGACGTTTTTTTCATGGGGGCACTGTACTCTAACGAATCACACGAAGCGTGTTCAGCCTACAATCTGTAACAGAAAGCGGATAAGCTCATCCCATGTCAAGCTTGCCACGATTTCACCTTGCATTTTCCGTGAACGATCTCGACGCAGCGCGCGCGTTCTACGAGGGCGTGCTGGGATGCGGCGTGGGGCGGAGCGACGAACGATGGATCGACTTTGATTTATTTGGTCATCAAATTGTTGCGCATCTGGACGAACACAAAACGCTCTCACGCGTGAGTAACGCTGTTGATGGGGATGACGTGCCCGTCCCGCATTTTGGACTCATCCTGAATTGGCGGGACTGGGAGGCGCTTGCAGAAAACCTGAAGGCCGCAGACATTGAGTTCGTCATCGAACCACACATAAGGTTTGAAGGGCTGCCCGGCGAGCAAGCCACCCTGTTTTTTCACGACCCGTGTGGAAACGCGCTTGAGTTCAAAGCATTTCGGAACGAAGACCAGATATTTGCAACAGAGTAGTCCCTTGAGAGCCGGAAGTGATGCGCACGCCTAGCTGGCATTCAAAGCGCTACGAATGGTTTCCGCCATCTTTTCGGGTTTGGTGCCCGGGCCGAAATGGGTAATGAACTGACCTTGCTTGTCCATCAGGTACACGATGGACGAATGGTCCATCGTATAGGACGCATTTGAGCCCGGATCCTCAACTCGTTCATAGTAGACCCGGTAGGTCTTTGCCGCTGCCTTGATTTGCTCAGGTGTCCCTGTGAGCCCAGTCATCCGTGGGTGGAAATGGCTTACATACTGAGCCATCGCGTCAACCGTGTCGCGCTCAGGATCTATAGAGATTAGAATTGGGCGCACTTGGTCTGCGCCTTCTCCCACCAGGTCCAGCGCGCTACTCATGATCTGCAATTCAGTCGGGCAGACATCCGGGCAGAACGTGAAACCAAAATAGATGAGCATCAACTCACCCTTAAAGGTTTCGTCGGTGACGGTGCTACCGTCATGCATTACGAGTTCAAACGGTCCCCCGATAAGCGCCGCGCCGCTTGAGCGTTCAGGATAGCTGTTCTCGCCTGATGGAAGTGTCACGTACAAAACCCCTGCGGTTGCGAGGGTAAGACCTGCAATGGCGACAAGAAATACAGTTAATCGTGACATGGGAGCTCCAAATGTACGCATTCATGTTCTATTCAGGCCCGCTTCCGCATTTTCCAAAAATGGGTTCCGGAAGAAACGCAAGTTTGCCTTTGACCGGACACAGCCTACGAGTACGATCCGGCTTTAGGTAGCCCAATCAAACAAGACACGCCAATGCGGATTCTCGTCGCAGGGCCCCAAGGTGTGAGTTTGGCAAAGAAAACAATGAAACTGACATTCGAGCGAAGCGGGATTATATCCGCACCCCGACAAAGGATAATGCTTGCCATTGTGACGGCAGGGCTGTTCCTCGGCGTACCGATGGCCGCAAAGGCGAGCGGTATTCAACAACCATCTATTGTAGCGCCTGACACACCCTTTATTGAAGCCGTGCGGGATGGCGACATTGATGCCTTGAAAGCGGCCATGGTTCGCGGCGAGTCCCCGGATGTTCGAGACAAAATGGGCTCCCCGGCGCTTTTCGTCGCCTTGCAGTTTGGGCAGCAGGATGCCTTCAACTTTTTGCTGGAGCAGGGTGCGCGCATTAAGGCCAAAGATAAAGCGGGCGACACGCTGCTGACCTTGCTTGCGGGCACGAAACTGGTCCATCTGAGTGCGGCCCTTTTACAGGCAGGTGCTGACCCCGACCGGCTTGGCGCTAATCGGGAGCCTGCCATTATCATTGCCACGCGTGCGGGGCAGGCTGATATGGTCCGCCTGCTCCTGGAGTGGGATGCAGATTTTGAGGCGACGGATCTGACAGGGCGCACGGCGCTTGGTATAGCGGAACAGCGGCGGGATCGGGTCATTGCCGACATGCTGCGTGCAGCTGGCGCGTATTAGGAAGTTGAGCCTACCTCCAGCGGGGCATTCTCGTCTGATATTCCACTTTGCTGCCCTTTCATCGCAGGTGAACGCGTCCTATCTTTCCCTGTATGAGCAAAACGAAGACTGAGCCAAAAAAGCAGGACGATTCTCCTGCCCGAGAAACTCCGTGGCATCATTTACCGGACGGAAGGTTTCGCAATCCAAAGGGCAGTCCGAAGAAATCCGTCCCCTTACGCGTCGCACTCCCCTACTTCGCAGAAATGTTTGGTCGCAGCTTCAACAAGATCGAGGTGCCGACCTCGCATGTCCTGCCGCGGGATCAAGCGACGAAGGAGTTGCAAGCCTATCTGGATCAGCCAGGCGATTTTATCACCTGGCTGGGGCACGCGTCCTTCCTGTGCCGTATCGCGGGTAAAACCATTCTGACCGACCCCTATCTCACAGCCTATGCGGGCCCCGCCGGGTTTGGCCCGCGCCGCTATGTAAAAAGCGGTATAGCGATCCGCGACCTGCCGCCAATTGATTTCCTGGCGGTTTCTCACAACCATTATGATCATTTGGACGAACGAGCCCTTGCCCAATTGCCGGGCAAGGATCGAATGACCGTTTTGGTACCGCTCAATCTGGGTGATTTTTTTCGGAAACGGGGCTTCGCCCATGTGGTGGAGATGGATTGGTACGACGACCTGATCGTGAACGATTTGAAGGTCACAGCCTTACCCGTGGTCCATTGGTCCAGACGTGTTGGCTTCGATCACAATACGTCGCTTTGGGCAGGTTTCGCGTTTAAGGGGCCAGACCACCATCTCTTTTTCGGCGGCGACTCTGGCTATGGGCCTGTGTTCAAGGACACCGGCGAGCGCTATGGCCCCTTCGACACTGCCTTGCTTGGCATCGGGGCCTATGCACCCCGGGAAATGATGAAAGCCTCCCACGCCACGCCGGAGGAAGCGGTGCAAATGGGCCTGGACCTCCAGGCGGGCACACTGGTTGGGATGCATTGGGGGACGGTGGTGTTGACCCAGGAGCCACCATTTGAGCCACCGGAGCGTTTCATGGCCGCGGGCAAAGCCGCCGGTCTTGCCGATGAATCCATATGGGTGATGAAAATTGGCGAGAGCCGTCCGCTTAAAGCACGCTGGCCGTCCAACGCCTGATCGGTTATTTCCAAGGGGCACAATAATTCTCTAAGCGAGATAGCCATGGCCCAACCCAACAGGCGTTCCTCCTTTATCTCCAATCAGGCGGGTATCCGTCTTCAGACCATTATGCTGCTGCGGTGGCTGGCGGTTGCCGGACAATTGGGCGCGGTCCTCTTTGTCTATTTTGGTCTCAAATTTCCGCTGCCATTGGGCTTCTGCCTGGCGGCGATTGCGGCCTCTGCCTGGCTCAACGTGTTGCTGGCATTGCGATACCGAACGCCGGTGCGCCTTCCTGACAATCAGGCCGCTGCCTATCTCGCCTATGACCTGCTTCAGTTGGCAGCCTTGTTGTACCTGACCGGTGGATTGGGCAACCCCTTTGCGCTGCTTTTCATGGTGCCCGTCACGATTTCCGCGACCACCCTGTCGCCCAAATCAACTGTGCTTTTGATCTCTCTCGCCTTTGTCTGTGTAACAGGACTCAGCATCTATCATTTGCCGCTACCCTGGACGCCCGACGCGCCCCTCGTCTTGCCATGGATGTATCAAGCGGGCATTTGGGCAGGCCTTCTGCTGGGCCTGGGATTTGTTGCGGTTTACGCCTACCGGATTGCGGACGAAGCCCGGCGCATGTCAAACGCACTGGAGGCAACCGAACTTGTTCTTGCCCGGGAGCAAAGACTGTCGGCGCTTGATGGGCTGGCAGCCGCGGCGGCACACGAACTCGGCACGCCGCTTGGAACAATCGCTCTCGTTGCGCGGGAACTTCAGCGTGATAAGCCAACGGGCGATCAGTTGGACGAAGATCTCAATCTCCTGCGCTCCCAGGCAGAAAGGTGCAAGGAAATCTTGTCCAGGCTCACGCACCAGCCGGATGCGCGAGATGCCCTCTATGCACGTATAGAGATCGAAGCACTCCTCAGTGAAATCGTGGCTCCCCATCGGGACATGGATGTTTCATTTGATCTCGCGACGAAGGGGGAAGGCGGACCCGGCCCGTCTCTGGTTCGCCGGCCTGAGATTCTCTATGGCCTCGGTAATTTTGTCGAAAACGCATCGGACTTCGCCCGCCGCACCGTCACCCTGACCGGTGAGTTTGATAGGGAAATGGTGCGCATATCGATCACCGATGACGGTCCCGGATTTCCCATGGACATGGTGGACCGGCTCGGAGAGCCCTATGTCACGACCCGCCCCCGCGGCGCAGCGACGAGTGTTAAGGATGGTTCTCACGAGGGAATGGGCCTCGGCTTCTTCATTGGCAAGACTCTGCTGGAAAGAAGCGGAGCCACCGTGTCATTCGGGAACCGGACAGATGGTCGCACAGGCGCTGTGGTTATTGTGGAATGGCCCAGAGACGCGATAGAAGCGCCACCAATAGGGGGCGCTCAGGATCAAATAAGCGATCATGAGTTGGCGTAACGCGCGGAAAAGCGTAAAATTCAGGCTCCCTCGGCGGCGCAGTCGCGCTGCCTCCTCGCGGTCGGCAGGAGCACCATGACAGACGAAGCGAACGACGCAAATGAAGCGGCAAATGAGGATCGCAGCCTTCTTCTGGTAGACGATGACGCCCCTTTTCTTGGGCGTTTGGCAAGAGCGATGGAAAGCCGGGGCTTTGCTGTGTCGCAAGCCGGAACCGTCAAAGAGGGCGTCCGTCTGGCGCAGGAAGTTAAACCGAGCTACGCCGTTGTCGATCTGCGATTGGACGATGGAAGTGGTCTTGAGGTGGTCTCGGCGCTTCATACAGTTCGCGAAGATGCACGGGTCATTGTGCTGACCGGCTATGGCAATATCGCGACCGCGGTTGAGGCTGTGAAGCTTGGTGCTGTCGATTATCTGTCCAAGCCGGCAGATGCGGATGATGTGGAAGCCGCCCTCCTGGCACAGCCAGGGGAAAAAGCCCCGCCACCTGAAAATCCCATGTCTGCAGACCGGGTGCGGTGGGAGCATATTCAGCGCGTTTATGAACTGTGCAATCGCAACGTGTCGGAAACCGCGCGCCGTTTGAACATGCACCGCCGAACCTTGCAGCGCATTCTCGCAAAGCGCGCTCCGCGCTAGAAGGCTTAGTCCGTCTCCTCGTTCCCAATAAGCGCACTGACACCTGGGTCAAGGGCCTGATGCACACGCGCCGCGGCTGCACGGGCAAAGAGAAGTGTGACCGCCTTTCTGCGCGCGGCAGCCAGAGGATCGCGTGTCGGTTCTCTCAGAACCTCGGCACCAAACTTATCAGCGACAATAATCCCGACAGGCGCCTCGTTCGGCAGGACGTCCAGGGGAAAATCCGGCGGCACGGCAAAGAAAAACCGATCGCAATAGTCCAGATATTCAGGCCATTTCTGATCGACCCGGAAGTCAGCGAGGGACGATTTGATCTCGACAATGATCACGTCCCCCTTTTTGTCGAGAGAAGCAACGTCGACACGGCGTCCGTTTTTAAGGCCAAGTTCTGTGATCGGCATGTGCCCCATATGAATGAGCATGCGGCAAACGCCCCGCTGCACCGCCGCAGCGACCGGAGACTGCCGACCATCCGTCGTTGCGTGGGAAAGAGCATCATCCTCGCTCATGGCCCTCAAACCTCAAGACCGGCTTTGCTGGCGCAGTGCCGCACCATGCCGCGAAGCCGCATGCCTTTACGGGGATCGTTGGCGCTCACGCCCGGCTGAACTGTCCCGCCATGATAGAGAGTGCCCAGCGCGTTGACGGTTGCAGCGAGATAATAGACTTCCAGATCGATGGGTTCGCCGCTCACAGCCTGATACCCCATAAAAATGGCATCCCTGATCTCGGGCCTTTCCTCGAAATGGCGAAACTCAGCATGTGCCGGACCCACGCCACATTCAGCAAAATCGACAAGGCCGAACTCACCCGTCTCTGTCACAAGAAGATTGCTGAGATTGGCGTCGCCATGCAGAAAAACAGGTGCTGACGGGAGGCTTGCCCATCGTTCTTGGAGCCTGTCGCAAAGGTCCTTGTCTTCCGGTTTTGGAAGCGCATCCCTCAACTGCCCGATGGCTCTGAGGATCGGGTCTTTCCCTGGCGGGTCCGCTTTGTCCCCGAGGTCTTTTGTCTCCGCATGGAAATCAGCCAGAGCCGCGCCCAGCCTTTCGCCCATTCTTTGACGAGCATCCGGCGTTGGCGGGATGGCATCTCCGAGACGCCGACCCTCAAGCTTCGAAAGCCGCAACCACCCTTCCAGCGGGGAGACAAAAGGGTTTGCAGGAAGGTCAATGTCGCCATGTCCGACCAGTTCTGGAATGTGCATGCCACCACACTGACGACCGCCGAGAATTCTGAGCGCGGCAACCTCGCGGTGAATGAGAGCGGCGGCAGAGCCCAGCCCGCCGCGTTTTCGCACGAGCTTAAGGACAGTGCCATCGCCAAGGTCATAAACGACCCCCCATAAGCCCTCACTGAGTTCCGTCCATGGCGGAGGTGGGAGGTCTGCACCCTGTGTGTTCAGGGCCGCATGCGCAAGATCTTCAGTGCTGGTGAGTGTCATGGGCGCGATGCTAGAGCATTTTCAGCAAAAGTTGACAGACTTTTGCGGTTCGAAAATGTGGCGCCCGATAAGCTGCTTTAAGGCAAAAAGAAAAGGGCGGCCTTTGGAGGAAAGCCGCCCTTGGGGGTGCGAAACTAGGTTTCGCGGGGGAAGGTTACTCCGCGGCGGTTACGCCGGAGAGAGCATCTTCATTTGTCGAGAAATTGATGGTCTTGAGGTATTTGATACCGTCTTCCGCGATATCGTCGCCTACCATCCGGTCGCCTTCTTTCTTCAACTCATCCATGTCCACATAGGTTGAGTAGAAGTCTTTGGTGCGGTCAGTGATGATCCCGGCCTTGAGCAGCGTTTTGATGAGCACGCGGAAAATATTCGTGCCCTCTTTCATCTGCTCCCGGCGGTCATCGTCGGTAAAGGCCTCAAGCATTTCTGCCTGGACTGTTTCCCAATCAAGGCCGAACTGAGGATAGATGACCTTCTTCTGTTCCGGGTTCACAAGGTTGAACAGCAAGGTCTGGAAGCAGTGCGCTGCCCAGTCTTCAATGATGTGCTGCTCTTCTTCTGAGAGATCTGGAATGGTCCGGTCGGCCCAGATCTTCCCGAACTTGTGGTGGAAAGCTTCGTCTGTCATGACGAGCTGCGTCAGCTTCACGAGCAGAGGATCATTCGATCCCGTGTAGAGCGTGGCAAAGGCGCCCATGGCAAGGCCCTCGACCAGCATCTGCATGCCGACGATCTTTTTGTAGACCTCTGGCGCATTCACGATGTCTGTCAGCAGGTCGCCGAGTGTTTCGCCGACCGGCAGGGGCTTGCCGAAGCGTGTTTCAACATATTTGGCGAAAGCCGTTACGTGGCGTGCTTCTTCCCGGGTCTGGTTCGCAGCATATTCCTGTGCACCCGGATCCAGAAGGATGTGACACAAACTCGCAGACAGGTTCAGAGCACCTTGTTCGCCGTGAAGGATGGCCGACAGGCTCCACCGCGCGGTTTCGTTGGCGAAGCGAACTTTGTCTTTCTCCGAGAGTGCCTGGAAACAAGGGAGCTTGAATTCCGGGATCATTTCTTCTGGCATGATCATCTGAGTTTCCGTATCGAAAGGCTCAGAAAAATCGATGTATTTAGTATCCAGCGGATCCCAGAAATGGTCGTGGGTTGCCGAGATAATTTTGTCAAACGCACTGGACCGATTGCCGTACCGGTCAACATCCATCATGGCTGGGAAATCATCGGGGGCGCAGGCGTTATAGGCCTCGTCCTTTGTAATCTGCCGAATTTCGGTCATTTAGTCCTCCAGAAAGGCGCTGAAACACCGGGTTCCCGCGCCTAAGACCCAAAAAGAGCCAAAAACTCATCTTGTTTTGAAAGATAGGGTGAGGTTGAATGCCTATCAAGAAAAAAGTGACACAGCCGTCATCTTTGTAAACGAGGTGTAAAGGGAGCGGAAAAGGACAGGAAACGGACAAGGGAATGGATAGGGGGCCGGTCTGCAAAGGCACATTCGGAAAACGGCCAAGATATGTGCCCGCCATTAAGCTTAAAGAGGGCTTCCAATGACCTCGAAGGTCGTCGTTAATCGCGTCCGTGCAATTCCCGCGTAACGCATGCCTTTCCCGTTACATTGAAAAGAAAACTGTGCTATCCGAGAGGGGTTGTACGCAAAACCGACGGGCAGACTGCCCCAACGGCAGAGAAGACAACAACTCGGGGTGCTGGATGCTGACCTTCTGAGTCTCCAGCCGAAAAGAAGATAAGAATTCGATCGACAATATAATGTCGACGACCCGCAAAAAGCGGGACTTGGGAGGGGGTAGACCACGAAAGACGCGGATCGCGTTTTGCGTGGAGGTCAAACAGAGCAACAGGGCATGGGTCCCTGTTCTAAAGTTCTGACCACAAGATTCTCGGTGAGCGCCGATTGAGCCTCATCGTTTTGTTAGGATCTTCCCCCTAAATAGTTTTGCGCAGATGCGCCGTACTTATCCGTACACGGAGTAAGTGCGGGTGTGGTTTGCGTTAGTGTTGACGGTCGTCGAGGGGCGGCCAGGGAGACGGGAAAAGGTCTATGGTAAAGTTACTCGAAGCCCTAGTTTTCAGGACGCGCGTAATTATTCTCGCAGCATTGGCGGCGTTCACGCTGTATGCAGGCTACTACGCCACTCAGTTGAAGATGGATGCTGGGTTCGACAAGCAGCTGCCATCGGGGCATGAATACATTCAGACCTTCCAAGAGTATCGGGAAAAGCTCTTCGGGTCGAACCGTGTGATCATTGTGCTGGAAGCCAATGAAGGCACCATCTGGAACAAAGAGTTTTTCCAGGAATATAAAGACATCACCGATGATATCTTCTTCCTGCCAGGTGTTGCCCGTCACACAGTGACGTCGCTCTGGACGCCGAACACACGCTATCTGGAAATCACAGAAGAAGGTATTCGCGCCGATGATGTGATCCCGGGAACGGTGACGTCGGAAACGATGACCCCGGAGGCTCTCGAGCAGGTTGAGAACAATGTGATCCGAGGTGGGTTTGTTGGCCGCCTGGTTGCTGAGGATTTCCGCGCCGCCATGATCACGGCGGAACTTCTGGAATACAATCCAAAGACCCAGGAGAGACTGGATTACTTCGATCTCGCGGCGAAGCTCGAATCTGAAATTCGCAACAAATATGAAACCGAAGGTGGGGACTACAAAGTTCGCATTATTGGTTTCGCGAAGCTGATTGGTGATATCGCAGACGGTGCCGGATCAGTTGTTCAGTTCTTCTTCATCGCCTTCTTGCTGACGACCTTGTCTGTGTATCTCTATGCACGCTCCATCATTCTCACCTTTTTGCCACTCTTCTGTTCGTTGGTATCGGTGGTTTGGCAATTTGGTGTGCTGGCATTTCTGGGCTACGGCCTTGACCCGCTGGCGATCCTGGTGCCGTTCCTGGTCTTCGCCATCGGGGTGAGCCACGGGGTGCAGCAGATCAACCTGATCACTGCAGAAATCTCAAATGGGGCGACCTCTGAGGAGGCGGCCCGGACGAGTTTCTCCGGTCTTCTGATCCCGGGCACGATGGCTCTGGTAACGGACTTGGTGGGCTTCGGTACGCTGATCCTGATCCCAATCCAGATGATCCAAGAGCTTGCGATCACGGCGTCGATTGGTGTGGCGCTTAAGATTGTGACCAACCTCATCATGCTGCCGATCATGGCGTCCTACTTCACATTTGATGAAGGGTTCGCCGACCGTGTGGCACGGGCACGCGAAACGCGCCTGAAGATTATGCGGGTTCTCGGCAATATCGCGAACCCGAAGACAGCCGTTGTAACGCTCATCGTCTCAACGGGCTTCTTTGTGGCTGCCGTTATCGAAAGTCAGGATCGTCACGTTGGTGCGCTGCATCCAGGGTCTCCTGAGCTGCATCCAGATGCGCGTTACAATGAGGACAGTACGACCATCGCGGAGAAATTCTCTCTTGGTCTAAACCTGCTCACCGTTGTGACGGAAACACCGACAGAAGCCTGCATCAAATATGATCAGATGCGGTATCTGAACCGGTTCACCTGGCACATGGAAAATGTGGAAGGTGTTTCTCTGGCCATCTCTCTTCCTTACGCTGTGAAAAACTCTTCAGCGGGCTGGAACGAGGGGAACCTCAAATGGCGGGCGCTTCCGCGTAACCAGTTTGCCCTCGTGCAGGCTGTGGGACCAGTGCCACCATCCACCGGTCTTCTGAACCAGAACTGTTCTGTTATGTCGCTTCTCATCTTCCTGGAAGACGCGAAAGCGACGACCATTGAGCGGGCTGTGGAAGAAGCGGTCAAATGGCGTGACGCCAACCAGCGCGACGACGTTAAAATCCGTCTCGCGTCTGGGAACATGGGTGTGCAGGCCGCTGTGAACCAGGAGATTGAAACATCAGAGCTGCCAATGATGCTCTGGGTATATGTGGCAATCGTGATCCTGGTGGTACTCACCTACCGTGACTGGCGCGCAACGATCGCGTGTACCATCCCACTCACATTCGCCACCTTCTTTGGCTACTGGTTCATGGAACTGCTCGAAATCGGGCTCACCGTGGCGACACTGCCTGTGATGGTGTTGGCTGTGGGTCTGGGTGTGGACTACGCGTTCTACATTTACAACCGCGTTCAGTTCCACCTTGCAGAAGGTTTGAACATCACGGACAGCTACAAGCAGACACTCTTCGAAACCGGTATGGCCGTTGTGTTTACAGCTGTCACCATGGCGGTTGGTGTGTCGACCTGGACCTTCTCCGCTCTGAAATTCCAGGCGGATATGGGTCTCCTGCTGACCTTCATGTTCTCAATCAACATGATCATGGCCATCACAACCTTGCCGTCGATCGCGGTGGTTTTGGATATGATCTTCCCACGGAAACGGCCAGTGAAGGCTCCTTCCGGCGCCCTCGCACACTAAGGCGTTGGGAATACGATAAATTTGCGCCGCCGAGGGACAATGTCTCTCGGCGGCGTTATAGTTTAAGAAATGACATGCGCATCTGAACAAAGGCGCATCACACGGAAGACCGGAGGCACATATGCTCGACAAGATTCTGCAATTGTTGCAAGAGGGCCCAAAGGCACCTGCAGCATCCGTGACAAGTGGAGACGCGAAACAGGTAGCTGCGGCTGCGCTGATGGTTGAGGCGGCTCGTCTTGATCGTGACTTTGACGAAGGCGAACGCGCCACGATTACGCGGGTCGTGAAAGAACAGTTCGGGTTGACTGACGATGCGGCCAACGATCTGGTCGATGTTGCCGAGAAACGCCAGAAGGCAAACTATTCGGACATGGCCTTCATCAATATTGTGGCGAACAGCTTTGATGATTCCGAGAAGAAAGATCTACTCAAGATGCTTTGGGCTGTCGCACTGTCAGATGGGAGCCTTCATAAGTTTGAAGAGCACCTGGTAAACCATGTTGCACGCCAGCTGGGGCTGAGCGCCGACGACACAGAGCAAGCTAAGGCGGCAGCGAAGGGCTGAGTGTCAGACCCTGTCTAAAGAAAAGGCCGCCTAACAAGGCGGCCTTTTTTCATGACTGCTTGTTCGCTGCTTAGCGAAGCGAAAAGCCAACGGCGGTTTCAAGCTCTCCCAGAGCTTGTGCTGCATTGAGAACTTTGATTGTGGTCATGCCCAGCACCCGTGCTGGTTTGAGGTTGATACCCAGATCGTCCAGATAGACAGATTGGGAGGCCTCAACCCCGAGTGTCTCGCAGGCCATTTCGTATATGCGTGGATCCGGTTTGCGGATGCCGATTTTAGAGCTCTCGATCACATGGTCGAACAGAGCCATAACATCGGCAACGGCCGCGGCCTTGGCCTCGGTACGCGCCATGCCAGCTCCTTCGCCAGCGCTGACATTGTTGGTAATGCACCCGACCGTGAATTTTTCTTTGCACCGTTTTAGAGCGGTTACCATTTCCGGGCGGATGTCGCCTGAGAGAAGCGCCACGACTTCACGTCCGCTTACATTGCCACCCAACGCTGTCGCCTCTTTCGCGAACATCTCATCAAACTCATCGAGAGAGATATCGCTACGTTCAAAGAGAGCCCATGCATTGGTGTCGGGGTTGGTTGAGTTGACCTTACGGATGAAATCGGTTGGCAAGCCCCGCTCTGCTTCGAACCGATTAAATGCCTCAAAGGGGCTGGAGGTGAGCACACCGCCGAAATCCCAAATCACCGCCTGAACCATCTGTCTTATCTCCAATTTTGATGCGGGACCCTACCTGAGCCGGACCCAAACGCCAACGTCTGTGCAGGAGATTTTGAGGAGATGACACGCGGCGGTATGGAGCGCTGTGGCACGCACCGCCGCCTCTTACGACAATCTTTCATTGAGTATTACTGGTATTGAACGGGCGGCCTATTGCGCCCGTTTCACCAGACAGTCCTGACCTTGGGCTTTGAGTGCCGTGCAAACTGCTGTCGCGTCCGCTTTTCCATCGAAAGCTCCGAACCGGACCCGATAGAATGTACCGCGTTCCCCGAGGTCGGCCGCTTCGATGTTAAGGGTTTCACCCCCGAGCAGATCGCTGTGAGCCGTTTGCAGATTGGCCCAGGCGGTTTTCGCCGCGCTTTCTGAGCGAACGGAAAGCAATTGGATCAGATATTGACCTGGTTCGGCTATGGCAGCCACTGGTGCAGCAGGAGGTGTGGCGTCCGCGACGGTTTCAGGTTTCACCGGTTCCGGATCAGAAGCCGGCGGGGTGATTGTCGCGGCTTCCCGCGGCGGCGCAGCGGGGACGGGGGCTTCTACGACAGCTGTTTCCTCTGGAGCCGGTTCTGGTGCGGGTGTCTCGTCTACAACGGCTGCCTCAGGGGTCGCCTCTACCGGAGCAAGCCGCAACTCGGCTGCCTCTGGTGGCACAGGCGCGCCGTCTGATTGAGGGCCAGGTGGTGCAATGATGGGGGCCACGCTGGGGGCCTCTGCTTCCGCCGTGTTGGTATCGTCGCTGAGTGGTGCAACCGACGTGGTGGTCTCTGTCTCAAACATGCTGACCGCCAACACGCCTGCAGTCACAACAGCGACGAGCGCCAGAACGGCTGCGAGACGCCTGCGGGAACCGGTCGTATCCTCTTCTGATTCATCTGCAGCAATAACAATGTCAGGTTCCGGCATGACCGGCGCTGTAGCTTCTTCGGAGGGGTGTTGCTCGGACGTACTCTCTGGAGCACTTGGGGCGTCTGGCGCCGTCGCACGATCTTGAGGGTCGATGGAAGAGGGCGTTGCATCCCCTTTCCGAACCAGGAGATCGCTTGTCAGCGGGGCAGGCTTCTTGGACATTTAGGCGGCGCCTCGTAGGGAAGACCCATCACCCACAGGTGACAGCGGTTCTTTTGTCGTTTTTTTTGTTTCGCTGGGGGAGAGGAGAGGGGATGCGACCTCTCCTGTAAGGCGGCTGCGCAAGAAACCCCAAAGCTCTGAAATCTCAGCGGGGGACCTGGAAGACCCGCCAAGTTCCATAACCGTGCGGCCATCAATCATGGCGGATGCAAAGTCGATGCGCTGATGCACAATCGTCGGGGAAACAGCGCCATGTTGGGAGAGGGCGACGGCAGCTTCCGTCGTGATGCGCGCCCTCGGGCTCGCGCCATTGATGACAAACACGAGCGGTTTGTCCTGATCTTCGCAAATCTGAACAGTTGCGCCAGCGGCCCGGAGATCATGCGGGCTGGGACGGGTTGGAATCACAACCAGATCGGCTTCGGCGATCACCTGACCGATTGTGGATGTAATTGCTGGCGGTGTATCGATCACGACCAGTCCTGTCCCTGCTGCGCGCAGCGCCGCCAAATCCGACGCCAGGCCATTTTCCGATGTTCGAACAAAGGCCGGTGTTTCAGCCTCGCGAACATTCCACCATTGTGACAAGCTCCCTTGCGGGTCCGTGTCCATTAAAACCACGGGACCAAGTCCCGTCCGTCCCGCTTCGACCGCAATATGTCCGGCAAGGGTGGTTTTGCCTGACCCGCCCTTCTGAGACGCGAACGCAATCACGTACATAACGCATGTACCCCTGTTTACTGACGGGTTATCGGGAGGCCGATACCTCCGGGCACCCGGCCTCAGGCTCCCGTCATGATCCTAAAGCTCTAGTAGGCGCAAAAAAGCGGCTGATCCTCGCGAATCAACCCAGATAAATACATTAACTTTTACCTAAAGGGGCCTCAATAGCCGCGATGACTACTGGGGCCTCCAAAACGCAAATTCCCTGCTTTGTGGCCGCTTACAGACTTATTTGTCAGTCCATTCGCTAAGCACTTTCAGCATGGCACTGGTCAACTGGGTGAGATCGCCCTCTTCTATAACCAAAGGAGGGGTCGTGTAGATGATATTGCCAAAGGGACGTACCCAAACGCCTTCCTCAATAAACCTTCGTTTTAGCCATTCTGTGTCTTTGAGATCGTCTACCTCAATGACCCCGATAGCCCCCAAAACGCGCACGTCCTGAACGCCTGGAACGGCTTTGGCAGGTGCGAGCTCCTGAATGAGTTGAGCCTCAATTCGCTT
The DNA here is from genome assembly GCA_965248405.1 of Parvibaculaceae bacterium. Taxonomy (GTDB): domain Bacteria; phylum Pseudomonadota; class Alphaproteobacteria; order Parvibaculales; family Parvibaculaceae; genus Mf105b01. Next base: position 3,515,768 of record OZ252104.1, read on the forward strand.
CGCCTGATCGAGCCTCGGCTCCTGTTCGAAAAGATCAAGCGCCGCATTGGCTGCGGCGCAGGCCAGCGGATTTCCCGTATAGGTGGGCCCGTGCATCAGGGCTTTACCACCGTCGTCACTCAGAAAGGCCTCAAAGACATGAGACCGGGCTGTTGTGGTGGCGAGCGCCATAGTGCCCCCGGTGAGCGCTTTTGAGAGTGTCATAATGTCAGGCACGATATCGGCCTGATGGCAGGCGAACAGAGTACCGGTCCTCCCAAATCCTGTAAAAATCTCATCGACAATCAGCAAGACATTGTGCCTGTCACAGCACCGGCGGATGATCTGAAGCGTTTCGGGCGAATGGAAGATCATGCCACCGGCGCCCTGCACCAGCGGCTCCATTACAACGGCCGCAACCTCGTGCACATGCTGTTCCAGGAATTTATCGAAGCTGGCCTCCGCATCGGGGCCGCGCGGGATGTCGGTGAGCAGATGCTCCGGGATCACGCCCTTGAAAAGCGTATGCATGCCTTCATCCGGGTCGCACACAGCCATGGTCCCCAGCGTGTCTCCATGATAGCCGCCCTTGAAGCTCACAAAATGATGCCGCCCGCGGACCCCCTGGTTGATCCAGTACTGGACCGCAATTTTCATGGCGATCTCTACCGAGACCGAGCCGGACTCAGAGAAGAAGGTATGGTTGAGATCTCCAGGTAGGATTTCGGCGAGGCGTTTCGCCAGTTGAAATGCGGGTTTGTGCGCAAAGCCCCCCAGCATGATATGGGGCATTTCTTCGAGCTGTCGGGCGACGGCCTGGCGGATGTGAGGATGGTTATAGCCATGCGCTGCTGTCCACCAGGAGGAGACGCCGTCTATGAGCTCCCGGCCATCTTCAAGTGTAACCCTGACTCCCTCCGTCTTCGCTGCAGGCAGGGTCATTGGCACGGTTTGCATCTGGGCATAGGGCAGCCAGACATGGGGCGCGCTCTCTTCCAGCCATGTTGGGGGAGTGGGATAGGCAGGATTTTTCGGGGGGATGTTGGCCATAAAATTACCTCACAGAGATAGGAGAGCCGCAATGTCGCGGGCTGATGCAGAAGGTGCAATAGTTAAAGTGGATGAGGCGCGCGGGGAGACCTGAATTGAAAGAAAGTCGTAGCGTAAACGGCAGGATTTGTGGCGCAGGACTGCGTGAAAAGATGAGAGGCGGATAAGCGATGCTCCAGCAGGTAGACGAGAACATCTGGATCGTTGAAGGCGACTGCGTGGATTTCTACAGCTTTCCCTACCCAACCCGCAGTGTCATCGTCCGGTTGAAGGATGGAAGACTGTGGGTCTGGTCGCCGGTTCAGCTGACAGAAGGACTTGCCAACGAGGTCGGGAAACTTGGCCCTGTTGCCCACCTCGTGAGTCCCAACAAAATACATTACCTCTTCCTGGAAGAATGGGCCGCCGCCTTTCCGGATGCGAAGCTATGGGGGCCGGCATCGACCATGAGGAAGTGCCGAGGCTTGAAGTTTGAAGCGCCCCTGACCGATACACCGCCGCTGGATTGGGCGGATGAAATTGATCAGGTGCGGATGTCTGGGTCGCCGGCAATGGATGAAGTGATTTTCTTTCACAAGGCTTCTCGCACCGCGATCCTGGCAGACCTGTCTGAGAATTTCAGTGATGCGTTTTTGCGTAAACATTGGAAACCGTGGGCGCACTGGATCGCGAAGCGGTGGAAGATTGTTGAAGGGTGGGGATACGCTCCGCTCGAATGGCGTCTCTCTTTTATTTTCCGCAAGCGCGCACGGGCTGCGAAAGCGCGCATTCTGACCTGGCCGACACGGCGGGTCGTGATGGCCCATGGCGAATGGCAGCGGGAGGAGGGCCATGCCTATCTGAAAAAGGCGCTGGCCTGGCTCTGAATGTCACATGACTGTCTATCGGCGCGCTGACAAGAAACCGGTTAGAAACGAGGTGAGATTGTCGCCAAGTTTCGGGCAGATATAGCCCCCTTCTTGAACGATCACCGTCGGATAGCCGCGACTTGCGATCGCCTCAGCGATGCGCGCAAATCCTGGCGTGGTGATGCAAAAGCCCTCAAAGGGATCGCCTTCGAATGAATCAAGGCCAAGGGCGAGAACAAGAGCACCTGGCGCAAAGGCATCGATCCGTTCAAGCGCTTGGTCGAGTGCTGCGAGATAAGCGTCATCCGGCGTGCGGCGGCTGAGAGGCATGTTGAGATTATATCCCTGACCAGCACCTTCGCCGCGTTCGTCAGCATGACCCCAGAAAAACGGGTAAAAGCGGATGGGGTCTACGTGCAGGGAAACGGTCAGGACGTCTGCGCGTTCATAGAATATGTCTTGCGTGCCGTTTCCATGGTGCACATCGATATCAAGTATAGCGACCCGCTCATGGCGCTGCCTCAGCATCTCAGCGGCAATGCCTGAATTATTGAGGTAGCAAAACCCACCCGCAATGTCGCGCAGCGCATGATGTCCCGGCGGGCGGCAGAGAGCATAGGCACTATCGGCGCCCTTGAGCACCAAGTCGGCCGCATGCGCCGCTGTCTGCGCTGACCAGTAGGCACTTTCCCAGGTATGTTCGCCGATTGGCGCGGACGAGTCTGCCGTGTGATATCCCACCTGGCCATCGGCGGCGGCGGGATATCCGAAATCGCGGCGCTGGGGATGGATATTCGGGATCACCTCTTTTGGTGCACCGGGTTTCCGAGACCAGCGGGTGTAAATGTTCTTGAGAAACTGGATGTATTCCGGCGTGTGACAGCGTCCAATCACGCCAAGGCCGTGATCATCCGGAATGACCGGTGTGAGGCCCGCATTCTCAGCACCCTTTGCAAGGATGTCGGCGCGCGCAGGTATCTCCTGATTTTCCGAGATGATACCGCTTGCGAGAAAGAACTTGGGATCATGTTTCTTCTGCGCATCTGTAAAAACGTAACGCATTGCTGACTTTGTCATAGGCCAATCACCATTCGCATTTCCATCGGGACATTGTTCTCACGACAGGGAGTCGGTGCAACCGTTTCCGCCATGCAAGTAAGCCCCATCGATTGGTAGAAATTGACCGCAGGGTTATCGGAAAACACATCCAGATGAAGTTCTTTGTAGCCATCTGCACGTGCACGATCGATGGCATTTTTGAGAAGTCTCGCGCCGAGCCCGGTGCCGTGAGCCGCGGGTGTGACCGACAGCGCCGTGATGTAATAGGCGTGGTTGGGAATATAGGGGTTCATATAGCTGATGAGATTTGATCTCTCGCCCAAGGCAACAAGTCCCTCTTCATTGAGATGGCCCGCTTCAAAGAGTTTGCCGATCACCGTGCCGCCAGATGAATGAAACCTGTACCAATCGACCCCACCATAGCCGAGTTCAATACCCAAAAGGGTTGTGCCGTCTGCAACAATCGTTGTCTCGGAATGCGAAAAGAGGTTCTGAGGTGCTAACCAGCTCTGCTTCATAAAGGCGTTGAAAAGCACACGGTCGGGTCCGAATAGGTAGTTATAGGTTGCGGCCCCTGTTTGATGAACGAGGTCGGGAAACTGATCCGCATATTGTGAAGCCGACTTTTGATCCGGATTGGCAATTTCCATTGCGATCTCCCACTCGCTTTCAGTAAAATAGGTCAATAACCTAATTTATTGAAAGTAGGTGGTGGGCCTCATAAGCGCAAGGGTTGGATGAGGGAATGAGCGTGCAAGCCGGATCTTCTGATGAAGATATTAAACTGACGAAGGGAGAAAGACGCCGGGCGGAGATCATCTCTCTCGGGCGTGATTTGCTGGTTGAAAAAGGCTATGACGCATTCGTGTTGCGAACGGTCGCGGCTCAAGCCCGGATAACGCTCGGAAACCTCCAATATTATTTCCCCATGCGGGAAGACCTGCTGGATGCAATCGGGAATGAAGAATTTGCCCGCGGTCTGGGCATCGTGCGCGAGGTCAGGAGTAGCGTAGGAACACCAGAAGAACGGCTTGCTGAAATGGTTCGGCGCCTGGTCGGCGAATGGCATCAGACCGGTGGCCGGGTCTATGCGGTGATCGCGATGCTTGCGCTGCATCAGGATCGCTTCAAGCGTTTGCATGCGCGCCAATACAGAATTTTCTATCAGGCTGTCGCTGAATTGCTGATGGAGGTAAACGCCCAACTATCAGACAAAGAAGCTCTTCGCCAGGCACGCCTTATCACGGCCATGATGGACGGATCTCTTTTTCAGGTAGCGCTCGGCGGTAGAGGATCGCGCGCTGAGCGCAAGAATTTTCACGAAGAGCTGGTGGCGACCATCCTGACGACGGTCACAACCTGATTTGCTTCCCTAGACTTCAGACGGGCAGCTATGCGCTGGCATGGGCTCCAGGCCCAGCTTGTCAAAGAGCTCCGCGTCCTTGTCCTGACCAGGGTTCTTCGTGGTCAGCAACTCGTCTCCGACGAAAATGGAGTTGGCACCGGCTAGGAAGCAGAGTGACTGCGTCTCATCAGACATCCATTCGCGGCCCGCGGACAAGCGGACAATGGATTTCGGCATCATGATGCGTGCCACGGCGATGGTGCGGACAAATTCAATCGGATCAATCTTAGCATTGTCGCCAAGCGGTGTGCCTTCAATGGGGATCAGCATGTTGATCGGCACAGACTGCGGATGCTCAGTGAGATTGCCCAACGCCATCAGCATGCCTGCACGGTCCTGACGTTCTTCACCCAGACCCAAAATGCCGCCGGAACAGACATTGATGCCGGCTTCGCGCACCCGCTCAAGCGTATCTATGCGATCCTGGAAAGTCCGTGTCGTGATGATAGATGGATAGAATTCTTCGGATGTATCGATATTGTGATTGTAATAATCGAGGCCCGCATCTTTAAGCTGGATTGTTTGTTCCGGGCTCAGCATGCCAAGCGTCATGCAGGTTTCCATGCCCATCTCGCGAACGCCTTTAATCATGGCGACAATCGCGGGCATGTCGCGCTCTTTTGGTTCGCGCCAGGCGGCCCCCATGCAATAGCGGGACGCGCCTGCTTCTTTCGCGCGACGGGCCCCTTCCAGAACTTTTTCGACTTCCATCAGTTTGGAAGCACTGAGGCCCGTGTCATGCTTGGCGCTTTGCGAGCAGTAGCCGCAATCCTCAGGGCAGCCCCCGGTCTTGACGGACAAAAGCATGCTCTTTTGAACCTGGTTCGGGTCAAACCATTCCCGGTGAACTGTTTGTGCACGGAAGATCAGGTCATTGAAAGGCAGGGCAAACAGAGCCTCAACTTCCTCGCGGGACCAATCGTGGCGGAGGGCGGTGGTCTCAGGAGCAGCGATCTGCTCGGACACGGGCGTCTGAATATTCATGAACTCTTCCCTAGTTTAAGGCGGGTCTTAGGCACATTTTGACCGTGAGCATAGGCAGAACCGGCCCATTTGCAAGTAAAGGAGTGGGGCGGGGTTTGTGCCGGATTTGGTTGACTTGGAAGAGCGCAAAGCGCAGGTTTGCCGCCGATTTTGACATGGTGTAGGTGTCGTGGGGTAAACCGGGGAAAATCCGCGTATTCCCGCAGAAAAGGTGATCGCACAGAGATGAGCTCGCTGGACGATATGGCGCTCAAGAAACTGGCCGAACTGGAGGCCGGAAACCTGCGCCGCCGCCTGAAAGAAACCGACCGAAATGCAGGGGCTTATGTTGAGCGGGAGGGTCGCACCCTTATCTCTTTCTGTTGCAACGATTACCTGAACCTGGCACACGATCAGCGGGTCTTGGACGCGGCCAAACAGGCGCTGGACGAACGCGGCGCCAGCTCAGGGGCGTCACGACTGGTTACCGGTAACCATTCAATCTTTATGGAATTGGAACGCCGACTCGCGGTCCTTAAACAGACCGATGATTGTGTCGTCTTTGGGTCTGGGTATCTTGCCAATCTCGGCATCATTCCGACCTTGATGAAACCGGGCGACCTGATCCTTGCGGACGAACTGTCCCACTCCTGCCTTCTCGCGGGTACAGACCTGTCCGGCGCTACCGCCTATCGATTCAGGCACAATGATCTGGACCACCTGACCGAGTTGCTGGACGCTCACCGTGGTGCGGCGCAAAACTGCCTCATCGTAACGGATGGTGTCTTCTCGATGGATGGAGATCTGGCGCCAGTTGCGGAGATGGCGGATATCGCCAAAGCCCATGGTGCTTGGCTCATGACCGACGATGCCCACGGCATCGGCGTGCTAGCCGAGGGGCGAGGGTCCAGTTTTGTTACAGGTGTGAAGGCCGATGTACCGCTGCAGATGGGCACTTTGTCAAAGGCGATCGGGTCGTATGGCGGATACATCTGCGCGAGCCAACCTGTGATTGATCTCTTACGAACTCGGGCGCGCACCCTTATCTATTCAACGGGCTTGCCGCCAGCGAGCGCGGCGGCCGCAATCGCTGCCCTCGACATTGTCGAGGCTGACCCTGATTACGCGGCTCTTCCTGTTGAGAAAGCAAACCGTTTTACGAGAGCGTTGAACTTGCCCGCGGCTGAGAGCCCGATCGTTCCTCTTGTATTGGGCGACCCGGAAACCACACTCAAGGCATCCGCTTTTCTCGAGGAGCAAGGGTTTCTCGTGACCGCCATTCGCCCGCCGACCGTCCCGCAAGGAACGGCGCGCTTACGGTTCACGTTCACCGCGTGCCACAAAGATGAAGACATTGACCGGCTGGCGGACCTTGTACGCACCCAAATTCTCAACAAGCGAGCTGCTGAATGACCCACCTGTTTGTGACCGCGTCAGGCACCGATATCGGCAAAACTGTGATCAGTGAAATTCTGATCCGCCAGCTTTTGGCCAAGGGCAGGAAAGTAGCGGCATTGAAACCGGTGTTGAGTGGATTGGAAGGGGTTCCTCTCGAAGAAACAGATTCCGGTCGCATGCTTTTGGCCATGGGCGTCGACGTGTCGGAGGAAGCGATTGCCGCCATCACGCCCTGGCGGTTTGATCCGCCGCTATCGCCAGATATGGCGGCTCACAGGATCGGTCTCACAATGAAGCTCAATGAGCTCATCGACTTTTGTATGACGCCAGAGAGTCAGGACTATGTGTTGGTGGAAGGTGCTGGCGGTGTGCTGGTGCCCATCAACCCGGAAGCAACCATGGCGGACTGGATGCTCGCGCTGAAGGAGCGGACGGACCTTCAGGTGATCCTGGTGGTAGGCTCCTACCTGGGTACCATCAGCCACACACTCACCGCTTTGGAAAGCCTGAAGGTCCGGGGTCTGACGCCGGCTGTGATTGTGATCTCAACGTCTGAGGTAAACCCGGTGCCTGTCGAAGAAACGGCAGAAGTCATGGCGCGCTTCACGGGCGACGTTCCTATCGCCATCGTGCCCCGCCTTGATGAAGCGGACGCGCCTGACCTCACTCAGTATCTGGACTAGCTACCCGCGCGGACCGAAGAAATACCAGAGGATAACGCCGAGGAGCGGCAGGAACAGGATAACGACGATCCACAGGACCTTCGTCAGTGTCTCCGCGTTGCTTTGCACGGTCTTCACAATTGCATAAATGTCTGCAATCAGAATGAGCAGCCCGAACAGGCCGTTAAACTGAAGATCAATCATGTAAAGCAACTCCCAGATAGTGTTTTCAGGATAAGTGGAAACGGTTATCCGTCCGAAAACACGACAAAAGATGTTGAAGGCTGGTTTTTGATCTTATCAAAACCAGCCTTCAAATGATTCAGGTGTAGACCTTATCTCTAAATGAGAGAGCCTGCGAGCGCCCCCTCATGCTCTAACAACCATTTTTTTGCTGGAAGCCCGCCGCCAAATCCCGTGAGGGTGCCATTGGCACCGATCACACGATGGCAGGGCACAATCACGGGGATAGGGTTCTTCCCGTTTGCGAGACCGACGGCGCGGACAGCTTTGGGGTTGCCGATACGGGTTGCGATATCGCGATAGGCGCAGGTGTCGCCGTAACTGATTTCCTGAAGTGCCTTCCAGACACTGAGTTGAAAATCTGTTCCGTCCGGCGCAAGGGTCAGGTCGTCAAAGCTCTGCCGCTCATCCGCAAAATATTCTTTCAATGCACTGACCGCCGCGGCCAGGTGCTTCTTCGCGGCGTCTGACGGGTTCGGGTCTTGCTCAAGCACCTCATCTTTTTGGGTGTCGAACAGGACGCGCGCGAGACCGCCTGAATGGGCGGCAACCCGAATAGGTCCGATGGGAGTGTCGAGGGTGGCGATGGTGAGGGGGATGGATGATTTGGGCATAGCAGTTTCCTAAGAGAGGCTCGACCAGAGATGAAGAGCGGCATATCCGCGCCAGGGCCGCCAGCTTTCAGCAGTTGCGGTAAGCGCTGTTGCACTCAGTTTTTCAGAATGGGGGGCGGCGGCTTTCTGGAGGCCCAGATCCCCTGCCGGGAACGCATCTGGATCTCCAAGAGCACGCAATGCGATATAGGATGCTGTCCAGTCGCCAATGCCTTTGAGGGAGGTGAGTGCTTTGATCATGTCTGGAATGTCTACGCCGGGATGCCCAGGATGTAAGCTTACATCGCCATTGGCAACGGCTTCGGCCAAGACGGAAAGCGTGTCACCCCGCGAACGCGGCATTCCCAGTTTGCTCAGATCGTCTCTGACAAGTGTTTGCGGTTCCGGAAAGAGGAAGCAAGGCCAACCTGGTCCAGGTGGCATCACTTCGTCACCGTAAGTCTCCACCAGCCGGCCGGCGAGCGTCGTGGCGCCTTTGACCGATACCTGCTGACCGAGGATGGCGCGGACGGCCAGTTCAAACCCGTCAAAGGCGCCGGGAATACGAAGGCCGGGGCGTTTAGCAACAAGCGGACTGATAAGGGGGTCCTCAGAGAAATGCGCACCGATGGCCTGCGGTTCCGCATCCAGATCGAACAGACGCCGGAGCCGCATATTGAGATCGGCGAGCGTGAACGGCCGATCGCTCATTACCCGTACCCAAAGAATGTCCCGGGTTTTATCGGGCTCGGCTTCAATAAATGCATGGCTGTCATCAAGACGAACGGTGCGCCGATAGCTATTGCCCTCAATCGCTTCGACGCCTGGAATGGCCCGCATGCGGAAATAGTCGAGGATCATCTGCCAGTCGAAAGGGGGACGAAATCCGAGACGAAGTCTGAGGTCAAAAGGAAGCGCGCCGTCCTTGTTGGTTGCACTATGCCCTTTCTTTCGAGCGGCACGCCGGATCGCGGTTGGCGGTTCGCCATAGCGCTTCGAAAACGCGTCATTGAATCGGCGAAGGCTTGAGAAGCCGGACGCAAAAGCGATGTCGGCAACGGGCAGATTGGTGTCGCGGAGCAGTTGATTGGCGAGCAAAAGACGACGGGTCGCCGCGACCGCCTCGGGGTTTGCGCCCAGATGTCGATTGAAAAGCCGCCGGACCTGTCGTTCGCCCAGTCCCAGACGATCTGCCAGCTGACAAACGCTGCCCGTATCCAATGCGCCTTCACCGATGAGGCGGAGTGCCCGTGAAACCGTCGCCGCGGAGCCTTGTGCCGCAGGCGTGCCGGGCGCAGCCTCTGGGCGGCACCGCAAACAAGCTCTGAAACCGGCTTGTTCTGCAGCGGCGGCAGAGGGCCAGAACGTGCAGTTCTCCCGTTTCGGCAGCCGGGCGGGACAGACAGGCCGACAATAGATACCGGTCGATGTGACACCTGTAAAAAAGCGCCCGTCAAAGCGCGTGTCACGGGCTTTAATGGCCGCGTAACAGGCGTCCGGTGACGGAAAAGATGATGTTGAACAAGTCTCCATGCCCCAAGCATAGACAGATGGGCCGGAAATTACTCGCCAGATTCGGACATTGATGGGGAGCCAATGGGAAGCGGCTTATCGCTCTGTGAAGGCAATGTCCAGAGACCGGAAAACAGGTTTCAGCAGGTAACGGACAAGGGACTTGGAGCCAGTAATGATTTCTGCATTGACCACCATGCCCGGCAGGATCGAGTGATTGGTCGTTCCCAGACCTACATGAGATTTGGAGAGCGCAATAATCACCTTGTAATACGGCTCGTCTTCTTCGTCGCGGAAGGTCGAGGCGGAAATACGGCGGACTTCGCCATCAATGTCGCCGAAGCGGGCCGTATCATAGGTCGTGATTTTGACCTTGGCGGGATCGCCGATCTGAATATGGCCGATATCGGTCGGGAGAACGCGGACTTCCGCCACAAGCTCATCATCCATTGGGACAACTTGAGCAACCAGCCCACCGGGCTCAATCACCTCCCCAATGGTTTTCGCAGGCAGGTCCTGAACAATACCGCGCACCGGCGCGAAGACGGTCAGCCGCTCTACGCGGTCGGTCAGTTTGCGAATGGCACTTGTGGTTTCCTCAAGTTCTGCAGTCGCCGCGGATCGCTCCGACAAAGCATCATTGATGAGAGTCGCATCCAATTCCTCCAGGCCCACTTCTTCCTCGCGAAGCGACTCTCGGGTCGCCGCAAGGTTGCCCGCGGTGGAGATGAGCTGAACCCGTGTCTGTTCATATGAGCGCTTGGTCTCAAGATAGGCAATGCGTGAGACGAGGCCTTTTTCGAGAAGACCGCCCCTCAGATCAACCTGCTCAAGCATAAGCTCCACCTGCTCTTTCAGGCTGGTACGCTGCTCGGTAAGAGAGGCAATGTCACTATGTCTTTGTTCGATGCGTGCAAGGAACCCTTCCCGCTGCCGGTCAGCGGCAGTAAGGGACGCCTCCAGAAGGGCCAACTCGTTGGCGTAGAGGTTGGCATCAAGCTCTTCCAACGCCGGGTCCATTGGGCGGGCGTCAATGTTCGCGCTGAGGCGTTCGATTTTCAGTTGGAGCGCCACCTGGCGAGCTGTGAGCTGTCCAAGGTCGCCCTCTGCGGCGATGGGTTGCAGGCGGGCGAGGGGTTGGTCCTTTTCCACCAGTTCGCCCTCATTGACCAGAAGCTCTGCGACGATGCCACCCTCTAGATGTTGGACAAGCTGAACGCGCCCAGCAGGGGTGACTTCGCCGTCGGCGCGGGCGAGTTCTTTGATCTCTGTGATAGAGCCCCAAAGGATTGCTAGGGCGAGAAAGACGCCGCCTACGATCATCAGATTTTGGTAAAAGCGCGGAGGACCGGATTCTTCCAGGGTCAGCGGCAGCGCGAGCTTCTTGGAAAGCTCAGCTTTTTGCTTCGCCTTTTTCGGACTCTCTGTTTTCTCCTGCGCCACAGGCGTCACCTTCTACTCATCCACTAGACAAATGGTCTAGGGCATCAGTCCGCAAATTGCAGAATTTGCGGCCACCACAGCTGAATTGGGAGAAATCCTGACGGAATAAACTTAAAACCGGCTTAATTTCAGCCGTTGAGGCGGTCCAAAACGGCACCGGGCGGGCCGTCAAGGGCGACACGTCCCTGATCGAGATAGACCAATCGGTCCGCTAGGCGCATATGGCTTGGGCGGTGCGTAACCATGACAATGGTGGACTTGCCTTTGAGTGACATCAGCTTGTCGACCAGTGCGGCATCAGCGTCTTCGTCGAGACCAAAAGCGGGCTCATCAAGCAACAGCATGGGTGCATTTTTCACATAGGCGCGGGCCAAATTGAGCCGCTGGCGCACACCGCCTGCCAGATTGGCGAAATCTTCCTGTGAGAAGCGTGTCTCGACGCCTTGGGGAAGCGTTTTCACATAGTCCGCAAGCCCCGCATCTGCGATGGCTTTCTCAATGTCTGTATCGCTTGCGGTTGGGTCTGCAAGTCGCAGGTTTTGAGCGATCGTGCCATAGAAGAACGTTGCGTGCTGGGGCAAGTACGCAATGGAGTTGCGCATCTCACCCGGATCGAGCTGACGAATGTCGAGACCATCAAGGGAAACGGACCCTGCTTGCGGTTTGTAGAGGCCCGCAATGACCTTCAGCAAAGTTGATTTGCCTGCACCGTTGGAGCCGTTTATGGCGATGAATTCGCCCGGCTCGATTTTCAGCGCAGCACCCATAAGAGCCGGCTCAGCCCCAGCGGAGAAACGCAAAGAAACATTATTGAGTGCGATACCGCCTTTGAACGTCCGGAAAAAGGAGGGGAGTTTTCCAGCATCCCGCTCCACGGGCAGCTTCATCAGGCCGTCAATCTGGCGGAGGCTCTGCCCGACCTGGCTGATGCGGCTGAAGCTCAAGAAAATGGACTGGATGGGTCCGAGCACGCGCCAGACAAAGGCCATTGTGGCGATCAGGGCGCCGACGGTCAGGTCGCCCTGCATGGCGTAGAGTGTCCCGATCGCAAGCGTGGCGACGCCTGCAATGGTCATCAGCGTTTGCGCCACGGTTTGAATGAACATATTGATCCGGGCTGTGCGGGCATTTGCGACAGCGGCGCGCTCCGAAATGCTGTGAAAGCGATCTCGCCAGATATCTTCAGCGGCGCATTGCTTGAGTGTGCGCTGTTTACTGACCAGTTCGATCAGGAAGTTCTGGCGCGTATTGCGAATTTCCCCGGACTCAGCGATGGCTTTCTTCATGATGGGAGCCATCACCAGACCAAAGATCGTGAATGCCGCGATAAGAGCGACGGGCACCCATCCAATGGTGCCTGCGATGACGAAAATCGCCGCAAGAAAGACGATCACAAAGGGCAGGTCGAACGCAGCGGCTGCAAGAGGCCCCGTGAATATCTCCCTGACCCCTTCAAACTGTCTTAGACGGTTGAGCTGTGTTGCCACAGGCGCGCTCTCGGTCATGGCCACCGGCATGTAGAGCAATTGCTGGAACGAGGCGCCGCCTACCTGCGCGTCAATCCGAGCGCCGAGGTAAGCCAGTGCGCGCCCGCGAATGACGCGGAGTGCTGCCTCAACACCGATGATGAGCAAGATTCCAGCAACGAAATAGGCGAGCGTTTCGGCAGAACGGGTGCTTATGACGCGATCATATACACCCATAATGAAGATAGGGACCATGAGGGCGGTGACGTTTGTAATAAAGCTGATCGCAAAAGTCTGTGCGATGAGTTTTTTAAACCGAGCGACAACGTTCCAGATCCAGCTTCCAGCTGCGCGCTGTGTCGGTGCGACCTCAATCGTGTCTTCGTGATTGATCAGATACGCGACGCCTTTGGTTTTGCTGGCCTCAATCGTTCCCTCTTTCTTCATCTTGCCATCAAAGATGGTAAGCCTGTCACCGTCGCGTGAATAGATGACGCCAATATGCTCGCCATCTGTAGAGAACAGACAGGGCAACTGGCTTGGCCCTAAATCACTGAGCCGCATGTTGCGCGCTGTTGTGGTGTAGTTGAGGTTCGAGAGGATGGTGCGAACATCATCGAAGTCGAGATCGTCGACAAAATGGGGAAGAGCTTCAGCGAGGTGACGAGCTTCGCCGCGCCACCCAAGCCTGGTGAGGAGCGGCATGAGGCATGCGCCCGCGGACGTGCCGCCAACAAACCGGTCTAGATCTCCGCCGTGAAGGAGAGCGGACAAAAGCGGTCGCCCACCTGGCTCTGTCGACTTTCTTGAGATTGCGGCTTCAGCTGCTTCGTCAAAAGTGATGCTCATGATGCCACCTCCGCAGCAGGATGCTCTGGCGCGGGTGCGGGAGCAGGCATAGCTGCCGCGTCCGGCTGGGCAATCTCGGCCAACAGACCGTCCTTCATCTCGAAATGTCGATCAGCAATGCGCATAAGGGACGGGCGATGGGTGACAGCAATAATCGTTGGGCCACCCTTGAGGACTTGCAGGGCTTTCAGAACTTTCTGATCACCCTTTTGATCCAGCGTGTTGTTGGCTTCATCAAAGAGCAGAACCTGGGGTTTCATGGCGAGGGCGCGGGCGATCGTCATACGCTGAAGGAAACCGCCGGGAAGCTGTTCTGCGATGCCCTGATTGACGCGTGTATCATACCCTTCGGGCAGGCGGTGAATGTCCTCTTCAAGTCCGATCGCGCGTGCCGCCAGACGGGCATTGTCGATCGCTTCACCTGCACGGAACATGGCAAGGTTTTCCAGGATTGTTCCTTGGAATAGGACGGGGTTTGGCGGAATGTAAGCAATCCAGTTGGACAGCGCTTTTTGATGCGGCCCGGTGACGTCCATCCCGTCGATCATCACATGCCCTTCTGTGGGGCTGGCTTCTCCTGTGATGAGACGAATAAGGGTCGACTTTCCTGAATTGTCGATACCGGTAATTGAAATCATCTCACCCGGTTTGAATTTGGCATTCACCTGTTTCACCACATCTGGCAGGTCCGGCGCGTACCGGAAGGATGCGTTTTTCAGGTCAACCTGGCCCGCAAGAGAAGGGACCGTGTTTGGTGCGCCGGTGATCTGGCTGCCTGGCAGATCAAGCAGGCTTGCGGCTTTTTCGCGCGCGACATCGACACTCTGCAATTGGGTCCAGAGGCTCAAACCCTTCAACAATGGTTGAATGGTGCGCCCGGAGAGAAGTGTACATGCTGCGAGCGATCCCATCGTCAGACTGCCATCAATGACCAGAAGGGCGCCGACGGAAACCACAGACACCATAGTGACGCCGGCAAAGACAGCACCAAAAGACTGGGCGATTCCCCCAAGTTCGATCGTACGATAGGTTGCCGAGGCGCCTGTGCGCAGCAGCCGTTCATACCGCCGCAATATTTGAGGTTCCATCGCCATACTCTTGATGGCTGGAATGCCGTTCAGGGTCTCGACGACGAAACTGTATCGCCGGTCATCGAAAGCCCAGCGATCGCTCAGCACTTTCCTGAGGGCGCTTCCGCTAATGGCCGTCACCACAACCAGCACGGCAAACAATGCTATGGGCACGAGAACAAGCGAGCCGCCAATAATCCAGATGAGACCGAGAAAAGCCCCAACAAAGGGCAGGTCGAGCATCAGAAGTCTCGATTGCCCCCCCTCAAAGTCCCGAATGGTTTCCAATGCGCCGAGCTTATCCATGTAGCCGCCGGGCGTTTCCTTTTCAAACTCCTGGGGAGGTGTCTCGAGGAAACGATCAACAAGCGTGACGTTGAGCGCATGATCAAGTTGAGCGGCATACCAGATGACGAGGCAGGAGCGGGCATATCGGAAAACGGCATCGATGCACATGATCCCGATAAGCCCCATCACCATGATGGTGAGTGTTTCAACCGCCTGATTGGGGATAATCCGATCATAGACCTGCAGCAGGGCAAGCGGTGTCGCAAGCGCGAAAAAATTGATCGAAACAGAACCGATGAGGATGGGCGGACTTAATGGTCCGGCTCCCTTTGCGGTGAAGTCGGCAAACCGTTCGTCGCGCCCACCAGAGATGAAGACTCGAAGCGAGTCGACCGCTGACTGGAATTTGCTGCGCGGTCCGTCAGTTGGCTGCTGTTTACTCATGCCGACGTATGTGCCCCAGGAACAGATAAGGCGGATTAGCCCGCCATCGCACCCGCAGAATCCCCGGAACTTTTTGTTTTTTGGTTAATTTTTTGCTTTTGCCCAATTTTCCGCGGATTAGCGTCGATATGTAGGATGATTTTATTAAAATTTTCCCGGTTTTCTGGGGTTTTTGCCCAGACATTAAGAACCGGAGTGCCCATCCCAAAGACGTAACTGGCTGTTAACCAGACTTATTGACGGCGAGTTAATTTCTGCCTCTCAAATTGTTTAGTAAGTGAAAAACCCTTCGCTATGTCGCGGTGGGTTTCTGCGCTGGATCAGGACTGGTCCAGCCGTCTCTGATGAGGCGTGGGAAGGTAGACATGGCTGACGAAACCAATCGTGAAGACGAAGCTGAAGTCAGGAAAGAAGCCGAAAACGGGCCGCACAATGATGACCTGTTCGTCTTTGATGAGTCACGCACCTCTGACAAACGTCGGGACGAAGAGGAAGCGGACCTGACAGGCCTCGACGGCGCTCGTGCAGCCGACGATGTTACCAATCCCAATATCCATATGGGTATCGAACGCGGCGAAATAGCTTCACCGGAAGGCGCCGCCAGTGGTGGTGTGGTTGGTGCTGGTGTCCTTCCGCGTGGGTCAAGTGCCGACGGTGAAGTCGAGGAGGATCGGGCCGCGGCATCTAGTGGACGTGACCCTCTGGTTGCAGCTGACGTCACTGTAGCCGGTCAGCCGGAAGATGGTCGGGAAATGTCTATGGGTCCGTCGCCTGCTGCGGAGAGCCTTCTTGATGAGCCTGAGATGGACCGGGCCAAGATGGACATGAAACTGTCCAACATGGATGGTGCTGACATCTCTGATGGTGCCACGGTTCAAGGTGGAACCCGTGCCGGATCTCTCTTCGTTGAACCGGAAGTATTCACGGTAGACACGGCACCTGAAGAGACCAATTCCGCGCCAGAGAACATTGACCTCAGCAACAATTCCTTTGACGAAAACACGCCCGGAGCGGTGGTTGGCACTCTGTCAACAACTGATGCAGGTGAGCATACGTACGAAGTCAGCGACGCACGTTTTGAGGTCGTTGACGGAGTCTTGAAACTGAAGCCCGGTCTGAGTCTCAACCATGAGGCAGAACCATCCGTAGACCTGACGGTGACCATCACCGACGAAGAGGGCCTTTCCTTCACTGAAAGCTTCACGCTTTCAGTTGGCGACGTGAATGAAGGCCCGGAGTCCGTTGACTGGACCCCGCTTCCCTTCGACGAGAATGTGGAAGGTGCGTCCGTCGGGATCGTTCATGTAAGCGATCCGGATAACGGAGACACATTCACTTACGAGGTTTCCGATCCCCGCTTTGAAGTGGTTGAACAGAATGGCCGTACGGAACTTCGCCTGAAGGACGGCGAGAGTCTCGACGCTGAACAGGGTAGTGTTCCTGTAACAGTAACCGTGACCGATTCTGGCGGCGAAACTGCCACGCGGACCGTCAATGTTACGCCTACAGATGTGAACGAAGGCCCAAGCGATATTGCGCTTTCGAACTCCAGCGTGGATGAGAACGTCGCGGGTGCCGTGGTGGGCACGCTGAGCACCACGGATGTGGACGCTGGGGACAGCCACACCTATGCGGTGGATGACGCCCGCTTCGAGGTGGTCGGCGGCCAGCTCAAACTCAAGGACGGCGTGAGCCTGAACCATGAATCGGAGTCTTCTGTGGTGGTCGAGATCACAACCACAGACTCTGCCGGTGCGACCTATTCCGAGACCTTTACCATTGCCGTCGGCGATGTGAACGAGGGTCCGTCAGATATCTCCCTCAGCAATGCCTCTGTGGACGAGAACGCGGCCGGGGCCGTGGTGGGAACCCTCAGCACCACGGATGTGGATGCGGGCGATAGTCATACCTACGCCGTGGACGATGCCCGCTTTGAAGTGGTCGGCGGTCAGCTGAAGCTGAAAGACGGCGTGAGCCTCAATCATGAGGCGGAGTCTTCGGTGGCGGTTGAGGTCACAACCACAGACTCTGCCGGGGCGACTTACTCAGAGACCTTTACCATTGCCGTGAGCGATGTGAACGAGGGTCCGTCAGATATCTCCCTCAGCAATGCTTCTGTGGACGAGAACGCGGCCGGTGCCGTGGTGGGCACGCTGAGCACCACGGATGTGGACGCTGGGGACAGCCACACCTATGCGGTGGATGACGCCCGCTTCGAGGTGGTCGGCGGCCAGCTCAAACTCAAGGACGGCGTGAGCCTGAACCATGAAGCGGAGTCTTCCGTGGCGGTTGAGGTCACAACCACAGACTCTGCCGGTGCGACCTATTCCGAGACCTTTACCATTGCCGTCGGGGATGTGAACGAAGGCCCGAGTGACATTGCGCTGAGCAATGCCTCTGTCGATGAGAACGCGGCCGGCGCCGTGGTCGGCACCCTGTCGACAACCGATGTCGACGATGGCGACAGCCACACCTATGCGGTGGATGACGCCCGCTTTGAAGTGGTGGGTGGTCAGCTCAAGCTCAAGGACGGTGTGAGCCTGAACCATGAATCGGAGTCTTCTGTGGTGGTCGAGATCACAACCACAGACTCTGCCGGTGCGACCTATTCCGAGACCTTTACCATTGCCGTCGGGGATGTGAACGAAGGCCCGAGTGACATTGCGCTGAGCAATGCCTCTGTCGATGAGAACGCGGCCGGCGCCGTGGTCGGCACCCTGTCGACAACCGATGTCGACGATGGCGACAGCCACACCTATGCGGTGGATGACGCCCGCTTTGAAGTGGTCGGCGGCCAGCTCAAACTCAAGGACGGCGTGAGCCTGAACCATGAATCGGAGTCTTCTGTGGTGGTCGAGATCACAACCACAGACTCTGCCGGTGCGACCTATTCCGAGACCTTTACCATTGCCGTCGGCGATGTGAACGAGGGTCCGTCAGATATCTCCCTCAGCAATGCCTCTGTGGACGAGAACGCGGCCGGGGCCGTGGTGGGAACCCTCAGCACCACGGATGTGGATGCGGGCGATAGTCATACCTACGCCGTGGACGATGCCCGCTTTGAAGTGGTCGGCGGTCAGCTGAAGCTGAAAGACGGCGTGAGCCTCAATCATGAGGCGGAGTCTTCGGTGGCGGTTGAGGTCACAACCACAGACTCTGCCGGGGCGACTTACTCAGAGACCTTTACCATTGCCGTGAGCGATGTGAACGAGGGTCCGTCAGATATCTCCCTCAGCAATGCTTCTGTGGACGAGAACGCGGCCGGTGCCGTGGTGGGCACGCTGAGCACCACGGATGTGGACGCTGGGGACAGCCACACCTATGCGGTGGATGACGCCCGCTTCGAGGTGGTCGGCGGCCAGCTCAAACTCAAGGACGGCGTGAGCCTGAACCATGAAGCGGAGTCTTCCGTGGCGGTTGAGGTCACCACGACCGATGCGGCTGGGGCGACCTATTCCGAGACCTTCTCCATCGCGGTCGGCGATGTGAACGAGGGTCCGAGCGATATTGCGCTCTCGAACTCCAGCGTGGACGAGAATGCCGCTGGCGCCGTGGTCGGCACCCTGTCGACGACGGATGTGGATGCGGGCGATAGCCACACCTATGCGGTGGACGATGCACGGTTTGAGGTGGTCGGCGGCCAGCTCAAGCTCAAGGACGGCGTGAGCCTCAATCATGAGGCCGAAGCCTCTGTCGACGTGGAAGTGACCACGACGGATAGCGGCGGTGCGACCTATTCCGAGACCTTCACCATTGCCGTCGGCGATGTGAACGAAGGCCCGAGTGACATTGCGCTCTCGAACTCTAGCGTGGACGAGAATGCCGCCGGCGCCGTGGTCGGCACGCTGAGCACCACAGATGTCGACGATGGCGACACACACACCTATGCGGTGGACGATGCCCGCTTTGAAGTGGTGGGCGGCCAGCTCAAGCTCAAGGACGGCGTGAGCCTCAATCATGAGGCCGAAGCCTCTGTCGACGTGGAAGTGACCACGACGGATAGCGGCGGTGCGACCTATTCCGAGACCTTCACCATTGCCGTCGGCGATGTGAACGAAGGCCCAAGCGACATTGCGCTCTCGAACTCCAGCGTGGATGAGAATGCGGCCGGTGCCGTGGTCGGCACCCTGTCGACGACGGATGTGGATGCGGGCGACACGCATACCTACGCCGTGGATGATGCGCGGTTCGAGGTGGTGGGCGGTCAGCTCAAGCTGAAAGACGGCGTGAGCCTGAACCATGAGGCCGAAGCCTCTGTCGATGTGGAAGTGACCACGACGGATGCGGCGGGAGCCACCTATTCCGAGACCTTCACCATTGCCGTCGGGGATGTAAACGAAGGCCCGACAGATATTTCTCTCTCCAACACCAGCGTGGACGAGAATGCCGCCGGCGCCGTGGTGGGCACGCTGAGCACCACGGATGTGGACGCTGGGGACAGCCACACCTATGCGGTGGATGACGCCCGCTTCGAGGTGGTCGGCGGTCAGCTGAAGCTCAAGGACGGCGTGAGCCTGAACCACGAAGCTGAGTCCTCGGTAGCCGTCGAGGTTACAACCACAGACTCTGCTGGTGCGACTTACTCAGAGACCTTCACCATTGCCGTCGGCGATGTGAACGAAGGCCCGAGTGACATTGCGCTCTCGAACTCCAGCGTGGATGAGAATGCGGCAGGCGCGGTGGTCGGCACCCTCAGCACCACGGATGTCGACGATGGCGATACGCATACCTATGCGGTGGATGACGCCCGCTTTGAAGTGGTGGGCGGTCAGCTCAAGCTCAAGGACGGCGTCTCGCTCAATCACGAAGCCGAAGCCTCCGTCGACGTGGAAGTGACCACGACCGATGCGGCTGGAGCCACCTATTCGGAAACCTTCACCATTGCCGTGGGCGATGTGAACGAAGGCCCAAGCGACATTGCGCTCTCGAACTCCAGCGTGGATGAGAATGCGGCCGGTGCCGTGGTCGGCACCCTGTCGACGACGGATGTGGATGTGGGCGACAGCCACACCTATGCGGTGGACGATGCGCGGTTTGAGGTGGTGGCCGGCCAGCTCAAGCTCAAGGACGGTGTGAGCCTCAACCACGAAGCTGAGTCTTCCGTGGCGGTTGAGGTCACAACCACAGACTCTGCCGGCGCGACCTATTCCGAGACCTTCACCATTGCCGTCGGCGATGTGAATGAAGGCCCGAGTGACATTGCGCTCTCGAACTCCAGCGTGGATGAGAATGCGGCGGGGGCCGTGGTGGGCACCCTGTCGACAACCGATGTCGACGATGGCGATACGCATACCTATGCGGTGGATGACGCCCGCTTTGAAGTGGTGGGCGGTCAGCTCAAGCTCAAGGACGGTGTGAGCCTCAACCATGAAGCGGAGTCTTCCGTGGCGGTTGAGGTCACAACCACAGACTCTGCCGGTGCGACCTATTCCGAGACCTTCACCATCGCTGTGGGCGATGTAAACGAGGGTCCGTCTGATATCAGCCTGTCGAATGCCTCTGTTGATGAGAATGCGGCGGGGGCCGTCGTGGGCACGCTCAGCACCACAGATGTGGACGATGGGGATACGCATACCTACGCCGTGGATGATGCGCGGTTTGAGGTGGTGGCCGGTCAGCTCAAACTCAAGGACGGCGTGAGCCTGAACCATGAAGCGGAGTCTTCCGTCGCGGTCGAGGTCACAACCACAGACTCCGCCGGCGCGACCTATTCCGAGACCTTCTCCATCGCGGTCGGCGATGTGAACGAGGGTCCGAGCGATATTGCGCTCTCGAACTCCAGCGTGGACGAGAATGCCGCTGGCGCCGTGGTCGGCACCCTGTCGACGACGGATGTGGATGCGGGCGATAGCCACACCTATGCGGTGGACGATGCACGGTTTGAGGTGGTCGGCGGCCAGCTCAAGCTCAAGGACGGCGTGAGCCTCAATCATGAGGCCGAAGCCTCTGTCGACGTGGAAGTGACCACGACGGATAGCGGCGGTGCGACCTATTCCGAGACCTTCACCATTGCCGTCGGCGATGTGAACGAAGGCCCGAGTGACATTGCGCTCTCGAACTCTAGCGTGGACGAGAATGCCGCCGGCGCCGTGGTCGGCACGCTGAGCACCACAGATGTCGACGATGGCGACACACACACCTATGCGGTGGACGATGCCCGCTTTGAAGTGGTGGGCGGCCAGCTCAAGCTCAAGGACGGCGTGAGCCTCAATCATGAGGCCGAAGCCTCTGTCGACGTGGAAGTGACCACGACGGATAGCGGCGGTGCGACCTATTCCGAGACCTTCACCATTGCCGTCGGCGATGTGAACGAAGGCCCGAGTGACATTGCGCTCTCGAACTCTAGCGTGGACGAGAATGCCGCCGGCGCCGTGGTCGGCACGCTGAGCACCACAGATGTCGACGATGGCGACACACATACCTACGCCGTGGATGATGCGCGGTTCGAGGTGGTCGGCGGTCAGCTGAAGCTCAAAGACGGCGTGAGCCTGAACCACGAAGCTGAGTCCTCGGTAGCCGTCGAGGTTACAACCACAGACTCTGCCGGGGCGACCTATTCCGAGACCTTCACCATCGCTGTGGGCGATGTGAACGAAGGTCCGAGCGATATTGCCCTTTCCAACACCAGCGTGGATGAGAACGCGGCCGGCGCCGTCGTGGGTACGCTGAGCACCACGGATGTGGACGATGGGGATAGCCACACCTATGCGGTGGACGACGCCCGCTTTGAGGTGGTCGGCGGTCAGCTCAAGCTCAAGGATGGCGTAAGCCTCAATCATGAGGCCGAAGCCTCTGTCGACGTGGAAGTGACCACGACGGATAGCGGCGGGGCCACTTACTCAGAGACCTTCACCATTGCCGTCGGCGATGTGAACGAAGGCCCAAGCGCCGGTGCTGTCGACCTTGGTGCTACCAATGAAGACACATCCGTGGTCATCACAAGTGCGCAGTTGCTTGCGAACAGCAGCGATGTGGACGATGGCGATGTGATGAGTATCAGTTCCTTGTCAGTCGATGCCCAGTATGGGTCTGTAGCCGACAATGGTGATGGAACATGGACGTTCACCCCGGCAAGCAATGTGAGCGCGGATAACGTTCCTTTCTCATTCACCGTGACGGATGGTGAGGCGACGGACAGTGCAACAGCCACACTGGACATCACAGCAGTGGCAGATGCGCCTACAATCTCGCTGGCGTCCGTGACAACTACGATCATCGACTCAAGTTTCGAAGGTAGTAGCGCGGACTTCCTGCCAACGGCAGACGGTTGGAGCACGGATAGTGATGCGATCGAAGTCTGGAGCGCCAGCGAGGATGGTCAGATCGCATCTGATGGCGACAAATATATCGAATTGAACGATGATGCGATCGATGCTTACGACGATGCAGCGGATATTCATCGGACTGTAGATACAGTCGATGGCGCCACCTATACGCTGACTTTCGACCTGTCTCCTCGCGCAGGGTATGATGCGACGGTTAACAGGATTGAGGTCGTGTGGGATGGTGTGGTTGTTGACACCATTGCGCTGGATGGGTCGGGCAATAGCGACAATGTCTGGCAGAGTTACGAATACACACTGACCGGTGATGGCGACCCGACGAAACTTCAGTTCCGCGAAGCAGGCGTTGATCAGGACCATGGTCGGGGCATGTATCTCGACAATATCAAGCTGACAGAAACGACCGACGGCTCATCCGTCAGTGGATTGGAAGACGGTACCATCAGCTTGCCGGATATCTCCGCAAGCCTCGGAGATACAGATGGCTCGGAAAGCCTGTCTCTGGTGATCGGGAACATTCCCGATGGTGCAACTTTGTCGGACGGTACAAACACGTTCACCGCGTCAGGCGGTTCAACAAGTGTGGATGTGTCCGGCTGGAATCTGACGGCTCTGGAAGTGTCTCCGGCAGCAAACTACAATGGCTCCTTCAATCTTTCAGTGACCGCGACGGCAACCGAGGCATCCAACGGCTCTACCAACTCCGACACGGTGCAGATTGAAGTCAATGTGGCGAGTGTCAATGATGGCCCGTCAGACATTGCGCTCTCCAATACCTCTGTGGATGAGAATGATGCAGGAGCGGTGATCGGCAATCTGTCGACGACAGATGTTGATGCAGGTGACAGCCACACCTATTCGGTTGACGACAGCCGCTTTGAAGTTGTCGGTGGACAGCTGAAGCTCAAAGACGGTGTTGCTCTCGATTATGAGACTGATACAAGTGTCGATGTCGAGGTGACAACGACAGATGCAGCAGGTGCCTCCTATTCGGAGACCTTCACCATCAATGTCGGTGACGTTATGGATTCTCCGGTCCTGCTTTGGAGCGAAGACTTCTCAGGTCTGTCCAACGGTGCGACGTCGGACAGTGGCTCTACGGCCTGGAGCGCTACCGATGCCGGGTCGGAGGAAACCGGCAATCACGGTGTTGATAATGGCAGGTATGAGTTCGGCCAGGTCACCGATGAGGAAAATGACAACACGTCCAAAACAGTCTGGACGAGTGAAACCATCGACATCTCCGGTCGCTCGGAACTTGATTTGAGCTTCCGTCTTTCCGAAACGGGAGGGATGGAAGAAAGCGGAGAATGGCACGACCATTTCAAGGCGTTTGTCATCATCGATGGTATTCGTACAGAACTCATGACCCAGGATGGTGACTCAGGTATTCAGGATGCCTACAGCTTCCAAAACATCGGGACAGGGTCGACTCTTGTCATTGAGTTTGAGGCGAAAACGAGTTCTGACTCCGAGTCTTATTTCGTTGACGACATAAAGCTTGTCGCAGAAGGGACCAACACGGTTCTCTACGACATCAATGATCCTGGTGATGCGATGCCGACTCTGTCGGGCGCGACTTATACGACCGACGACGACTATGATGCGTCCAACGGCAACGATACGATCGTTTATAACGGATCGGATAGTGACAATAAGATCGATGGTAGAGACGGGGATGACATCCTCGTTGATGACAACACCAAGGGCGAACTCAAGGGCGGTGACGGTAACGACATCCTCTATGGTCGAGGTGGCGACGATACGCTGAAAGGCGAAGATGGCGACGACAAGCTTTATGGCGGCTCTGGCGACGACAAGCTGGAAGGCGGCGAGGGTAACGATGTCCTCTTCGGCGGCGACGGTGATGACGAGCTGAAAGGCGGCAAAGGCGACGATGTGCTCTTTGGCGGCGCAGGCGACGACACGCTCAAAGGTGAAGACGGGTCTGACCTTTTCATCTTCGAAACCGGAAATGGCGACAGCGACTACATAGATGGCGGCAGCGGAAGCAGCTGGACCGACACGATTCAGCTACAGGCCAATGGTGGCGGGTCCATCACTATGGATTGGACGCTCGAGCTTGATGACGGGTCGATCGAAAACAGCGGTATGGGTTCCTATGACTTGTCAGAAGATGCGTCCGGCACCATTACCTTTGCCGACGGGTCGGAGATTACCTTCGACAATATCGAGCGCATCGAATGGTAAGTCTGCTCTGACTTCTCAGCCTGAAGGGCCGCTTGTCTCAAGCGGCCCTTTTCTTTCCTGACTTCCGAATTGCACGACCCCCTGTTAGGTTGAGAGATGAAGAGAGGGGTATCCCTCTGAAATGTGGGGGGATAGATGGCCGATACACCAAGTGCTCAAGCTGCAGACGGCAGTTTCATTACACCGGCCTATCGTCGATATGCGTTGGGGATTCTCACGGTCGTTTACACAGTGAACTATGTCGACCGGCAGATCCTGTCCATCTTGCTGGAACCGATCAAAATTGATCTCTCTTTGAGTGACACCCAGCTTGGCCTTCTGTTCACAACCTTTGGCATCTTTTATGCGACGCTGGGTCTGCCGATCGCCATGCTCGCCGACCGGACCAACCGCCGGAACGTGATTACAGCATCCATGACCATCTTCTCCGGCATGACGGCCGTGTGTGGGGCAGTGACAAGCTTCTGGCAACTCATGGTCGCGCGAATTCTCGTCGGCGTGGGCGAAGCGGGCTCCAGCCCACCATCACATTCGATGATTGCAGATCTCTACGAACCCAAGACACGAGCGACGGCGCTCGCCATTTTCTCCTTGGGCGTCAACATCGGGATTTTTGTGGGGTTTCTGGTCGGCGGATTCGTGGCGCAATGGTACGGCTGGCGTATGGCCTTTTTGGTTGTGGGGCTGCCTGGCTTGGCGTTGGCAGTACTGGTTCACTTTACATTGAAAGAACCTCCCCGCGGCCACTCGGAAGGCCGCGCCGGTCAGGAAGATAAAGAGGAAGCACCTGGAATTTTGGAGGTGTTGAGGTTCCTTCTGACTCAGCCGGCGTTTCGTCACATCGCTGCAGGAGCAACACTTGTATCATTTGTCGGATACGGGGCTGTCGCCTGGCTGCCACCATTTCTTGTCCGGTCGCATGGTATGGAAGTAGGCGACATCGGCCTCGCGTTGTCACTCATAATTGGCATAGCTGGCGGGATCGGGACGTATGGGGCTGGGTTCTTGGCAGACAAGCTGGGACAGAAGGACATCCGCTGGTACATGTGGGTTGTTGCAGCGGCTGGCGTACTGGCCTTCCCATTCGGTTTCAGCGTGTACCTCTCAGAAGACCTGAGATGGACATTGGCTCTCTTCATCATTCCCGCCGCTGCTGGCGCTCTCTATCTGGGCCCCAGTCTTGCGATGACCCAGGGCTTGGCGCGTCTCAAAATGCGGGCTGCCGCGTCGGCCCTGCTCCTTTTTATTCTGAACATTGTTGGTCTGGGCCTTGGGCCACAGGCTGTAGGTATCTTAAGCGACCTTCTAGAGCCCACTTACGGCGTTGAGTCCCTCAGATATGCTCTGCTTGCCATGACCCCCCTGGGATTGTGGGGATCGCTCCACTTCTTCCTTGCGGCCCGCACCCTGGGCGACGGGCTGGAGAGAGCAAAAGCTCTCCCCGCCTGAGAATGGTTTAGTGTTCGTGCGCCGTTGACTGTTCTTCCTTCACGAAGATCATGAGCAACAGCCCGACAAGCAGGAAGATGATCACGCTTCCAAGACCCACCCGCTGACTGTTGGTGGCCTGTGTGACGATTGCCACCGTCAGCGGTGCCAGGAAGCTTGTGGCTTTCCCGCAGAGTGCATAAAGGCCGTAGAACTCAGCCATCATGCTGGGCGGTGCAATACGGGCCAGCATTGTCCGGCTGGACGATAGAGACGGTCCGGCAAACACACCCGTCGCGGTTGCCAGGAACAGGAACCAGCGCTCAGCGCTTGTGTCGAAGCCCATTCCGTTGAGCGCTTCGCCGAACATGCTGGTGGCCACAATCGGTTCCATGCTGGCGGACAGGATGTAGGCGGCACTGTCTGTCGTCGTGCCGACGAGCAACATCAGTCCAATGGCGAAGCATGTCACCGCCCCGATGATGGTCCGCTTCGAACCCAGATAGTCGTCGACCAGACCGCCCAGCAACGTAAAGGGCACCTGCATCACAATGATGATAAGGCCATAGAAGCCGATCTGGGTTGTAGGCCAGTCAAAGACACCTTTGGCGTAGACGCCCGTGAAGATGAACACTGCAGCCTGGCCATCGTAATAGACCATGCGTGCGAGCAAATAAGTCGCAATATTCTTGTAGTGGGGAAGCTTCTTGATGGTGCCAATAACCATCGCCACGCCTCGTTTGGCTGCTTCTGTCCGGCTGAGGCCAGTACGCGGTTGATCAGGTGTCATGAAGAAGAAGGGCAGGGCAAAAACAAGCAGCCACAGCGCCGAGAGAGGCCCGACAACCCGGTTATGCTCGCTTAGGGTCTTGTCGATGCCGAACCAGGGAATGTCAGGCAGGCCAAACATGAGAAGCCAGACGACAAAGGAAAGGATGGCGCCGACGGACCCGACGGCATAGCCGACGGCAGACATCGCTCCGATCCGCTTTTTAGAGACCAGCGCTGGCAGCATGGCATTGTGATAGACGATGGCAAACTCAAGGCTTGTGGCGGCGATCACAACACCCACGATGACGAGCAGGATGGAGTTGGGGTCGCCGGGGGCGGCAAACCAGAGAATCGACATGCCAAAGAAAGCGAGGACGGTGAACACAAAGATGCCGGGTTTCCGCGGACCGGCTGCGTCGGCAAGTGACCCGAAGAAGGGGCTTAGAAGGGCAATTGAGATGCCCGCAGTGGCTTGCACATAGCCCCAGATGGCCTGACCGCGCACATCGTCCCCGACCACCTCGCTGGAGAAATAGGGCGCAAAGACAAAAATATTGATCAGGATGAAATAGGGATTGAGCGCCCAGTCATAGATATACCAGCCAAACATGCCCCCCTTGCCGGTAGGCTTTTCTCCCGTGACCGTCAGATGCCCTCCGGGCTGCTCATGGGTCATCTGCTCTTCATATGCACTGGTCACGTGGGGGCCTCATTAAGAAGGTTTTGGGACGGCGCATCCTAGAGGCTGCAATTTTTGGCTGCCAGCCTCCATGGCCTGGTCGGCAGTATGGTTTCTAAGTACCTGAAAATAAAGAATATTTTTGAAGGCAAGCCAATTAGTATGCGCTTTCTAGACATCTGGTCCTAAACAGATACCCAACGAGGGACCCAGCCAGTCAGTTTCCCCAACCAAGCCGGGCCCGCAGCAAGAGACCGACAAGACCCGATTCTTAGGAGAAAGATCATGGCGACGAAGACACGTAAGACCACCAAGAAAGCAGCCCCTGAAGCAAAGCTTCCGCTGGCTCGCGACATTTGGCTTGCTGGCCTGGGCTTTTATGGCCGCATTTACGACGAAACAATGGAACGCGCTGAAACAGCCCGGACTGAAGCAAACAAGTTCTTTGACGAGCTGGTTGACCGCGGCGCCGTTGTTGAAAGCGAAACACGTAAAGCGCTGAAAGACGTCCGCATCGATACAAGCGGCACCGTAGAAGAGCGCATCCAGAAGTTGCGCGATGCCCTTCCTGATCTGCCGAAGCTCCCTGAGATGCCAGAACTGCCAGAGATGCCTGAGCTTCTCCAGTTCCCGCAGTTCAAATCAACCCGGGTTCGTGAGCTGGAAACTGAAGTTGAAGCTCTGACAAAAAAGGTCAATGCCCTGAGCCGCAAAGCTGCTGCTAAGCCAAAGGCACGCAAGACCCCGGCCCGTAAAGCTGCGTAACAAGCTTTACGAGCATTGCCGAACGGTGTCGTGGTTTCCCACGGCGCCGTTCGTGCATTTTATGCTGAGGAATAGGCTCACTGAGTGAGTTTCTGCTGGCGACAAAGGCTTAAGCGCAGTCTAATCACCCCTAGATAATTTGACGGCCTCAAGCGTGAGGTGGAATGGGGGACCCAATGCCAGATAAATCTTCCAGCAGCCGCAAGTCGGCGAAAGCAAAATCACCTGTAGATAAAGCAAGCGACCTCGCACGCCAGATCTGGCTCGCAGGCGTGGGCGCCTATGGCCAGGCCGTCGACGAAACACAACAGGAAGTAACGCGCCGTGTGGCACAGGTGAGCCAGGACACATCCAAGTTTTTTGAAGAGCTTGTGTCCCGGGGAACAGATTTTGAAAAGAATATGGGCGCCTTGGGCAAGATGAGTGCAGACATGCGCGCGGAGGGCTTACGCCGTGGGGCAGATATGTCCCTTTCGTTGGAAGACAGATTGTCCCGAATGCGTGACATGCTGGGTTTGGCCCCGTCGGGGAGCGGCTTTGAGGAAAAGGTCGACAAACTCACAGCAGATGTCGCCGCACTGAATGCCAAACTCGACATGGTATTGGAGCAGATGAACAATCCGGTCTCTAAGCCGGCCATTAAGAAAGCGTCGCCGAAAAAGAAAACAGCGAAAAAGAAGAAACCGGCGCCTGAAAAGAAAACGACGGCGCGAAAAAAGGCGCCCGCTAAGAAGAAACCGGCATCGCGAAACTAACGGTTGGCCCGCGCGATGAAAACTCGGGAACGCATCCTTAAAGCAAGTCTTGAGCTCTTCAACGAAGAGGGAGAGACCAATGTGTCGACGGTCGATATTGCCAATCAGGTCGATATTTCGCCGGGTAATCTTTATTACCACTTTAAGGGTAAGGACGCGCTGATCACGTCTCTCTATGATGCTTTTGAAGAGGAGATGCGGATTGTCCTGACCGCGCCTGTGGAAAGCCCTCTCAGAGCGGAAGACAATTGGCTCTATTTCTACATTGTCTTTGAGGAGATTTACGACTTTCGCTTTTTCTATCGAAACCTGACAGATCTTCTGACCCGGTATCCAGAGCTCAACACGCGTTTTGACGATCTATTGGAACGCAAGCAGGCGACCTGCGAGGCTTTGCTCTCTAGCCTTGCTGAGCGCAATGTGTTGGACATCAGAGAAGATGAAACCGAACAGGTCAGTACGCGCCTGACAATGCTGCTCACCTATTGGTTGAACTTTGAAGCAGTTCGCCATCCCAATGCATCAGGACCGGACATTATTCATGGCGGCGTCTATCATGTGCTGAGCCACGTGGCGCCATATTTTGCGGCAGGGCGCGGTGTTTTTATGGACGTTATCTCCGCACTTTACGAGGATCAGAAGGCGGACGCGCAGAAGCGGGCAAGCCGGTAAAGCGATTTCGCATTTGCGAACATACCCTGTTGGCGCGGCTGAAATTCCGCGTGATCCAGACTCTTTTTCTTGCCAACAGTCCCAAGAGCCCCCATTTTATTCTTATCGAATTTTGTTGGAGCATTGTGACGGCTCCTGGCCTTGCCCAATAAGGGCTATGCGGCGTTTCCAATCACGATTTGATACCCTACACACGGGGCTCGTGTGAGATTGAAGACCGGCGCGACCGCGCTGCACAGGAGAATGAAATGGCGACTGGTACAGTCAAATGGTTCAACCCAACAAAAGGGTATGGTTTCATCCAGCCGGAAGACGGCGGCCAGGATGTATTCGTACACATTTCTGCGGTTGAACGTGCTGGACTCGCTGGGCTTGATGAAAATCAGAAGATTTCATACGAGCTTGAGACCGGACGGAATGGCAAAAGCTCTGCAGTGGATCTAAAGGTCCTTTAACCCCCAATGCAGCAAGTTTTCGAGGGAGCGCATCGTCGCTCCCTTTTTTGTTGCGAGTGTAAGTGAGCATCCCCCTGCGTCATAAAGGGCTTCTTCCAAGACCGTTGACGCTTGGCTTGGCGCATGTACTTTTCTTCTCATATATATTTTTCAGAGAGAGAAAAAATGCTTCAGCCCGTCAGCGAAACTGCCCAAGTCGATGTTCCCGAAGCTGGCCCGTCCCATGCGCCTATCTATCAGACACCGGACGGATTTGATCTTTCAGACAATAATGCCTTCACCTCAGGGCAGCCGTTTAACTATTACAAGAGGCTGAGGGAAGAAGCACCGGCAGCCTGGACGCCTGTGCCGCTTGCGGCGGGTTATTGGGCCATTACCCGGTATGATGATGTAAAACACATTGAGCTCAACCCGGATACCTTCTCTTCGCAGCGCGGTGGCATCAACATGGCGACGGCAGAACGAGGCAGTGGGCATGAGCGGCTTGCCGGCGCTGCACTCAACACGCTGATCAGTCTGGACCGTCCCTACCATGTGCCGTTGCGGATGCAGCATCGGGCTTTCTTCACGCCGGACTACATTGCCGAGCTGAGAAAGAAGGTAGAGGTCAAAGTTGATCAGCTGCTCGACGATATGGAGCGCAAAGGCCCTATCGTTGATATGGTCAAAAACTTTTCCGAGCAGCTGCCGCTCTTCACCCTCTGCGAGATGCTGGGTGTCGACGAAAAAGATCGACCGAAGATCGTGCGATGGATGCACTATCTTGAACTCGCATCCCACATGATCACAGAACAAGCGCAGGGACGAAAAATCAGCTACGTGTTTCTCGCCAAGTTCCTCTGGAATGTCCGTCAGATGTTCCGCTATGGCGAACGCGTGCTTCAGGATCGCCGCGCAAATCCACGAAACGATCTGCTTACCGCCATCGCGCAGGCAGAGATTGACGGCGAGCCCTTGTCTCAAGAATTTCTGGATGGCGCATGGCTGCTAATCATTTTTGCAGGCAATGACACGACCCGGAATTCACTCTCTGGCACGATGAGATTGCTGACGGAGTTCCCGGAGCAGAAACAGAAGCTGTTGGATGATCCGTCGAAGATCAAACAGATGGTGCCAGAAGCCATCCGGATGGTCTCACCGGTCATCTTTATGCGCCGAACGCTGATGAATGATACCGAGATCGCCGGACAGAAAATGTCTGAAGGCGAAAAAGTGATCATGTATTACGGCGCCGCCAACAGGGACCCGTCCGTTTTTGAAAACCCGGACCAGTTCAACATTGAACGTGAGAACTCAGGGGACCACCTGTCCTTTGGCGCGGGGCCGCATGTATGTCTGGGGCAGCGTGTCGCAAATATGCAGCTGGAAGTGGCCTATGAGAAAATCCTGTCGCGCTTCCCCAACATCAAATTCACGGGCAACTGGGCGCAGGCACCGAACAATTTCGTGAATGCCATCTCGAAGCTGGAAGTTGATCTAGGGACCTGATGCCCATGCCGGAACTCCCGCCCGGTGCAATCCTGATCGAAGAGTTTGTTGGTTCGGCGCGGGAAGCTGAACTTCTATCGCATGTAGATATAGCGCCCTGGCGGCAGGACCTGTGTCGGCGTGTTCAGCATTATGGCTGGCGGTATGACTACCGGGCGCGGCGCATCTCGGAGGGCGATGGGTTGGGCCCGCTACCCACCTGGTTGAACGGAGAGGTGGGTGCGCTTGTTGGCGAGGGCCTGTTTAAGGAACCGCCTGACCAGGTCATCGTGAATGAATACGTGCCCGGCCAGGGCATTGCGCCTCACGTCGACTGTATTCCCTGTTTTGGTCCGACCATCGCATCACAGTCTCTGGGCGGGCAGGTGATCATGATGTTTGAACACGTGGGCACCAGCACAAGGCTCGAGGTATTGTTGCCAGCACGCAGTTTGCTGGTCTTGGCGAGGCCGGCGCGCCATGAATGGCGTCACGCTATCACGGCGCGAAAATCAGACAGTGTGGATGGTGCGCGAACGCCCAGAAAACGGCGGATTTCTCTAACTTTTCGGTCTGTCACGATGAAGCCCGAGCAATTCCCTACAACGCAGTAGGAATTGTTGCGGCGCAGCATTCAATCGCGTATGAAGTGCGCTCATCTGTAGCGTTCTTCCCAAGACCGGGTCTCCCCCATCGTGATTAAATCGACCTTTGCGGCTTTTGCCGACCGCCTTTCCATTGCCGAATGGAAAGAGCGTGACCGTCCCACCTTGTCACCCACCGTTCTGAAGACAGAAATCCTGTCAGGCCTGACCGTGGCTCTGGCCCTGGTGCCCGAGGCTGTTGCCTTTGCTTTCGTTGCGGGTGTTCATCCCCTCGTGGGGCTTTACGCGGCCTTCATTGTCGGGCTCATCACTGCGCTGATTGGCGGTCGTCCTGGCATGATCTCTGGCGCGACGGGAGCGCTGGCTGTGGTCATGGTGTCCTTGGTCGCGACCCATGGTGTCGAATACCTGTTTGCTACGGTGGTGCTCATGGGGATTCTACAGATACTCGCCGGCATCTTTCGGCTGGGAAAATTCATTCGCCTGGTACCTCATCCGGTGATGCTGGGATTTGTGAACGGCCTCGCGATTGTGATCTTTCTGGCCCAGCTCACCCAGTTTCAGATTGTGGATGCAGACGGCGTCAGAACCTGGATGAGTGGGACGCCCCTGGTGATGATGTTGGGACTGGTGGCGCTCACCATGGCCATCATTTGGATCATGCCGAAAATCACGACAATTGTTCCGGCGCCGCTTGCGGGGATTGGCATCGTTGCCGCCCTCGTCATTGCAACTGGCATCGATGTGCCGCGTGTTGGTGATATGGCCTCCATTCAGGGCGGGCTGCCGGAGTTCCACATTCCGCTGGCGCCCCTGACCCTGGAGACACTTGAAATCATTTTCCCATATGCGGTGATCCTCGCGGCCATCGGACTGATTGAAAGCCTGCTGACCTTGAACCTGGTGGGCGAAATGACCGGTAAACGCGGTGGGGCGTCCCAGGAATGTATCGCCCAAGGGACCGCAAATGTTGTGACCGGCTTCTTTGGCGGGATGGGGGGCTGTGCGATGATCGGCCAGTCCATGATCAATGTGAAATCGGGTGGACGAACCCGATTGTCCGGAACCTCCGCTGCGCTCTTTCTGCTCGCCTTCATTTTGGTGGCCTCTAGCCTGATTGAACAAATCCCGCTCGCAGCTCTGGTTGGGGTCATGTTCATGGTCGTGATAGGGACTTTTGCTTGGCAGTCGCTTCGCATCGTGCGCCGGATCCCTTTGACCGATACACTTGTCATTGTCCTCGTCACCGCTGTGACAGTGATGAGTGATCTGGCCATTGCCGTGGTTGTCGGTGTGATCGTCTCTGCGTTGGCCTATGCGTGGAACAATGCCTCACGCATCCGCGCCTCTATCGATACGAACGAGGAGGGGGCACGCGTCTATCAGATTGAAGGACCGCTCTTCTTCGGATCAACGGAAGGGTTCCTGGAACTCTTTCACCCGGACGAGGATCCTGATGTTGTGATTGTCGACTTCCTCGACAGTCGCGTGGTCGACCAATCCGCCCTTCAGGCAATTGAGGCGCTCGCCGCGAAGTACCAGGCACGAAACAAGACGCTTCAACTCCGGCACCTGTCTCATGACTGTCACCGGCTTCTAAAGCGTGCAGGCCAGCTCATCGTCGATTCAGACGACGACCCAGACTATGCCTTGGCAGTCGACTATTCCGTCCGGACCGGCATGCTGGGTGGGGGTCACTGATTAGACAGTGAAGTTCCTCATCAGGCACCGACAGGTGGCCGACCGACGGAGTGATAGGTGACGTTGGCCTGCTCCATCTCAGCAAGCGTATAGATGTTGCGTAGATCAATGATGAGAGGCTCGGTGAGCAGGGTTTTGACTCGGCTGATATCAAGCATCCGGAACGCATTCCACTCCGTCAGAATGAGCAGAGCCGCTGCACCGTCCATGACCTCATAACTGTCGGCGCCCCATTCGACATCCGGCAGCATGGTCTTTGCGTGCTCCATCCCCTCCGGGTCGAAGGCGCGAATGATTGCGCCTGCTTTCTGCAGCAAAGGGATAATGTCGAGGCTTGGCGCGTCGCGCATATCATCCGTGTTGGGCTTGAAAGTTACGCCAAGCACGGCAAGCGTTTTTCCGCGAACATCGCCTCCGCAGGCGGCGATGATCTTGTCCGCCATGCGCCGCTTGCGTTCGCTGTTCGCCGCAATGACGGACTCAACGATTTGCGTCGGTCGGCCGAACTTTCTGGCTGTGTCAGTCAAGGCAAGAGCATCTTTTGGAAAGCAGGACCCGCCAAACCCAGCACCGGCCTGAAGAAATTTCTGTCCGATCCGGGAATCGAGGCCAATACCTTTAGAGACATCCTGCACATCCGCACCGGCTGCTTCGCAGATATCTGAGATTTCGTTGATGAAGGTCACCTTCGTCGCAAGGAAGGCATTGTTCGCATACTTGATGATTTCCGCTGTTGTGCGACCGGTGATGAGCACGGGTGTTTCATTGAGGATTAGGGGGCGATAAATGGACCTCATCACCTCTCTTGCGCGCTCGGAATCTGTACCGACCACGACCCTGTCTGGTTTCATGAAGTCATCAATGGCGGTGCCTTCCCGCAGAAATTCCGGGTTTGAGGCTACGTCAAAATCAGCATCTGGGTTGGTCGTTTTTATGATGGTCTCAACTTCGTCACCTGTCCCCACAGGAACGGTCGATTTATTAACGACAATTGTGTAGGCGGAAAGTTGGGGTGCGAGCTCCGCCGCAACTGCATAGACAGCACTCAAATCAGCACTGCCATCTGTTTCGCTGGGCGGCGTTCCAACCGCTATAAAGATGGCGTCCTGACCACCAATGTCACCGTCAGGCCATGATGCGAAGCTCAGTCGGCCGGTTGTAACATTTTTTTTGACCAGTTCCTCAAGGCCAGGTTCATAGATCGGTATCTCGCCTCGGTTGAGCCGATCCAGCTTGCTCAGGTCATTGTCGATACACACAACAGTATGGCCAAGGTCCGCGAAGCAGGCGCCACTAACAAGTCCCACATAGCCTGTGCCAATCATGGCAATCTTCATTCGTTAATTCCTCAAATTGTACACGGTGTAATCTTGTTTGACGGTGCCTGGGGCAGTTCATTGTCAAATGTTGGGACTTGGTTCATTTTGCCTGATTTGTTGCCGTTATCCTTAACCCGTATCGTTCGGGTTAGGGAGATAGTTTCGGCAGGGTGAGGGTCCGTTTGGACTTAGGGCAAAATCCATGAGCATGCTCGGTCTATTCAAACTTAGAATGGACTGCGGACAGTATAGATCTGGCGAGTGCCAACTCGCTCTTTAGATGAGAACGGTGTTAAAGTTCAGCTTTGAGTGTGACTCCGCTGTATGTTGCCTGCAAGCGACGAGCGATGGTTTATTGATGTGAATGTGTTTTCTAGCATTAGAAGCTTGATTTCGAGACTGACGCGACGGCTGTCGATGTCTTATAGCCTTCCATCCGCAGCGGTGCCTGATGGCTTGCGAGTATATGCGGTCGGCGATATTCATGGTCGCGATGATTTGCTTGAAGAACTCTTGCTTAAAATAGAGCAGGATGCTGCTAAAAAGCCCGCTGCTAAGAACGTTATCGTTTTTCTAGGTGATTATATTGACCGTGGGTTGCAGTCACGACAGGTCATCGACCGGCTGATTACGAGTCTCCCTACAGGTTTCGACCCCATATTCCTCAAAGGGAATCATGAAGATGCATTGTTGCATTTTCTTGACGATGCACAATTCGCAAAAACCTGGAAGTATTACGGTGGATTGGAAACACTCCATTCCTACGGTGTGACAGATCTTACTCTAAGCGATGAGCCGAGTGTCTTCGAAGCTGCTCGTGATCGGTTCGATGCGGTCCTGCCAGATGAGCACAGACGCTTTCTGGCTTCGCTCAATACTTCGGTCAGTCTTGGTGACTACTTTTTCGCCCATGCGGGTGCGCGCCCAGGGATTAGCCTAGAGCGGCAAACCGATCATGATTTGATGTGGATACGAGAAGACTTCCTCAGTTCAACGGTAAGTTTTGGCAAAATCGTGGTCCACGGACACACGCCAAGAGAAGAAGTCGAGTTCCGCGCAAACCGCATCGGCATAGATACTGGTGCATATATAACCAATCTCCTGACGGCGCTTGTTTTGGAGGGGCGAACCCGCGAGCTACTAAATACTTAAGGTCTCGTCCGTCGGTGCCACCGATTTGTAAAGAGATTGTTCGAAGAAACCAGATTAACCAAAAGGGTTGCGTCACAATCTGCACATGGCCATAAAATCGCTCTTTGTCAGTCGTGTATCGGGATCGGGGTAAATTGTTTACGGTTCCAAGTTCGTGTTGTGTTTTTTTGCACTTGGAGGCGTATCTTCGGCGTGTTGAAGAGACGAGCATAGACCGCAGTTTCCGAAGAAACTGTCGGCTGGCTGTAAGGTGAAGAGAGGGATTTCATGGTGATGGCAAGGTTCAAAAACTCAGTAATGGACGTTGTGGCGAGATTATTTATCGTACTTTTCATGGGATCGCTCGTCCTTGCCTGTGCTGGTGACGGGCCTCGCGGGACAACTCGGCAGCTTCCGGCACAGACTGAAGTGCCAGAATATCAGCTTGGGCCCGGAGATAAATTGCGGTTTATTGTCTATGGCGAAGATGATCTCTCTGGTGAATTCGATGTCGACGCATCTGGGTCAGTCTCTTTACCTTTGATAGGTGAAGTTCGAGCTGCGGGCAGGACTTTGCGTCAGCTGGAAGGTGTGGTTGCCGGGAAGTTCAGGGAAGGTTATTTGACCGATCCTAGGGTGAATATCGACGTGCTCAATTATCGCCCCTACTACATCGTCGGGGAGGTCGAGGAACCTGGCGAGTTTCCCTACACGGCCGGTATGACGGTCCTGAATGCTATTGCGGTTGCAGGCGGTTACACATATCGGGCGGATACAAATCGCGTCTTTGTTGCGCGGCCAAACCAGGGGGGGGAGGTAGAATACCCAGCGGACCAGAGCGTTCGAGTGAGTCCGGGCGACATTATTCGTGTGCCGGAACGTTTCTTCTGATTTAAGTCCCTAAGAATAGGTGTTTAGAAAAGAGAGTGCTAGTGTGTATAGGTTTCAGTTCTAGTCTCTCTAATACTTAAAGGGTTAAGAATTGGGGTGAGTTAAATATAGTCGACAAAATTTGTGTATAGATTATATGGGGTGTTGTGGTTTTGCCACATGGGCGATTCATCCACAGGTCATAACCTTATGTAGCAACAATAGGGAGTGAATGCGTTTGTGTTGACACACAGCTGTGATAAATTTGACTCACCATTGAGCTTGGTTTGTGCGGTTGTATTCGGTCGCCGCCGGCTAGTACCAGCTAAACAAAATGCCGCGCAATGCGGCGGTCTTAGTGAAAGACAGGGGATTAAGTAATGATCAGGAATTTCTTGCTTTCAGCGGTTGCCGTAGTTTTCGCGGTTACGTTGACATTTGGAACTTCGAGCGTCGCAAATGCCGATACAGCTTCTGATTTTGCAGCGGTCTTGGCAGATACCACGCTGACTGCTGAAGAAATCGCCACTCAAGTCGCTGCATTGGTGACAAATGCTGATGATCCATCCGCCGCAACCGCTATCATATTGGGCGCATTGCAGGGTGCAACGGATACGCAAAGCGAAGGTGTTGGTATTGGGCTAGGGCGTGCCGTTGTGGCGCTTCAACTAACAGATCCCGGCGAAGCATCGGAGGTCGCCGGCGAAGTTGCAGCGGCTCCGGAAGCAATCCAAACAGCATTTACATCAGAGACAGGCTCTACGGCATCAGTTCTTGCTGCTGGGACGGGCGAGAGCTTGCTGTCCGGTGAAAGCGGGGATAAGAGTTCAGACTAGGGGCGATTAAACTGGCTGTAGGCCTGGTGTGAATGCGGTTAAGTGTCTCGCGGGTGAGTGGGGCGCCACTAATTTAGACAAATAGTTGGTTCACCGCATTGGGTGAGACAGGGACGTAGGGGTTTAAGATGATTTCCAGAAAAACAGCGATGTGTTCTCTTGTGTTGGCAAGCGTCCTTGTTGCGGGGCCGGTTCTAGCGGAAGCGGATACACGTGGCGAAGGTGTGATGGAACGCGCGCGCCCAGATTATGACCCTATCGGTGTCCGCATGGGGTCATTTCTATTATTCCCGTCAATTGAAATCGGCGTTGGGTATGATGACAACATTGGTCGCGCAGACACGAATACGACCGACAGCTACGGCTTGACAGTGTCGCCAGAACTCCAGTTGCGCTCGCAATGGAGCCGGCACGAGTTGAACCTCTTTTCCCAGGCTGAGTCGGTCTTTTATGAGGCAGACTCAGACCTTGACTACACTAACTACGGTGTTGGGTTTGATGGCCGGATTGACATCGGTGTTTCGACCAGTATTGAAGGCGGTGCCTCATATTTGGAGCTTAACGAGGAGCTGAGAACGGTGACGGCACCTGCCGGTGCAAGTGAGCCGACTGAGTATTCTTCTTTTGACGCACGTATTCAGCTTAACCACCGCTTTAATCGGTTGCTTGTGCAGGTAGAGGGCATGCATCTTGATCTGGATTATGACGATGTGACCAACAATGTGGGGGGCATCATTGACAATGATCTGCGGGATCGCGAGAGGCAAGCAGGTCGGCTACGTGTCGGCTACGATGTCAGTCCTGGTGTTAATTTGTTCGTCGAAGGCGAGCTGAACGAAGTCGACTATGACCAGTCGCCACCCGCTGTGGCTGTCAATCGTGACTCGGACGGTTTTCGTGTTGGCGCAGGTGCGACCTTTGACATAACAAAATTGGTAGCAGGCGAGGTGTTCCTCGGATATCTGGAGCAAGATTTTGACAGTGTGGCCCTTCAAGACGTAGACGGTGTGTCCGCTGAAGTTGATCTGTCTTGGTTTGTAACGCCGCTCACGACGGTCAATCTGGGTATTGGCTCAGGTGTTGAGCAAGCAGACACTACGGGATCAGGCGGTTACCTCGCGCAGACTGTTGAGCTCGGTGTTGACCACGAGTTGATGCGAAACGTGATTGTGTCAGCCGGAGCATCCTTCGAAAATGATGATTTCGAAGGTATTAACCGCGATGAAGATATTGTCGGATTTGACCTGAGCGCTGAGTATCTGGTGAATCGTAATGCATCCGTGTCACTCGGATATGGGTATGAAGAACGGGACTCAAACCAGGTAGGTCGCGATTATGAACGCAATCGAGTTGGCTTGACACTTCGCCTTCAATTGTAGGGTAAGCGTTGGATAAGGAACTCAGGCGGATAGTGTTTCTGGTATAAAAACTGAAGTGCGAAACTGATTTCGTTGGTTTCGCACTTTTTTCATATGCATCGTCGCGGATCAGATAGGTCCATCTGGGGAAGCAAATGCCGGAAATAGACCGCGGCTTGCTAGCCTCGTGCATGGCGGACAGTCGGCTGGACGAGAATCGCTCAAGTTGTTGCAGAAAAGGAACGAGCCAAAATGCCGGGCGGGAGCTTACCGAATGGATCTGATGCAGATATGAGCGCAAGTCAATCAGGGTCAGATAGTGTAGGCATTGAGCTACGTGATGTTTTGGCCTTTGCAAGGCGTCGTTACCCAGTTGTATTGATCGCGGCACTGGTAGCACTTATCGGCACATTTTTTGTGACTACTCAGCTGACGCCTCGTTACACGGCCACAGCGGTCGTTTTACTCGATCAGCAATCAAACCAAGTGGTGAATATCGATGCAGTGCTGTCGGGTATTGGATCTGGTTTGAACAATGCCAATTCGCAGACCGCCATCCTTACATCGCGTAAGATCGCTGAACGGGTCGCAACTGAAGCTGATCTTTGGAGTGACCCTGAGTTTCGAGACCCGGGACCCTCGAAGCTGGCCTGGATGGTACCCACAAACTGGTTCAGATCGTCAGATGAGCGGTTGAATGCCGGAGGAGAGCAAGGTGCTCACCGGCAACGTGAATTCACGATTGAGGCAGTCCGGGACAGGATGACGATAGTTCCTCGTCCGCTGACTCAAACAATCGAGATCTCGTTCGAGTCACACGACGCGGCTCGGGCGGCTGAAATCGCAAACACCATTGCTGACCAGTACGCCCTCGACCAGTTAGAGGCAAAGTTTGAAGCCACAAAATCTGCATCTGATTGGCTCTCGCGACGCCTCGAGGGGATGCAGGCACAACTAGATGCGGCTGAGCGTGCAGTTGAAATCTTTCGCGCTGAGAACAATCTTATCGATGCCGACGGGCTGCTTCTGAGTGAGCAGGAACTGTCAGAGCTGAATAGTCAGCTCATCCTTATTCGAGCAGAGAGAGCTGAGAAAGAGGCAATCTACGCGCGCGCGCGCCAACTTCTGGTTGGCGGCACTTCTCAAGAGTCCGTTCCAGAAGTTCTAAATTCACCTGTCATCTCTGCGCTGCGCCAACAGCAAGCAGAGCTGGCGCGTAAACAGGCAGACCTGACATCCCGCTACGGTGCGAGACACCCGCAAATGATCAATGTTCGTGCGGAACGCCGTGATCTCGATGCACAAATTCAGCAGGAAATAGCCCGCATCGTTGATGGTTTGAAGAACGCATTGGAAGTCGTGCGAACCAGAGAACGATCGATGGAGGAAAGCCTTTCAGAACGTCGTGATTTTGCGTCTGGCAATAATCAGTCCCTGGTGCAGCTTCGGGCTTTAGAGCGAGAAGCCGAAGCGACGCGCGCATTGTACGAGACATTTCTCGCCCGGTTCAAAGAAGTCAATGAACAGGAGACATTGCAGACCTCTGGAATTCGTGTCATCTCACCAGCAGTGCCCGCTTTTGTCCCGTCATTCCCGAGAACTAGTCTTTTTCTCGCCGGAGGGCTCTTCTTTGGGCTGGTCATTGGCGTGGCATTGGCGGTTGCGTTGGAGCTCTTTGATGACACATTCCGTACTGCTAGTCGTCGCGAGCAGATGTTGGGTGTGCCCAACATTACGGCGGTACCGCTACTGGATTTAGGAAAATCTGGAGGGACCGCACCAGACTACGCGTTGCATAATCCACTGACTCCGTACGCAGAGGCATTTCGCAGTCTTCGAACGTCCCTTGAACTGTCTAATGTGGATACGCCGCCTAAAGTTATCTTGTTTACGTCTGCCGTCCCGTCTGAAGGGAAGACAACTGTTGCGACATGCTTTGCTTTGACGGCTGCTCGGTCAGGCGTAAAGACAGTCATTGTTGATTGCGATCTGCGAAAACCTCGCTTGCTTAAATTGCTTGATGGTGAGCCAGTGGAGATGGGGCTGGTTCAGCATTTGTCCAATCAGGCATCATTGGATCAGGTTACGCTCAATCATGCCGGCTCCGGGGCTGATTTCATTCCGACTAAAGTGGGTATATGGACTCCCAACAACATTTTCGGTTCCAAGAACTTTGCAACATTCTTAGATGAGCTCAAAGCCACGTATGATCTGGTTGTCCTGGATTCTGCACCGTTGTTGCCTGTGGCTGACACCAGAACTATCGCTTCACTTGTAGACACAACCGTGCTGGTGGTTCGTTGGGGCGTGACGCCGCGTGCAGCTGTGGTCACTGCCGCCAACTTACTCAATAGGGAGGGGCAGCGCGTTGCAGGTACCGTGTTGTCCGCCGTCGACATGAAGCGGCAGGCAGCCTATGGATATGGTGACAGTGTGTATGTCTATGGAAACTATGGCGGCTACTATTCCGCCTAAAATGCGCTGAATTGGGAGATACGGCTCTCAAGACTAAAATGGTTTGATTGCGATGCGTTGCCTATCTGCCGTAGTGGTGTTGTCGCCCCGCTCTCGTCCAAAGAAGTTTGCCTAAACCTCCCTGAATTTCAACAGCATGCTCGTTGGCTCGCTGATCACGCCCTGCTATACGCGCAGCAGCATACAGGGCTAAATGACAAAGCGCTTGTAGAAGCCCGCCAATCATAAAAGGAATGATTTTAAAGCGTGAAGCAAGTGTTGCTTGACGCCAAAGTCCATTCACGCGGTTCTCTCCTTGCGCCCGGCGCCTGGTTTTCAGATAAACCCACGAAGACCTTTCGTTCGACACCCATTCATAGGCGCAAGCATTCGGTGCCCAGGCAAAACAACACCCTGCCTTCTTTAGAGTTCTAAATAATTCAATATCTTCTCCACCGGTCAGGTTAAAGCGGCTATTTACGCGAATACCAGATCCAAAACATCGCTGATATAGGTAGGCTGAATTCCCTGTCCCCGCATAGTCGAGCAGATGGGAAGCGTCACCGTAGGGTGCCAGTGTTAGATACCTACGATAGAAGGCAGCGACATATTTGTTGGTAGCAGCGCGTTGGTCCTCGAATTCGGGTTCAACAGAGCCGAATACAATGTCAGCTTTACTTTCTTTGAAGGCTTCATGAAACTGTAACAACCAATCAGGCGCTACACGCTCGTCATCATCCAAGAAAATCAAAAAATTACCTAGCGCAGCATTAATCCCTGCATTCCGTGCATAAGCTAACCCTGAACGTGGTTCGTGTATGAAGCGTATGCGCTTATCGGCAAACGCGTCGCAGACCGATGCTGCACTTCCGTCTTGAGAATTATCGACTACGACAACCTCGTAGCAGCTCCCTTTTGGAGTCGAAAGAGTTAGACAAGAAGAAAGCGCTTTGTTGAGGAGCTGAGGGCGCTGGTATGTCGGAATAACAATGCTCCAGAGTGTGCAATTACTCTTATCTGCAGGTTCAGCGTTCATGGTCAATTATCGAACTTCCGAAAGCGTGGAGGGGTGACCGCTGTAATAGTACATCGCGTTGTGCTTTATCGCTAGCTGACCTTGTTGGGGTGATAAGCTGCAATATTAAGATGCAATGAGCCGACTCACTCCATGGCCTCGTCCGGACTTGGACCCAATGAAAAAAGTTAAGAAGAACCGGGCAGAATGTCCTTGTTTGGTAGGACTGTGCCTTGCATCCTTAGAAAGGCTGAATAGGAGGGCTCTGTGACTAGTGAAACAGGTACATCATTCGATGCCTCAGCTATTGCTCTGGCTGACAACTCTCACCAGCAAGTCAGTGGTGCTCTCGGTGTGGTTATTGTTTCCTATGCCTCTGGTGATCACCTCCTCCAATGTCTTGACAGTCTGCGGGCGGCCAATTCGACAAACCTGCGCATTTTAGTTTGCGACAACGCATCGCAGGATGACACAGTTGAAAAGGTCCGACGCTGGGCTAAAGGAGAGCTGGATGTCGCAGTTCATCCTATTCTAGGTAAACCCGATGCCAAGCAGTGTGGTCAGAAAGTTAGGTTTGCAGAATTCTCAGAAGGAGATGTGAAACGCCTAGATGCGGAGAAGCTTCCTGATGTAACTCTGATCAGAATGGAACTCAATCGTGGGTATGCTGGCGCAGTTAATGTGGGTCTATCTGCGTTGATGGAAGACCCAAAGGTCGACCTGTTCTGGATTTTGAACCCTGACTGTTTGGTCCCAGCGTCTACCCCATCTGTTCTGCGCAAGTTTGCTGCCACGTTGAGGAGGCCGGGTATGATCGGTGGACGTCTGATTTATGTTGAGCCGCACGGCGTAATTCAGTCGGACGGGGCTCGCGTTAGTCCTTGGACGGGGCGTTGCGAAAACCTCAACCAAGGAAAGCAGAGTGCATCAGCGCCTAGTACAGCCCATCTGAAACCGAATTTCGTGTCGGGCGCTAGTCTAGTGGTGTCGCGAGATTTTGTTGAGACGGTTGGTCCAATGTCTGAAGACTATTTTCTGTACTACGAGGAAGTTGATTGGGCGATGAGACGCGGATCATTTCCGATTGCTATGTGCGAAGAAGCGGTAGTCTACCACCATGGTGGAACGACTATTGGAACTGGTGCGGTGAACCGACAACCGAATGCATTTGCCAACTACTTCAACTATCGAAACAGAGTGCGTTTTGGCCGACGCTTTTTCCGCACTAAACTGCCCCTGATCTGGATATACGCTGCAGCACAAATCCTATCACTCGCCCTCAAAGGATACAGGGTAGAAGCAATCGGCGCTTTAAGGGGGCTTCTTAGCATGAGACCTCCGCGCGAAGTCTGGGAGAGAGTGTCGCCAGATTCTCGCTCTATTGCCTTTGGGTCGACGAGAAACACTGAATGATGCAAAAGCCAAAATATGAAGTGATATTGAACTTTCACGGGCTGGGAAAACCAAACGACAACGTCGCGCCCTCGGAGCTGCCCTATTGGATCTCAGAGAGTTTTTTTTCTGAGATTGTTGATTTGGTCCGAGAGCGCAAGTCTTGTTATCCGACACGTTTTACATTCGATGACGGGAATTGTTCAGATAT
The DNA here is from genome assembly GCA_965248405.1 of Parvibaculaceae bacterium. GTDB lineage: Bacteria > Pseudomonadota > Alphaproteobacteria > Parvibaculales > Parvibaculaceae > Mf105b01. The sequence goes on from OZ252104.1 coordinate 3,560,418, forward strand.
TGAGATAGCAGTGCCGATACTCCGAAAAAACGAGATGGTGGCGTCATTCTTTGTTCTTGTTGGGAGAATGGAAGAATCAAACTATCTGTCGAAAGATCAGACAAAATTGCTCACAAACATGGGAATGGAGGTGGGTCTTCATGGGCGTCATCACGTTGATTGGCGATATATCGATTCCCAAAGTAGATGGGATGAGATCGTTGTCGCGCGTGGGGAGCTAGAAGACGCCGTCGGTAGAGCGGTCAATTCGGTTGCGATTCCATTTGGTGCCTACAACCGAAGGGTTTTTAGCATGTTGCGCAGGCAAGGCTTTGAGAGAATATATACAAGCGATGGAGGTCTGGCTCACCGAACGTCTGTTGTGCAACCACGTTGTTCTATAAGGAGCGATATGTCTTTGGGCGATGTCGAGCGTTTGTTGTGTAATGGTGACCGAATTCAGAGTCGCATCAGGCGCAAAGCCTCTTGTTTTGTTCGTCAGCATATTGTGTAAGAACAACCAAAGAGGGTCACGCAAGTGTTTTTCAATGGTATCATAAGATCGACCTGGCAGCGTCTGTTGACCAGGAACACGGCGTTCAGTGGGCGATACAAAAAGCTTCGACTTCTTTATTCGATGCCTGATCCTTGGAATATGAAGTCGCGTAAGGAGCAAGAACGTTTTAAAAAGACGAACATACACTTGTCGGCGTTGAGTCCGCGCTACAAGGCAATCTTGGAAATTGGTTGCGGTGAGGGGCATCAAACAGAACACCTTTTGGACCTTGCAGATACCGTCTGTGGGATAGACCTAAGTACTCTTGCGATTCAGCGCGCAAAGTCGCGCTGTCCGACTGGCAACTTCTATTTAGCTGATATTTCTGACGTTGCCAGTTTGCTCCCGGACGTCAAGTTTGATTTGGTGACCGCCTGTGAGGTTCTATATTACTCGGATGATATTGAAAGCATTCTGGAAGAGTGCAAAAAGCTAGCGCCAGTAGTTTACGTGTCCAACTATAAGCAAAGATCAATAGAAATGCGGGGGCACTTTAGTGGTGAGGGGTGGAATCGGCTTGAAGATATCCATCATGACGGTACTACTTGGGAGTGTTTCTTGTGGCGACGCCCGGTTGGCTAAAATGGTATTTCATACTGGATGCACTTGATCCCAATCATGGTCAGCCTTTGAAAAGTGCCATTGTGGAGCTGAAACATTTAGTGACTCCGATACCTTTGTGTCTCGAGAGACAACCGTAGGGCGCATAGTCTTGGTTGCCCAAAAACCCATCCGCTTATAAGCAGACAAATACTGACCTATCGAAGCAGCAGCTTCGATGTATTCAGAAGACGGTGAAAGAACGCGGATTGCGTGCGAGATCAATGTGTCGATCGTTTCCGGATCGTCAGGGTGTGCGAGCAAATCAACAATCACTCCATGTGGCAGCTCCTCTGTCTGGCTGGAACGGGTAACAACGTAACCTGTGATGATACCGTCTCGCCTGAGAACAAATCGACGGTAACTGAGCGCCGGTACGTCGACGAAGCGCCAATTCAGAAAGCGCGTTGAGCGGTTAAAGATTGGGGGGTGTGCGCGTTTTGCAGTGTTCCACAGCTCATCAATCTCTGAGGAGAAGTGGTTTACCTCCTCAATGTTGCTAGTATCAATCAGACGGTTCTTCGGATTTCCGCAAGAAAAAGCCCCAATAAAGTTGACCGCCCAAGAGGCAAGCATCGGTCCAACGATCGTCTTTTTAAGCAGTCTCATCAAGGCCGCGAGTTTCGGGCGAGACCGCAGCCGGTGAAGAAAGTAGCGATTCACAGTGTGATGGCTGATATGAATGGGTTTAACCAGCAACCTAGTCGGTGGTAGCGTCACGCACCCAGCCCGTTCGGCAATTCGCCGGGTCGCGGGAGCCATAGTAAGCGTGACGAGGGTTGACCGCTCTAAGACAACTGTATCGTGTATTCTGTGTCCCAACCCGAGCCCGCGAAAATTTGGATGAACCATTACATCCACAATCCATCCTGCCGGCCTATCATCTCCATTTACATGAAGTTGACCGTCTTGGACCGCAATTTGGCCGACTACCTTGTTTTCGGAAACCGCTATCCAAATAGTTGGATCAATCTCGTCGTTGGGCCGAAATGGATTTTCTACAAACTGCCAATAGGAACGTTGCTTCCCCTTAAATGGAGCGGTGGGTCCATAGGTCTCCTCGATAAACCTTTGAATGAGTGGTTCGTCGGCGGACGTTGCGCGTCTAGTAGTAAATTTAACCATTCATATTCCCATATGAGACAGAATTTCGAGGCTGCAGAGTGGTGTGTGTCCGCTTGGTAAGCTAAAAAATGGAAATGCTTCTTCCGAAATCACGGTACACTGATAGTCTGATATGAGAAGCGCCGTCGATACCACTGTCCTTGTCTGGAGAAATATACTCATGTTAAACCGCCGCCACACTCAATATGGAAATTTCGACCATAGCGTTTTCTTGTTGTGTTAGCGAAAGCATCTAAGTGCATACCGTGACGTGTCACCTCGTGTCTATACGACATTGACAACATATATAGTCAGCTTCCGACGGGCGCGAGGTCTTACGATGGGTGTTCGGGCGATTGAGTGCCTCAAAAATGGGTTCCGGAACCGGAACTATGCTATTCCCAAAATGCCGAAGTTGCTTGTCATCTCAGGTGGCCAAGATTAACTTCGTAAGAGACTGGGATTAATGTCGGCTTCTGATGCGTGTGGTGGATCACAAATCGGATGTCTGATTTGTGAGTTCAGTGTGCTGTTTTAATTGGATCGAATGTTTGCACAGTTGAAAAGAGTGGTGTCCTTGATCCTACTTTTAGTGGCGCTGATGTCGCTTATGCAATTTTGGTCTCAGATTCCAGTTTTTGGAGAGGCGTCCCAGACAGTGTGGGACTTCTTTTCTGGAAAGTCCCCGTCGGCCGATCGACTTTTCAAGGCTAGTTCGCAGTTTGAAATAAGCGCCACTCGCCCGCTCGCATTTGCGCATGATGCGAAAACTGCCGGAACTTTGCTGGTTGCAGCCGCGGCGACAACGTTGAATGTCGACGAGATTGAACGCGGAGCGGTCTTGCTACGCAAGGCAGCGGAGGAAGCACCTAACAACTCGACGGTCTGGGCGAGGCTCGCCTATGCGGACCTCATTTCCGGAAACTGGACGCCAAGCTCAGAAAAGGCGCTGCTGACTTCAGAGGCCACAGGACGTCTTGAACTTGATGAAATGAAGCTCCGAATTTGGGTCGGTATAAGAAGTTGGGAAAAACTCAGCGAACGGGCACAGAATTCTACCCGCGGCCAGATACAGGCGCTTTGGTCACGCGGCGGTTTTGGACATCGAGCACTCGGCGAAGTTTATTCTGCTCTTCCTTCTTCGGGACGCATCAAACTCGAAGAACTAACACCTGACCCTGACAAATCTGCTGGGCTGTACCAAGCGCAGCAGTAGTTGAGATTCGCTTGAGTTACCGAAGTCGTCGTACGCGCTGTTTTGTTGCTGTGAGCGAGGCGCCAACACCAACTCCCAGAAGCGCTGCAAACGTGGTGGCAACTGCGGGAATTTGGAGGCTAAAGTCTACCGTTGCGTGAAGGCCTACAAGCACAGTCGCAGCCGCGGCAATCGACGGTGCGATCTTATTGCGGTTCTGTCTGATTGCTTGAAGGAAGCACACCAAGCCGGCAAGAGCTACCGCGAGGTTCAAGGAAAGTGCAGCGGGCAGACCGAGTTCGAGCGCATTCTCCAGATAGGTACTATGTGCTTTGACCCAAGCCTTGCTGGTGAATGAGCCGGTGTCTCTGTATCCGGGGAACACATCTGGAAAAGTGCCGAGTCCTGTGCCCAGGATAGGTGCATCCAAGGTACCCCTTGCCACCAATGAGTGAATATTGGCACGTTCGTTCTCGGCGTAGCTGAGGCCGATATCATCAAGCCGGTTGAGTAAAGGACCGCTTGCAATAGACATAAAGATCATTAGCACCAAGGCAAAAAAAGATAAGCTAACTCCCTTCTTTATGAATGATGTTCTTCGTGATGATGTGAGAAGAAATGTCAGGAGAAGAGTGGCGGCAAAGGTGCTCGCAATCCCTGCTCTTGAAGACGTCAACATGAGCGCCGAACCATTGAGTAGTAGTGCGATCAGGGTAAACCGGCCAACGCCAGCCATGTACTCAACGGCAAACCGAACCTTGAGTCTTGGCCGCGCACCAGATTTTAGAATCGGAGTTATCTGTTTTAGCGCTAGTGCTGTAGTGCAAACAAACCCTAGGCCGATATAGGTGGCGAAGCTGTTGCGATTGACGAATGTCGATGTCAGAGCGTCATGATATGCCCATTTTTCAAAGTAAAGCAGACTGTCGTTTCCCAAGAAAAACACAGCGAGACCATAGGTGGAATATAGGCAAAATATCGTCACCACAAAGTTCAGAAAACGCAGGGTGTATCGACGTGACCGCCCAATTTCATAAGCGAGACAGAATATGAACAGATAGCCGCAAAGGTTTAACGCGGACGCTAGTGTTTGGCCTGGATTCACAGTAATGCGTCCTGCGAGGTCTTGAACCAGGTTCTGACTGCCTATCTCCCAGATAGGATGGTGCCAGGCCGTGGGTGTCCAAGGTGACCACTGTACAAAAGCCCAGCATACGCTCAGGACGTAAAACAGGAAGGCCCACAGAATAGTCGTTGGTACCTCCGGCATTCGAACTGGTTGACGGGTCAGAACGTAGAGCAAAAACAGAGAGCTCGAGAGGAAAACCAACAAGCTTGCCGACCAAGGCCTATTGCTACCCAATGGAAGGGGAGCCCACAGAAGAACAGCCAGCAGCGCATAGAAAAAGAACTGCCTTTTTGCAAGATAACAAGAAAGGGCCAGCAAAAAGCGCTGGATATCGTGGCTAAGGCTTTTAAGCGGGTTAGTCAGCAATGCCACCACAATGATTGATTAGGTGTATTATGGGTATGCAGAGACGGGACTTTGACAAATATCTCTGCTCACTTTCGGATTGTACCCTGCCTTGCATTCGCTCGCCAATAAGGATTGTGTCTGAGGATAAAGGGGTACTCTACTGGGCACACTCAGCAGTAGTCCAGTCTAGTGCCGTCATAACAGGGTAATGATCGGATCCTCCTGACTGACTGAGAACCCATGCGTTCGTAGCAACTAATGGCCTGGAGAAGAAAACATGGTCAATTCGGATTAGCGGTGGCAAGAGTCTGCCGATAGTACGCCCTTCAGCGGGGAATGTTGGACCAAAACCAAAGCCAGCCTCTTCTTGTGCACTCATTAGAGTGGTCCTGAGGACGGCGTACGGGACGCTTGATTCAGTGAAGTTAAAGTCTCCTGCCGCTAGAATTGGCCCAGACTCAGCTTTGAAGCGGTCCATGAGGCCGGCGACAAATGTGTACTGAGCGTCTATGCTGGTAAGTGCTTTTGGACCGCGTAGGTTCCACAAGTTTATGTCGCCACAGGGAGTCTCGACAATTAATCGTTGAGCACCCAGCTCTGAAGACATTTTGCGCAGCTGATAGCGACTGACGACAAGTAACCCCCTCGAGGCATCGCGGGCAACGTAAGGTCGGTGATTGCCATATATCTGGCTGAGCTCTGAGACTATGTCATCTTGTTCTAGTACTTCTTGCAGTAAAACAAGATCAGGCGCTTCAGTTCGGATCACATCCGCAATTTTTCCGACATCATCATTCCGCCCCAGAGTGTTGTAGCTCATGACCAGAATGGTTTGATCGGCCAAATTTGCGGGAACCTCTTTCGGAGCGTAGTAGGTGACATATGAGCTTGCAATCAGGAGACAAACAAGCAGGGAAACGACCGATATTTTCAAAGCATTGAGAGCAATCGCGGCAATAGAAACAAAAGTCATTCCAATGAGTATCCACGGTGCGAAGTAGCTAACAAGGCGAACGATTGTTAAGGCCTCTCCGGTCGCCAGTCTTAGAAATAAGCCCGAGACCACAACCACACATATGCATCCTAAAACACAGATAGCGACCTGTCTTCGTGACTCGACGGAACGCATGGCAGATATAATTTGAATTTGCACAGTCCTCAGGAAACTAGAACCGATTGGTTTTGTCATGTTATCAGTTCCTTGCTTCGCGTGATATTTCCAGCTTTGGAAGATTAGGGATCGGCCGACTGGTGCGATGATCTAAACCTAGTGCGCCAAATTTCGCGAACCAATAGCAACATATAGGCGGTATTGGTCCGAAGGTACCGTTTCCACATGCGCGCCGGTTCTTGGGCAAGCCGGAAGAACCATTCTAAGCCAAGGTTTTGCATCCAGCGAGGCGCACGCTTCACCTTGCCAGCAAAAACATCGAAACTCCCTCCCACACCCATAATGAAATGGGTTCCCAGGTGGGGTGCATGAGTCCCCAGAAAGCGTTCCTTGGTCGGGCTAGGCATTGCGACAAATAAGCAATCAGCCTCGGAAGCGTGAATTGCATCGACAATTGATGGTTCCTGTTCCTTTGGAAAGTAGCCGTCTTGGGTCCCAGCGATGTTCAGTGAAGGGAGCTCTCTTTGCAGTCGAGCCATGACGAGATCCAAAACAGATCTCTCCGCGCCCAACAAAAAGGGACGAAACCCCCGCTCTGCGCAAAGGCGGAACAGATTTTCCATCAGATCGACGCCAGAAACTCTTTCGCGAACGTTCAGGCCGCATAGTTGAGCTCCCCAAACCACGCCCATCCCATCCAGATTGATGATGTCAGACGACGTAACATCTTTGGCAAGGTTCTTGTCAGTCCTCATGTTTACGAGCTTTGCAACATTCACGACTGTATGACGTAGCAAACGTTTTTCTGACATTGACTGCTCGGCTAATGCGAGGGTTTCCTGCATTGACAATGAATGCATTGGAACGTCAAGAAAACTGATCTTTCGCGAGCACAGAAGTGGCTCTTCGGTCCAAGTGGATGACGATGAGGAATGCATCGGAAGAATCACGTGTGATTGTGCAGCCCTGTGGCGGCGCGTGTCCAAAGGCCTCGTGTATCGATCAGTATTTTTTCATCAAGCGCTGTCGGGTTAATCATCGAAAATTGACGATGGTCAACGAGCAATACGATGATGTCAGCTGCATCAATTGCTCCAAGGGCATCCATTGTTTCAACACCTCTGTCTAGAAGGTTCGATGGTGCAGACTTTAAGTGAGGCTCGCATGCGATTATATGCCCACACTTAGCATCAGCAAGCTGTTCGACGATCTCCATAGCAGGGCTTTCTCTAAGGTCGTCGATGTTGGGTTTGAAGGAAAGGCCGAGACAGGCAATAACGGGCTTGGAAATCTGGCTGGCCGCATTCTTTATCTGAGTAACAACTTCTCCAGGGCGAGCGCTATTGATTCCGCGAGCTGCCGCAATGAGTTTGGCTTCTTTCGGCGCCGAGTGAACTATGAAATGTGGATCAACTGCAATGCAATGCCCTCCGACCCCGGGACCGGGTTGTAATATCGAAACTCGAGGATGCCTGTTGGCCAGTTCAATCGTTTCCCACTCATTTATTGAATGCTTTCGACAAATCGCCGCCAATTCATTTGCAAAGGCGATGTTGACATCTCTGAAAGCGTTTTCCGCGAGCTTTACAAGCTCCGCCGTTTCTGCAGTCGTGATCATTAGATCGCCCTGGACGAATGTGGCGTAGAGCTCCGCTGCCACTTGTGACGATCGCTGCGACAGTCCACCGACGCTTCTGTCATTCTGAACCAACTCGGTGAGTACTCGCCCTGGCAAGACTCGCTCTGGACTGTAGGCTATGAAAACGTCACTCTCTTCCGATGTACCATCCGGAAACCTTAGATCCGGTCGCAATGCAGCTAATCTCTTTGCCATCTTTCGCGTGGTGCCGACCGGGCTGGTGGACTCCAAGACAATAAGATCACCTTGCTTCAGGAGCGGCGCCATCTGCTCCGTTGCGTTCATGATGTAGCTGATGTCGGGGTCGAGGTCTTTAGTGAGTGGCGTCGGCACTGCCACAATGAATGCATCTGCCTCTTGTACCCTCTGGCTAGCTGAGAGCATTCCATTAGAGACTACTTTTTGTATTAGGCCATCTAGGTCTGGTTCAACGAAATGAACAATGCCCTTTGTGACACAGTCGACCACATGTGGGTTTGTATCCACCCCCACAACCTTGATCCCGCGGCTGGCTAGAATGGCGCATGTCGGTAGGCCAATATAACCCATTCCGATAACAGACACAGTTTTCCAATTACGCATAATACTCCAACGCTTTCAAAATCCGCGCGCTTGCTTGTCCGTCTCCATACGGATTGTGTGCTTGGCTCATTTTCTCATATTGAGCTTTGTCATCCAACAACGCCGTAGCCATTCGGAGAATCCTGTCTACATCCGTGCCAACCAAAACGGCCGTCCCGGCTTTGACCCCCTCTGGACGCTCTGTGTTTTCACGCATAACAAGAACAGGTTTCCCCAGTGAGGGCGCTTCTTCTTGAATGCCCCCCGAGTCTGTAAGAATTATATGGGCTTGTTTCATGAGATATATGAAGGGCAGATACTCGACAGGTGGTATGAGAAAAACATTCTCGACACCCTGGAGCTGTTCACCGACGGTATCAGAGACATTTGGATTGGGATGGGTTGGGTAGACAATGTCGACGTCCGACCGATCGGCCAAACACCGAAGGGCGCTGCAAATGCGCTCAATTCCACCGTCAAAGTTCTCTCGTCTGTGGCCGGTCACCAGAATCAGGTGGCGGTCAGGATTCAGAAAATCGAACTGCTGCTGAAGGGAGGTCGATAGTGTTTTGTCTTGGTCTATCTGGGCGCAGACTTCCAGCAATGAGTCGACCACGGTATTGCCAGTTTGAATAACTGATTTGGGATCTTTCCCAATCGAAATCAGATTGTGCTCTGCTTCCAAAGTGGGCGCAAAATGAAGTGTGGCAATTTCCCCAATGAGTCGACGGTTCATTTCCTCCGGCCAGGGAGAATAGATATCTCCTGTGCGCAAGCCCGCCTCAATATGACCAACTGGAATTTTCTGGTAAAACGCAGCTAAAGCGCCCGTCATCGCGGTTGTCGTGTCACCCTGCACCAGCACAAAGTCAGGTTCTGTTTTGTCAAGAACATCGGAGAGGCCAAGAAGCACACGTGATGTGACATCGGGCAGAGTCTGATCCCGAGTCATCACATCTAGGTCGTAATCAGGTTTGATATCAAATACCTGTAAGACTTGATCAAGCATTGATCGATGTTGGCCTGTAACACAGACCTTGACATCTATTCTTGGGTTCTGACGCGCGGCCAAAAATAGGGGCGCGCATTTGACCGCCTCAGGCCTGGTCCCGAATACAAGCAATATTCGCAATATGTTCACAATCCTGCATCTGGCTGCGGAAAGGATGAGCAATTCATCTTCTTTACCAGAAAGCTATGACAAGTTGAAAAAAAAGAGGCCGAAGGTCGGAATTTGTTAAGACAGAGTTAACTCGAGTGGTGTGCAAAAAAGAAGAGGGTCAACTATCAGCCGAGGTAGACACACCATATTTCCGAATAAAGGCGGCAATGTCTGGGGACATTAAATCGGCAATGCAATTTTTTACTGTCTCGTCGCTCCACTCCCACCAGCGAATGGTCATTAGGGCGTCTATCTGCTCGGCCGTAAATCGATACCTGACATGTTTGGCGGGGTTGCCGGCGACGATCTCGAAGGGTGCCACATCCCGGGCGACAAGTGCCGCTGCGCCAATGATAGCGCCGTCTCCAATCGTCACGCCTGATAGAATAGTTGCATTTCGACCAATCCATACGTCATTTCCAATGCGGACGGGGCCACGAGACCACTCATGGTCACCGCCAAACTGTGTGTCAATAAACTGACCAAACGCGAATGTTGAAACGAAGTCAGATCGGTGCTCGCCACCGAGTAGAATGCTCACGCCTTCGGCGACCGAACAGTACTTTCCTATAGTAAGCTCTTGGTCTTCGGACCATCGTAGAACCTCTGGGGTTCCATAGGACCAGGAGCCCATATCGTATTTTCTAAACTTTGTGTTTCTGCTCAGTAATAGTCGTTTTGTGTCAAATAGAATGGCGTCGTCGCCAACCAGGAGACGTAGAACTCGCCGCCTCACCCCCAAAGCCATTCTTCGAAGAAAAAAGATGTCGGACATCAGATTAGATCTCGAATTTTGGGTCTCAGGTTAGGGCGGATGTAAAGTGTCACTCCAACCAGCACGGCGATGGAAAATAATGCGACCCCAAAGGCAACAAGAAAGCCTAGCTGCGGCATTGCAATCTGCACAGTCGCTACAAGGAGGTTACCACACAGGATGATTGTTGCAATGCGGCCGGGTCTACTATGTTGCCCAATGCCGTATCGGCGAACCAACCAGTAGGACAGAAGAAAAGCAATGACCTCCCCCGCTGCGATGGCCGCTGCAATCGCCACCAATGTACCGCTGGTCAGAATTGATGCGCCGGCGAACAGAATCCCACTTATCCGAACTAGGTTTACGACTAGAACTTGCTTTGTTTGTCCTTTGGACAATGCAACAAGTGTAGGCCATATCTGTGCAACCCAAAAGGCAGCCACGAGACCTAAGAAAACTGGCAGCTGCTCGGGAATTTGATATCTGGCACCAAAGAGAATTTCAATGAATCCCTTTGCTGTGAATCCAATTGCGAGACTGAGGGATATGGATACGACCAACACAAGGGCACCTAGGTCGGTCATGCGCAACGAAAACTTGGCTTCGTCGTTGGAAATCTCTGCCAGCTTGGGAAGAGAAACCGTTGCGATAACCTTGATAACGAATGCACTCAACGCTCCTGTTACCGTTGTAGCCGCACCGTAGATTGCAAGGTCCTCCAGACTAAGGGCAGAGCCTACAAGAACACGATCTCCTTGGCTCCCGGCAAATAGTACCAGTCCGTTGACAATCAACGGCCAGCCAAAGATGAGTAGTCGCTTCACATGCCTTTGGTCAAATCCACAGGCGTAGTGGCGCTCAGCAAAAGCATGAGTGAGAAGTGTAAGGCACAAAGTCTGAGCACCTATGGCCCATAGCATTGCAACAAAGGATCCGAGTTTTAGAGCAGCGACAAGCCCCACAAAGAGGCCGGCTGCTTGAGCCACTACATTTGCCGTAAGGTCTCGTCCAAACCGATGGTCGCGTTGAATGCGTTTTACATCGAGGTTTTCAATCGCTCGCATAGAAAGGATCAATGCCAGAATCTGATAAGCCCAATAGACTTCGCTGACGCCAAAAAGACCGGCGATGAAAGGAGACAAAGAAAAAAGGACGACTGAGACAAGTATGCCTCGTATCAGATTTGCCGCATGCACCGTTTTTATAACATCCGGATCACCTCCATTGGGGTCCTGAATAATGAAGCGGTCAAGGCCAAGATCAGTCATCATCTGAACGAGGGATGCAGAAAGCCCTAGGGTGAGGGCCAACGCGAAGTCTGTTGGGGAGACAAGTCGCGCAATGAGTAAATTGCGCGCAAACAGCAATAGGTGAAGTCCTGCTTGGGCGGCAGCTACAACTAGTGTGTCAGACGCAATTTTGTTTAGTTTCAAAATGCTATGCCCGGTCGGGTGAAAGGATCGGAAGATCCCGTGATGCGGTCTCGTCTAGTCTCTTCTCGCAACGATATAATACTGAGACGCAAAAAATCTTTCGAATAGACCCAAGGTCAGCTTGTTCGCGACATATCTCTTTGATCGCGGCCGTAGGTTTCCCGCCTCAATATGCGAGAGCGTCAACCCGGGTTGGTCAACAAGCTCCATCGCTGTATCTCTAACGAAGAAACGAAGATGTGTGCGGTCTAGAACACCCGCATCCGTCAGTGTCCATTTTCCAAACAGAGCAAGTGCCAACGAAACCTTCCAATAGCTTACATTCGGGAGGCTGACGATTAGTACTCCGTCATCGGCCATGCGTGCAGAAAGGCGTTCAACCATGCGCCAGGGATCGACCAGATGTTCAAGGACATCAAGGCACAAGACTAGATTAAAATCGTTCCAGTGGTCAGGAAAGCTTAACTGTTCGACATTCCCGCATAAGACCTCATCGAATGATTTGCGAGCAGCGATTGCTGACTCCTCCGCAAACTCAACACCGGCAGTGAAACTGCACTTGCGTATTTGCTTCAGGGCGCCGAGCGTTTTTCCTTGCGCTGGTCCCAGCTCAAGGACGCGTTCGCAGTTTTGAGGCAACAAGTGGAACACGTCCGTCCGTATAAACGAAGAATAGGATTTGTCATCAATCAATTCTGTCATTCAACTGCATCCTCACTTTTGAACACAGGCGTCTTCCAACTTGGCTGCGTGATTGCTCCCCAGCATCCAAGCAGAAACATAAAGCTTATTAGGATCTGAGCCCAAAGGTGAACCGTAAAGCCGCCAATAATAAGCGATACGACGACAAACATCCATGCGGTCGCGATACCGATAGGGAAGCGGGCGCCCTCTGCGCTCGCGACTTTGCCGACCTTTATCATAATGGAAACAATCGCAATGGTGAGTGGCAGTAAGCCAACAAGGCCATATCGCAGAAAAACGACCAACCAAAATGAATCAACGCTGGCATTCATCCACGTGGGACGTACCCAATCATGAAAACCAATCCCGAGAAAGGGTGATGCAAGAACGTTTTGCATTCCAAACTCCCATATCAGGATTCTGTAATACCCTGTGAACGGGTTTAGGGTGGCATAGGAGAAAAACACAGTTAGTGGTGTTCTGTTGGCGAAGATATCTACATAAAAGTAGAACACAACGACGGCAGCGAGGACATACAGCCAGCGACCGGCAAGTTTAGGTGTAACAAGCAGCCAGCCAATAAGTATCAGTTGGATGATCACACTCACGAAGGCTGCGGATGAAAGGGAAGTGAAAACAGCACCCAACAACAGCAACAGCAGGAGTCCGCGCGTCAGAAGCGTCCAGGTTTCGGATACTCGTGCAAGCGCGAAGGAAACAGCACTCGCTGCAAAAAGACCCCAAAGGATAGGATGTGGGAACGGGCCAGCGGCTCTATCCAACCCCAGTCGTTGGTTTATGCCGCCACGTTGAGAGGCCTGAAGTATAGAATACCCCGTCACGCTCTCAATCCACGTAAAAGCGCTGAGGCCGATAACGATGAAGATTGTGAGGCGGAGGAATGACGTGAATTGCTCCCTAGTCCGAACAAAAGCGCGGGCTGTGAGGTAGGGAACAAGAAATGCCAGTCCATTGTGTCCAGCATTCTCCCACCCTACTGACGTCACCGGATTTCGATAGGAATACGCAACAAAGGGTTCAAATACCCCATGGTGGTAGAACAGCACAAATGCTTGAGAAACTGAAAATAGAGCGATTAGATAGTCGACAAAGTGCAGCTTGACGGGGTTTCGCAGGAGCTCAGCAAGTGAGATAAAAAACAAAACGACAAGAGCTAGTTTATAGAAAGTCAGGCTTACAGTGCCTGCCTGGAAAGCTAGGTTCGCAGGCCAGATTAAAGAAACTACCAGTAGGAGCACCGGAAACGGAAGCCGTTGCGCACCAGCCGTAGCGCGGTTTGACGTTAAGGGAGCGGCAGGAGCCTCCTGGGAGTGTATGGCCATTCTCGTGTCTTTAGTTTCAGGGGGTGGGGCGTTCTGTCATTCTACGAAAGTTGGAGCAAGTAGTCTGCATAGGAACTTTTGCCCAAAGAAGCAGCGATTTTACCGACCTGTATTTTTGTGATGAGTCCAGAGTGCAATGCGATTTCTTCTGGACAGGCAATCTTCAAATTTTGACGTTCCTCTATTGTCTGGACAAACTGCGCCGCCTGTAGCAGGGATTTATGGGTGCCGGTATCCAGCCAAGTGTAGCCTCGCCCGAGAACCTCCACGTTAAGTTTACCGGCATGTAGATACATTTCATTGAGAGCCGTAATTTCAAGCTCTCCACGAGCGCTCGGTTCAACATCTTCGGCCATGTCACAAACGTCACTGTCATAAAAATAGAGGCCAGTCACGGCGTGGTTGGACTTCGGGTTGATCGGCTTTTCCTCTATACCTGTTGCTCGCCCATGCTCATCGAAAGAAATCACGCCGTAGCGTTCCGGGTCTTTGACCCAATAGCCGAATACCGTTGCGCCGGAAGACTGAGAAGCAGCTCGCTTCAGCTTGTCGGAGAGGCCTGCGCCATAAAAAATGTTATCGCCCAGGACAAGTGCGCAAGGCGAGCCGCCAATAAAGTCGCGGCCGATGAGAAAGGCTTGGGCAATGCCTTCCGGTTTTGGCTGAGCGGCGTACGAGAGCGAAATGCCCCATTGTGAACCGTCGCCAAGGAGTGTTTCGAAGAGAGCCTGATCATGTGGTGTTGTAATAATCAAAATGTCCCGTATGCCCGCTAACATGAGTGTCGTTAGTGGATAGTAGATCATGGGCTTGTCGAAGACAGGCAGCAATTGCTTTGAAACTGCGAGCGTGATTGGAAATAACCTCGTTCCTGTGCCACCGGCAAGAATAATTCCCTTCATCATTCAGTTTCCTCATGCGGTCGGGGTGATATGAGTTGGTCCAGCGTTTCATCAAGCGCTTGCGGCCATGCCCGCCGGTTCATAACAAAGGTCTCTTCGATTTTGCTGCAATCAAGGACAGAATTGGCAGGACGCGTTGCAAGAGTCGGGTAGTCGTCGGTAGAAATGGGTACTACCGGCACGCTTCGACCGCCTCGTGCTGCGAAACCTGCAATTATTGCGTGTGCAAAGCCATGCCAGGTTGTCGGCTTAGTGCAGGAATAGTGATAGGTGCCCCACTTGTCTGCCATAGCCTCGGGTGTATTGAAGAAAAAACGCACCATTGTCAGAAGTGCGCCGGCAATATCGCCTGCTGCTGTGGGGCAGCCATGCTGATCATTCACGACCTGAAGCTGGTCATGTTCAGCGGCGAGGCGTAGCATTGTTTTAACAAAATTCTCGCCATGAGCGCTGAAGACCCAGGTAGTTCTGAGGATGATATGGGTCTCGAGAGCTTTTCTGATTGCTTCATCACCGTCGGCCTTGGAACGTCCGTAAACTCCAAGGGGCGCAATCAGGTCGTCTTCATGATATGGGGACGGTTTGGCTCCGTTGTAAACGTAGTCAGTAGAAATATGGAAGAGTGGAATTTGAACGGCTGCGCATACCTCTGCAAGCAGGCGCGGGCCGTGAGCGTTCACAGCAAAAGCTAGGTCCGGTTCAGCTTCAGCTTTATCGACAGCAGTGTAGGCCGCCGCATTCAAAATGACGTTAGGCCGAAATGCAGCGATAGCCTGCTCGACGGAGGCCCGATCAGTAATGTCAATGTCGGGGACATCCAGGCCGGTAGCAGAAATGTCAAATTCGGAACTGCGTGCGAGCAGTTCCTGCCCGACTTGCCCCTTACATCCTAGAACAAGGGCGGAATTTGTCTGTGACGCGGTCATGTGGCTGATGTCAGCCCCAAGCGCTGGCCCTGATAGGTACCAGTCTGAATGGCCTGCCACCACTCTTTATTGTTGAGGTACCACTCCACAGTTTTGCGCAGGCCACTATCAAACCCTTCTAGCGGTCGCCAGCCGAGTTCCTTCCTTACTTTACCCGTGTCGACGGCATAGCGTGCATCGTGACCAGGTCGATCACTAACAAACGTGATGAGGCGTTCGCTTGGACCGTCTTTGCTTGGAGACAGTTCGTCCATCAAGAAGCAGATCCGCTTAATGACATCTAGATTCGTATGTTCTTCATTTCCGCCAATATTGTAGGTCTCACCGGGAACCCCATGGGTAGCGACGCATAGAAGGCCTTTTGCATGATCATCGACATGGAGCCAGTCACGCACGTTCATACCGGTGCCATAGACCGGAAGCTCCTTTCCTTGAAGGATATTGATGATCATGAGGGGGATGAGTTTCTCAGGAAACTGGTGCGATCCGTAGTTGTTGGAGCAGTTGCTGGTGACTGTTGGCAGGCCATAGGTGTGGTGCCAGGCCCGAACAAGATGGTCTGAGGAGGCTTTGCTGGCCGAGTAGGGGGAGTTGGGCGCATAGGCAGTCGTTTCCTCAAACATGCCCGTCGCTCCAAGGCTTCCATAAACTTCATCGGTGGAGATATGGTGAAACCGAAACGCGGATTGATCTTGTGGGGCAAGCTTGTTCCAATAATTGCGTGCTGCCTCCAGCAGCGTAGAGGTCCCCACGATGTTTGTTGCGATGAAAGCCGCAGGCCCGTCAATTGATCGATCCACATGGGACTCCGCCGCCAGATTCATAACGATATCTGGCTGAAAAGAGCCAAATATGTCGGCTAGTTTGCGACCGTCGCGTATATCGCCCTCTTGGAACATGTATCGATTTGACGACACAACGTCTTTGAGGGAGTTGAGGTTTGCGGCATAGGTCAGCGCATCATAATTCAGAACCGTGTGCTCGGAGTCATTAATTAGGTGACGAATTACGGCTGAGCCAATAAATCCGGCACCACCGGTCACCAATATCTTCATCTGATCTTGTCGCCTTCGCATATCAAACCGAATTAGAACGGACTCTTAAAATCTTGAAACCACATGAGTGTGCGATCTTTGGGTGACAGTAATGTCGCATCTGCGACCTCGGGCCATTTAACTGCCAGATTTGGATCATTCCACATGATGCCTGCATCGTGATCGGCTGAATAGTGGGCATCTACTTTGTAGGTTAATCTTGTTTCAGGCATCAAAGAACAGAACCCATGGGCAAAGCCTTTTGGAATGAGAAGTTGTTTCCCATTCTCTTGGCTGAGTTCGATAGCAAAATACTTGCCGAACGTTGGAGACGCCGTACGTAAGTCAACTGCCACATCGAGGACCGCGCCAGACGCAACACTTATCAGCTTCGTTTGTGCAAATGGCGGTATCTGGAAGTGCAGGCCGCGAATAGTTCCGATGTCCCGCGAAAGTGAGAGATTGTCCTGCACGAATGCGCAATCAATGCCGTGTTCCAAAAGCCTTGCTGCATTGTAAGTCTCAACAAAAAATCCCCTGTCATCTTGGAAGCGCTTAGGGACCAAAATCTTCAGGTCGGAGAAGGGGGTCGTCTGAATGTCGATCATTTTCCGCATTCGATTATGAGGGTTAGCAGGTGCTTAATGCGTGGGAAGATACGGCTTGGCAAGCCTAAGGCCAACAGGCGTTGGGGTTGCTTGCGACTCTGGCGGGTGAGTGGGGTTTGTAGGGTCAACAGAAGGTAAAAGCATCCTGCGCAATTCGATGTAAAGTAATGTAAAACAAAAACAAAAATAAAAATAAATAAAGGAAAAATACAAATGCAAAAGTAGAAAATATAGAAGGTCGTGATGCGTAGATTTTTCCCAGGATCGACAGTCCAGGGAAGTAACTATGAGTACGTTTCGACTTTCTACAGCTCTTCTAAGCCTACTGTTTCTGGTTGGATGTCAGACGACATCTGGCTTCGTCGCGAATAACCCGGTGTCCAGCCCGGCTGCTGTCGGGCAAATGCCTGTTGGACAACAGGTGGTGCCGCCGTTTGGATATCTGGTTTTCTGCAAGCGATCGCCATCTGAATGTGAGCAACCACAAGAGGTAGCTGCCGCTGTGCAACCTATCTCCTCAACTGCGCAGCAAGAGCCTAAGTTGCTGGCGACGGCATCACTGACCGCGAATGCACCTGCCTATCGCTCAAACGGAGGTGTTGCCTTACCGCGAGCAAAACCAGCCATGTACTATGAGGCTGCGACAACCCAAGGGTTTACCTTGCAGTTGCCTGCATCGACGTCGAAACCAGGTTCACGGCCAGGTGCATCCGTGCTCTCGCAGCCCTCCCCGAGTACCCTTTCTGACGTTCAAAGTGTAAATGCCATTGCAGCTCCTAAGCTGCAGCAAAACATGGCGCTGACTGATAGTAGGTGGCGTGAGCTCACCGAGGTCAACAGCCGTGTCAATGATCAGGTCCGTCCGGTTCGAGATGATGTGCTTTACCAGCGTACCGAATGGTGGTCATACCCGACGAATAATGCAGGTGATTGTGAAGACTATGCATTACTGAAGCGAAAGCTCCTTTTAGCCAAAGGCTGGCCGGCTTCTGTCCTTCTTCTCGCTACGGCCAATCAGTGGAACGGAGAGGGACATGCGGTTTTGGTAGTTGTGACGGATCGAGGGGATTTTGTGTTGGATAATCAGACAGAGGCTGTGGTGGGGTGGCAAGATGTCCCTTACAAATGGGTTTCCCGCCAATCCCAGGAGAACCCTAATAAGTGGGTTAATCTGGATCCTACCCGTATGCGCATGCCGGCTGCTGTGGCGGAGCAAGTTGCGACCCTAAATCGGGCCGGCGGACGAACTTAGGTCATTACCAAATCATCATTGCCAAGAGGCGCTCCCTAAACGAGGGCGCCTCTTTTTTTAATATGCGCGGGACGTCCATTGGAGGCCCAGTTCGGTGGCCCTGATGCTATGCGAGGCACGTTCCGTTGGGGTGTCAGGCGACTGAGGGGCTACATATAGTTGGATACGCCACTTATCTGGCAAACATACCTTGGCAAAGGCTGGGGCTTTTACCAAGCTCGGGAATAAAGGGTGAAAGGTGGAGGGACCTGCAGTAGTCTCGCCCCTACGATCCAATACCAAAGCACATTGCCCCGTTTGTGAGTTTGAATGTCTGTTGCTGAAAAAATAGATGCTGACGATCAGCATGCAGGAGAGGTGCGAGCTCGTCCGGGATTGTCGCCTCGTGTTCTGACCGACATTGTTTCATTTGTTGATGCCGCGATGATCTTCGCATCGGGCTGTGTCGCACACGTATTTTACTTCAGTTTTTTTGCGGTAGGCACCTGGCAGTTAACTCTGACAGCGTCTGCGATTGGCGCGATAGCTGGATTGATTGTCTTTCGCCGACAGGGCCTCTACGACCTTCAGCGTTTGGTCCGCTGGTGGGAGAGAGTTGGGCGACTCGGATTGTCCTGGCTCATTGTCTTCCTTGCGCTTGCGACAATCGGGTTTCTGGTCAAAGTAGCGGAGACCTATTCGCGCGGATGGGCACTCACATGGTTCGCGATTGGATTGGCGTTACTCGTGGTCGGTCGTGCCATTGTTGCCTGGTTCTTACAGCGATCTATTGCGAACGGACAGCTTCATCAACAGATTGCGATTATTGGACATGGAGAACAGGCGAATCTTCTTGTCGACCGTCTGACTGCCAATGGTGGGTTGGTCAATATTGTGGGGGTCTATGACTGTGGCGCCCGTTCGTCTGGCCAGCATTCGCCGCGGCCTGAGGCACTCAACGAGTTGATCCAATTGGCCCAACGCCGTCGTATCGACAGTATCATTATCGCGCTGCCCCGCTCTGAAGAAAGTCTCATTTGGCAGGTCACAGAGCAGCTTGCGTCGCTTCCTGTCCATATTAATTTGAGCCCTGAAACATTTGATATCAAAATCGGACAGTCGAAAGATCAGACAATCGGTTCACTCAGAACATCGGTGCTGCTACAGCCGCCATTGAGTGATTGGTCTCGGATCATAAAGGCAGTTGAAGACCGAGTGCTAAGCGCCGCAGTTCTTGTTTTCTTCTTGCCGACCATGCTGTTGATTGCCTGCGCGATCAAACTCGACTCGCCTGGCCCTGTCTTCTTTCGGCAGAAGCGTCATGGCTTCAATCACGAGATCATACCGGTCTGGAAATTCAGGACTATGACGGTAATGGAGGATGGAAGCGATATTGCTCAGGCGAGCAAGCATGACGTACGCATTACCCGTGTGGGTCGATTCTTGCGCCGTTCGAGTCTAGATGAGCTGCCGCAGCTTATTAATGTGGTGCGCGGCGAGATGTCTCTTGTAGGGCCACGTCCACACGCTATCGCACATAATGAACAGTATGGCGCCATTATTGGGTCCTACTCCCGTCGGCATCGTGTAAAACCTGGTATAACTGGATGGGCACAGATTAACGGCTATCGTGGAGAAGTACGCGAACCGGCTTTGATGGAGAAGCGTATTGAGTTTGACTTATACTATATTGAGAATTGGTCACTCTGGTTCGACATTAAAATCATTTTGCTAACTCCATTCCGAGGCCTAATTCATCCAAACGCTTATTGAGATTTCAAGAACCCTCCTGCCGCAAACCACGCACATTCCATAGAGCTTATCCAGTATCCGAAGAATTGGTCGGAGTTCGTTCCGAGGGCAATTAGCGCGCAACCGGCGCGCTGGAAGTAGGTAGATATGTTTGTGACAATTGAACCTGGTTCACGCCAAAATAGCTTTCGATACCAACGTGTGTTGTTACTCAATGAACTGATTGCAGATGTTCTGGTGCGCCAGGAGAGTTGCCGCGTACTTGACCTGGGCGGCACCGATGTATTCTGGTCGACTTGGCGCGACATGATTGATTGGGATCGGGTCTCAATTGTCTGTGTAAACTTGGATGCGGGTGGGAGCTCGGCAGGTGAGAAGATGGGAGTTGCATTCCACAGAGGAGATGCCCGCGATCTTAGCGAGTTTGAGGACAATGCATTTGACATTGTTTTTTCTAACTCGGTAATTGAGCATGTTGGACAATGGTCCGACATGCAGCGCATGGCAACAGAAGTCAGGCGTCTGGCGCCACGCTATCTAGTCCAGACTCCGAATTACTGGTTTCCAATTGAACCTCATGCCCGCACACCATTTCTGCATTGGTTGCCAGAGCCTTGGGCCTGTCGGATCGTTATGATGTTCAAATGCGGTTTCTGGTCGAAGGCCAAAACCTATGGGGAGGCTGTCTCAACGGTCCAGTCTGCCCGTCTTTTAAACCGTCCTCAGATGCGGGAATTGTTCCCTGAGGCGACACTCCTGGTCGAAACCTACATGCTTCTTCCGAAAGCTTTGATGTCCATTCGAAGGTAGCGGAAACCGCTAAGGCAGCGAATGCTGATGACGGCTTCAGGAGAAAGGCACGTCGGCGACGTTTCAAACGTGTGGCCTTTGCCTTCGCGCAAGTGGCCCATCCCGTTGGGCGAGGCGCGCCTAGGTCGCGTGGCTAGAAAGCTCTGTGATTGGCTATGATACTATGCGTGTAATAAAGGTCTAAAAGTGCCCTCCTTACCCTGTATAGACAACACCTTCTAAGTTTGACCAGCACATCCAAATTTTGGTGGAAAAGGTGTTTAACTCCAAGCTACTCGATGCATTCATTTCTTCTCTTGGGAAGAAAGATGCAGTCCAATGGCATTCCTTAACTCTATATATTGAGGAGTAGCGCCTGAAATCGTTGACCTGGATCATTACGCGGCGTGTTGTGTAAGCGTATTCATGAGCCAACGAGGAGCTATCGATGGCCGCGAATGACAAGGCAGCATTGTTGGAGGTCACCAACAAGGAGTTTGCAAAGCTCGAAAAGCTCGTCGGTACTCTTACAGACAGACAGGCTCTTGCGAAAGACGACGACGACACCTCAATCAAAGATGTTGTCGCGCACCGAGCCCATTGGATTGACCTATTCTTGGGATGGCACGCAGACGGCCTCGCTGGCAAGCAGGTGCACTTCCCGGCGGAAGGCTATAAATGGAATGATCTCAAACGGTACAACGCGGACTTGAGAGCGAAACAGACGCGCCTGAAGTGGCCGGATGCGTTGAAGGCTTTGCATCTCGCTCACGAGAAACTGGTCGGCTTCGTCGAAAGCCACTCCAATAATGACTTGTATAGCGGCCCCATGAAGGGGGCGAACAATAACTGGACACCCGGTCGATGGGCAGAAGCTGCGGGGCCCAGCCACTACAGATCAGCATCGAAATATATCCGGTCCCGGTTGAAAGCGATGGAGTGATCCAAGAGTCCGCTTTTTCACCCGCGTTATCGGACTGATGAAGATGGAATGTCGGGCGAAGAAAAGGATTGCGTGGATGCTGCAAGCACGGTGAACAAGGATAGGGGCCATGAACGAAGGTAATACAGCCTCCTGGGATGCGATCGTCATCGGCTCAGGGATGGGCGGAATGGCAGCCGGCGCGGCGCTCTCCCGCCTGGGTCACAGGGTTTTGTTGCTGGAGCAATATAAAACGTTAGGTGGCCTCACCCACAGTTTTTCTCGCGAGGGTTTTTCCTGGGATGTTGGCGTCCACTATCTCGGTGCCCTCGCACCGGGAGAACGGGAACGGAAGCTGATTGATTGGTTGTGTCATACCCCGATGGATTTTGTCTCATTGGGTGCTGTTTATGACATCCTGCATATCGCTGACGCTCCGCCCCTCTCCTTGTCGCAGCCTTACGAAGCGCAGGAGCGGGATCTAAAAAATCGCTTCCCCGACGAAGTGGAAGCAATAGCGGCGTGGACGAAGGCGCTAAAAGCTGGGCAGGAGGTGATGCATCAGATCTTTCCAACGCGTGCCTTGCCTGAAACTGCCAGCGATGCCGCAATGCGGTGGGACGATCGGGCCCTCGATAAGTGGTGCCTGCGGACGACGCGGGAGGTTATTGATGACCTCACGACAAACCCGGAACTTGCCGCGGTCTTAGCAGCGCAATGGGGCGACCATGGAGGTAGGCCCAGCAAGGCGAGTTTTGCGATGCATGCGCTGGTATTGGGATCCTATTTAAAATGTGGCGCATGGTATCCGGTTGGCGGTGGCGCAGCATTTGCTGAACATCTATTGCCGACAATCATCGAGGCGGGTGGGGAAGCACGTGCCAACGTGAAGGTCGACACGCTTGTCTTCGAAAACAATAAGGTCGTTGGCGTTCGTACGTCGCACGGGGAGGAAATCCGCTCAAAAGTCGTCCTCTCTGACATCGGTGCGCGCGAAACAGTGAAGCATCTTCTGCCCGAAGGGCGTGGACAAGGGGGGTGGGTTGAAGAGATACGTGCTCTACCATCGTCAATTGCCCACTTCAGTCTCTTTCTGGGCTTTGAGGGCGACATAAAGAGTGCTGGCGCCACCAGGGCAAACCACTGGGTCTACCCCAAAGGTAAAGTCGACGCGCTTTGGACGAATGTTCCACAGGAAGACCCGCCCGGGTTCTTCGTCTCCTTTGCATCGTTGAAGGACCCGTCTCATGATCCGGGACCTCAACAAAAACATGTGGGCGAGCTGATGGTGTGTACAGACTGGTCCAGCATTTCTCGTTGGGCAGAGCTGCCTGCAGACGAACGGGGAAAAGACTACAAACTGTTCAAACAGCAAGTTGAGGAAAAGCTGCTCGTGCAGCTAAGAAAACACTTCCCGGAGCTTGCAGATCTCCTCGTATTTCACGAACTGTCAACGCCGCTGGCGACAGGGGCCATCACGGGGCATCACGAAGGAGCGTTCTATGGACTGGATGTAACGCCTGAGCGCACGGTGAGCGACGCTCTGAAAGCAAAGACACCCATAGAAGGTCTCTATCTCACCGGTCAGGATGTTGTCAGTCCCGGAATTCAGGGAGCGCTGTGGGGCGGTGTGCTGGCGGCTGCAAGTGTCGACCCGAGGGTCTTCGAACAGATCGTTGGCTAACTCATGGGTTTTTGACTGAAAGCTACCGCATGTTGAAGCAGCCACGACGCAGTGGAGACGCCATAGTTCAAACGCCATCTTTTTCCGTCCATAAGTCAGCCTTTCGCACTCCGGCCTTGCTATTTATACAGGGATTCACTTATATAAGTTAAGACTTATATGAAGGGTGATGTATGACGTTCGATCTCGAAACGCATTTGGGTGCAGTGAAGCGGTCGGTCTCAGTATCGAAACGCGACGGAGAGCCGGTTCGTACCGTAACGCTCACGCGCACATATGACACACCCATCGAAGATCTGTGGGATGCCACAACCAATAGCAAACGTCTCCCCCGCTGGTTCGCACCTGTTAGCGGGGACCTGAAACCCGGTGGGCGATTTCAGATCAAAGGCAATGCCGAGGGGAGGATTGAACGGTGCGACCCACCTTCGCGCCTCGTACTGACTTGGGAGTATGGCGGGGAAGTGAGTTGGCTTGAGGTCCATCTTGAGGAGGAATCGGGCGCCCGGTCGCGTTTGACTCTCACACATATCGTACC
Organism: Parvibaculaceae bacterium; assembly: GCA_965248405.1. Lineage (GTDB taxonomy): Bacteria > Pseudomonadota > Alphaproteobacteria > Parvibaculales > Parvibaculaceae > Mf105b01. The sequence goes on from OZ252104.1 coordinate 3,584,402, forward strand.
GGTTGACGATCACTGGAGAAAGTATGGGCCGGGCGCTACAGGTGTTGGCTGGGATCTGGCATTGCTCGGGCTGGCGCATTATGTGTCCGATCCCGAAGCAGCGCCATGGGACGAGGATGCCTTCTCGACATCGTCCGACGGAAAGAAGTTTATAACTCAGAGCAGTGATTTCTGGGGACAAGCCGCTATTGCGGCAGGTGAAAGTCCCGACCAAGCACGCGCCGCCGCCCAGGACACAGCCGCCTTTTTCACCGGTGACATGTCGGAGGGCTCATAGATGCACGCTTTCGACGTTCTCGGCGATCCGGTCCGCCGCAGGATACTGGAGATGCTCGCTGAAACTGAATGTCGTTCAGGTGCCGTTGTTGAGGTCATACAGGCCGAGTTTGGAATCACTCAGGCGGCCGTATCGCAGCATCTTCGGGTGCTGCGAGAAAGTGGGTTTGCCAGCGTCAGAGTAGACGGGGCCAAACGCATCTACATGGTCGATACCGCACCGTTGCGAGAGGTGGATGCTTGGTTAGAACCCTTTCGTGCCTTCTGGAACCACAAGCTGAGTGCACTGGAAACTGAAGTCGCGCGCGGCAAGAAAGAACGGCATGAGGGCTAACAGTGCAGAAACGATGCTTAGCCCTGATCCATTACGGCAGCTAGTTGAGTGTGGCGCGTCGCTTTCACGTAACCTCATTGCAGGAGCTTGCCGAACAGGCTGGCTTGACGCCTCCCGCTTTTTACGCGCGGGTTCGAGTTTGTTTCTCGAACCACTCGGCCCACACCACTCTCGATCAGCGGAACCAGAAATCAGGCTCACGCGCGTGATGCAGAAGTCAATCTCAAGGAGAAACTGGCGCACCCGGCACGATTCGAACGTGCGACCTCTGCCTTCGGAGGGCAGCGCTCTATCCAGCTGAGCTACGGGTGCTCTGGTGGGAGACACTGTTCAGCGCTGCCCACGCGCCGGAACGTACCTTGTTCCCCAAGACAGATCAATGGAGCAGTTTCAGGGGAGCGGCTTTTGAGCAGCCCCCCATTTGAGGCGGCTTTGGGAGCTAACTGACCAGTATCCCGTCGAGCATCGCATCGACAATCGCCCGCTCGCGGGGGTCGCCGGTAACTTCATCGTTAAGGGGGATGAGATTGCCGTCCAGGCGCAGGGATACATAGCCATGCACCAGTGACCAAAGGGCAATCCCCGATGTCTCTGCGCTCCTTTGCGCTTGGCGATGGCCTTCGTCAAAAAGAGCGACCAATGGCTCATAAAGCGCGTCCATCTGTGTGAGCAAGTTTGGATCATCAACCGTCAGGCAGTCCCGGCGCCAGAGCAGGCGGTAGCGGTCGGGATGGCGCAGCCCAAAAGAAATGACCGTATCGGCGAACATTTTGAGGTACGCGCGCTTGTCGCCCTGATCGTCTTGGGCCGTTCGAAGCTTCTTTTGGATCTCCGCCGTTAGGTCTTCAAAGGTTCGCGTTGCGAGCGTCGTCAGCAGGTCCTTACGGGTTTTGAAGTGGTTGGCGGGGGCTGAATGGGCCACGCCGATGGCCCGGGCCACAGCGCGAATGGTGACGCCCTCTACGCCTTCTGCATCCAGTAATTGGAAAGCAGCGTCGATGATCGCGTCTCGCAGGTTTCCATGGTGGTAGGGCGCTTTGTCGGTCATCTGCCAATTTTAGGGCTCAATATTGACAATGTCCATATCACCCGTATATTGACGCTGTCCATATTACTCAAAAGGAATTCTCCATGGTCAGTCGGCTCCTTGTGACCTTTGGTGCGCTCGTCTGGGGCCTCGGGGTCCCCTATCTCGAAATCAACGATACCCATGTCTTCAACCCCGCCTGGACGCCTCATGCTCGGATTCATGAAGTCTGGCAGCTGATGACGAACACGAGCCTTGCTGGTCTGGTGATCTGGCTGGCCTGGGCAAAGCAGGAGGTCGTGCGCGGCGCAACAATCGGCCTTCTCATTACCGGTGGATTTCTGGTCGCCTTTACCATCCGGGACAGCTATGGCGGGTCCATGAGGTTTATTGACGGGTCTGAGAAAACCGTTGGGGGCCTCAATATTGGGGTTCTGGGGTTTTCGGTTGTGGCAGCATTGCTCGTCGTTGCCATTTTGCTGGAGAAACGCCGTTCTGCTTAATGACAGAGCGGCCGATATTGCCTAGATTCAAGGCTTGTTCTGTCTCTCAGCATCTGGCCGAGAGAGTACCGAGTGTTGAAAAGGGTCATCGGTTTTGGCGAAGGCACTGCAGTTAAAACCCCTAAACCTGTTTGTTGATCCAGCAATTGATCTGGTTGACCGGCGTCTGCAGGACCTCTTGTCTTATTGGCAAGGAAAGTGCGGCGAGCGCGACATGCCCGCCCGCATGGATATTTCTCCCGGTGAACTCGTAACGCATTTGCCCCGCCTGGCACTGTTGAATGTAACGACAGAAGCTGGTGAGCCGCCCCATTTTAGTGTGCGGCTGTCGGGCACCGGGATTGATGATCTTTTGGGTCATGATCACCGGGGAGCTGAGCTGCAGGACCTGCTGCCTTCCGGGTCTGCGAAACTGGTTTCTGCTGCTTTGGCAGCCGTCGTGGAGCACAAGCGCCCAATGCGTTTCTTCGCTCAGGCCAGGCTGCCGGGCAATCCCGCAGCGAGCGTTGAAGGCTTGGCGCTCCCCCTGGGTGTTGAGGGCGATCCGGTCAATATGATCCTGATTGAAACCGTCTCCATCCGGCAATCGGACATGGGTCAGTTCCCCGACCTTGAATATGAGGGTCTGGCGGAGGTCGCTTCCTAAAAACGTGAGGCCGTCCTATTTGCCGGATGTAAGTTGCAGGAAGACATCTTCCAATGCAGCTTCTTCCGTTGTGAGATCAGCGATCTCAATTCCTGCATCATTGATTTCTGCAAGAAGTGCAGACATGGAATCCACATCCGGATTGTAGACCAAAGCCAGGTCTCCATCATCGCGCAGCACAGCGCCACGATTGGCAAGCGACGCAGGAACTGAGGAGAGAGGCTTGCAGGGGCGGATCACCACACGCTTTTCGTCAATGCGCGCCAGCAATTGCGGTGTGGGTTCGCATGCGACCACTTCCCCATGATTGATGATCGCGATCTGGTCGCACAAAGCTTGCGCCTCTTCCAGATAGTGGGTGGTGAGCACAACCGTTGTGCCCCGCGCATGCAGCTCTTCGATATATTCCCAGAGCTGGCGGCGCAGTTCGATATCAACACCAGCCGTCGGCTCGTCCAGCACCAGAATGGGCGGATTGTGAACCATGGCCTTGGCCACTAGGAGCCGCCGCCGCATCCCGCCGGAGAGTGTGCGGGCATAGGCATCCGCTTTGTCCTCCAGCCCCATCGCCTGCAGAATTTCCATTGACCGGCGTTCAGACTTCGGTACGCCGTAAAGACCGGCCTGAAGCTCCATCGCCTCATAAGGCGTGAAGAAAGGGTCGATATTGAGCTCCTGGGGCACGATGCCGATAGACGCCCGTGCCTGCCGCGGGTTCACATCCGTGTCGAACCCCCACACGCTGGCCGAGCCTGACGTTTTCATGACCAGTCCGGCCAGAATATTGATGAAAGTGGATTTGCCGGCCCCATTGGGCCCCAACAGCCCAAAGAACGATCCGCGGGGGATTGAGAGATTGAGCCCTTTCAACGCCTCCTTGGCCGGTTGGCCGCCTGCAGCCTTGTAGACTTTACGCAGATTGACGGCCTCAATGGCGGCGGGCTGGGTGCCGTTCGGCGCAGGCTCACGTGGAGCAGGCACTTCGGCAATTTCTGCGTCGTCTGTAATCCCGTGCCCCATTCACTTTCTCCCCGTTTCGGCTGTTCTTTGAGCCGTTGTTCGTCGCCATGCGTGTTCTACACCCTTCCGCGCTGGCGGCCATAATGCCATATTGCCGGTCTTGGCGGTGCAGAACCGCGAAGATCAACAGGGCGGGTGGCATGGCGGCTAAGAAGAAGCAAAAAGAAGCACCGGTTGAAGCCGGAAAGATGGGGGCTGAGAAGCCCGTAGGCAAGGGGGATCACCTCTTTCTGGTCGATGGGTCTGGCTATATTTTCCGTGCCTACCATGCTTTGCCGCCACTGACCCGCAAGTCAGACGGTCTGCCTGTGGGTGCTGTCCATGGCTTCTGCAACATGCTCTACAAGCTGATTGAGGACACGAAAGACGAGTTCGAACCAACCCATCTGGCCGTCATTTTTGATGCTTCTGGGAAGACGTTCCGAAACGACATTTACAGCGAATACAAAGCGCACCGGCCTCCGGCACCTGAAGACCTCGTGCCTCAATTTGGGCTCATCAAAGATGCGGTCCGTGCCTTCTCTGTGCCCTCCATTGAAATGGTGGGCTACGAGGCGGATGACCTGATCGCAACCTATGCCGCTCAGGCGCGTGCGGCCGGCGCCCGTGTGACCATCGTCTCCTCAGACAAGGATCTGATGCAGATGGTGGATGACCAGGTCGATATGCTGGACACGATGAAATATCGCACGATCGGTCCGGCAGAAGTTCAGGAGAAGTTTGGGGTAAGTCCCGACAAGGTCATTGATGTACAGGCACTTGCAGGCGACAGCGCGGATAATGTGCCGGGCGTTCCAGGCATTGGCGTCAAAACAGCGGCTCAGCTCATCCATGAATATGGTGATGTGGAAACGCTCCTTGAGCGCGCCGAGGAGATCAAGCAGCCGAAACGTCGTCAGAACCTGATCGAGTTTGCAGAGCAGGCACGTATTTCCCGCCAGCTTGTGACGCTTGCGCAGGATGTGCCGGTGGAAGAGGGAATGGAGACCTTCGGCCTGCGCGATCCTGACCCGGTGACACTCATTGGCTTCTTCAAGGATATGGAGTTTAACACACTGACCCGCCGTGTTGCCGAGCGCTTTGAGGTGGATGGCGATGCCATTGAAGCGACCGGTGCCTATGATAATGGGTCAAAGCCTGCACCGAAAAAATCCAAAGGCTCCGCACCAAAAGAAACCAAGAAGGGCGGGACACCAGGAATTGTTGAAACCGGTCTGGACAAAGATCTGGGTAAGCTCGCTTACGAAACCGTCACCACGCTGGATGCACTCCAGCCCTGGATCGACGCGGCGTTTGATCAGGGCGAAATCGCTGTTGATACGGAGACAGACTCGCTAGATGCCATGCAGGCACGGCTCGTCGGCGTATGCCTGGCAACGTCGCCCGGCAAGGCGTGTTACGTGCCGCTGCAGCATGGCGCGGGTGAGGGATTGGATTTTGGGGATGGTGCGCCCGACCAGATCCCGTTGAAGGAAGCGCTGACGGCGCTGAAGCCCATGCTCGAAGCACCGTCCGTGCGGAAGATTGGTCAGAACATCAAATATGATTTGCTGGTGCTGAAAAATCACGGCATCGATCTGGCGCCTGTCGATGACACCATGCTCTTGTCCTATGTGCTGGATGCGGGGCGGAACGGCCACGGTATGGACGAGCTTTCCGAGCTTCATCTCGGCCACAAGCCCATCCCGTTTAAAGAGGTGGCGGGCACCGGGAAAAAGCAGATCACGTTTGATCAGGTGCCCATCGATAAAGCGACGGCTTACGCGGCCGAAGATGCCGACATTACCTGGCGCTTGTATAAGGTGTTGAAACCCCGGCTGGTGCCGGAAGCCAAAACCACGCTCTACGAAACGCTCGAGCGCCCACTCGTCCCGGTTTTGAGCGAGATGGAAGCACACGGGGTCAAGGTCGATCGCGCCGTCCTTTCGCGGCTCTCTGGTGAGTTCGCTCAAAAGATGGGCGGCATTGAAGCAGAGGTCTATGAGCTGTCAGGCGAGACCTTCAACATAGCGTCTCCCAAGCAGCTTGGCGAAATCCTGTTTGACAAGATGGGGCTCCCCGGCGGCAAGAAAACGAAAACCGGGGCTTGGTCAACGGACGCCAAAACACTGGATGATCTTGCGGCAAATGGTCATGACCTACCGGTCAAAATTCTGGAATGGCGCGGTCTTGCGAAACTAAAAAGTACGTATACGGATGCGCTGCCGGAATTCATTCATCCAGAGACAGGCCGTGTCCACACGTCTTACTCGATGGCATCCACCAGCACAGGCCGCCTGGCCTCAACGGAACCAAATCTTCAAAACATTCCTGTGCGAACGGAAGATGGCCGCCGCATTCGAACAGCCTTTGTGGCCGAAAAGGGCAACAAGCTGATCAGCGCTGATTACAGTCAGATCGAGCTTCGGCTTGTCGCTCATATTGCGGACGTGCCCCAATTGAAGCAAGCCTTTGCAGACGGTATTGATATTCACAGCATGACCGCATCTGAGATCTTCAATGTGCCCGTGGCGGACATGGAACCGTCCATTCGTCGTCGCGCCAAGGCGATTAACTTCGGCATCATTTACGGCATCTCTGCCTTTGGTCTGGCGAACCAGTTGGGTATCGGTCGGGGCGAGGCCAGCGAATATATCGACCTCTATTTCGAGCGTTTCCCCGGCATCCGTACTTACATGGATGAGACCAAGGCTTTGGCGCACGAACAGGGATATGTGGAAACCATCTTTGGACGGCGCATTCATCTGCCGGAGATCAACTCCAAGAACGCGGCGCACCGAGCCTTCCTGGAGCGGGCCGCGATCAACGCCCCCATTCAGGGCTCTGCTGCCGATGTGATCAGGCGTGCGATGATCCGTATGCCCGACGCTCTCAAAAAAGCCAAACTTGATGCGCGCATGCTGCTGCAGGTGCATGACGAGCTGATATTTGAAGTGTCAGAGAAGAAGGCTGAGAAAACCTGCGACCTTGTTTCCAAGGTGATGATTGGCGCGGCAATGCCAGCGGTCGACATAAGCGTCCCCCTTGAAGTTGATGCGCGCGCGGCCGACAATTGGGATGAAGCGCACTAATCTCGAGGTGAGAAGACAATGACGGTCGAATCTGAAGAAGAGCTCGAGGGTTTGAAAAAGTGCGGACGTGTGGTGTCGGAAACACTGGCAGCCATGGGCGCCTATATGGAACCGGGCATGACCACCGTGGAGCTCGACGCCTATGGCCGCAAGCTGCTTGAACGGGAAGGCGCCCGGTCGGCGCCTGAGCTTACGTATGATTTCCCTGGGGCCACCTGCATCAGCATCAATGAAGTGTGTGCCCACGGTATTCCTGGCGATCAGGTCATCAAAGCAGGCGATCTTGTAAACATAGATGTGTCGGCGGAGCTCAATGGTTTCGTCACGGACACAGGTGGCAGTTTCATTGTGCCACCGGTAAAGCCGGAACATGAGGCACTCTGCAAAGCGACGCGGATCGCCCGGGACAAGGCCATTCGTTCTGTCAAAGCCGGGTCGAAACTCAACGTGATCGGCAAAACTGTGGAGCAGGTCGCCCGCAAAGGCGGCTACACGATCATTGAAAACCTCGCGAGCCATGGTGTCGGGCGGTCACTGCATGAGGAGCCCGGAACGATTCCGGGTTACTACGACCCGTCCGACAAAAGGCGGCTCTGGCATGGTGCTGTTATCACCATCGAGCCTTTTCTCTCAACCGGCGCAACTGAGGCGGTGGAGCTGGAGGACGGGTGGTCGCTCACAACCCCTCCAGGCGTTTTCGCCGCGCAGTATGAACACACATTGGTGGTCACCAAGCGCGGCGCGATCATCGTGACCTGAGTGGTCAGGCAACGGCATTCATATATGTGCCGAGATCAAAATAGTCCCGCCAGACTTTGATCTTGCCATTCTCCATCTCGAAGATACCGAAGCAGGGCAGGTCCACCGACTTGTCCCCGAGTTTGGTTCTATCCACACGTTCCACCATGACGACATCGTCCTTGGCGGCAAGGTTGAGGATGTCCCAGTTGGTCTCCGTCCAGTCTTTAGCGAACCCTGCGATAAAGGCCTGTACATTGTCGCGACCAGCTACCGGGTCGGTCGGCATATTGTGATAGACGCCGTCTTCCGTGAAAAAGCCGGCGAGCTCTTCCGCATCCAGCCGTGACCAGGCGGCGATGAAATCTCTGATGGTTTTTTCATTGTCCTTCATGAGCACTCTCCCTTTCTAAGAAGTGTGCTCATGAAGGGAACGGAACGCCAGCCTCTTTTGGGGGATGTCAGGCGGCCTTCAGAGTGTCGCCAGGTGCTGCCCCATCGAACAGGGCCTGCATGCGGGCGACATAAGCCATAAGAGTAGGTTTTGCTGCGACAGCGTCTTTGAGAGGGCTCGGGATGTCAGGCCCTACAATGTTCACAAGCATCCCGAAAGCGGTGGCGTCCGCGACGCTGGGGCTAGTCCCGAACAGAAACTCCTGTTCGCCCAGAATTTCTGCAAGCGCTTCAATATCTGAAACGCCAAAAGCATAAATCTCGTCTCGGCTGTGCCGTCCCAACCCATGATGGTGGAGAGCGGCTTCAACAGTCTTATGGGCCTGGCGTGTGATGAAGCCACGGATCGGCCAGGGAATGTCGGCGAAGAAGATTTCGTCCTCGACCTTTGCGTTCGCCGGTTCCATCCACCGGCTATAGACAGTGGCCCAATAGAGCCTTTCTTCGAGCATGCGCTGCAGGGCGTGGGATTGAGCTTTCTGAAGAGGGCTCAGGTGCCGGTCCAGGTCAACGCCGCGCGTCTTTTTCAGGTGCTCCAAAATGAGCACCGTGTCGCCCAGAACTAGTCCATTGTCGTCAATGAATGGCAATTTGCCTTTTGGGCCTTTCGCGGGATTGTCGACCTCTATCCTTTCATGCCCAACGCCCGCTAGACGCAGCACAGTCATGAGTTTCACGACAAAACCAGACGGGTCAGGGGTTCCGGGCAGGCAGTCTTTAAAGGTGTGAAGGCGGATCATCGGGGGTCTCCTCAATACAAGTCTCGCTTGATGTGGGGAGAAGATACTGCCACCCTCCTGACAGCCTGCTGTCAGGAGCCATATGAGAAGCTGAACCCCATGAGACGTGCTGACCGATTGTTCGACATTATCGAATATTTGCGCCGCCACCGCAGAGTGGTGACGGCGGCTGAGCTTGGTGAAAAGATGGAAGTCTCCATTCGTACCATCTATCGCGACATTGCGGACCTGCAGGCGAGCCGGGTGCCCATTGATGGAGAAGCGGGGCTCGGCTACCTGCTGCGGGAAGGATATGACCTGCCGCCTCTCATGTTCAATGAAGAAGAGGCAGAGGCGTTGGCGCTGGGCGCACGCATTGTGGCGGCCTGGGGTGATGATGAACTGGCGGAAGCCTCTAAGGCTGTCCTGGCAAAACTTCGCGCTGTTCTGCCGCGTGATCTGAAGGCGCAATTCGATGCGCTGGGCGTCATGGCGCCACCCGAACATTATCAGGAAGAGGTTGTGATTGACCTTGCGCGCGTGCGCCGTGCCGTCCGCAACAAACGGAAGATCCGGTTTGCCTATGCGGACAAAGGGGGAAAAGCATCCATGCGCACCATCTGGCCGCTTACCCTTTCCTTCTACGGTGCCGTCTGGACAGTGCCCGGTTGGTGTGAGCTCAGAAGAGACTTCCGTGTTTTCAGAGCAGACAGAATGCGCGATCTCGAAGTTCTGAATGAGCGCGTTCCCGCCGATCCGGAAAAGAATCTGGCTGCTTACCTCAAAGCCGAAGGCGTGACTGATATTGGCGCACTCACCTAATTGGTGAGCGGGTACACCTCACATGGCGCCAGCGCTTGCCGGTTCTTTCGAAAGCAAGGTGACAGTCGAAGAGGCGATGACGCTGTGGCACATCTCTATCGGCAAGACCTGTTCAAAGCGCAGCTGGTCCCACATCTGGAATGAGAAAAAAGCTTCGACACTGTGGCGTACGGCAGGCTCCGCTGCCGCAACCTCTGGAAGCGCTGACCAGAGACGTAGCCGTTGGCTTTGTGTATGTGCTGAACGAAGCGCGTTAGCTTCTTCTTCTGTCTTGGCTCGTGAGATGTAAAACAGGAGATAGTTCCGGGCTTCTTCATAAATCGTGCCCTGAGCCTGTGCGTAAGCTAGGGCGCGTTCTTCCAGAGTGCCTTCAAATGCGGGCATCACCAGGTCGACTTCAAACTGCTCTGACATGAATGCCTGAGCGGTTTCAAAGAGCCCCTCCATATCGTCGAAATGACGAAACAGGGTTCGGACCGCGACACCCGCGCGCTCCGCGATCTCTTCGCCTCTTGGCTGAAGGTTCCCTTGATGAATGAGTTCAAACAGCGCGAGAACAATCTTCTCGTGCGTGCGCACGCCTCTGTCGGAGCGCCCGTCGCTTTGATGCGCGGCCATTCCCCCCTCCAAATTTTCCCCTCTGACCCCCCCAGGCCAGAATCTCTATGCACACGATAGCGAATGAATGTCCTTACTGCGAGTAATTGAAACGCCGAATGGCAAAAACCTGGTGGCTGAGATGGCGGAAGTGTCTTTCCGCGAATGGGACTAATGAGCGGATGAAAACTCCGGCTGTGCCCAAGTGGCGAAAACTGCTAGCCGGGCAGGTGTGCCGAATGGTCGAAAATACCCGAAAAGCTGCCAAAAACCCGTGGTCCGGCGATGTATCTCATGTCGGAAGGGAAGGGATTGCAGCTCTCTGCGGGCGCAAAATGTGCGCATGAAAGAATTGACATTAATAATGCCAATAGTACTATCATAAATTGACATGGCTAGTGTCAATAGCGTGCCAAGAATTGACATTAATGGTGTCAATTTGATGCCGGGGGGACAGTGCGATTGGTGAAGTGTCGGGTGACCGAACCGCTCAGCGATGCGCAAGTCTCAGCCAAATAGGGGGGACCTAATGGGCAAACATTCAACAAGAAGGCTTCTTTTGGGAAGCGCGGCAGCGCTGATAACCGTTTTCGCAGCGCAGATTGCCACAGCGCGCGAGTACAAATTCGGGGAGGTTACCGTGTATGCGGATTCGGTGGTGTCGGCGGGTCTGCAGGTAAGGGTCGCCGAGCGAAACAATATGTTCGTCGCGTCTGGGAATGGCGGCCCGGTCAACACAACGGCGACCATTGTCAATCCGGCAGGGCCGGACGGGACGTTGGCGACGTTACTCGGTGGTGGCCGTAATCTAAACCTTGCGACCGGTGACACATCAAACTTTGCTGGCTCAATCAACTCTGACGATGGGCGTTTGAATTTTGATCAGGGCGACCTGACGTCCGGCGCCGTCAAGATGACAAACGACATTCAGGCGAATTACCAGAATTATAAGTTCTTTACACGGATCAGTGCCTTCTACGATGCTGTCTTGGGAAGCGGCGACTCCTATGAGAGGTCTGCCCTTCGTAAGGAAGGATATCCCGATATGGTACGGGACATCGACCTGCTCGACTTTTATCTTTCCGGTGACTACGACGTCGGGGACCTGCCGCTGAATGTCCGCTTGGGCAAGCAGGTCGTCAATTGGGGTGAGGCAACCTTTACCTTAAACGGGATCAGTTCATGGAACCCGTTTGACGTCAATGCATTCCGCAGACCCGGCTCAGAGATAAAGGAAGGCCTCGTTCCAGTGTGGGGTGCTTATGCGTCTCTTGGGTTGCCTTACGACCTGTCCCTTGAAGCATTCTATCAACTTGAGTTCGACCCCGTTGCCCTTGATCGGCCAGGCACACCATTCTCGGAATCGGATGTGGCGCGAGTCGGATCCGGTAGCGGAGGCAATGAAAATGGAGTCTCGTTTTTGTCCGGTGTTCGCGATGGCGGTGGATTTCTTAATCGCAACTGCGCGCAACCTAATGCGCTGACTGGCGCTTACGATGTCGCCTACACGGCAAATGGCCTTTCTCAGTTCAGTTGCAGTGCTGCGACAAACCCCTTCATCAACTATCAGACAGACCTTCCCATAGGTCAGAGTGAGTTATTTCGGCTGTCACTAAACAATGGGACGGGAGATTTGCGACGGTTAGAAGATGATGAAGCCGAAGATCATGGGCAGTTCGGGTTTGCGCTGCGATGGTATGCGGAAGAACTGAATTCGACAGAGTTTGGATTCTATTTCATGAATTACCACTCAAGGCTGCCCATTGCTGGGGAGAGGTTTTTCAGCAATCTGCCGGTGAGTAATTCAGCTGTGCGTACCTATGTTTCGTCGGGTGACAATTCTAATGCCACGGCGCGGGGTACGCTAAATGCCGGGTGTGCCGGCGGCGGCAGCGCAGGGCTCGCGGCTCTGGGAAGCGGCGGGCTGCAGAAAATCCTTTTCATGAACAGCGAAACGGTCAATGACGCTTATGGTCTTGTCGCAGCAGCTGAAGGGGTGGTGGGTAACGGCGCGACCTCCGGCGCAGCTCTAACGCTGAATGGTGTTATCGGAGGTGGCTTTGCGGTTCGAGATGGGAGTTTGCTAGAGCTGCAGATTACCAATTGTGCATTGTCCGCAGCCCAGTCGGTAGCGCCGGGGTTGCAGACCGATGGGACCGAAATTCTGGTGCCGAGTGTTGCGCCTGGTGGAACCGAAGCGCTTGGTCTCTTTTTTGAGTATCCGGAAGACATAAAGCTGTTCGGCCTCTCCTTCAATACGCTGGTTGGCGATTGGGGCGTGCAGGGTGAGGTTGCGTTCCGTCATGATCAGCCCTTCCAGGCGGACACGGACCAGATCACGCTCGCTGTTCTGGGGGCATCTTGCACGCTTGATGGGATACTGGGGGTCGATTCAATGACCGCCAGAATCGACGAGCTTCAGACCTATGGCGAAAACCAAACATGTGGATCGGTTGCCGATGGAGAGGTTGCGACCTATTCCGGTGTAATCCGGGACGAGGTGGTTACGTTTAACATTGGCACAACGGCGAATTATTCGAACTCAAATGAGATCGTCGGCTTTTTTGGGGCCGATCTTGGGCTGCTGCTAACGGAAATCGGCGCGATTTATGTTCCTGATGTTCCTGATGAAGGCGACTTCAATGTTCGTCAGTGGGGCAATGTCTGCACGTCCGGTACCGATTTGCCACTCGGTGACTTTGTTGGACTGTCCAATCGTGCCGGGTGTCGTCCGACAGCATTTTCCTATGGCTATGTCCTCGTTGGCCAGCTGCAATATAACAATGCATTTGGAACGCCGATTACTTTGTCGCCGCAGATTTCATGGCAACACAGTGTGAAGGGAAATTCGCCGGCGCCGCTCACCAATTACCGTGAAGGGGCGAAATCCCTCAACCTTGCACTGTCAGGCATCTACCAGGGTACATGGCGCGGCAGCCTGTCCTACACAAACATTTTTGGGAATGAGAAATACACAAAGAACGGTGACAGGGACTTTGTCTCCATCGACCTGAGTTACTCGTTCTAGAGGCAAGAAATTCCCGCACCGGTCTCCTGGTTGGTACGGGCAGGGAGCCTCCTTCCTCCCCAACCAAAGGAGGTTCCCGATTTCACCGCGATCCGCCTGGCAGTCGGCATCCCTCAAATAGCCGCTGATCAGATCCACGATCGTTGCGTGAGCACTAGCGGTCCCGGTCTCACGCTGGGGCCGCTTTTGCCCGTACAGCCGGTTAGAGGACGAAACAGGCATCATTCTTTCGACACAAAACAAGACATGTCAGGAAAACTGACAAAATATAGCGCACCGGCAATAGTGAGGGGCTTGGCGGGCGCCCTCGGCTGGTCTTAAGGGCGTAAACGAAATCTTCATAAACTGGGGAAAAATGGGTGAAATATACATATCAGGTTCTAGGTAGCCTGTTGCACAACAGAAACACCCAATAAAATGTCATGATAAGTGACCAATACGAATTGACAGATCAGATGACATTATTGTTATGTGCGCGATACCAGAAGGACTGCGTGTGCCTATCAGAGTCGCTTATGTGAGGTGAGTTGGCTCCCGACGCGCAGATAGTGCCAAAAAAGGGGGGGACCCAATGGGCAAAGCTCTACGGAGAACGACGTTCTCTGCAAGTGCCGCGATAGTAACTGCGGCGCTGGCTGTTCAGCCAGCAACAGCTCTCGAATATAATTTCGGTGGCGTACAGGTGTTTTTGGACACCACGATTTCAGCTGGCGTGTCGATGCGGGTCGCCGACAGGAATAAAATGTTCCTGTCCGGAGGCAATGGTGGCCCAACCAAGTCGCTGGCTGCGGTCCAGACTCCCGACGGCATCCGTTCTCATGCGACGTCAGTTGGTGGCGCTTTTAACCCAGCCTTCACGCCCGGCGCGGCAGTAGGTGTGACCGCATTTGGTGGCGGTCAGGCAGTCACCTATGACTATGCCAACATCAATGCGCTTGGTGGCTTTGAAAGTGAAGCATTTGCAGGGTCTATCAACTCTGACGATAGCCGACTGAATTTTGATAGTGGTGACCTGACGTCTGGCGTCGTAAAGATGACCAATGACATCCAGGCTAACTATGAAAACTACAAGTTTTTCGCTCGTATCAGTTCGTTCTACGACGCTGTTCTCGATGACAGCAGTTCCTATGCTCGTTCAGGCATAACGGATGGAGCACGTGTAGACGCCGCGCGCGACATTGATCTACTGGACTTCTATGCTTCCGGTGATTTCGAGGTTGGTGGCCTTCCGCTCAACGTTCGTCTTGGTAAGCAGGTTGTGAACTGGGGCGAAGCAACTTTCATGTTGAACGGCATCAGTTCCTGGAACCCGTTTGATGTGAACGCATTCCGTCGTCCAGGTGCAGAAATCAAAGAAGGTCTGCTTCCTGTCTGGGGTGCCTATGCCTCTCTCGGTCTGCCATATGACTTGTCCCTGGAAGCATTCTATCAGCTCGAGTTTGAAGAGCTCAAACTGGACCGCCCGGGTACGCCTTTCTCGACCTCTGATGTGGCACGAGTGGGCTCAGCTGTAGGCGGAAGCTTCGGAGGGAAGCCCTTCGTAACGTCTGGCACAGACGGTGGTGGTTTTCTGAACCGTAACTGTTCAACACCAGATGCGCTGACTGGTCTCTTTGATGGAGCCTACACAGCTGCTGGGCTAACGCAGTTTGTATGTGGTGCCGGCGGAACAAACGCATTCCTGGACTATACGCAGGATCTTCCGATTGGGCAGAGTGAGCGTTTCCGGCTTGCACTTAACAATGGGACAGGCGACATCGCACGCGATCAGGACCGCCTTGCAAAAGACTCAGGCCAATATGGCTTGGCTCTTCGTTGGTATGCAGAAGATCTGAATTCAACTGAGTTTGGCTTCTACTTCATGAACTACCACTCCCGTCTTCCTATTGCATCGCAACGTTATACGAACTCTGGGAACTCTGTTTTCAGAAGCTATAGTGCAGTTGGTGACAATGCTGGAACGTCCGCGCGTACCAGCGCGCTTGGTTGTGGTGGTGGAGGTACATTGAGTGCCGCGACTGCACTTCTCAACCCGGCTAAATTTCAGTATTTGAACAACACCATCATTGACGACACCTACGGCATCTTTGCTGCAGCAGAAAATGCAGTGGGTGGGGATGCGAAAGCCCTGGCTTCGGCAGCTGTGGTAGCTGCCAGTGGCGGCGTTAATGACAACAGTCTGCTTGAAATGGCGATCCTGAACTGCGCTCTCGTTTTTGGTCAGGTTGATCCGGGTGCTGGATTGCTGACAGATGGCACAGAGATTGTTGCTCCCGGGAATCCCATCGGTGGCGTAGAGTCTATAGGCTTCTTCCTCGAGTATCCTGAAGACATCAAACTTTTCGGCGCGTCATTCAACACGACGATCGGAGACTGGGGCGTCCAGGGTGAAATGTCTTTCCGGCAGGACCAACCCCTTCAGCTGGACACAGACCAAATCACCATTGCAACGCTCGGGGCGACTTGTATCTTTGACGCAATCTTGAGCCCAACCGTGGTGACAGCTGCGGTCGACGGACGTCAAACTCTGTCAGGTGGTACCTGTGGCGATGTCGCTGCTGGTCAAACGCGGGACTATCACGGTTTTGTTCGTGAGGAAGTGATTACCTTCGACATTGGAACGACGGCGACTTACACGAGCTCTAATCCGCTCGTTGGCGCAGTTGGTGCTGATCTCGGCGTCCTGCTGACTGAAGTGGGTGCGATGTGGGTTCCCGACGTACCATCAGAAGGAAACTTCGGTGTGGCACAGCTCGGCAACGTATGTACATCGGGTACGGATCTGCCCCTCAAAGGCTTCCTCGCACTGAGTTCGCGCAGCGGCTGTCGTCCGACAGAATTTGCTTACGGCTACGTGCTTGTGGGCCAGCTGCAGTACAACAACGCGTTCGGTACGCCGATCACGCTGACACCGCAGGTTGCTTGGCAGCACGACGTGAAGGGTAATTCCCCTGCGCCTCTGTCCAACTACCGAGAAGGTACGAAGTCAGTCAGCCTGGCAGTGAACGGGACATACCAGAACGCATGGCGTGGTGGTGTTTCCTACACGAACATTTTCGGGAATGAGAAGTATACGAAAGATGGCGACAAAGACTTTGTTTCCATCAACCTAAGCTACTCGTTCTAAGAACTAAGAATTCTCGCTCCGGCTTCTGGTCGGGGCGAGAACGGGAACCTCCCTCCTCCCTAAACCAAGGTGGTTCCCATTTCACTATCGACCCGCCTGGCAGTCAGCATCCCTCAAATGCGATTATCAGGTTTAAAATCGTAAAGTGAAATTCGGCGGTCCCGGCCCTCATCCGGGACCGCTTTTTTGTGTCCACGTCCAATGTGCGGGGACCCCTCCTATCCATAGAAACAAAATGCGCGTTGCTGCTTTTTTGAAGTCGTCTGCCCGGCGTGCAGATGACACTCAAACGATGTTGGCGAAATTTGTGTCTACTGACCGTTCACTCAATAGGCGTGTGTCCAAAACCTGGTGCGGTCGTATTTCAACAGGAAGAGTAATGTGTCTAAAGGGCCGGCAAAAACGAGAACGAACGCGTGTTCATTTGGCCACGCTCAGCGATGAACTCGCGATACTAAACAAGACGAGATCGCCATTGAATTATCGAAATTGACACTTGCAGTGACAGTACCGTTCCCTTGGTCGCACCAATAGGGCTGCGAGCATCGAACCGGGGAGATTTGGGTGAGGGACCCCCATGCGTAGCTCTGAGTTACATGAAGGGGGGACCCAATGAGAAATGCTCTAGGGAGAACGTCGTTCTCCACAGGCGTCGTCATCTTGGCGGCGGCACTAACGACACAGTCTGCAACCGCACTTGAATATCAGTTCGGTAGTGTGCAGGTGTTTTTGGACACAACTATATCTGCCGGCGTTTCGATGCGTGTTGCCGAGCGCAACATGATGTTTGTGGCGGCTGGGAATGGCGGGCCGGTAAACACAACCGCGACAATATCTAATCCGGCAGGTGCCGATGGCACGGTGACAACGCTTCTACATGGCGCGTCTGCGAACCTGAACCTCGCGAGCGGCGACACAAGCAGTTTTGCAGGGTCCATCAACTCAGACGACAGCCGTCTAAACTTTGATCGGGGTGACCTGACGTCGGCAACCCTCAAGATGACGAATGACATTCAGGCCAACTACGAGAATTACCGGTTCTTTGCGCGCCTGAGTTCCTTCTATGACGCAGTGCTTGGGACGTCCAGTTCCTATGAACGATCAGCGCTTCGCAAAGAGGGTTATCCTGACGCGGTGCGAGACATCAATCTGCTCGACTTCTACATCTCCGGTGACTTCGAAGCAGGTGGCCTTCCTCTCAACGTTCGCCTGGGCAAACAAGTGGTGAATTGGGGGGAGGCAACCTTCATCCTCAACGGGATCAGTACCTGGAGTCCGTTTGATGTGAACGCGTTCCGACGTCCAGGAGCGGAGATAAAAGAAGGCCTGCTCCCCATTTGGGGGGCCTATGCCTCTCTCGGCCTCCCTTATGACCTCTCTCTAGAGGCTTTTTACCAGCTCGATTTTGAGCCGATCGCCCTTGATCGGCCAGGGACGCCCTTCTCAGAATCTGATGTAGCCCGTGTGGGATCGGGGTCGGGGGGCAATGAAAATGCCGCATCCTGGGTCACGAGTGGGCGTGACGGCGGCAGCTTTCTGAACCGGAACTGCAGTCAGCCTCACGGTCTCACGGCCGCCTTCGATGCGGCCTATACTGCGGCAGGCCTGTCCCAGTTTAGTTGTTCTGCTGGCACCAACGCATTTGTCGATTATCAGACAGATTTGCCCATCGGCCAAAGCGAACAGTTTCGATTGGACCTGAATGGCGGAACGGCCGATATCCGCCGCCTGGAAGATGATGAGGCAGACGACCAAGGACAATATGGGTTCGCGCTGCGCTGGTACGCAGAAGAGTTGAACTCGACTGAGTTTGGTTTCTATTTCATGAACTACCACTCACGTATTCCGATCGTGGGTGAGAAATTCTTCAACAATCTGAGTGCGAGTGATACTGCCGTGCGCACCTATGTCGGTACCAGCAATAGTTCTGACGCGACGACACGCGGCACGTTGAATCTCGGCTGTACCGCAGGCGGCACAGCAGGCTTGGCAGCGCTGGGGAGTGGTGGGGTAGAGAAGCTTCTCTACCTGAACAGCCAAACGGCAAACGATCAATATGGCCTGGTGGCGGCAGCTGAGGCCGTGGTGGGCGACGGCGCGACGTCAGCTGATGCGCTTGCCCTCAACGCGGCGATCGGTGGCGGATTCGCTGTGGCTCAGGGAAGTCAGCTGGAGCTCATGATTACCAACTGCAACCTGTCCCTCGCACAATCAGATGCGGGCACAGGCCTGCAGGTTGATGGAACGGAACTTCTTGTCGTGGGCAGCTCAGTGGGCGGTCTGGAGTCTACGGGTCTCTATTTCGAGTACCCGGAAGACATCAAGCTGCTCGGCATATCCTTCAACACACTGATCGGCGACTGGGGCGTTCAGGGGGAAGTGTCGCTGCGTTACGACCAGCCTTTCCAGGCAGACACAGACCAGATCACCCTCGCTGCCTTGGGTGCATCCTGTATTCTGGATGGCATTCTGGGGGTGGACTCCATGACCGCGACTGTTGATCAGTTGCAGACCTATGGCGAAAACCAGACCTGTGGCTCCGTCGCTTCCGGCGAAGTCGCAGACTATTCAGGCGCCATCCGTGAAGAAGTGATGACCTTCGACATCGGCACTACGGCAACCTATAGCAGCTCCAATCCTCTGGTGGCGCTCTTCGGTGCCGACATCGGCGTTCTGTTGACGGAGATTGGCGCCGTCTGGGTGCCGGACGCACCGTCCGAAGGTGACTTCAGCGTCCGTCAGTGGCAGAACATATGCACCTCTGGCACGGATCTTCCGCTAGGCTCCTTTGTCGGGCTGTCATTCCGCGCGGGCTGCCGTCCAACCGAGTTCTCCTATGGCTACGTTCTCGTCGGGCAGCTGGACTATAACAATGCGTTCGGCACCCCCATCACGGTGAGCCCCAGCATTTCCTGGTCGCACGATGTGAAGGGCAACACACCGGCGCCTATGTCGAATTTCCGGGAAGGCACAAAGTCGGTCAATCTTGCGGTGAATGGCATCTACCAGAACTCCTGGCGGGGCGGCATTTCCTACACCAACCTTTTCGGCAATGAGAAATACTCCAAAAATGGCGACAAGGATTTTGTCTCCGTCAATCTGAGCTACTCTTTCTAAGTGATATGACTTCCCGTTCCGGCTGGATTGCCGGAGCGGGAACCGGGAGTTGCTCTCACCCTAACAGGAAGCAGTTCCCCTTTTTGCGCGTGTACGTAACTCAAATCCAATATGCGCGGCACCCAAAGGTAAGGTGTGGCGTGTTGTTTTGAGGCATTGCTTTTAGACGCCGGTTTCGACCTCTTGGGAGAGTGTGACGGAGTCTTCACCGGGAGTTAGCTGAAATTCACAAGAATTTTCTATGGCTTCTCGCTCTCCCTCCGCGAACTCCAGTCCTTTGACAACGGAGTGGAGGACTACAGCGGCATCGAAGTGATTGAGCCCGAGATGGACCATCTCACCCTTTACGCGAGCGCAAAAGCGCACAGTCTCACGATCATTAGATACTACTGGCGGACCTGCAGCTTTAGCAACCGCAGCTACTCCATCCGCAAACCAGTCTTGGGATCGAAGGTAATCTCGGATTGTTGTTGTCTCCGATAGCTTGGTTGCGAGTACCATATGGGGGCTTATGTTGCGGAACGCGTTTGATGTTGCACCACTCACCGTATGAGAACAGTTTCTGCATCGCCAGAGACCATCGCGGCTCGACTGCAACTTGTCTGCGACCTCCTGCTCACTTAACTGTTTTCCTGGACAGTACTGCCAGTCTGAGAAAATGGATGGTTTGAAGCAGGAGATGTGGATCGACCATAGTCCAGCGAACTCCGTGTTCGATCCATTCCCTTCCCGCGGTTTATCAAACCTGACAGAGATCGCGTTCTCCGGCCCCGGCCAATCGCGTACTTCATGCTCCCATAGGACACGCTCCGTTAGTTCTTCGGAAAACAACGCACCCAGTGCTTGGTCAAACACTTTTGCTTGCCGCTCGGCGGACGCGCTCGTGAGTTTGGTGAGCACGGTACTTTGGACGGTCAACAATTCAGTCGCTTCACGGGCGACATCCAGAACAGTATTGACCAAGTTCGAAGAAATCTCTTCGGACTGCCGGTATTCAAACGTCACCGCGATTTTCATGCCAGGATCGACCCGAAAGAAGGGTTCATCAACTCTTGCATGTGAGACGTCCGTGACGAATGCTTCGCCGACTTCCGAGTTGCTATCGTGGGACACGCTAGCAAGCGGGAAGACATGGTCAAAATTCTGATCTGGATTGTCGCCGACAACGCGCACTTTGGCGGAGAGAATTGATGAAAAGTCCCGACCAAAGAAGTAACGCTCGAGGATGGATCGCTCTTCTTCCTCATAGTTACGCTGACGTACTTGAACGCTGGCGGGACCGTTTCCTTCATCTGTCGAAGGTTCGTAGACCACAGACGACACTCTTACTCGAGCGTACATTCCTATGAAGACGTCTGTTCTTGCTCCATCCAAATCGGATTCTTTTGGATCAACCTCGCAGAGCAATGGGCCATCACATTTCCGCCAGTTGCTCTTCGTCTGCAAGTAGGGCGTAAGGTCAATTACATCGTCGCCGGGGTCTAAAGATTCTTTGAGGCCATCGGCTGCGCGTGTAGCGGTCTCCGCTATGGTGTCCTCGCTGGTTGCGCAGCCGCTCAGCATAAAACTTCCGAAAATGCATAGAATAAGAAGACTTGTTGCCTTGTTCATTTTTTACCCCTCCCTTTTGAAGGGGAAGTGAACAGGTGGTTCACCTAAAAGTGAAAGTAACATTTTAGTGAGAGTAAAAATAAAGGCCAGATCCGAAGATCTGGCCTCAATGTAAGCTATTGAAATGTAAGGGCTTTATTCAGCGGCCTGTGCTGGGGCCGGCGCCGCGTCGCGGACGTCAGGGTCCACATGGGCTTCATAGATTTTGAAGTTCTCAATGAACATGGAAACCAGCTTCTTCGCCTGGGCGTCATAGCCGTCTTTGTCGGCCCATGTGTCCCGCGGGTTCAGGATCGAATTGTCGACGCCTGGAACAGAGACCGGCACTTCAAAGCCGAAGTTTGCGTCCGTGCGGAACTCTACGTTGGCGAGGCTGCCATCAAGTGCGGCGGCCAGAAGAGCGCGTGTTTCCTTGATCGGCATCCGGCTGCCGATGCCATAAGCACCGCCGGTCCAGCCTGTGTTCACAAGCCAGCAGTCAACTTTGTGCTCTGCGATGAGGTCGCGAAGCAGGTTGCCATATTCGCTTGGATGGCGGGACATGAAAGGTCCGCCGAAGCAGGTTGAGAAAGTTGCTTCCGGCTCCGTGACGCCCTTCTCTGTGCCGGCAACCTTCGCGGTGTAGCCGGATAGGAAGTGGTACATGGCCTGTGAAGGCGTGAGCTTGGAGATAGGAGGCAGAACGCCGAACGCATCAGCGGTGAGCATGATGATGTTTTTCGGATGTCCCGCGCGGCCAGTCTCTGACGCGTTCGGGATGAAGGACAGCGGGTAAGCGCCGCGTGTATTTTCCGTCAGCGACTTGTCATCAAAGTCGATTTCCCGTGTGTCCGGGTCGAGCACGACATTTTCGAGCACTGTGCCGAAGCGTTGCGTCGTTGCATAGATTTCTGGCTCAGCTTCTGCAGAAAGATTGATCATCTTCGCGTAGCAGCCGCCTTCGAAATTGAAGACACCGTTTTCTGACCAACCATGTTCATCATCGCCTACCAGCGTGCGGGATGCATCAGCGGAGAGTGTGGTTTTACCCGTGCCGGAGAGACCGAAGAAGATGGCAGAGTCGCCATCCTCGCCCACATTGATCGAACAGTGCATCGGCATGACGCCTTTGCCTGGCAGTTCGTAGTTCAGCATGGAGAAGACGGATTTTTTTGTCTCACCAGCATAAGACGTGCCGCCGATGAGAACGATCCGCTTCATGAAGTTACAGGCAATCACCGTCTCGGTCCGGCAGCCATACTTTTCAGGGTCGGCGCGGAAGCTCGGCAGGTTGATGATGGTGAACTGAGGATCGAAAACGTCGAGCTCTTCAGGCTTGGGTTCGATCAAGAGGTTTTGAATGAAAAGAGAGTGCCAGCAAAGTTCAGTGAAGACCCGAGTGGGCAAGCGGTGGGTTGGGTCGGCGCCGCCGAAAAGGTCCTGAACGAAGAGTTCTTTGCCTTCTGCGTGTGCCAGCATGTCAGCGTGGAGAAGGTCGAATTGTTCGGGGGTCATTGCTTTTGCATTGTCCCACCAGACGGTGTCTTTGGTGGTGTCGTCTTTGACGACGAATTTGTCCTGGGCGGAGCGGCCAGTGTGCTCGCCGGTACGGCTGACCAGAGCGCCACCTGCAGCAAGCTCGGATTCGCCGCGCTTCAGCGCGATTTCATAGAGAGCAGCTGGCTTCAGATTCCAATTCACTTGTGCCAGGTTTTTGAGCCCCTGATTTTCCACACCATTTTTGCTGATGTGCCGACCCGTCTGTTTCACGCCCGCTCTCCTTCGCGTCTCGCCTGTGCGGCCGGGTGCCCCGACCGTGGGATACGGAAACTGCTATCTGGGCGGGAGATCCCGCCAGGTTTCCGCAAACTGTTCCTGCAACTGAGAATCCAAGCTTTTCCGAGGCTGAGCATGTCGGGCCCGATCCGGGGCCTGAAAGCCTGGCTCAGCTGGGCGGACGACCGCATCTTCAATCGTGCGGTTCACCCTATGCGAAGGCTTCTCAAGTGGCGGCCACCATAGTGAGGCGATCCCGCTTCTGCAACAGGATTCGGGGCTGTTTCAGGACCTTTTGACCGCCATTTAGAACGGCCTGCCTAAAGCCGCTTTTGGCGCCCTTGAACAGGGTTAACCGGGTCCGCCAAAGCCCCTTTTTCAGGTACGGGCGTCGGCTGCAAGCCGGTAGCGTTGAGCCCCATCTGAGAATTCGTCTGTGGGCACAAAGTTGAGCCGAGACGCCAGACGAATGGAGCCCTGATTATCCGGTTCAATGAAGGCGTCGAGCTCCGCCCCCGGGTGCGACCGGCGGGCCCAACCAATGGCGGCTTGTGCCGCGTCCAACATAATGCCTTTGCCCCAATGGTCGGGATGGAGGTGGTAGGCGATTTCGAAGGTGGGCCCGATGGAGTTGAAGCCAATATGCCCGACCATATGCCCACTTGACCGCTCAAGGATTGCCCAGCGGAACCCCCAGCCATCGACGGCAGCGCGTTGCCAAAAGTCGATTATTCTGTCGCTGTCCTCGCTGGATGCCGCCGGCATGGGGATTTCGACCCGGTCATAGTCCGTGACCGTGCCGGAAAACCGGCAGACGTCTGGATGGGACCAGAGGCTGAACATGGGCCTCGAATGCTTGAAGGAAAGGGCGGTGAGCCGGAGACGCTCAGTCTCAATATCCTCAATCTGAAGTGCCATGACAGGCTTTAGTATCCTTATTCGGTTTCGAGGAGATCACGAGGCCCGAGCTTCCGAAACCGGCCAAACCCTTGATTGAAGCGTGCGCTCTCAATGGCAAGGCTGAAATAGCTGAAATCAAGCTCTGTATCATAAGCCTCAGAGCCAGGATGTTTCTTCAGGAACCGGGCTTTGGCAGCAGCGACGTCGCGTTCCTCCAGCGCGAGGACCTGGCCATTGAGCGACAGCCGGGGAACCGTCATTGGATCCGCCTCATCGCTCACTCCCTCAATGAGCAAAGAGGTGCGAGGCGACCGCAATATGTTTTGTGTATGGGCGGCTATCCGGGAGAGCAGAAGAAGCGGTGACCCGTCTGGCAGGCTCGCGACCGCGACTTTGGTAACTAATGGACTGCCATCTGAATTGAGGGAGCCGAGTGCCCCTGATCGCGCTGTAGCCAGAAGGGCCCGTGCCGCTGCGATCGAGTCTTTTTTCTCTGTGTTTGCCATGGTCACTCTTTATACTAAGGCTAATCCGCAAAGATAGTCTGACCCCTGTTCCAGAGCCATGGGAGCCCTCCATGGCTTTTTGCATTAGAGCCAAACGTGCCAGATAGCTATGACAGAGAATGTCTCCACCCAAACCCTTGGCAGCGACATGTCCTTGATGGACCATGTGAAACGTACCCTGAGCCTGGCGGGTCCGGTAATCGTTGCCCGCGCCGGCATCCTGGTTCTCTTTACAGTCGACACTGTCATGGTTGGGCAGGTCGGTGGGGAAGAGCTCGCCTTCTTAGGTCTCGGTATGGCGATCCAGGGTGTCATCATGCTTGTCTGCATCGGTCTTCTTCAGGGTACCATGATCTTATCGTCCCAGGCTTATGGGGCTGAGGAACATAAGAAGTGTGGAGAAGTCTGGCGGTCCGGCATCTATCACGCTCTGGTTCTGGGCGCTGTTCTTGGGTTGATCTGCCTGGCGGGGGAGTGGCTACTGCTGCTCTTCGGACAATCGCCTTCTCTTGCAGCCGGTGGCGGGAGCACATCCATTCATTTTGGCTGGGGCATGCCGGCCATGCTGCTCTATGTCGCCTCAAGCTATTTTCTTGAAAGCATTCAGCGGCCCCGCGTGGGCATGATAGTGATGCTCGTCGTCAATATTCTGAACCTTGGCCTGAATGGCATGTTGATCTTCGGCTGGGGAGGGACTGGACTCGCTCTCGGCGCTGACGGTGCAGTGATTGCGACCTCTGCCGTGCGTTGGATCGCAGCCCTCGCCATGGTGGGGTACATCCTTTCAATGCCACTGAGACAGGGCGAAGACCAGTTCGCGGTCTGGGCACCCTGGCGCCAGATTGCCCATGATGCACTGCGCTTAAGCGGCGCCCTTGGAGCCAAGATGCGCAATCTCGGTGCCGCGACCGGCTTGGCCTATGGCCTTGAATCGGCTGCCTTCTCCTCGCTTGTCTTTATGGCCGGTCTAATCGGGCCTGCGGCCTTGGCGGCGCACCAGATCACCAACAATGCCGTGGCGCTCATGGTCATGGCCTCCATTGGCATGGCGGCGGCGACGGCGGTCCGCGTCGGAAATGCGGTCGGGCGTGAAGACCCCGCGGGTGTGCGTATGGCGGGCTGGGTCGGGCTCGGCCTTGTGGCAATCCTGCTTTCCTTGCCCGCGCTGGCAATGTTGGCCGTACCTTATGGAATCGCGTCCCTTTACGTGAATGAACTGGAAGTGCTGGAGATTGCCCGCTGGACGCTCCTAGCCGCCGGTGTCTTTATCATTGCCGATGGCATGATGAACGTTGCCATGGGGTCTCTCCGCGGTATGGGAGATGTCTGGGTGCCGATGTTCATGCACATCGTCGCTTTCTGGTGCGTTGGTGTGCCGGTAGCCTGGGCGTCCGCTTTCTATTTTGACCTCGGCGCGGTCGGCCTGCAGATCGGCATCGGGGCGGCGGTGTTTCTGTCGGTGGGGTCGCAGACCATCCGTTTTTCCATCGTCTCAGGGCGCCCGATCAAACGAACCTGAGATCGCCTGCGTTAGGTCTTGAGGGCATTTGCGATCAAAACATCCGCAGCGGATTTCGCGGCATCAATAGCGAGTTTCTTGTCATTGACTTGTGCGGTTACGATCGCGCCCTCCAAAAGGAGCGAGAGTTGATTGCCCAGCGACGCGTAGTCGGGCGCTCCAGCCTCTTTCGATAGGCGGATGATGTACTCAGTCATCTGTCTTTTGAAATCCCGGCAAGCATTCCGGATGGGTGTGTCGGCTTCTGAATACTCACCGACTGCATTGATGAAGACGCAGCCAAAAAAACTAGGGGTCTCGAACCAGGCTTCAGCCACATCGAACACGGCCATCAAACGCGTGCGGGGCTCTGGCGAGGATTGCTCCACTTCACGCATAAAATAATTGCGGAATGTCCCATCATGTTCGCGCAGCACCGCAAGGATGAGTTCTTCTTTCGACCTGAAATGCGTATAGAGCGTCTTCTTTGAGACGCCCGCCTCACCCAAAATTCGGTCGATACCCGTGCCATGAAACCCGTGCTCCATGAACAGGTCCCGGGCGACTGCCATTAAATGATCTCGCCGGCTCAACGCCATCTCATTTCTCCGAAACAGATTGGTTTCCTAGAATATAGGTATAGGCCACTCACTGTCGATCACTTGGCCGTGAGAAAATGGGTGGACTTGGATTTTTATTAATGAAAACAACGGCTTAATAGACTGGCGTGTGTCTGGTCTCGTCTCTTGAAGAGGGAGACTGAGCTGTCTATCTCTGAACCCAAGGAAACAGACTTGTTTCCTCCATAGGAGCTTCCCACGGCGTTGGGCTGGGGAGCGTAAAAAGTCAAGGAGAAGACCCATGGTTTCTGTAAAAGCGTTTTTCGCGGCCGCTATCGCCGCCTTCTTTTTACTGGGTGCACAGGTAGCGCAGGCCGCTGACGACCACTCCGTCGTTGGTGTTGCGGGATATGATCTCGTTTCCTATCACGGCAACCCAAAACCGCTCCGCGGCAATGGTCACAATGTGTCCGTGCATGATGGCGTGACTTACCTTTTTGCAAACGCTGAAAACAAAGCGACCTTCGACGCAGATCCAGCAAAATACCTGCCTGCATATGGCGGTTACTGCGCATTCGGCGTATCTGTTGGTAAGAAATTCTTTGGTGACCCAGAAGTATGGCGCATCGTTGACGACCGTCTGTACCTGAACCTGGACGCAAAAATTCAGGACCTGTGGTTGCAGGACGTTCCTGGCAAGATCGCTACAGGTGATGAGCTTTGGGAACAAATCAAAGACACGCCAGCTAGCGAACTCTAATCCGAGCTGGCGCACCTTACTCAATGAGTGGTGCTGAAATGGAGACGCCCGGCTAAAGGCCGGGCGTTTTTCATTTGAGAGCCATAGAAGTTGAACAGGCTTATTTGCTGCCTCTTTCAATCAGCCGAATGTAGAACTGAACGGCCTTGCCCATATTCTCAACAGTGATGCGTTCATTGGTCCCGTGAAAGCGGCTTGTGTCGTTGCGACCTAAGACAATGGGAATGAAGCGATAGACACTGTCCGACACCAGTTCGAACTGTCTGGCGTCCGTTCCGCCGACAACAAGGTTTGGCGCGACGACGGCGCCTTCAAACGTGTCCCGAATGGTTTGCGAGATAATCTCATAGCCCTCGGATGTTGTGCTGGAGACGGCACTCGCCTCGCGACCCGGATTGAACACGCTCACTTTGATATTCTCATCGTCAATAGCCGCCGTCACATGAGCGACGATGCTTTCAACCGTGTCGCGCGGATGAATACGGAAATTGACCTTGGCGCTCGCTGAATGGGGCAGCACATTTTCTTTCACGCCGGCATTGATCATTGTTGGTGCAATGGTTGTCGCCATCGCAGCCGCCAT
This sequence comes from Parvibaculaceae bacterium, assembly GCA_965248405.1. Classification (GTDB taxonomy): domain Bacteria; phylum Pseudomonadota; class Alphaproteobacteria; order Parvibaculales; family Parvibaculaceae; genus Mf105b01. The sequence continues at coordinate 3,612,053 of OZ252104.1, forward strand.
AGTGGGGTTGCCGCGTAACTGAGCTTCCACAAGCGATCCCGTGAGCCAACGGTTTGCAAGGGCGAAGCGCAAGGCGAAAGGCGTTGAGGGTGCTATGGCATCGAGCATGTCTGCAACCGGCCCCGCAATGCCGCCGGAGAACGGCGTATTCTCCAGGCGGTCTATCGCTGTTGACAGACGCCCAATGGCGGTCACGCCAGGGGGCATGGACGAGTGCCCGCCAGGCGCGGACGCTGTGAGGTCGAGGGTCACGTATCCTTTTTCTGCAATCCCGACGAGGGCAACCGGGCTATCAACGCCTGGGACCAGACCGTCTGCAACAATCCCTCCTTCATCTGCGACCCAATGAAGACGGATACCCCGTTCTTTCAGAAGCGGCGCCATCTTTTGTGCACCGCTGGGACCGCCGACTTCCTCATCATGCCCAAAGAAGAAATGCACGGTGCGGCGAGGCTGGTAGCCTTGGGCGGCAAGATATTCAGCGCCTTCCAGGATCGCGATCAGTGATCCCTTATCGTCGATGGCGCCACGGCCCCAGATGAACCCGTCTGCGACTTTGCCGGAAAACGGTTCCTCCTCCCAATCGCGCTGCGTGCCTGGGGCTATAGGAACCACATCCATGTGAGACATGAGAAGAATGGGCTCAAGCGACGGATCGCTTCCTTCCCACGTATAGAAGAGTGAATATTTGCTGATGATCTCGCGTGAGGCTGCGCGATGAAATGCGGGGTAGGTCGTCTCCGCCCAGTTCCGGAAATCTACAAAGGGTGCCCGTCTCTCTTCGCGTGCAAACTGTGTTGAGAGTGTTTGAAACTGGATGGCTTCGCCGAGCCGGTTGGCAGCGGCTTCCGTATCAATGGCAATCTCGTCCAGCTCAGCGGCTGCTGACGCATCGGGCCCAGAGAGCGTTAGCGTGCGAACCAACGCGATGGCCAGAACCAAAACCACCAGTCCAACCAGAATGAGCCCAATCCGTTTCATCTTTCCCCCCAGTTGCGCCGCAAAATGGGCGCGAGATTACGTTCAGCATTGTTTTTCTTAAACCACTCTCGATTGAGCAGTCTACCGCCGGTCCTGTCAATTGGCAGATATCGGCAGACCGGCGGGCTTGCTATAGCCAAGTCTTTGAAGGAGCGTCATAATTCGGACCAAATGACACTCTAGTTGGGGCTATGAGACCTAAGAACGAAAAGAAGGATTAAGGGGCATATGCCGACGATTGCACTGGTCGATGATGATCAGAATATTTTGACCTCCGTGACCATGGCATTCGAGGCCGAGGGTTTTCATGTTCAAACCTACACGGACGGTGCTGCGGCACTGGCAGGACTGGGTGCTAATCCACCCGACGTCGCTGTCTTTGACATAAAAATGCCTCGGATGGACGGGCTGGAGCTTCTCCGCAGGCTTCGCCAGAACTCTGAGCTTCCGGTTATCTTTCTGACATCCAAGGATGAAGAGATCGATGAAATGTTCGGTCTCAAGATGGGTGCGGACGATTACATTAAGAAACCCTTCTCTCAACGCTTGTTGGTTGAACGCGTGAAGGCGGTTATGCGCCGAACGAAGGCGCGTGCCGAAGAACCAGCGCAAAGCGGCAAAGGGGATCTGCTGGAGCGCGGCAAGCTTGTGATGGACCCAGACCGCCATGTGTGCAGATGGGATGGGGAACCGGTGACGCTCACGGTGACGGAGTTTCTTATCCTTCAGGCGCTTGCGCAGCGCCCGGGATATGTCAAAAGCCGCGATCAGCTGATGGACGCCGCCTATGATGACCAGGTCTACGTGGACGACCGGACCATTGATAGTCACATCAAACGATTGCGGAAAAAATTCAAGCAGGCTGACAATGATTTCGACGCCATCGAAACTCTTTATGGTGTTGGATATCGATATAAAGAGTGATGGCCTGCCTGGGCGTGGCAGTCTTAAGACAGGCCCGACGGGTTTGGGAAGTTTGATGGCATGATGCGCGGTGAAGAGCAGCCTAATGAGGTGACCTCAGGGGGAGGGCGCCTGTCTGCTCTTCGGGCAGGTCTCGCTGGCATGGGCGCGAGTGTCCGGCGTGCAACCGATATGTTCTCCGACGCTTTTCTTTGGGCTTTCAGAGGTCTGGTCGCGGGCAATCGCTTTTCGAGTCTGACGCGCCGCATTGTTGTGTTCCAGGTGGTGGCCCTCCTCGTCCTCGTCGCAGGCGTCCTCTATCTCAATCAGTTTCGTCAGGGCCTCATTGATGCGCGCAAACAAGCATTGCTGGTACAGGCAGAAATTATTGCGGGCGCGGTTGCGGAAACGGCAGCGGACACCCTTGAGGCTGAAGTAATCGATCCATTGGCTGACCTTGAAAAGCAGGACCAATGGGTCAACCCCGACCAAGAGTTTCGGGACCGTGACGTTCCGATCAGCGCGACAGAAGCAGCCCCCGTCTTGCGCCGCCTTATTCTCCCCACTCAAACGCGCGCCCGTCTCTATGACAAAGATGGGTGGCTCATTCTGGATAGCCGGCAGCTCACCGCATCTGGCCAGATTGTGGCGTTTGAATTGCCGCCGGTGGGCGGCACGGAGGACCAAAGCTGGACCACGCGTGTCGTGGCATGGTTGCGCTCGTGGATGCCGGGTCCTGCCTACGAACGTTACCGGGAAGCAGGCAGCCAGAATGGCCGTATCTACGATGAGGTGAACCTCGCGCTTGACGGCTTCAGTGCCACCATGGAACGAATGAATGATCGAAGTGAGCTGATCGTGTCGGTCGCGGTCCCCGTGCAGCGCTTCCGCGCAGTGCTCGGTGTCCTGATGCTGTCCACGGAAGGGGGCGACATTGATGCCATCGTTCAGGCTGAGCGGCTCGCCATTGTCGAAGTCTTTTTGATTGCGCTCGGGGTCGCCATTCTTCTGTCTGTCGTGCTGGCCGGTACCATTGCAGAGCCTGTGCGTCGTCTGGCGGAAACGGCTGAGCGTGTGTCGCAGGGTGTGACGGAACGTGTGGAAATTCCGGACTTTACAGACCGGCGCGACGAGATTGGTGATCTGTCGGGCGCGTTGCGCGGCATGACGGACGCTCTTTATGCAAGGATCGATGCCATTGAAGCCTTTGCGGCTGATGTGGCGCATGAGCTGAAGAACCCGCTGACATCCGTGCGCTCGGCGGTTGAAACACTCAGCATCGTCAAGGATGAATCTGCACGTGAGAAGCTGATGGGGGTGATCCAACACGATATCCGACGGATTGATCGGTTGATCAGCGACATTTCTGAAGCCTCCCGGTTGGATGCGGAGCTTTCGCGGGAAGAACTGGTTCCGTTCAACCTGGCAAATTTGGCAGAGACAATTGTGGATCTCTTCAACACCACAGGCACGAAGGATGGAAAGTCTGTGCGCCTTGAGGTGCAGGAGGTGCCCGACAGAGTGGCGTTCGATACGCGCGGCACCGACACGCGCATTGGCCAGGTATTGCGCAATCTGATCGATAATGCCCTGTCATTCAGCCCGGAAGGCGGTGTGGTCACCTTGCAGGTAGCGCGCATCGGTGATGGAGTCCTCGTCACGGTAGAAGACGAAGGGCCGGGCGTGCCCGATGACAGCCTTGAAAAAATCTTCGAGCGTTTTCATACCGACAGACAGGGCGAGTTTGGCCGTCACTCCGGATTGGGTCTCTCAATCTCAAAACAGATTGTGTTGGCGCACCGCGGAACCATCTATGCTGAAAACCGCGAAGAGGGTGGTGCCCGCTTTGTGGTCGAGCTGCCTGCGGCGCGGACGCCTTTTGCGAAGGTGGCAATGAAAGAGCCCAACAAACCGGGTAAAGAAACGTGACCACACAGAGCGTACATGGCACAGGCATTGCGCTGGGTGGCGTGGGAGTTTTGCTCCTCGGGGCGTCTGGGTCAGGCAAGTCTGATGTCGCCTACCGGTTGATCACCGAGCGGGGTGCAAAGCTCATCGCGGATGATCAGGTTGTGCTCAGGCTTGACGACCCTTTGATACGGGCGTCCTGCAAACAGGGGTGGGAGGGTCAGTTGGAACTGAGAGGTCTGGGGATCGCTGCAGTTCCTCATGAACAAGACGTGCCGATTGCCCTTGTGATCGATCTGGTGGACCGCGGCGAAGTGCCGCGTTTGCCGGAGCCTCTTTTCGTAACGGTGCTGGGCGTGCGGGTCCCCGTCCTGAAACTCCATGCATTTGATGTGTCGACACCGGCAAAGATCGCAGCGGCAGCCGAGCATTGGCCGCATTCTGGCTTTCCGGGAGCGGATGGTCGTCTGGGCTGATCAGTTGGGCGGGATTTGGCCAAAACTGAACTTTACGGCCCCAGATAGGGTTCCACCGCGTGTCAAAATGGGGCGGATTCGTCTTGTTTTTCCTGTGAAAATATTGTCACGATAGGCGTCTACCTCAGGCAATCCGGGTGGCCGACCACAAAGGGCCCACCGAGAGGAGCAGTACACGTAAAGATGATTGGATTGGTCCTAGTTACCCACGGCCAACTCGCCAAACAATTTGTCGAGGCGATGGAGCATGTCGTGGGCCCGCAAGCTCAGGTGATCTCAATTTCGATTGGTCCTGACGACGATATGGAACGTCGCCGGAACGATATTTTGGAGGCTGTCGACGCTGTTGATCAGGGCGACGGCGTGATCTTGCTCACCGACATGTTCGGTGGCACGCCCTCCAACCTAGCGATCTCTATCATGGACAAAGCGAAGGTGGAGGTGATTGCCGGCATCAATCTGCCAATGCTGATCAAGCTTGCAAGCGTCCGGGATAGCGTCAGTCTGGCAGACGCTGTTGAACAGGCCCAAGACAGTGGCCGGAAATATATTTCGGTTGCCAGCAAGGTCCTGGCGGGCGAAGGCTCGTGAAACTGACCGGTTGAGAATGACACTTTGAGCCAAGCCGACACCCCAACAGAAATGTTTCAGAAGACACTCACCATCTCCAACGCGCGCGGTCTTCATGCCCGCGCCTCAGCGAAGTTCGTCCAATGTGTGGAGGGATTTGACGCCGACGTCCGGGTAACCCGCGAAGGGCAGACCGTTGGCGGAACCTCCATTATGGGTCTCATGATGTTGGCGGCGGCGACGGGCTGTACCATAGATGTAGAGGCGGAGGGGCCTGAAGCAGAAGAGGCTCTCAGTGCTTTAGAGGTCCTCCTGGCCGACAAATTCGGCGAAGGTGAGTGACAAAGCGCGTGTTTCTGGGAAAAACAGCGCATTTTCCCGCGTAAACGGGTTCTTCATCAAGATATAAAGAACTCTTTATATGAGGCTTGAAGTCCTGGGTTGGGCTTGTTATAGACATTCGTCTTAAGGCGCATGGGGACATCCATGCGCGGCCATACTTGCACTATCTTCTAGGAGCCGTTTGCTATGAGCACCGACTACAAAGTCGCGGATATTTCCCTCGCCGATTGGGGCCGCAAGGAAATCGCCATCGCCGAAACTGAAATGCCGGGTCTCATGGCATTGCGCGAAGAATTTGGCACTAGCCAACCTTTGAAAGGCGCCCGCGTTGCAGGCTGCCTCCACATGACCATTCAGACTGCGGTTTTGATGGAAACGCTGACGGCGTTGGGCGCTACCGTGCGCTGGTCATCCTGCAATATCTTCTCAACGCAGGACCACGCCGCTGCAGCGATGGCAGCTGTCGGCATTCCCACCTTCGCGTGGAAGGGAGAAACAGAAGAAGAATTCTGGTGGTGCATTGAGCAGACCATCAAAGGTCCGGACGGCTGGACGCCCAACATCATTTTGGATGATGGCGGCGACCTCACCCAGATCATGCACGAGAAATATAATGACATGCTCGACGATGTTGTTGGTATTTCCGAAGAAACCACCACAGGCGTTTTGCGTCTTTATGAAATGGCAAAAGCCGGCACACTTCGTGTACCTGCAATCAACGTCAATGACAGTGTGACCAAGTCAAAGTTCGACAATCTTTATGGCTGTCGTGAAAGTCTTGTAGACGGCGTTAAGCGTGCAACCGACGTCATGATCGCCGGTAAAGTAGCTGTCATCTGCGGTTATGGCGATGTGGGCAAGGGCTCTGCAGAAAGCATGCGCAGTCAGGGTGCCCGCGTTGTTGTCACGGAGATCGATCCGATCTGTGCGCTGCAGGCGGCGATGGAAGGCTATGAAGTCTCCACCATGGAAGAGATGGCTCCAGAAGGCGACATCTTCATCACCTGCACGGGCAACAAAGACATCATCACCGTGGACCATATGCGGGCGATGAAAGACCGTGCCATCGTTGGGAACATTGGTCACTTCGACAGTGAGATACAGGTCGCAGGCTTGAAGAACTTCACCTGGCATAATGTGAAGCCGCAGGTTGATGAAATTGAATTCCCGAATGGCAACCGGATCATCCTGCTCGCTGAGGGCCGTCTGCTGAACCTTGGCTGTGCGACGGGTCACCCAAGCTTTGTGATGAGTGCATCCTTCACCAACCAGGTGTTGGCTCAGATTGAGCTGTGGGAAAATCACAAGAACTACAAGAACGAAGTCTATGTGTTGCCGAAACACCTGGATGAAAAAGTTGCGACGCTTCACCTTGAAAAACTTGGTGTCAGCCTGACAAAGCTTTCCAAAGACCAGGCGGACTATATTGGTGTGCCTCAGGAAGGTCCGTACAAACCGGATCACTACCGCTACTGATTCATCAGAAACAGATGGTTCGAAAAACCCGGCGCGGGCGCCGGGTTTTTTTCTGCCTGAATTAGATTCGGCTCCGCAACAAACTGTTGCGCATCGGACTCAGATGGGTCCCAATGACACCACTTTTCGGAAGCATTTGCCTCAACTACTTCTGGGCAGACACGAAGAAACGAAGGTAACATACTCAAACTGCGGCGATTTTCGCCGTTGTCGGGGTAGCGGTAACAAATGGGGGCATCGGGCCTGGTTGTGGGGGTCTGGTGCGAGATGCAAGTCATGGCGTCGGGCAGCAGCGGGACTGGAGTCCGCTTTCAGAAGGGTTTTGTGGGTGCTGCCCTGTGGGTCACCCAGTGGGTCGCCTTGTGGGCCGCATCGGCTTTCCCAGCGCGTGCTGCACCCATTGACGGGCCTGACCCCCTGCTTGCCCTCAAACCTTTTCTGGAGATGCTTGGTGTGGCGCCGGAGCTTGCTAGTGAGCCGGCTTTCATTCTGAATTTCCTCATTGCGATCAGTGCCGTTGTCCTTGCGATCGGGTGCGCCTATTGGGCTGCACAAGCGAGTGCTCGGACCCGTCGTCAAAGGCTTGTCCACGAGCAGGAAATTGTCGCTATGGGTGCACGCGTGGACACGGTTGAGGCGATTCTGGCCTCTGAACCTGGTGCAGTTCTGATCTGGTCGCCGGACACGATGATGGCCAAGCCCGGCACGTTGCAATCGCGGCCACAGATTGCGGGCAGCACCGTATCTCTGGCAGACCCGGCGACAGGCAACGTGGATTATGACGATGTGCTTCGGCGCCTCACACCTGAAACCGGAACGAGCCTGCGCAACGCTGTGGACATGTTGCGGTCGCGTGGTGCGCGTTTTTCGCTCACCCTCCACTCAACTGATGGCCGCACCTTCGAGGCTGAGGGGCGCCCCGCTGGCGCCCAGGCTGTGGTCTGGATCCGGGATGTGTCGGGCGAGCGCGCGGAGATCAGCCGGTTTGTGGATCGTGCCACCACAGCGGAGACAACGCGTGATCGGTTTGTAGAACACCTCAACCTTCTGTCGATGCCCGCCTGGCGGCGCAACAAGGAAGGCCGGTTGGAATGGGTCAATCAGGCTTATGTGCGTGCGGTGGATCTTGGCAGTGCAGAGGAAGTGGTTGAGAAAGGGGCCGAACTCCTGAGTGACGAAGTGTTGGAGAAAGCCCACCACGCTATTGCCGCCGGTGAGACCTGTCAGCAGCGAATGCACGCGATTGTCAGCGGTGAACGGCGTGCGCTGCATGTCACAGACATGTGCTTGTCATCCGGGTCGGCAGGGGTCGCGGTTGATGTCACCGATCTCGACAATGCAGAAGGGGAACTCAAGCGCCATATTGAAGCGCATAGCGGCACGCTTGACCGCTTAGCGACACCGGTCGCCATTTTTGGCGCGGACAAGCGGCTGAAGTTTTTCAACAAAGCCTACCTCAAATTCTGGGGCCTTGAAGCGGACTGGCTGGCGACTGAGCCTATGGACAGCGAAGTGCTGGACGCGTTGCGTGGCTCAAGGCGTCTGCCCGAGCAGGCGAACTTTCAGGCCTGGAAAGCCCAGATGATGGAAATCTACCAGGCGACACAGCCGGTAGAGGAGTTCTGGTATCTGCCCGATGGCCAGACTGTACAGCTGATGGCGCAGGCGCATCCTCTCGGCGGCGTTATCTACATCTATGACAATGTCACGGAGCGGTTGAACCTGGAAAGTGACTACAACACGGCGCTGCGCGTGCAGGGGGAAACCCTGGACAATCTCTCAGAGGGCGTAGCGGTGTTCGGCTCCGACGGCCGTCTGAAACTGCACAACCCAGTCTATGCACAGATTTGGCGCCTGACGGATGGCCAGTTGGCGAACGAGCCGCATATTGGCGACATCGTTGCGGCCTGTAAGGACCTCTATGACGACGGAACGATCTGGGATGACCTGAAATCAAGTCTGACATCGGTAGAGGGGAGGCGGCAGCTGTCCCATCGCCTCGAGCGGGCAGACGGCTCCATTATAGATTGCGCAACGGTGCCCCTTCCCGATGGCGCAACGCTTGTCACCTTTGTCGACGTCACTGATGCATCGCGTATCGAGCGAGCTTTGAGAGAGCGGAACGAGGCGCTGGAAACCGCCGACCGGTTGAAGTCTGAATTTATCAGCCACGTTTCTTATCAGCTCCGCACCCCCCTCACCAACATCATCGGCTTTGGCGAGATACTGGAAGCAGAGATGTTTGGTGAGCTCCTGCCCAAACAACATGAATACACGGCAGGCATCCTCGACTCGTCTCACGAGCTGTTGGCTACGGTGAACGATATTCTTGATCTGTCAACGATCGAAGCAGGGGCCATGACACTCGATCTGTCGGATGTCTCAATCACCGAAGTGATTTCCAGTGCGGAGACTTTTGCTCAGCAAAGAGCACAAAAAGCACACGTGTCGTTGCTGACAGATTGTCCACCGGATATCGGTGAGTTCCGTGCGGATGACAAACGCATTCGCCAGATCATGATCAATTTGATCTCTAATGCGATCTCCTTCACGCAGCCGGGCGATGCCATCACCATTGGCGCCGAGCGTGGCGCAAATGAGTTGAGACTCTTTGTGTCGGACACGGGCGATGGCATCAAACCGGAACACCAGGCTTCTGTGTTCGACCGATTTGAAGCGCGCGCCGGTGCGGATAGGCGGCGCGGTGCTGGGCTTGGCCTCTCGCTGGTGAAGAGTTTTGTCGAACTCCATGGCGGGTGGGTGACCCTTGAATCAGAGCCCGCTGTGGGGACCCGGGTGACATGCCACTTGCCAATTTTGACGGAAACGCCGGGTGAAAATGGCGAAAAACAGCCGGAAATGATCCTCGATCACTGAATGATCGCTCATTTTAAATCTCAAATCTTCGCGAATGGGCTTGTTAAACAGATACATTCGCCCATATTCTCCTCTTAGAATTTCACGACTAATTTGTATCGGGACCGCGAGCCCGCCGCCTACTTTGAAGGCTGATGACCACCAGTCCAATGCTGGTTCCCACGGACCTTTCTGAGGAAAGGGTATTTCCAAAGGACCACCCAAGGGACCGCAAAGGCTGTTCGCGCAGAGGGAGAGACGCATGACTATTTCTGTCACCATTAATGGCAAGCGGCAGGAGCTCGACGTCGAGCCGGACATGCCGCTTTTGTGGGTCCTTCGGGACGAACTGGGTATGACCGGCACAAAGTTTGGGTGCGGCGTTGCGGCATGCGGCGCTTGCACCGTGCAGGTGAATGGCGCAGCGGTGCGTACATGCACCGTACCGGTTGGTGCCGTCGCAGGTACCGATATCACGACCATCGAAGGCTTGAGCGGAGAGGGGCCAGACCTCTCGGCGCTTCAGCAGGCCTGGATCGATCATCAGGTACCGCAATGCGGTTACTGTCAATCGGGCATGTTGATGGCGGTATCATCGCTGCTGTCCAAAAATCCGAACCCATCGGATGATGAGATCGACGCGGCTATTACCAACATTTGTCGATGCGGCACCTATCCACGCATCCGGGCCGCGATCCGCTCGCTGGCAACCGCATAAGGGAGGGGACAGAGATGAAACCGACAAGACGACAACTTCTCATCGGTGGCACAGTGGTCGGCGGCGGCATGCTGCTTGGCTACGCAACCATGGGATCAAGCAGACCCGATCGCGCGCAGGCAATGGCCGCTGGCGAGGGTGAACATTTCACCACTACCTGGTTGAAGATCGATCCGGACAACAAGGTCACGGTTTACGTGCCCCACTCTGAAATGGGCCAAGGGGTGCACACCTCTATCCCGATGATGGCGGCAGAAGAAATGGAAGCCGATTGGGATCTGGTTCAGATGGTGCAGGCCCCTGCCGACGATATCTGGGCAAACGGACCACTCGCAAAAGGATACATTCTGGGAGAAACACCCATCCCGACCGCATTGGTGGGTGTGGTCGACACCACATTCTTCAAGCTGGCAGAGTTGATGGTGGGCCAGATCACGGGCGGCTCAACATCTGTACGTTTCACCGGCCAGCACGGGATGCGGGTTGCGGGGGCAGCAGCAAAGGAAATGCTGATCCGGGCCGCCGCCGACAAATGGAGTGTTCCTGAAAGTGAACTGACGGCGCGGCTGAGCCACGTGCACCATGAGGTTTCAGGCAGAAGCGCCACGTTTGGCGAGCTTGCTGCCGCGGCTGCGGAGTATGATCCACCCAAAAACCCAACGCTGAAGGATCGCAAAGACTTTACGATCATTGGAACGTCCAAACCACGCTATGACATCCCCTCCAAGGTGGATGGCACCGCGCAGTATGGCGTGGATGTTCAGCGTCCCGGTCTCAAGATCGCGGCCATCCGTCAGGCACCGGTTTTCGGCGGCTCGGTCAAAAGTTTTGACGGGTCGGCAGCCCTGAGCCAGCGCGGCGTATCTGCTGTTGTCTCTACAGGTGACGGCGTTGCGGTGGTCGCCGACAATTACTGGCGAGCCAAACAGGCGCTGGATCTTGTTGAAGTGGAGTTTGATGACGCCGGAAACGGGTCTGTCTCATCGGAGTCAATCTTTGCGGCCTTCCACGAGAATCTCGAAAATGCAGAGTCGGAAGAAGATGTCGAAATCGGCGATGCAGTCGCGGCCATGGCAGAAGGTGGCGATGTGGTGGAAGCCCGTTACGAGGTCCCCTTCCTTGCTCATACCTGTATGGAGCCTATGAACTGCACCGTCGAGATCACCGGCGACACCGCGGAAGTCTGGACCGGCACACAGGATGCGCTGGGCACCAAAAACCACATTGCCGAGATTGCAGGGCTTTCACCAGAGAATGTGACGCTCCATCCGCTCATGCTTGGCGGTGGTTTTGGACGCCGCAGTGCGTCTTCACCGAACCATCTGGATCAGGCGACGAAGATCGCCATGGAAGTGGGCGGTCCCGTCAAGCTTGTCTGGTCGCGGGAAGAAGATGTGCAGCATGACTATTACCGTCCTGCTGTTGCCGCTCATATGTCGGCGACGCTGAATGAGGAGGGTGAGCCGACTGCTTGGGTAAACCGCTACATCCGCAAAGACGAACCGGCAGAGGCGAGCCACATTCCCTATGGCGTAGCCAATCAGTCGATCCGCTACGTGGAAAGCCCGGTCCATGTGCCATACGGCCCCTGGCGCTCGGTGGCTCACACGCAGCACTCATTCTTCAATGAGAGTTTTGTGGATGAGCTTGCCAACGCGGCGGGCAAGGATCCGTTCGAGTTCCGCATGTCGCTCATCGCTGACAAGCCGCGTCATAAGGCGGTGCTTGCGAAAGCGGGGGAAGAAGCCGGATGGGGAACACCTCTCCCTGCTGGCCGCGCGCGCGGCGTGGCTCTGCAGCAAAGCTTCGACACGATCGTGGCGCAGGTTGTGGAAGTCTCTATCAATGATGCGGGACAGCCTAAGGTGCATAAAGTGACCTGTGCGGTCGATTGTGGTGCGGTCGTCACCCCGGATGGGGCTGCGGCACAGATCGAAAGTGGCGTCATCTATGGTCTGACAGCGGCTCTCTTTGGAGAGATCACCATCGAAGATGGGGCTGTCGTTCAGGAAAACTTCCCGGACTATGACGCTGTACGCCTGGCGGAGACGCCTGAGATCGATGTTCACTTCGTCTCATCAGACGCGCCATTCGGCGGATTGGGGGAGCCCGGCACGCCGTGCATTGCACCGGCAGTGGCAAACGCGGTCTTTACGTTGACGGGTCAACGGGTGCGCTCTCTGCCACTCATGAACCACGACTTCAAAGCCGGTCCGAGACTGGCGTCAGCGGCTGACTAAGCGGCAAGATTGAGATAAAGAGAAGGGCGCTTCGATAGGTCGAGGCGCCCTTTTTATATGGGCTCATACAGGCGCAGTCTTTTTTTGAGTTGAGAGCGAGCCGGCATTGCCACACTTGTAACTTCGTGGCGACACTGGCGCGCAGGCTGATGAATGGATGGGAGAATAAATAGTGATAAGAAAATATCGACCGGAGGACAGCGACACACTCGTGTCCGTGTGGAAAGCAGCAAGCGCAGTCGCTCACCCATTCCTGGAACCGACCTTTCTTGCACAGGAGACGGAAAACCTCCGGAACATATATCTGCCAAATGCAGAGACCTGGGTATTCGAAGACAAAGGAGTGCCGGTTGGTTTCGTCTCTCTTGTGGGTGATGAGATTGGCGGATTGTTTCTCGATCCGTCCTGCCATGGCAAAGGGTTTGGCCGGGCGCTCGTCGACTACGCCGTAGCGGAGAAAGGCCCTGTTTGGTTAGAGGTGTTTGAGAAGAACGAAACTGGACGCCGCTTTTATGATCGCTATGGCTTTATTGAAGTGGGTCGATCTAGGCATGAAGCATCCGGGGAAATTGCTATCAAGGTAGCTTTCAAACCGGGCTGACAACCAGAACATGAAGGCGCCTTTGTGGGCACCTTCATGTCATTCTTCAGTCGGGTGGGATCTACTCCGCCATGTCCTTCATGTTGATGCTCTCGTCAGCAAGCTTTGCCGCCGGGATTTTCGCCTTTGCCGCAATCAGCCGGCGCGACATCATATGTTCTGGCGCACGGTTCACCGCGTCAGACGCGATCATCACGCCGTCTTTCAGATAGAAGACCGCGAAGGAGCGGTCATTCTTCGGATCGCCCCGGACAACCACCTCGTCATACCCGGCAGACAGACCCACGATTTGAAGTTTCAGATCATATTGGTCTGACCAGAACCAGGGCACCTGGGCATAAGGCTTTTCCTTGCCGCAGATGGCAGCTGCCGCCGTTTTTCCCTGTTCCAAGGCGTTATGCACTGATTCAAGCCGCAACCGATGGCCGAGAACGGGATTGGGGTGGTTGGTGCAATCACCGATGGCAAAAATATCCGGGTCTTCTGTCCGGCAGCATTCATCGACGGCGATGCCGTTCTCGACCTTGAGGCCTGCTTCGTCAGCCAGTTCGACATTGGGAATAATCCCGACGCCGACAATCACAAAATCCGCGTCATAGGTTTTGCCGTCTCCGCAATCGATCTTTTCGATTTTGCCGTTCGATCCTTCAAAACCGGAAACAGTGACCCCTGTCTCAATCTTCACACCGGCCTCTGTATGCGCCTTGGTGTAGAATTCAGACAGGATCGGGTCGACCACGCGGGCAAGAACCCGGGGTGCCATTTCAAGCACTGTCACATCAATGCCGCGCTGGGCTGCAACGGCAGCCACTTCAAGACCGATATAGCCTCCGCCCACGACGACCATCTTGCCGCCTTCGTTGAACTTGGCCTGGATCGCTTCGACGTCTTCGATGGTGCGCAGATAAAACACACCCTCTAAATCAAAGCCTGGAATGTTGAGTTCGCGAACCCGGCTGCCTGTGGCAAGGATCAGCTTGTCATAGGCTCGCGTACTGCCGTCATCCAGATGGACAATCTTCTTCGGCCGTTCGATTTCCACCACCTTGCGGCCGAGCACCATTTCGGCGTTCGACTTTTCATAGAAATCGGGGGGTTTGAAATAGACCCGGTCAATGTCGATCTCGCCGGCGAGAAACTTCTTGGAGAGTGGGGGGCGTTGATAGGGCACATAGGGCTCGTCGCCGATCACGGTGATCGGCCCTTCGTACCCTTCTGACCGAAGACTGGCGACGGCCTGGCCGGCAGCATGTCCGGCTCCGACAATAATCACCCCATCTGACATGGCGAATGCTCCTCCCAGTTTCTTCTGAACCAGTCTTTTTTATAAAAAATGACGCATGCGTCATTTTTATTGCCCAGAATGTGCCGTCACAGCCGGTCCAGTTCAAGAGAAATGTGCGCGATGAGGCAATGGGACGCAAGGATTCCCCTCAAAAATGCGCTGAAAAGGGCCCTTTTTGTTGGCGACAAGGAAACCTTGAAGCAGGGCCGGTCCTGCGCGTACAAGGGCCACTATGACGAGCCCAATTCCACCTCTCCCCAGTCCTGATGACACAGTGTGCAAGATCCCGCTGGCTGACCCTGCGGCGACAGACCGTCTGGGTGTCTGTCTTAGCGGTTTGGTGCGCCCCCGCGACGTGATCGCGCTCTGGGGGGATCTGGGCGCAGGGAAAACGAGTCTCGCGCGGGCTGTCATTCAGACACTCCTGGCGGGTGTTGGTGCACGGGAGGATGTCCCAAGCCCCACCTTCACGCTGGTACAAACCTATGAGGCGGGTGATCTGCCGATCTGGCATGCGGATCTCTACCGTCTCTCCGATCCGGATGAGTTAATCGAACTGGGGTTGGAGGAAGCGCTGGAGGAAGGCCTCCTTTTGATTGAATGGCCCGACCGGATGGAAGAGGAGCTGCCGCGCGAGCGCCTGGACATCGAACTGAAAGAGGCGGGCGACGGGCGCGTTGCTTGCTTGACGGGGCGTGGGCACTCATGGGAAGACCGCGTTAACAGCCTGTCGGCCACCATGGGCCACAAGGATGCGTGAGAGAAGGCCGGCAAGAGGGTGAGCGTGAGCGGACGAGACAAATTGGCAGCGGCCTTCCTGGAAGAAGCAGGGTGGGGTGCCGCCACCCGTGAATATCTGCAAGGGGATGCCTCGATCCGCCGCTATGAGCGATTGGCACTGAACGGGGTGAAGGCTGTCTTGATGGATTGGCCGGCAGGCCCGGACGCACCAGTTGATGGCGGGCATGCCGCCTATTCAAAACTGGCCCACCTCGCAGAAGATGTACGCCCCTTCGTGGCCGTCGGCACCTACCTGAAAGGGTTGGGCCTCCGTGTCCCCGACATGATCGCGAGCGATCTCACCCACGGCTTCTTGCTGTTGGAGGACATCGGCACCGCAGACTTCGGTAGCATGATCGATAGAGGCGAAGGGCCTGAAGGCGAAGCGCTGGACGACATGTACCGGGCGTGCATAGACGTGCTCGTTGCGCTGCAGGCGGCTGGGGCACCCGATGCGCTACCGGTGGGTGATGGCAGCGCCCACGAAGTCCCTGCCTTTGACAATGGCATCTACCGCAATGAGACCGCCCTCGCCCTTGATTGGTATATGCCGGTGGTCATGGGGAAAGAGGCCGGGGACGACCTACGCGCCGAGTACGAAGGGCTTCTCGCGACACTTTGGCCATTGATCGAAACGGGACCCCGCACGCTCTTCCTGCGCGATTTCCATTCGCCCAATATCCTGTGGCAGTCAGGCGGCGATGGGCTGCGGCGTGTTGGATTGATTGACTATCAGGATGCGCTTATCGGCTCACGTGCTTACGACCCTGTCTCTTTCCTGCAAGATGCCCGTAAGGATGTGCCCTCGGAACGAGAGACTAAGATGCGCCGCTACTATATCGACGCAATGAAGAGCGTCGACGCCCGGTTTGATGCAGAAGCGTTTGATGCGGCTTACGCGGTCCTTGGTGTGGAACGTGCGCTTCGACTCTTGGGCCTTTGGCCGAGACTGTTAAAGAGAGACAACAAGCCGCATTACATGGCTCATATGGCCCGCACGCAGGACTATCTGCGCCGCAACTTAGCGCACCCTGCTTTGGCGGACTTGTCGGTCTTTGTTGAAAGACATTTTTTGAAAGATGCGCCCGCACCGGGTGAGATCGCTGAGACCCAGGCATGACCCAGATTCGACGTGCAATGATCATGGGCGCGGGTCAGGGAACCCGCATGGCGCCGCTTACAGACGATAAGCCAAAACCGCTGGTGCTGTTCATGGGAAAGCCTTTGATCAATCACAGTCTCGCCAGGCTCACGGCCGCTGGTGTCGAAGAGGTGATTGTCAATGTGCATGCCCATGCAGATTTGCTGGAAGCGCATCTCAAAAAAATCTCTTCGCCAAAAATCGTGATATCCGACGAACGGGAAGAGCTTCTCGACACAGGCGGCGGGGTTAAGAAAGCGCGGCCTCTGCTTGGGGACGATCCCATCATCACCTTCAATTCCGATAGCGTGTGGATCGAAGGGCGCAGACCGACCCTCACACGCATGATGGACGTGTGGAACCCGGAGACGATGGACGCGCTCCTGATGATCGCGAGCGCCACCAATACCATCGGTGAGGTGCGCCGCGGCGACTTCACCATGGAGCCCGACGGCCGGCTTGTACGCCGTGAGGAGCGGACGGTTGCCCCCTTCATGTATGCTGGCGTCCAGATCATCAATCCGACCCTGTTTGACGACGGGCCCGAAGGGCCGTTCTCAACCAATCTCATCTGGGATAAAGCCATAGAGCGCGGACGCCTGTTTGGGCTCAGAATGGAGGCGACCTGGATGCATGTGGGCACGCCGGAAGATCTGGCCGACGCGGAACGGTTCCTGCGCGACCTCTAAGCGCTGGCCGGGTAGAATGAGGTTATGGCCCTCGATTCTTCGCCAACGCTGTTCACGATCCCGCCCGGTGTTCCTTTTCTGGATGCACTGGCGGGGGCGCTTGTGGCAGACCCGACGCTGGGTGGGGTTCTGTCCGATGAGCCGGAGGAGTTGGCCGATCTCACAATCCTGTTGCCCACCCGCCGCGCGGTGCGCTCGCTCACGGAAGCCTTTCTACGCGCTGGCGACGGCAAAGCCATCCTTCTGCCTCATATTCGCCCACTGGGGGATGTGGATGAAGATGAATTGCTTCTGACGGCTGATCCGAAGGAAGGGCTCACTGGGGGACTGGGTCTTCCTCCCGCCATTGAGGGCATGGACAGGCAGCTGCGTCTGGCGCGGCTTATCCTCGCCTGGGGCAGAGGGAGCCCCTTTGGCCCTAAAAATGCGGGCCAGGCAACGTCTCTCGCCGCAGAGCTGGCGCATCTGATCGACAGTGCCGAGACGGAAGGAATTGATCTGTCAAAGGTGCGCGACTTGGTACCGGACCGATTTGCCGAACATTGGCAGCACACGCTGTCCTTTCTGGAAATCGCTCTCGATTATTGGCCCAAGGAACTTGGCGAGCGAGGTCTGATCGATCCCGCTAAACGCCGCAACCAGGCCATCATGGCAGAAGCAGACGCATGGCGCTCGACACCGCCGCCGCACCCTGTCATCGCGGCTGGGTCGACCGGGTCCATTCCAGCAACCGCGGAGCTTTTAAAAACAGTTGCTCTCCTGCCCAAAGGTGCCGTGATCCTGCCGGGCTTGGACCAAACACTTGATGCGCGGGGCTGGCAGGCTGTGGGGCCGTCTCATCCGCAATATGGCATGAAGCATTTGCTCGCAGGCATCGGTGGCGCAAGAGAAGAGGTGCAGGCCTGGCCCCATGCGCATGCGTCTCCGCTCGCAAGTGCGCGCGCTGGGTTTCTGTCTGAGGCTCTTCGTCCGGCAGAAACAACCGACGCATGGAGTGCACTGGACACGAAAGCGATTGATGAAAAGTCGGCGGTAGAAGGGCTCACGTTGATCGAAGCACCGACACCGCGGGAAGAAGCCGCAGCCATCGCCTGTGCGCTGAGGGAAGTATTGGAACACCCGGAACGCACGGGTGTCTTGGTGACGCCTGACCGGTCCCTCGCGCGCCGTGTGGCGGAAGAGTTGGGGCGCTGGGACATTCCCATTGACGACAGTGCCGGCACGCCACTTACAGGTACAAGTCCCTTTGGACTGCTGCGCCTATTGGCCGTAACCGCCTCGGAAGGCCTCGCACCTGTGTCCCTGCTTGATGTTCTCAAGCATCCGCTCACCGCCTTGGGGTTAAGCCCGGCTGAATGTGGTTGGCGAACGCGAGAGCTGGAGCGGGCGCTTCTGCGGGGTCCCCGCCCAGCGCAGGACATAGAGGGTCTTCGCGATGTGCTGGTCCGCACGGAGTTGGAACAGGATCAGAAAGACCGGCTGACGGATCTCATAAACCGGTTGGACGCCGCCATTGCGCCCTTCCTTGCCTGTTACGATGAAAGCGAATTACCGCTTGGGGCATTGGTGGAAGCGCATATCCGCGCGGCAGAAGCTCTGACAGAGAGTGACGACACCAAAGGTGCAGACCGCCTCTACAAAGGCGACGCGGGTGAGGCCGCAGCGCTCTTTATGGAAACGCTTCTGGCATCGGCAGAGAGCTTGTCCCAGATGGAACCGCTCGCGTATCTCCGCCTCCTTGAAACCTTGAGCGCGGGGCGAATGGTGAGGCCGCGTTTTGGTCAGCATCCGCGCCTCTCCATTTTGGGTCCGCTTGAAGCCCGTCTCCTGAGCGCCGACAGGGTGATCCTTGGCGGTCTCAACGAAGAAAGCTGGCCGACGGCAGCGTCGATTGATGCCTGGCTCAGCCGCCCCATGCGGGAGGAGCTGGGCCTTGAACCACCGGAACGGCGTATCGGTCTCTCCGCCCACGACTTTGTTCAGGCGGCATGTAGCGCGGATGTGATATTGACGCGCGCTCTAAAGGTAGAGGGCGCGCCAACCGTCGCTTCGCGCTGGCTGCTGCGGATCGACAGCCTGTTGAAAGGTGGAGGGGAGGAACAGGGGCTGAACCCCGATGCGACCTATCTCCATATCGCGGAGGCAATGGACGAGCCTCTATCTGTGACACCGGCCGCCGCCCCTCAGCCGACGCCACCTTTGGCAGCACGACCAAACAGATATTCGGCAACCGAAGTCGAGACACTGATCCGCGATCCTTACGCGATATATGCGAGGAAAGTGCTGAGGCTTATTCCGCTCGACCCGTTGGATGCAGACGCGGGCGCCCTCGAGCGGGGCACGCTTCTGCACAAGGCCCTTGAGAATTTCGCTCGGAAGTATCCGGACGTGCTGCCACCCAATGTGGAAGACGCGTTTCTGGAGATGGGCAGGCTTGCCTTTGAAGAGGCGCCTGACCGACCGGGTGTCACCGCTTTTTGGTGGCCACGATATGAGGACGTAGCCCGCTGGATGGCAGATTGGGAAAGCGCCGTGCGGGCAGAGACTGTCCGGACCCATGCGGAAATCAAAGGCGAGCTGGCGCTGACGGGTTTCGCACGGCCCATGACCTTGTCGGCACGCGCGGACAGGATCGACGAGCGATCAGACGGGTCCTTTGCGATTTATGACTACAAAACAGGGACGCCCCCGTCGAAGAAGCAGGTGGATGCGGGCTTGAGTCCGCAATTGCCCTTGGAGGCCGCCATTGCAGCGGCAGGTGGGTTTATGGCAGAAAACGACGCACCCCTTTCAGCACGGTCTGTCTCCATCTTGTCCTATCTACACCTGTCTGGCGGAGAGCCAGGTGCCGCGGAAAAGAACGTGTCGCGGGATGGAAGTGCCAATGCGGCAGAGATATTTGCGGGGCTCACCGATCTCCTTCAGCATTATGAAAACGATACCACTCCGTTCCTGTCGCGGCCACGGGTGCAGTTTCAGGCACTCTGGGGGGACTATGATCACCTGGCACGAGTGCGGGAATGGACCGCCGCCCAGAGCGGAGGCGATGTCTGATGACGACATCCGCCACACTCACCCTTGATGACACAGGCAGACGGCAGGCTGCCGCCGCCGACCCAAACGCGTCCGTCTGGGTGTCGGCCAATGCAGGCTCAGGAAAAACCCATGTCCTCATCAATCGGGTGATCCGATTGCTACTGTCAGGCACGGACCCCGAACGCATTCTGTGTCTCACCTTCACGAAAGCGGCGGCCTCTGAAATGGCAAGCCGCCTTTATGACCGTTTGGGCGAATGGGCTGTGATGGATGAGGAAGCGCTGGCTCAAAAACTTGAGGAGCTGGAAGGGGAAGCGCCCGATGCGGCCAAACTTCTCAGCGCGCGCCTGCTCTTTGCCCGGGCTATCGAGACGCCGGGCGGTCTTAAAATCCAGACCATTCATGCTTTCTGTGAACGTCTCCTGGGGCGCTTTCCGCTGGAAGCGGGTGTGCCGCCCCACTTTGAAATTCTGGACGAACGCACCGCAGCTGAGCTCATGGCAGAGGCACGGGATGAAATCCTCTCCGAAATCGGAGAAGAGGAACAGGAGAGGACCGAGAGCGATGTCGCGACGGCATTTGAGACCGTATCGTCCTTGGTTGGGGAATATGGGTTTGACGATCTCTTTCGGGAGATTGTGGGCAAACGCGCGCGCCTGACGGAACAGATCGCACAGGCGGGCGGTGTCGAGAGTATTCTGGAGCGGGTGGCGGCACTGCTGAATGTGTCACCAGACGACACGGAAGAAACTTTGATTGCCACAGCGGCGGATGAAGCCCCACTGGCTGACTTGAAAGAGGCGCTCGCGCCACTCTCTGCAGGCAACAAGACAGACGTCAAAACAGCGGACGCGATCGCGACCTTTCTCAATGCCCCTGGGGATGTTGAAGGGGTAGACGTCTATAAGACAGCCTTTCTGAAGCAGGATGGCGATCCGAAAAAACTCACGCCGAGTGTGATCACCAAAAAAGTGCATGAAGCCCACCCGCGTCTGCTGGATCTGTTGGAGGGCGAGCAGGGGCGAATTGTGGCGCTGGAAGAAAAGCGGCGCGCGACACGCATTGTCGCGTCCACCCATGCGCTCTATGTCTTGGCCGCTGCCCTGCTTGAACGTTTTGACCGGTTGAAACAGCAATGGGCTGTGCTGGACTATGAAGACCTCATCCTGAAAAGCCGGGACCTGCTGAACCTTTCCTCCGCCGCTGCCTGGGTTCTCTACAAACTGGATGGAGGGCTGGACCACATTCTGGTGGACGAAGCACAAGACACGAGCCCCCATCAATGGGAGGTCGTGCAAGCACTTGCAGAAGAATTTATGTCAGGCGAGGGCGCGCGGGAAATCACACGCACCATCTTTGCGGTGGGCGACGAAAAGCAATCCATCTTTTCCTTTCAAGGGGCAGATCCCGCCAAGTTCGCAGAGATGAAGACGCACTTCGCCACAAAGGTGGAGGGCGCAGGCAAGACATGGAACCCGGTCGACCTGCTCTTGTCCTTCCGCTCGACCCGGGAAGTCTTGAGCGCTGTCGATCAGGTCTTCGCGACGGAAGAAACGGCGATGGGTCTCAACGCCGACGCTGAGCCACCCACCCACTATCCCTTCCGGGGTCTTGATGCCGGGCTGGTGGAGATGTGGCCGACCTGTGTTCCAGATGAGGAGGAAGAGGCGCTCCCCTGGGACGCACCCCTCGACTATCCAACATCTCAAAACCCTGAAGCAAAATTGGCGGAGCGGATTGCCTCAACCATTGCCCACTGGCTCGCGTCAAACGAAATGCTTAAAGGCGAAGGGCGGCCCATCAAGGCAGGTGACGTTCTGATCCTGGTGCGGCGGCGTAACCTGTTTGTAGAAGAAGTCATCCGGGCGCTAAAGCGGCGGGACGTACCGGTGGCAGGCACCGACAGGATGGTCTTGACCCATCAGATTGCGGTGATGGACCTCATGGCCGCTGCGGCTTTTGCGCTCCTGCCGGAAGATGACCTCACCCTTGCCACGGTCCTCAAAGGTCCGCTCATCGGGCTTGATGAAGAGGCCCTGTTCGAGCTGGCTTATGGCCGAGACGGATCGCTCTGGCAGGCACTGAGTGCGCGAAGAGAAGAGCGTCCCGAGTTTCGCCAAGCGCATGCCCTCCTGTCCTCCTGGCAGGCAAGGGCGGAGCGGGTGCGGCCTTATGAGTTTTTTGCCCATCTTCTGATCGCTGATGAAGGGCGGCGCAGATTACGGGGGCGCTTGGGCGCCGACGTAGATGACCCCGTTGATGAGTTTTTGTCGCTGGCCTTGGGATATGAGCGTACCCACACGCCGTCGCTGCAGAGTTTCCTCCATTGGGTCGAGGCGGGCGAGGCTGAAGTGAAGCGGGAAATGGCGGAAGGGCGCGATGAAGTCCGCATCATGACCGTTCACGGCGCCAAGGGCTTGGAAGCCCCCATCGTCTTTTTGCCAGATACCTGTTCCGTACCGGGCGGTCAGCATGATCCCAAACTGCTGCCTGCGGGCGCGAATGGCGACGGCCTGTTGCTGTTTCCCGGTCGGAAAGCGAATGACGATCCGGTGACGGGGTCGGCGAGAGACCGGTTGCGTGAGGACGCGATGAATGAATATCGCCGTCTCCTCTATGTGGCGATGACGCGGGCGAAAGACCGGCTCTACATCTGTGGGTATGAGGGGAGCAGGGAACCAAGCTCTGGGTGCTGGTACAAGCTGATGGAACGGGGCTTGGACGATGACCTGCAAGAGGTGACCGCCTGGGACGGTGAGCCTGTGCGCCGCATTGAGGGCGAACAGAAACGTGACATCAGCCAAGTTACGCCTGTGGCAGCCCCTGAACAAAGGGAGGCGCTGCCCTCCTGGGCGTCGCGCCTGCCGCCGCCGGAACCTGTGCCAGCCCGGCCCTTGGCGCCATCGAAACTGGTGGAAGATGGGGATGAGCCCACGATTGCCTCGCCTTTGAGCAAGGGGGGCGCTGACAGGTTTAAGCGCGGTCATCTCATCCACAGGCTTTTGGAAACCCTGCCCGACCTTGAAGAAGGCGCACGCGCCGACGCGTCACAGAGGTTCCTGGCAAGCGACGGTCTGGAGCTCGCACAGGAGGAGCAGACAGAGATTGCGGATGCCGTGCATAGTGTATTGTCGGTACCGGCCTTTGCGCCTCTCTTTGGGCCCGGCAGTCGCGCAGAAGTTTCGCTTGTCGGTGAAGTCGACCGGAACGGGGAGCGTCTCTTTTTAAGCGGTCAGATCGACCGGCTGGTGGTGACCGCAGATGAGGTGCTCATCATCGACTACAAGACAAACCGCCCGCCGCCCAAGCGCGTAGAAGATGCGAGCCCGGCCTACATTGCCCAGATGGCAGGATATGCGGCATTGCTGGGGAACCTCTATCCGGACCGCACGATTCGGGCGGCTCTCTTATGGACAGATGGGCCGAATCTGATGGAAATACCCGCAGAAATGCTGGCAAAAGCGCTTTAGTTTCACGGGGCTGTGACCATGCCTTGACCCTGCAGGGGGGGCTACCTAGATTCCTCCGAACGATATTTTGAGGCGTAAGGATTCTTCCTGAAGCCCGACCATCATCAACCGGCGGACAAGCCGGGATAAAATGAAAGGCGTAACTCATGGCCACATCAAAAGTAACAGATGACAGCTTTGAAGCAGATGTGATCGATGCCAGCCAGCCCGTGCTGGTGGACTTCTGGGCAGAATGGTGCGGTCCGTGTAAGCAGATCAGCCCGGCTCTGGAAGAGATCGCAGGCGATCTTGGTGACAAGCTCACCATTGCCAAACTTAACATTGATGAAAACCCGAACGTGCCGACCAAATACGGCGTGCGAGGCATTCCGACCTTGATGATCTTCAAGGACGGGCAGGTTGCCGCCACCAAAGTGGGCGCTCTGCCAAAGGGTAAGATCAAAGAGTGGATCGAAAGCGAGATCTAATCCGCTCTCCATTGAGAAGTTTAAGAACCGGTGCCTTTCGAGGTGCCGGTTTTTTTGCACACGCGAAGCGCTCTACGAGTTTTCGCGAAGAACGTGTCCGGCGAGATAGAGCGTACCGCAGATGAGAATGCGCGGCGGCTCGCCGGTTTCAGCGTCGGCATGCCCCACGGCACGGCCAATAGCGGCTTCGAGACTCTCCATCGGCTGGGCTTCCAGTCCGCCAGCCAGCGCCATGTCGGCGAGGTCCGCAGCGGGAATGGCGGCATCGGCTCCCGGCGCCGTGACGGTGAAGACTTGCCGGGCGAGGCCACCAAAATTGGCAAAGAACGCACTGGCGTCTTTCGTGTTCTGCATCGCGCAGATGAGATAGAGAGAGCGGGGCAGCTTGTCATCAAGGTCCGCCATGGTTGCGGCCGCAACCCGCCCGCCGGACGGGTTGTGGCACCCGTCAAGCCAGACTTCTGCGCCCTCACCTGCGGCAGTGACCAGCGGACCTCGTTTCAAGCGTTGCATGCGCGCGGGCCAGGAGACCGACGCCAGCCCTTCGGCAATAGCTTCTTCGCCGATCGAGAAACCGGGCGCTTGTCTGAGCGCCGCAATCGCCATACTGGCATTCTCAATCTGGTGCGCACCGGTAAGGCCCGGGAGTGGAAGGTCGAGAAGGCCTTCTGTGTCCTGATAGACCAGACGCCCCTGTTCTTCATAAGCCGTCCAGTCCTGTCCCCCCACAAAGAGGGGGGCGCCCACGAGGGCCGCTTCCCGTTCAATGCGGTCGAAAGCTTCTTCGGCCTGTGGCGCGATGATGGCGGGCACATCGCCCTTCAGAATGCCTGCTTTCTCTCCCGCGATTTCGTGAAGCGTCTCGCCTAAGAAATGCTGATGGTCATAGCCGATATGGGTGATGAGGGTGATGGCCGGTTTTTCAAAGACATTGGTTGCGTCATACCGCCCACCCATGCCCACTTCCAACAAGAGGGCGTCTGCCGGTGTGCGCGAGAAGGCGAGAAGAGCAGCAACTGTGGTGATCTCAAAATAGGTGATGTTCGCCCCGTCATTCACCCGTTCGCATTCTTCAAGAATTTCCGCGAGGGCCTCTTCCTCAATTACTTTACCCGCGAGCACGATGCGCTCATGGAAGCTTACCAGGTGAGGGGAGGAGTAGCGATGAACGCGGAGGCCGGCAGCCTCCATCATCGATTGCAGAAAGGCAGAGGTTGACCCTTTGCCATTCGTGCCCGCGATATGAAAGATCGGCGGCAGTTTCTGTTCAGGGTGCCCGAGGGCTGCGAGCAAACGCTCCGTCCGCTCGAGGGTCAGGTCAATCAGTTTTGGGTGAAGACCCATCAGCCTCTCAAGAAGCTGATCGCTCTTGAGGGGTGAGCTATTGTCGCTCATGGAGCTATCGCTATTCGGCTGCTTGCGGCGCTGTTGGCGCTGCTGGCAGTTGGTAATCGGATTGTGGGGCCTTGGGCTGATGTGTCATCAGCCGCACCAGGCGACCCAG
Source organism: Parvibaculaceae bacterium (assembly GCA_965248405.1). Lineage (GTDB taxonomy): Bacteria > Pseudomonadota > Alphaproteobacteria > Parvibaculales > Parvibaculaceae > Mf105b01. The sequence goes on from OZ252104.1 coordinate 3,637,496, forward strand.
TGTTTCCTTCAGCTTGTGGCGGTGGACAACCATGTCGACCATGCCATGCTCCAGCAGATATTCCGCGCGCTGGAACCCTTCGGGCAGTTTTTCACGAATGGTCTGTTCAATTACACGGGGGCCGGAAAAGCCGAGCAGAGCCTTTGGTTCGGCAATGTGCACATCGCCCAGCATGGCGTAGGAGGCCATGACACCACCGGTCGTGGGGTCTGTCAGGACCACAAGGAAGGGAAGTCCTGCATCGCGCAGGCGCTGCACACCGACCGTCACTCGGGACATCTGCATGAGGGACAGAATTCCTTCCTGCATCCGAGCTCCGCCGGAAGCAGCGACCATGATGAAGGCGCATTTCTTGTCGAGCGCCACTTCAATCGCTTTGATGATGGCTTCACCTGCACCCATGCCAAGCGACCCACCCATAAAGGCAAAGTCCTGAACGGCAACCACCACTTCGCTGCCGTCAAGGCGGCCAACGGCACCGGTTACTGCATCCGTGCGACCTGTCTTGGAGCGGGCGTCTTTCAACCGGTCCGTATACTTCTTTTGATCGCGAAACTTCAGTGGATCAGACGGCACTGACGGCGCTTCAATGGTTTCATATTCACCTTTGTCAAATAGCAAACGCAGGCGCTCATCGGTCTCTAGTTTGATGTGGTGGTCGCAGTTTGGACAAACATTGAACGCGGCGACCAGATCCCGGTGAAACACCATCTCCCCACAGGCCCCACACTTCCGCCAGAGATTGTCAGGCGTGTCGCGTTTCTTAAAAACGTTCTGGATCTTTGGTCGAACGACATTGTTAATCCAGTTCATGGGCTTCTCCTATGAGCGGTACGGTGCAACCCGACGCAGCCTGTCAGTCAGCAGCTGGTGCTTTTCGCGCAGTTCGAACGCCATCCGCCAGCGATTTCACAAATTCTAACACACGTGGAACAAGGTCGGCAGTGGGGCGTCCGGCCTCATCCAGATTGTCCTTAACGCAGTCGACAATAGCAGAGCCGACAACAGCACCGTCAGCATGGGCGGCAATTGCGGCAGCATTTTGCGGGGTCTTGATGCCAAAACCCACAGCGACGGGGAGGTCAGTCTCTGCTTTGATCCGAGCAACGGCTGACGAGACATCGCTCGTGTTTGCCGCCGCAGCCCCGGTGATGCCTTTCACTGAGACATAGTAAACAAAGCCGCTGGTATTCTTCAGCACGGCGGGGAGGCGATGTTCATCTGTCGTCGGTGTAGCGAGGCGGATGAAGTTAAGACCTGCCTCAAGCGCTGGAAGACACATTTCTTCATCTTCCTCGGCAGGCAGATCGACAATGATGAATCCATCAACGCCTGCCGTTTTGGCATCCGACAGGAACTTCTCGACGCCGTAATGATAGACCGGGTTGTAATAGCCCATGAGGATGATCGGCGTCTTGTCATCATCTGCGCGGAACTGGCGAACCAGATCCAACGTCTTCTTCATCGTCTGCCCTGCTTCCAGTGCACGTAGGTAAGACGCCTGAATGGGCGGGCCTTCCGCCATCGGATCGGTAAAGGGCATGCCGATCTCAATCAGATCGGTGCCGACAGTCGGCAGGCCTTTGATGATGTCGAGCGAGGTCTCAAGATCCGGATCACCGGCGGTGACAAAGGCGACGAAGGCTGCGCGGCCTTCCTGTTTGAGATCCGCAAACCGTTTTTCGATACGGGTGGTCATGTGAGCTTCACCCCAAGATGTTCGGCAACGGAAAAGACATCTTTGTCGCCGCGGCCACACATGTTCATGACCAGCAGATGATCCTCTGGCAGGTCCGGCGCGATCTTCAGCACATGCGCAAGTGCATGGGAAGGTTCAAGGGCGGGGATGATGCCTTCAAGTTTTGTGCAGAGCTGGAATGCCTCCAGTGCTTGCCTGTCCGTTGCGTTCACATATTGAACGCGGCCTGTTTCTTTGAGCCAGGCGTGCTCAGGTCCAATGCCCGGATAATCGAGACCAGCAGAGATGGAGTGGCCTTCTTCAATCTGCCCATCATCGTCCTGCAGGAGATAGGTGCGATTGCCATGAAGCACACCGGGTGTTCCGCCCGCAAGCGATGCTGAATGCTCGCCTGTCTCTAGCCCATGACCCCCGGCTTCGACGCCAACAATGTTGACACTCTTGTCGTCAAGGAAGGGATGGAAGAGACCCATCGCGTTGGAGCCGCCGCCAATGCACGCAACCAGTGTATCCGGCAAGCGCCCTTCGCGTTCCTGCATCTGTTCTTTGGTCTCGCGACCAATCACGGATTGGAAATCGCGGACAAGCTGCGGATAGGGATGCGGTCCGGCAACGGTGCCGATAATGTAGAAAGTCTCATCCACATTGGTGACCCAGTCCCGAAGCGCTTCGTTCATGGCGTCTTTGAGTGTGCCCGCACCGGATGTCACCGGCACCACTTCCGCGCCCAGCAGCCGCATGCGGAACACATTGGGGGCCTGGCGCTCAATGTCCTTTGCACCCATATACACAACGCAAGGCAGGCCAAAGCGGGCGGCAACCGTTGCTGTTGCAACACCATGTTGGCCCGCGCCTGTCTCGGCAATGATCCGGGTCTTGCCCATGCGGCGCGCCAGCTGGATTTGTCCCAGGCAGTTGTTGATCTTATGGCTGCCTGTATGGTTCAGCTCATCGCGCTTGAAATAGATCTTCGCGCCGCCGCAATGCTCCGTCAGCCGCTCCGCAAAATAAAGCGGGCTCGGACGGCCCGTATAATGTTTGGCGAGATCATCCAGCTCTGCATAGAAGGCAGGATCCTGTTGTGCGGACTTATAGTTCTGCTCTAGGTCGAGGATGAGCGGCATCAGCGTTTCGGCGACAAAACGTCCGCCGAAAATTCCAAAATGGCCGTTCTCATCCGGTCCGGTCCGGTAGGAATTGAGCTCCTGCTGGAGTTCTGACACGTGTCACCTCATTCAGCCGCAGAACGCTCAGGCACTCTGGGCTGCTTTCACAAATGCGCGGATCAGCGCTTCATTCTTTTGCCCCGGTGCCTCTTCGACACCAGAGGATACATCCACCATGCGCGCACCTGTCTGGGCAATTGCATCGGCCACATTGTCAGGTGTGAGCCCGCCGGAGAGCATCCAGGGGAGCTTCGGGTCGGCATCCGCAATCAACGACCAGTCGAATGAGACCGCATTGCCGCCGGGCAGCGCATTCGCCATAGATTTAGGTGGTTTGGCATCAAACAGCAACAAATCTGCCGCTTTTTCGTAAATGTCGGCTGCCGCAACGTCATCGGCGTCGGCAACCGATACCACCTTCATTACCGGAATGCCGGTACGGTCCTTGATCGCTAAGACCCGCTTCGGTGTCTCGCGCCCGTGAAGTTGCAGCAGGTCCGGCTTTACCGTCCGCGCGACCTCCTTCACGAATGCGTCTTCGGGGTTCACCATAATGGCGACTGCCTGCACATGAGCCGGCACCAAGGCCCGCAATTCAGCTGCTTGGGGCACCGTCACGTTGCGGGGACTGCGCTCATAGAACATGAAGCCGATATGTGTCGCGCCAGCATCGACAGCGACATGGACCATCTCGGGCGTTGACAGCCCGCAGATTTTGACACCGACAGAACCTGACATGAGCTCAGGCCGCTTGTGCCAAATCCTCAGCTATCGCACGGGCGGCGGCAGCAGGATTATCGGCTTTGATAATAGGGCGGCTGATCACCAGAATATCGGCGCCGCGAGTAAGTGCATCCTGAGGCGTCATAATCCGCTTCTGATCGCCAAGGTCGGCACCAGCTGGCCGGATCCCCGGCACGATGAGCTTGAAATCTGGACCACATTCCGCGCGCAGTGCCTCAATCTCCATAGGGCTGCAGACGACACCATCGAGACCGGCCTGCTGCGCGTTCGCAGCAAGACGCAGGACCTGATCCTGTGTTGTGCCTGAGACACCCATGGCATGGAGGTCCGCGTCATCAAGGCTGGTCAGAACGGTCACGCCGATGACCCACGGGCGGGGGCCCTCTGTCTCCTTAGCTGCCTCTGCCGCGGCCTGCATCATGGGCACACCACCGCTTGCGTGAACGTTGATAATGGCGGGCTCAAGCTTGCAGGCAGATCGGATGCCGCCGGCAACTGTGTTGGGAATGTCGTGCAGTTTGAGATCAAGGAAGATCGGGATGCCCGTCTTGGCGATGGACCGGTATCCCTCCTGTCCGAACGCGTAAAAGAATTCGAGCCCGATTTTGAGGCCGCCAATCTCCGGCGCGAGCGCTTGCGCGAGTGCTTCGGCCTCTGCCCGATCATTGGTATCAAGGCCTGAAAAGATAGGATTTTTGAAGGATGTTGCGCTCATGATCCGCTCCGTTTGAGCGGGTTATAGAGCATTTTCAGCTAAAGCACCAAGCTCGACTGCCGTCAGGAGCGATCAGGAGTCCCTGCAGATGGAACAGGCAGATTTTCTGAGGATTCTACGATCTCATCCGACAAGCGCTTCACATCCTTGCGGCCCTGACGGGCTTCCTTGCGCCATTTGCCCTGCTTTGCCCAGGCAGATGCGCCGCCGAGCAGAAGGCCGGCCAAAACGCTCAAAAAGATCACCAGAATGAGTGGAATCTCCAGCGCGAGTGCAGGTGTCTCCGGTGTGAACGGATCAAGACTGAAGAGGACGTCATGCCGGTTCGCGAGCGCTAGGTAGAGCGACGCGCCTGCTATAGGTACCAGAAGCAACCAGCGAAGGATGCGCATAGGCCCTCCTTCTGCCTACTCAGCTGCCTGGGCGTGCTGTGCCGTCGGCAAGCGCCCGTTGATGACATAGTCGAGGATCTGCACCACTTGTGCGGGCTTCTCTGCCACAGCCATGGCGGCACCGTCGACCTCCTTCAGAGGATGGGTCAGGCTGGGATCGTGGAGTGTGATGATGGACTTGCCGAGCGCTGAGGCGTAACCGGCGTCAAAGGCCGCATTCCACTGCTTGTACTTGTCGCCAAAACGCACAACCACAATGTCGGCATCTTCAATCAGCGCGCGTGTCCGGATGGCGTTCACCTTGGCGCCCTTATTGTCTTTCCAGAAACCTTGCTCTTCCTCGCCCAAAATCGTGACGCCACAATCGTCGCTGGACGCGTGATCGGTCACCGGGGCGACCAGACTCACGGGAAGACCCAGTTCCTTGACCCCATCAGCAATCTGCTCGCGCCAATCCGTATGAATTTCGCCGGAGAGGTAAACAGTCCAGGTTCGTGTCGTGGTCATCTCTATCTCCTGAAGAAGGGCGCCTCGTGGTCAAGGTGATGCAATAGATATAGCAAGGCTCGATCGACAAAGAACAGCCGGAACCGATCAAATTTCGGGGTAATTTTTAGTCGGAGCTGGAGACGGGCTCGCTGGTCGCAGGTGCCGCGGGAGCCTCTGCTGCCTGTGCGTCACCGCTATTCAGCCGGTCCCGCAATTCCTTGCCAGTCTTGAAAAACGGCACAAACTTCTCAGCCACTTCAACCGGCTGGCCGGTGCGTGGATTGCGGCCGATCCGTGCTGGGCGGCTTTTCACGGAGAAAGCACCGAAGCCTCGCAATTCAACACGATCTCCGCGGGCAAGTGCTTCGCCAATTTCGTCAAAAATGGTGGAAACAATCCGTTCAACGTCGCGCTGATAGAGGTGCGGATTAGCTTGGGCGAGCTTGGCGACAAGTTCGGATTTGATCATGGCCCATCGCCCCTTCTAGTCTTGGGAGCCCTTCACAGAGAACTCGCCATGTAATCTCCCATGGAGGGAGACCGACCTGTTACACCCCAATTCGAGCCAGTTAGCATGAGAGCCAACGCCTCTTCAGCGGCGGTCAGGTTGCCAAACACTGACCAGTCCGTCAAGCGTAAGTCCCTTTGCCGTAATAGTTTTTTCGCCTACAGACGACATAACAGAGACGATAAAGCTAGCCAGCGCATCGCTTGAAATCAGGCCCAAGCCCGTGTCCTCGTACACAACCCACTCTTCCGTCGGCAGGTCCTGGTCCACTTCATGTTCGTCAAAGAGCCAATTGCGGGCGGCTTCTTCACCACCGATAGCATCGACAAGCCCGTTCTCAAGGGCCTGAAAGCCGGTATAGATGCGGCCATCGCTGAGCGTTCGCGCCCTCTCTTCCTCTAGGCCGCGACGGTCCATCACAAGATCCAGGAACCAGTCATAAGAAGCGTCAACCATGGCCTGTGTGGACACAATCGCCTCCTTAGGCGGGTCCTGATAAGGGTTCGGCTGGGCTTTCAGGTCACCGGAGCGCACATAGTCCACGTCGACTCCGATGGTTTCCATAAGGCCGGTGAGTTGGGTCAGCTGGAAGAAAACCCCAATTGAGCCGGTGATCGTGTTGCCACGGGACACAATGTGGTCGGCGCTCAGCGCCGCAATGTAGCCGCCGGATGCCGCCACTGTGCCGAGTACGGCAACAACAGGCTTGGTTTCAGCAACTTCCCGGACGGTCTCGAACAGGGCTTCGGAGCCCGTTGTCGTGCCGCCAGGACTGTCGATGTAGAGCATCAACGCTTTGACATTATCGTCTTCGCCAATATCACGAATGAGCTGCTGTTGCGCACGGTCATCGACAATAAGGCCGCTCACGGTGACGCGGGCCACATGATCCCCGACCGGGCTCAGGCCCGAGCTTGGCAGAAAAGCAATAATGGCGAGGCCAAGGGCAACGAGTGCGGCAATGCGCCAAAGAGAAAGGCGGCGCTTAAGGCGCCGCCTGTCAATAATCGTTTCGATGTCGAGTGACATGAAATCTCTCCAGACAGACGGGAACTAACTTATCCCCATCTTATCCGGATCGAGATTACTTGTCGCCTTCGTCGTTGCCGTCCGCACCCTTAAGAGCCGCGCCGAGGATGTCCCCGAGAGACGCGCCGCTGTCGGAAGAGCCGTACTGTGCAACGGCTTCTTTTTCTTCGGCGATTTCCAGAGACTTGATCGACAGCGAGAGACGACGTGACGCGCGGTCAATATTCGTCAGACGGGCGTCGATCTTGTCGCCAACAGCATAGCGCTCTGGGCGCTGCTCTGAACGATCCCGGCTGAGGTCTGCCCGGCGGATGAAGGCTGTGAAGTCTTCATCACCCACGCTGACTTCAATGCCAGAGTCCTGGATGGCGGTAACGGTACATGTGACCGTCGCACCTTTGGTGAGGCCACCAACGCTTTCGAACGGATCGCCATCAAGCTGCTTGATGCCGAGCGAGATACGCTCTTTTTCTGTGTCCACGTCGAGAACAACGGCGTTGACCACCTGGCCCTTCTGGTAGTCCTGAAGAGCTTCTTCGCCCGACCGGTTCCAGTCGAGGTCGGAAAGGTGAACCATGCCGTCGACATCTTCGTCGAGACCAACAAACAGACCGAATTCGGTGATGTTCTTGATCTCGCCTTCGACTTTCGTGCCTTGTGGGAAACGGTCTTCAAACGCGGCCCATGGATTGTCCATACACTGCTTGAGACCAAGCGAAATGCGGCGCTTCACAGGGTCGACTTCCAGTACCTGCACTTCTACTTCCTGAGAGGTAGAAACGATCTTGCCTGGATGCACGTTCTTCTTCGTCCAGCTCATTTCGGAAACGTGGACAAGGCCTTCGACGCCTGGTTCCAGTTCCACAAATGCGCCGTAATCCGTGATATTGGTGACGCGGCCTTTGAAGCGGGAATCCAGTGGGTACTTGGCTTCGACACCTTCCCATGGATCAGCTTCGAGCTGTTTCATGCCAAGCGAGATGCGCTGTGTTTCAGGGTTCACTTTGATGACCTGAACTTTGACGGTCTCACCAATGGTGAGAACTTCGCTTGGGTGGTTCACACGGCGCCAGGCAATGTCGGTGACGTGCAGTAGCCCGTCCACACCGCCAAGATCGACGAACGCACCATAGTCGGTGATGTTCTTGACCACGCCGTCGCGCACATCGCTCTCTTTGAGCGTTTCAATAAGCTCGAGGCGCTGTTCGGCACGTGTTTCTTCCAGAACTGCCCGGCGGGACACAACAATGTTGCCGCGGCGCTTGTCCATTTTCAGGATCTGGAAAGGCTGTGGAATATTGAGAAGCGGCGTGACATCGCGCACAGGGCGAATGTCCACCTGGCTGCCTGGTAGGAAGGCGACGGCGCCATCGAGGTCAACCGTGAAGCCACCTTTAACGCGGCCGAAGATGTGACCTTCAACGCGCTCGTTCGCTTCGAAGGCTGTTTCAAGGCGAACCCAGCTTTCTTCACGTTTCGCTTTTTCGCGGCTGAGAACAGCTTCGCCCATGGCGTTTTCGATCCGGTCGAGGAAAACCTCAACTTCATCGCCAACGGCCATTTCGGCAGGCTTGCCAGGGGCTGCAAATTCTTTGAGAGGAATACGGCCTTCAGTTTTCAGACCAACATCGACAATGGCGAGATCGTTTTCGATGGCAACGACTTTGCCTTTGACGACGGAGCCTTCGGCACCTTCATTCGCCGAGAAGCTCTCTTCAAGAAGCGCGGCGAATTCGTCGCGCGTAGGGTTAAGTGTGTCGACCAAAATTGGTTCTCCTAAAATGACTTATCTATTCCTGCCGACGGTTGGCTCCGAGGGTCTTGGCAAGCGGGTCTGTTGAGGCGCCCATTGCCCATGGAAATTGGGTTTATGTCGGTGCTTTCGCCAAAAAATCGGGCCCAAATCTGGGAACGCCAAAACAGGGTCGCCAGCGGTTTCCCGGAAAACCCCGAAAAACGCCTAACCCTTTGACTTCTCGATAAGTGCGACGGCAGCGCCGAACGCCGCTTCTATAGACAAATCCGACGTATCGAGCAAGTGCGCGTCACCAGCCGGGCGCATGGGAGAGGTAGCGCGATCTGTGTCTCTCGCGTCTCGTTCCTTCACATCCGCTAGAACTTGTGCCTCAGAAAGATCAGACCCCGATCCCTTGAGTTCCAGCCAGCGTCTGTGGGCCCGAATTTCGGCGCTTGCAGTGACGTAAAGTTTTACATCTGCGTCCGGGCAAACCACGGTTCCGATGTCCCGACCGTCCAAAATAGCCCCCGGCTCGCCATTTGGCGGATTTTCAGCAAAACGGCGCTGAAAAGCGAGGATTGCGGCCCGAACCGCCGGGATTGCAGCGACGACGGAGGCGGCTTCGCTTACTTCAGGCGTCCGGATGGCGATGGGGTCGATTTTGGCGGGATCCAGGGTTTCTGCAGCTTGCACACCAGCGGCCTCATCTTGAGGAACTGAGCCGCTCAGAAGCACCGCATGGGCCACACCTCTATATAAAGAGCCAGTATCCAGATAGGCGTAGCCTAGATGTTCTGCCAGCGCGCGGGCCAGCGTGCCCTTTCCTGCGGCGGCAGGTCCGTCGACGGCAATGATCATGAATTGGCCTCGGAAGAAAGGGTAACCCCCAAGCCCCGCATCAACGCGACATAATCCGGAAAGCTGGTGGCGATCATCTCGCCTTCATCAATGGTGACGGGCTCTTTTGCGCCAAACCCCAGTGTCAGAAAGGACATGGCGATCCGGTGGTCCATATGGGTGAACACCGTGCCGCCGCCGGGAACCTCTCCCGGTGTGCCGGTAATGGCCATGCCGTCCTCAAATTCTTCCACCTGAACACCATTGGCCTTGAGCCCGGCGACTGTCGCTGCAACCCGGTCACTTTCTTTCACCCGAAGCTCTGCGGCGCCCCGCATCATCGTGGTGCCGTCCGCATGTGCTGCGGCGACTGCGAGCACCGGATACTCATCAATCATGGATGGTGCCCGGCCGAGGGGGACGTCGATGCCTTTTAGCGTGCTGGTTCGCGCGCGAAGGTCCGCGACCGGCTCTCCACTCTCCTCGCGTTCGTTCAGTATCTCGATATCGGCACCCATTTCCAGCAGCGTTGTATAGAGACCGATGCGGTGTGGGTTCATCATGACCCCAGTGACCGTAATATCGGAACCCGGCGTCGTGAGGGCAGCCACAATAGGAAAGGCAGCGGAGGACGGGTCCGCTGGCACGATCACATCGGAAGGAGTGAGTTCCGTTTGGCCGGTGACGCGGATGACGGTCACTTCTTGCGGGCCGGGCTCCACGCTTACTTCTGCCCCGAAGGCCCGGAGCATCCGCTCTGTATGGTCCCGGGTGGGGTGGGGTTCAATCACGGTCGTTTGGCCCGGAGCATTGAGCCCGGCTAGGAGCACCGCTGATTTCACCTGAGCCGAAGCAACCGGCAGGGGATAGGTGATGGGGAGCGCAACCGCTGCCCCCGTGACCGTGAGGGGCATCCGCCCGCCCTCACGGGCATGAAACTCGGCGCCCATTTCTGTCAGCGGTGTGATAACCCGTCCCATAGGCCGTTTGGAAAGGGAAGCATCGCCGATAAAAGTTGCCGTGATCGGGTGTCCGGCGACCAATCCCATCACAAGCCGCGCGCCGGTGCCGGAATTGCCGAAATCAAGGGCGGTGGCTGGTTCTGAGAGCCCGCCAACGCCTACGCCGACGACTTCCCAGCTGCCTTCGCCGGTCCGCGTCACGGTAGCGCCAAGCGCGCGCATCGCATCGGCGGTTGCCAACACATCTTCACCTTCCAGAAGGCCGGTAACATGGGTTTTCCCGACGGCAAGCGCTCCCAGAATAAGCGCACGGTGGGAAATAGACTTGTCCCCAGGGACCGTGAAATGTCCGTTGAGGGAGCTGGAAGGAGAGGCGGTTAGGGTCATCTTGTGCATGCCGGTCAAGGCGGGGAACAACTGCTCGGGAGCTTATGTATTCCAGTTGACCGATCTCTTATCCTTTTAAAGGCTTCTCGCAAAAAACCGGACGAGAAACTGTTTGAGCGCGATTAGGTTTTGACAGGCGCGCCGGATCGTGGCAATGGGAATTTTTGAGCGACAAAACCTGGGGGAGAGCCTTGGTAAAGCAGGATTTAGGGACAAAGCGCGTTTGCAGTGAGTGCGGGGCGAAGTTCTATGACCTCAACAAAAATCCCATGGTCTGCCCGAAATGCGGCCATGAAGAAGCGGTTGTTGTACCTCGGGCGAAACGCAAGACGCCAGAACCAACCGCCGCCGCACCTAAAGAGGCTCCCGCAGAAACGCCAGAAGACGAGGAAGAAGGCGATCTGGTGGTCGGCGAAGATACGTCTCTCGATGAGCTGGAGGCTGAGGAAAAGGCAGCAGCCGGTGGCGAGGAGGATGATGGTGACGACGATCTCCTCGCCATCGATGATGACGAGGATGATGATCCTTTCCTTCCGGGTGATGATGACGAGGACGACGACGATGTCTCCGATCTCATCCCCGGCGTTAAAGACGACGAAATCTGATCTATTCGGCAACGTGCCGGTCGATTTGCAGAAGAGTGGGCGCATGAGGACAAGTTTTGCTTGATCCGCTGCGCTTGCCGACCTAGTTTCCGGCACCCAGACGATAGAAACACATACCGTCTGGATAGCGCACCCAAAGCGCAGACCTTGGTCGCAAGGTCATACGAAACGGTAAGGGGCCATAGCTCAGTTGGGAGAGCGCTTGCATGGCATGCAAGAGGTCGGCGGTTCGATTCCGCCTGGCTCCACCACCCTCTAGCTAACTCATTGTAATCGCTAGTCTTCCTTTTAAATCAATAGCTTACATGTCGTCTGTGGGACACTTTTGTGGTACACATTTGGGATGAAAGCCGTGTCCAAAACCTATCGATTGCTGAAGGTCAAAGGGACTTTCTACTACCGCCGCCGGGTGCCAAAGCCCTATGTCGAACTGCTCGGCAAAAAGATCATCAAAGACTGTTTGAAGACGAGCAGCGCCAAAGAAGCGGCATCACGGCGGGCGCAAAAAGACGTCGAATACGACACTCTGTTCGCAAGCTTTGATGAGAAGATTGAAGCACAGGTGAACCCGCCTGCGATGACGCAAGCCGACGCCGTGAAGCTCGTAAGAACCTTCGTCGAAAAGAAGGATGCAGAGGCAGTACAGTGCTTTGCCGAAGACCCACCGGAGTCGGAAAGACAACGCAAAGAGATGCTGGCTGAGAGCACGAACGATTGGGCGTCTCTCGCTGACCCGTGCTTCCTGAAGGAGCATGGAATAGACAGCCGCATACTCGAAGAAGTGACCGCGAACATTCCCTTCAAATTTGACCAGTCCATCTTCAGCTACGCGCAATTCTACAGTTTGATCATCAGAGGACTTCGAGAGCTCCACCGCAGGGATATGGCGCGACTGAAAGCCGAGCACGAGCAAAACGTATTTGACCAGCTCTTCGCTGAAGGTGCCGTCAATGCGGCGCTGGTTCATACGCCAATGGCTAGTCCAAAAAGTCTCATGACCTTTGGTGATCTGGCCGAGCGTTTCATTGAGGACTATTGCGATGAAGCTATCGTCAAAGGGACAAGCCAGAAGACAATCGACAGCGCCAAGGCGGAAACGAATTTTGTCAAAGAGGCTATCGGGGAGGCCACAATTGTCGCGGATATTGACTATGAGGTCTGCAAGAAGTTCAGAAAGCTTTTGGCTCGGACGCCATCCAACAGGAAGAAAATCTATGGGCATCTGTCGGTCGAAGAAGCCGCAGAGCAAGCAGCAAAAGACGGAAAGCCGACACTTTCCCACATCACCCAGAACACCTATCTCCGTACTTTGACGGCTGTATTGAAACACGGTGTCCGGATTGGATGTATTTCCCAAGTCCCGTCTGAAGGGCTCCAGCCTCTTTCTGAGAAGACGAAGGCATCAGAAGCAAGGCGTCCGTTCACAACGTCAGAGCTTCAACGCATCTTCAATGCGCCGCTCTATAGAGGGTGTGTGGACGATGGGAGGAACTACGCGAAGTCCGGTCCAAATGTCATTCGTCGCGCTCGCTTTTGGTTTCCGCTGATAGGCCTCTTTACGGGTATGAGGGCTAATGAGATTGCGCAGTTGAAGGTTGCAGACCTAAAGGAGATGAAGGGCGGGCATTTCTATTTCGACGTGAATGAAGCTGATGGCAAGAAGCTAAAAACGAAGACGAGCACCCGCGCGTTTCCGGTTCACCCGGAACTTGTGAAGTTCGGGCTCCTCGACTACGCGGATCAAATCAGAAAGTCGGGGAAGAAAAACCTCTTCCCAGAACTGAAGCCAGGCAGTTACGGATATGCGAGCGACCGGATCGCCGATTGGTTCTCGGATGGTTTTTTGCCGAAAGTGATAAAGAAGGATGGACGAATATCGTTTCATAGCTTCAGGCACAACTTCAGAGATGCACTTCGAGAGGCAGAAGCGCCGGATTTCGTTCTGAGAGAACTTGGAGGCTGGTCCGTGTCCAAAGGAGTGAGTGACAATTATGGGTCCGGACATAAGCCAGAGCAGCTCATGGAGCATGTCGCAAAAATCGCGTACCCAGAACTCGACCTGAGCTATCTTCATATAAAGTGATCATCGGCTCGTTTTCCGACGAACCTGGGAACCCGGTCGCGACATTGAAAAAAAGGGGTCGGTGGTATTGCCTATTTCATGACCTGAGGGTGGTTGCGGCGCGGGCGGTTCCATTGGCGGCGTTTTGGGCTTGGTGTTCGCTCAAATTTCTGTGCGGAAGAGTGTAGAAGGTCAACGAGGTATAGGAGTACGAGGTACGACACAGCATGTCTCAAGTCAGGAGGAGAGTGGTGTCAAAGAGCTTCATTGTTGACCTGAGCATCGACATTCCAAGGTTGCGGATCGCTGCTCAGAATGGCGACTTCGTCGCAGCTATGGACATCTATTTTCTATTGGGGCGCCCTATGGGAGCGTCCGTTCCTGACTGGTTGTCTCAATTCCTTCCTCAGTTGAGCGTCTTCGCTCTTGGTCAAAAGCCTACTGAATTTGATCCTTCTTCCGAAGGTGCGGATGAGAGTGACGTGGACTGGGAGTCGGAGTTCGCTGATGAGGTGGAGATAGAACGCTGGGAGCCACCGGTGAGCCCATCCGATTTTCATTTCGCTGCCAAGGGCAAACACGCATCGAGCAAAATGAAGCTAAATCATGCGCTCGTTGATCTGACTCGCCACAAGGCGGTCAGAGACGCATCTGAGCTGTTTGGCGCAACAGGGGAAGCAAGGTTTGAAAAGGCGCAGGAACTGCTCGCGGGGAAGTTTGGGCAGGGGAGCGCCGGAGCATGCAAGAGTTCATATTACAAAGCGAAAAGGGCCTATGGGCCGGATGTTAAGTCCCCTTTTGTCGGTGATTACAAATCGAGAGAAGTGAGGGACTGGCTGGAAGAAACTGGAATGATTCCAAGAATAGTTGGCTTATTGGGGGGCTGAACGAGGCGCATTAATGGGGATCGAATCCCATGAGGCCTTTCGCGATGATCCGCGTCGGATTTCAATCTGATGATACGGAGAACAACAATGAGTAATTCCCCTTGCCTCACGTCTGCAGAGGCTGCGGCCTTCCTGAAAGTTACCATCCAGACTCTAGCGCGTTGGCGGGTTGAGGGTTCCGGGCCTGTTTACAGCAAGCTGAACAGAACCGTCCTCTATGAGTACGACGACCTATTGCGTTTCGTCCGGAACAATAAACGTAGGTCCACGTCGAACGATGAGATCGGCCCGACCAAAAAATCTGTTTTGTCCGAAACTGAAGGTGGCGCAAATGACTAAGCCTACGAAACCACACAGCTTTGGTGAGCCAGGGCCGATTGCCAAAATGAAAACTCTTTTGGGGGGTGATCTGCCGTCGGCGGTCTTTTTGTACCGGGTTCATGGTCGTTTTAAGCACTCGAAGAAAAAACTTCAGCGCTTTGGGCAAGACTGGATTGCGATGTCGTCGAATCAGTGGTGTCGTGAATCAGGAATTACAAAGGCGCAATTCAGAAACCGCGTGGTGCCGCTCTTAAAGAAGCAGGACTTCATTGATGTTCGGGCCATGTGTCTCAAACGAGGCGAAAGGAAGATAATGTGGTTCAGTCTCGATATGGACAAAATGGATGAAATTCTGGGGACCACTGATACTGATGAGGCCGATCTAATATTCGCCCTGGCGCCGCCGACCCTTTCGTCTAAGGAGGACCAACTCAGGAAGGACCTGGAAGATTTGGGGAACCATATTGCTGTAGAGTAAAAGAAGTATGCAAAACAAAAGGAGGTATTGGCAGCGGTATCTGTAGCCAAGGAGGCATCCAAGAAGTACTTGACGATCAAAGAGAAGAAAGAAATTGTTGCCCTCTTGAAAGAAAAAGGTGTGGACGTTGAGTGACGTTCTCCGAAATCGTCATCATTTGGTGACAATATGATGTTTCGCACCTGGCGATGAAAACTAAGAACAATAATAGAGAAAAATAATCTGAGAAAATATAATAGTGAAGCAGAGGGCGCTCAGCTCTTTGAGTCTCATTCTAAGGATGAACAGATAAGAGTTGCGCCGCGCGACACAGTCACAGACAGTGTTTTCTTAGTCCCAATTTGCTGCAGGGATAGGTGCCCTGACCGACACCTACAAAGGGAATCGGGACAGGTGTCGGGACAGTTTGGGTAAGAGCCCGTGTAACCCCCCTATGGAGTCGGTTTGATTCCAGAGCAACGCTATATCAAATACGCACAAAGAGTCAGTTCACGGAGGTTTTCCGGGACATAAGGCCGATTTCTCTTTCTTTTGGAAGTCACAGGTCTACGCTCAATTCATGCCTAAGGGATCAAGGGTCCGGGCGTGAGCCTGGAGAGATATAAAGACTTTCTCACAGACGCGGTAGACGCGCTCCCAAGCCCCTCGAAGACGTATCCAGATGTTGGTGATCCCCATGTCGCTCGCTCGGCGCTCCAGAAGGCCTTGAGACGTGGAGATGTGGGGCGGGCCGAACAGGCAGCGCGATTCCTCCTGGAGGACCCTCAGAGGCTCTGGAAGGGATTGGCGGTTACGGTCTTTGAAGACTTTGGATCAGCCCCTATAGATGTGAGAGGGCAGGTGGTCACCGCCTGTGCGTCTAAGAAGGTCCGTTCCGATCTTGGCGGGGATCACCTCGTTGCGCGAGCTCTCATTCATCAGCTCTGTAACGTGCCCAGGGATCGGAGGGTGGATGAGGCCTACATGTTTGCGGGGCTGCTGGAACGATCTCCTCTGACATCTAGGGAGCGTCGGAGGCTGTCTCCGGAGTTGAGAGAGCTCTTAGAGGGAGCAGGTGAACTTATACGGAGATGTGAACGGCCTGTTCCCAGGAGAAGCTTCAAGACTGTTCTCGCTCGAGAGTGCGATGCGTTCCTGATCGAGATGCATTGCGCAGGGCGTATTGACCAAGACGAGCTTGCTCTATGTATCCAAGGTCGTAAGACCACCCAGTGTCTCCTTCCCGTGCTCTATCCCCTCACAAAGTCAGTCAGCACCTGTCAGGCTTCGTTTCCGCTCACTCTTAATCGCACCCGACATGTGTCCCGGGACAGCTATCGGGACACTTATGATGTCCCGCTCTACGTCCTGGACGGATACACGCGGATTGGGAAGCAAGCGCTGGAGCTTTTGTTCTGGGCCACACCTCGCCTCCAAACGCTGCTTAAGTCTCTCAAAACCAGATCGGCCAAGATGAAGGCACTGTCAGCGCTCTTGTTCGTTGTCGAGGGAGGCGTCTGCACAGAGGAAATCTCAGACCCGCTCTATGACGAACTCAAACACGTATCGCAGGGGCGGTGGTCTGGCCTCCCAGCCGAAATGGTCCCTGAGGCTCTTGAGGCGATGCAGGAAACAATCCCGCATTTAAATCAGCTGAGATTAGAGATTTGGGGGTCCTAATGTCCGATAATCTTATATTATCAGACCCTACAAGAGACGAAAGAGGCGTTCCTGAGATTGCAGACATCTGCAATAAAAGTGCAGACATCTGCAATTCTGAAAGTATTGATCCTGAGATTTCGAGCCTGATAAACTATTTTATTATGCGGTCATCAGAAGCATCAACCCGAAAAGCCTACAAGTCCGACTTAGCGCACTTCCACGCACACGGTGGCAAATTCCCAGCAGATTCGCCATCGGTCGCTTCTTACCTTTGTCGCTGTGTGTCTGAGCTTCATCTTTCTCCAGCCACACTTCGGAGACGGCTTGCGGCTATTGCTTGGGCGCACAAGCAAGAAGGACGTCGAGACCCGACCAAAGACACGCTTGTGAAAGACGTGATGCGAGGGATCGAGCGGGACAAAGGGATAGGTCAAAAGCAAGCTGTTCCCATTGGAGTGTCCGATCTGAGAGCCATTTGTGAGGGGCTTGGAGAGGAGCGGATTGATCTCAGAGACAAGGCTCTTTTCCTGGTTGGGTTTTTTGGAGCCTTCCGAGGTTCAGAGCTTGTCGGCCTCAACATAGAGAACGTTTATACGAACCGCTCTGAGCTGGTGATTGAGCTCAAGAAGTCCAAGACAGACCAGGCAGGGCAGGGAGCGCTCGTTCAAATCCCCTCCCGGCTGGATGAGCTCTGTCCAGTAAAGGCGTTGGAGGAATGGCAACGGAGTCTCAGACGGAGAGAGGGACCTCTGTTCCCGAGTGTAAATCGACACGGGAAAGCGGGCCTCACGCCCATGACGACCCGATCTCTCTCCAGGGTGCTCTTGAAGAGGCTAGCGGATGCAGAGATTAAGACAGAGGGTATCTCCAGCCATTCGCTGAGAGCAGGCTACATCACCGATAGTCTCAGAGACGGCATATCCGAAGTGGTTGTCGCTAAACACACCCGCCATAGCTCGGTTGATATGCTCAAGCGGTACTATCGGCCTCAGGCGGGCAAGCTCAAACCACTGGGCAGTGACACATAGACGAATCCGGCGGCGCCTATTTGCCTGGCTTTCGGCCGCCAGGAAGCGGCTCGGGGAAGCTCTCTCCAGGCCGGGGTTTCTGGAAGAAGGCAATAATCTCTGTTGATAAAGCTCTCGCCAATCGGTCCAGCACAGCAACAGTTGGGTTTTCCAACCCTCTTTCCATCCGGCTGACATAGGTACGGTCAACCTCGGCGTCGACCGCCAACGTCTCTTGTGAAAGCCCTTTGGCGACCCTGAGTTTTCTCAAATTGTGAGCAACGACACGCTGAATCTGCATGCCGTGAAATCATCATCTTGCCGTTAATAAAACCACGGACTAAAATCCCATGGTAAATAAGCATCATTATCGAATTCGAATGAGAGTTTTGGCATGGCAAGGATTGAGAAGTATCTAGGCACAGATGAGCGAATAGTCTTTCAAGCGAGGTACGGTACAGCGCGTGCCTTGGCAGAGATTTTCACATTCGCAATCGTCACATTGATTGGAGTCGCTTTCGGACCAGGGCTGCTGCTGGTTTGGTTGGTATACGTTGCCTGGGTTTACGGAGAGCGCAAAAAAAGACGTATAGTTGTCACAAACAAACGCCTTATCCACAAGAAGCCATGGGGTAGTTCAGACTTTGAAGAAATCTACCTGGACAAAATCGAGTCTGTGAAAGAGAGGGGCTCAAGTCTGGTCATTCGGGGCACCGGCGCCACATTGATCAAACTACCACCCTTCTTGAAGGACCCAGCGGGCTTGCGGCGGGCTCTGGTAACATGAGAGTTCATCGGCATTCGCAACCCACAAATTGAGCGAATGCAACACCCACTTCGGTAACATTGCTATTTCAGCAGAGGCGCTTACGATAATCCTGCAAATAAGCGTGTGAATGGCTTAATAACGGGGTCCATTTGCATTAACGGGGTTGAGTATGTCGCAGGCGCGGGAGAAAACACAGAATCTCTCTTCATTTGTTTGGTCAATCGCGGAAATTCTGCGGGGGGATTTTAAGCAGTCAGAGTACGGCAAGGTAGTGCTGCCGTTTGTGGTGCTCCGCCGTCTCGATTGTATTTTAGAGCAATCGAAGGAAGCTGTTTTGAAAGCAGCGGCGGACCTGCCAGATGGGGCAGACGACGCAACCCGCGATATGATCCTCTTTGGCGCCGTAGGTGGCAATGTGAAGGCTTACAACCTCTCGCGCTTCACCTTCGATAGCCTGAAGGGTCAGGACGCTGGCCAGCTCCACCAGAACCTTGTCGACTATGTCACCAAATTCTCCCCTAATGTCCGCGACATCTTTCTCGAAAAATTCCTCTTTACGGATCAGCTCAAACGTCTGAAGGAAGGTGACATCCTCTGGAACGTGTTTGAAAAGTTCTGCGAAATCGATCTCCATCCCGAAAACGTTTCTAACATTGAAATGGGTTATCTCTTCGAAGAACTGATCCGTCGTTTCTCGGAAATCTCAAATGAAACAGCGGGGGAGCATTTCACACCCCGGGAGGTGATCCGCCTGATCGTCGATCTCCTGATCGCCAACGACGATGCCAAGCTCACAGGGAAGGGCATTATTCGGCAAGTTTATGACCCCGCTTGTGGGACCGGCGGTATGCTGGCCCTAACAGAGGAAGCTCTTAAGGAGTTTAATCCCTCCATCAGAGTGGAGCTGTTTGGACAAGAGCTCAACGGTGAGTCTTTTGGTATCTGCAAGTCGGACATGCTGGTGACGGGCCACAACCCGGAGCATATCGCCTTCGGGAATACCCTCACGGAAGACGCTCATGCGGAGAAGAAATTCCACTATATGTTGTCCAATCCGCCTTATGGCGTTGATTGGAAAAAATACCAAGAGAAGATCAAATCCGAAGCTGAGAATGTAGGCTTCGACGGGCGGTTTGGAGCGGGCACACCGCGCGTGTCCGACGGGCAGCTTCTCTTCCTTCAACACATGATCTCCAAAATGCGGGACGATGAAGCCGGGTCCCGCATCGGCATTGTTATGAACGGCTCGCCGCTCTTCACAGGCGGCGCAGGCTCCGGCGAAAGTGAAATCCGTCGTTGGATGTTGGGGAATGATTGGGTCGAATGCATTGTCGGCCTTCCGACGGACCTTTTCTACAACACTGGCATTCAGACCTATGTCTGGCTTCTCACCAACCGTAAACCCGCCAACCGGCAAGGCAAGGTACAGCTGATCGATGCATCCGGCGAACGCTTCTGGAAAGGCATGCGCAAGTCCCTGGGGTCCAAGCGCCGGGAAATTCCGGAAGAGGCGCGTCATGAGATTGTGCGCCTCTATGCGGAGCTCCTAAACGGCGAGAGCGGTCGATCAGACGTCTCGAAAGTCTTCGACACCGCCGACTTTGGATATCGGGAAATCCGTGTAGAGCGTCCGCTGCGCTTAAACTTTCAGGCGAGCGACGAGCGGATCGCGCGCTTAGCCGATCAAAAAGCTTATTCAAAGCTTGGCGATGAAGAAAGGGCTAGGATAGAGACGGCAATTCGCGCCGTCGGTGATGAGTTTTTCACTAACCGAGAGAAGTTCGAAAAGGCGTTTTCTAAACAGACTAAGGCAGCGGAGATAAAGATTGGTACGCCGGTCAAAAAAGCAATCTTGGCGGCTCTGTCTGAACGGGATGAAGAAGCCGATATCTGCCTGGACAAAAATGGCAATCCCGAACCTGACACGGAGTTGCGCGACCACGAGTTGGTGCCCCTCACTGAGGACTGGGATGACTATCTGGAGCGTGAGGTTAAGCCATTCGTATCCGATGTCTGGGTTGATAAAAGTTATGTGGATGCACGGGATAAGCAGGTCGGTCGGGTGGGCTATGAGATCAATTTTAACCGCTATTTCTACAAATACGTGCCGCCGCGCCCGTTGGAAGAAGTCGACGCGGAGCTGAAAGAGCTGGAAGCTGAGATCGCCGCCCTCTTGAAGGAGTTGGCAGCGTGAATGGTCACTATCATCGTTTGTGGGCGAGGGGCTGTCCTATGGGATGGCGGTTCCAACGCATCCGAGACAACTTTGTTGCGATCAATGGTTTCCCTTTTCCTTCTGAAGGGTTCAACAATGAAAACGTCGGGCGCCCGATTGTGAGAATTCGCGATATCCTCTCGGATGACCTTCCCACATACTTTGATGGGGAAATGGGCACCGACGTTGTCGTATCTGACAGGGACATCGTCATCGGAATGGACGGAGATTTTAATTCAGCGTGGTGGAACAAAGGTACCGCTTTGCTGAATCAACGTGTCTTGGCGCTCAGGGAGAAGCACAACGCTAGCGTAATTGGACGATTTGCGTTTTTTCAGCTTCCAATCGCTCTTCAGATCATAAACGACCTTACACCCTGGAGCACAGTCAAACATTTGGCGTCAAGTGATGTATTGGACCTCCGGATACCTACGCCCGACCTCGAAACCCAGAAGTCAATCGCGGATTTTCTCGACCGCGAAACCGCTCGTATTGATCAATTGATTGAGAAGAAGCAACTGCAAATTAGGTTGATATCAGAGAAGCAAAGAGCATTCGCCACAGAAGCAGTAATTGGAAAGAAAGGCCATTCTTTGGTCGATTCGGGAATTGATGTATTGCCCCTCGTTCCCGCGCATTGGCGGATACAGCGCATCGCCTCGATCTTCCGGGAATCATCTGAAATGGGAGGAAGTGATCTGCCCGTTCTGTCGGTATCAATTAACTGGGGGATTTCTGACCGCGAACTTCAGGACGAAGACCGGCACAGGATTGTAACCCATATCGAGAACCGAGACTCCTACAAGCGGGTGCGTCCAGGTGATCTCGTGTACAATATGATGCGTGCGTGGCAGGGGGCATTTGGAGTTGCGCGCGTTGATGGGCTTGTCAGTCCTGCATACGTCGTTGCTCGTCCGTCCGAAAAGATTCATGCGCCATACTTCGAACATCTCCTTCGCACACCAATGTGGATCGAAGAGTTTCGCAGAGCGTCCAAAGGGATCGCGGATTTTAGGCAAAGGTTGTATTGGGAGCATTTTCGCCAAGTCAAAATTTTACTGCCGCCACACGGCGAGCAGTTGGAGATTGCAGATCGGATAGTAAGACACGAGCTCTCGATCGGAAGCCTCATTGATCCGATAGTCAAGTCGATCGACCGCCTGAAAGAGTACCGCTCGGCCATGATTACCGCCGCGGTCACTGGCCAGATTGATGTCAGCACCTGGGGTAAGCAGGGACAGACCGATCACGATCTCGATCAACTCGAAGAAAAAGCGTCCCTCCGGGAGGCCCACGCATGACCAGGCTTTGGATCGTGAGAGCGGGCGCTCATGGCGAACGGGAACTTGCCGCAATCGAGCAGAATAGATTGCTTCCGGGCTTCCTCGAAACGGGCGATCTTACGAAGCTGGAGAGCCGCGAGGCCATTCTTACTCATCTTCAAGAAGTCATGCCTGATGAGGGCGCAAACCGGTTGCGGAACTTCTCAGCCCAACTCAATCAGTTCGTGAATCGAATTGAAGTTGGTGACTATGTGGTGATGCCGCGCAAAGTTACCAATGGTGTGGCGATTGGTACTGTCACGGGCGACTACCAATTTGATGTGACGGGTGAGTTCAAGCACTCCCGTGCGGTTGAGTGGCGGGAAGAGTCGCTCCCCCGGGACACCTTCAAACAGGATTTGCGCCACTCCTTCGGTGCCTTCATGACTGTGTGTGAAATCAAACGCAATTCAGCGCTCGAACGTGTGATCGCGGTGCTTGAGGTGGGCACTGACCCCGGCCCACTCCTGGGAAAACAAGGACAAGCGCCGCAACCGACTGCCGACGATGACACCGAAGCCGAAGACTATCAAACCGATATTGAGGATATTGCCAATCAGCAAATCATTTCTCTGATCAAGTCTGAGTTCGCTGGCCACGCCCTGGCGGACCTTGTGGCAGAGATCATGCGAGTCGAAGGCTACACCACTAAAATATCCCCACCCGGGCCAGACGGTGGGGTCGACATCCTTGCAGCGGGAGGCGCGCTGGGCCTTGGGGAAGACCGCATTTGCGTTCAGGTGAAATCTGGGGACGGCGCCGCCAACCATGATGTGGTCTTGCGTTTGATCGGGTCTGTTTCTAACACACAAGCGCAGACAGGGCTTTTGGTCAGCATCGGCGGCGTTAACGCTATCGCTCAGAAGGAGCTGGACAGCAACTTCTTTAAATTGCGGCTCTGGCAGATGCCGGACCTTTTGAAGGCTCTCTTCAGAACCTACGGAGAACTCTCAGATGAAACCCGCGCCAAGCTGCCCTTGAAACAGATATGGGCGCCCATGTCCGGGAGTGTCGCGTGACAGAGTTTCCGACATCAGACGAGAGTTACAAACCGAGAGGGTTCAGCGAGTCCGGCGCCCGCCAGGAAATTGCTTTGCAAGAACATCTCATTGACCATCTCGTGCTGGGGGAAGGCTATCTTCGGCGTGTCGGATCGCCTAAGAGCCGTGATTATGCGGGCATCGTACACTACGACAGCGCCCTCGCGATGGACCGTGAGTTGGTTCTGCGTTTCATTCAGTCGACCCAGCCGGATGAGTGGGCGAAGTTGAAAGAGCATTATCCCGGCTCAGAAGAAGAGGTGTTTTTCAAACAGCTCGACAAAGCGTTGAAGAACAGGGGATTACTTGATGTTCTGCGCAAAGAGCTGAAGATCGTCCCAGGAATTGTTTTTAAGCTCTGTTACCTACGACCGGCCAGCGGGTTGGAGCCAAAACGCATTGCAGAGTATGAAGCCAACATACTGAGCGTCATGGATGAGGTTGTATACAGCCAGAAAAACGCTAATAGACTCGATGTCGTGCTGTTTCTAAACGGCTTACCTATCGCAACAATCGAAGCGAAGAACCTTCTCACCGATACAAGTTTTCGCAATGCAGAGAGACAATACAAGAGAGACCGCCCGCCGGCAGGTGAGCCTCTTTTGACCTTTAAGCGAGGAGCGCTGGTGCACTTCGCGTTGGACGAAGACTATGTGTCGATGACGACGCGACTTCAGAATGGCAAGACACGGTTCCTTCCATTCAATCGCGGGCGAGGTGGCGGCGCTGGCAATCCTGACATCACCGATGAACACCGGATTGCCTACCTCTACAAATCAGGTGAGTGGGGTAAGGCGACTTACTCCCGAGAAGTTCTGATCGATGTTATCGGCCAGTTCATAACCCTGGAAGGGTCCGGCAAAAAGGAAGTGATGATCTTCCCGCGGTTCCAGCAGTTGGACGCAGTGCGCAAGGTGATGGCGGACGCGAAAGTGCGTGGAGCCGGACAAAACTACCTTATTCAACATTCTGCTGGATCGGGGAAATCCAACACAATCGGGTGGCTCGCCCATCATGCTATCAATCTGCATGACGCGGATGATGTGCAGGTCTTCCACACGGTGATCATCGTCACGGACCGTGTTGTCCTTGATAGGCAGTTGCAGGACACGGTTGGTCAGTTTGAACAAACCAAGGGCGTGGTGAAAAAGATCGAGGGGACCTCACGCCAGCTTAAAGAAGCAATTGCCGGTGGCGCGCGGATCATTGTGACAACGATCCAGAAATTCTCCACCGACCACTTGAAGGAAATTTCAGGCCAGGGCGGGCGTAACTTCGCTGTGGTGATTGATGAGGCGCATTCCAGCCAGTCTGGCAAGAGCGCCCAAGCCATGACGGACGCTCTAACGCGCGAGGCGACCTCCAGCGACGATGTTGAAGACTTGATTGCGGAGTATCAGAAGGCCCGGGGCCCGCAATCAAACATCAGCTTTTTCGCTTTCACGGCGACGCCGCGCAATGTGACTTTAGAGCGTTTTGGCGTGACGGGTGCCGATGGTCTGCCTCACCCATTTCATCTTTACTCGATGCGTCAGGCGATAGAGGAAGGATTCATTCTGGATGTGCTCCAGAATTACATGACCTACAAATCCTACTATAAGCTCGAGAAGACCATTGAAGATGACCCCGAGCTGAGTGGTCGCAAAGGGCAACGGAAAGTCGCACGGTTTGCCAACCTGCACGCGACAGCGATTGGCCAGAAAGTCGAAATCATTGTTGAGCACTTCCGACGACATGTGGCGGGTCTGCTCGATGGGCAGGCCAAGGCAATGATCGTTACACAGAGTCGCGAACACGCTCTCCGGTACTATTTTGGCGTGAAGAAATACATTGAGGAGCTGGGATATACGGACCTCAAAGCACTCGTGGCATTTTCCGGTGAGTTGGAGTTGGACCGAGAAAAATACACTGAAGCTGATCTAAACGAATTCTCCGAGAAAGAGCTTCCTGGGCGCTTCGATGGCTTCAAGCCTGATGGCACTCCCTATCCCGAGACCTATCAAATCCTGATCGTGGCGGAGAAGTACCAAACAGGTTTCGACCAGCCTAAGCTCTGTGCCATGTATATTGACCGGAAGCTGGCAGGGCTCCAGGCAGTTCAGACCCTTTCGCGTCTAAATCGAACGCGAGCTGGAAAAGAGGAAACCTTCATTCTGGATTTCCAGAATACGATTGAAGACATTCAGACTGCTTTCAAACCCTTCTATGAGGTAACGAGTCTCGAAGCCATGTCAGACCCAAATCAGGTGTATGAGCTGGAAGGCCGGCTTTATCGTTTTGGATATCTCGACAAAGACGAAATCGAGAGATTTGCGGAGACCTATTTCAAAGGGAAGCTCAGTGGTTCGGACCGTGCTCGGCTTGAAGGTCTTGTGCGCCACGCGGTCGCGCGCTTCGAGGCGGACGATGACGAAGGACGGCAGGAAGAATTTCGCCAACTTCTGAAGAGCTATGGTCGGTTCTACGGCTTTATCGCTCAAGTAATGCGCCTTGAAGACACAGGACTTGAAAAGCTCGCGTCTTATGGTTCTTGGTTGGCTCGTCTCCTTCCCAACCGAGAGGTGCCGCCAGAGATTGAGATCACAGAGGACATGTTGCGTCTTCAAGCCTTCAAGGTGGTGCAAAAGGAAGAAGGCGACGCGTCATTATCGGCTGGCGATACAGAAGCGTTGAGCCCGATCAGTGAGTTTGGGGCGAAACCCTATACAGAGGATGAAAAGAAAGAGCTGTCAGAAATTGTCCGTTCCTTCAACGACCGTCACGGAACTGAGTTCACGGAGGCTGACATGGTTCGTTTCGAACAGGTCAATCAGGAGATCATGGACGAGGACATGACAGAGATGCTGCGGAACAACCCGCCTGATGTGGTTTACGCAGCCTTCAGAGATGCGTTCTTCCAGGGCGCTATTCGTATGTTCCAGAGGGACAATGAGATGAAAAATATCGTCCTGACGGACCCAGACGCGCGGGATAAGGCAACTCGACATTTCTTCAACAGAGCGTTGAGAGAAGCGGGACCAGAAGGGTGATGAGCGTTCTTTGGCTGTAAATTTTGACGAAATGGACACCTGGGCCACAAGCCTTGGAAGTGCGATTGAGCCCCATATCTCAGATCAAACATATAATGAGCTACGAAACACGGAGTTCAGATACATAGAAGATTCTCTCTCATTTCTGCTTGAGAAGACCGACATGAAGAGCATTGTCTGTGCCGCTGTTGAGTGGGTGCAATCAGCAGAACTTTGCGTTTTCCATGGCACCCGACTGACCGATGTCGAAGTTGAGGGCATGTCGCGGGAAGGGCTTCTTCCATTGGATCATCAGAAACGGCGACAAAGACTAGTGCGGGCGCTGTCATCTCATCCGAAGTGGTCTGAAAACATAGCACGCTTCGACCAAATTCTGGCAGATGTAGGACCTGGTATGAGCCGGGGAGACCGGCTGGGGCAGGTGCATCTAACGCTTTCTTGTTATGCGCTTGAGGAAGATTTCAACCACTACCGGCAGTTTGGGTCTGAGTTTGATCTTTGTGTTGCTGAGGAGTTGTTTGGTGACGACGGCGCGGCGCTACTTGCAAAAGACGGTTCTTCACGGACTGTACGATTGGAGTTGCCGGGATCGGAGGCCCTGAGCGCTGCGAACAGATTCTTCCCAGTCGCTGAACTCAATTTTGAAACGGAATTGCCTAACATTGTCCGTCAGTTTCTCCTCGCGTGGAGCTATTCACTCGGTGATGAAACATTCAGACCCTGCGAAATGAAGGTCGATTGTGGGCTGATTTTTTACTCATCAGTCCCGGCAGATTGGATCGTTGAAATTACTTAATGAATGTGAGTATGACCGGATTTGATGTTACTTTGCTGGAGCTCTCGCCGGCGAACCATTTGCGAAGTTCAAAGAGCTCCCGCTGCAGACGTTGTGGGTGCTTTTCGAGAGCTCGTGCGGTTTGAACCAAATCCGGGTGCTGTAGACAAAGCCCGTTTGGCTAGTAACTCCTAGCTGCGGTTCCTGATAGCTCTTCAAACCATTCGTTCAATAAGATTCGAGACCGTAAGAACATCTGACAAAGAGTGAAGAGCGCAACGAACGGAATGTCTTCGATGCGGAACAAATGAGTGCGAAACGTTGCATCTTGAGCTTTTCCATTTTGCAAGGTGTTTTCAAAACGTCTTTCGCTATCTTTTTTGCAGTAGACGTTCAGGGCTAGGTCAAGGTGACTAATTCGTACTTCATGTAGGGCTGTGCCAATCGGAGTAAAGGTATCTAGATGAATACACCTTGCACTCATAAAATCCTGGGCCTCATCCGGCGCGGATAGTTCTTCTATCGTCATAGAAAGGTAGGTGCGCTCTCTCCGTCTGGCATGTACTTCGAGTTTTCTCAGTTTCCGTATGTGGTAGTCCCAGAATTCAGCGGGCGCTTCCGCAGCAGGCTTATCTAGTAGACAATATGCGGCAAATTCTTTCTTCCCGACTGGCAGGTCAATATTGGCGAGCCATTTGGGGTTGGCGGGGACAAGCGTCGCTTCGCAGAGGAGCTGGCTAGGCTGAGAGTGATGGTACTCGTGAGGGTTAAGTCTGATGAATATTGGGCTCGAAGGGTGATTGTCATGGGCCCATTTGACGATTCCGGGGTTGAGATAGGGAGACAGCTTTGCAAATCCATTGTCTGTCTTGTACAGCTCCGTTCCGGATATGGATTTGACGGCACTCAGGTCAATTAGTTCCAAGTCTGGCCGGCCGTTCGATTTTCTTGTCCGAATCCTGTCAAAAAGCGTTGGCTCGCCTACGAACAGCTTTTGTTCTTTTGTGTATTGCGCGCAATGTGAACGGATCGAAAGTAAGTCCGCTGTCCGTTGCACTTCAAAGCAGAATGCAAAAGCAGCCAAACGTTGGCGCTCTGTTCTTTCATTGAAGTAGCCAATCTCGAGATAGCCCTCGAGGTCTTTTTCTTCATCGGGGGTAAGTAGTGACGCTCGGCACTCAATGCAGTCGTTGATGAGAGCAGCTTGATCTCCAGGGCTCATAATCAAATCTTGTGGCGAGATCGCCAAATCCAGACTCTTCCTCGCCACCGTTTCAACACTGAAGAGGTACTCTTCTATGTTCATCTCTACGTCTTTCTGGTCCGAGACGCGCTAGGTCTCAGGTCAGGCATGCCTGGTTTAGTTCGACCATTTCGAATTGTTGCCACTAATCGCTCGGAACGCATACATGGTGAACTTCCAGACCTGGTCTCGCAATCGCCACTCGACACCCGTCTGGTGCGAAAACAATTGGATGGGCAACAACGCCGCTTACAACTTGCTGCCAGTTTGCCGCGCCGGACTTAAATCTCAGGGCGTATATGCCTTGGATGTTCGCTGAGTATGGGTACCCCCAAACATGAACGTAAACTTCGTTATTCGACATGTATAAATCGACATTCCGGTAACAACCGCATCCGCATGAGAAGCAACCACTTTTGAGGTTTCCGACCCAGGGGCCAGGTGGAAGGCTTAGACTGTTGATTGAGCCGTCCGAAAGATCAACTGCCCAGGCGCTTTTTGGCCACCATTTTGGATCGCCTGGGTCGCGTTGATGGTCTCTATGAAGCAGGTATCTTGAAGATTGACCATCCCGGACCGAATTGACCCAACTGAATGTTGAGTTCCACTGGTCGCCTCTATCTGATGCCATTAGCTCAAATCTTCGATTGCCAAATACACTCTCTGTCTCGACAATCAACTTGCCATTATCAACTGCGGAAAAGTTGTAAGCAGCGTCGGTCGGCGCAAAGAGGAATGGTCGTATCGTCGAAGGTAGGTCATTTGCTGGGTCTTTTATTGAACGAATTTTTCCCGGTTTTGCACCAGTCACTTCATTGCAATCAAATGGGCTTTCGTAGTAGGGACGTTGTCCTACTGAGACAGAGCTCTCTATGCCATTTGTGAACTCATGAAATGTTACTGAAGAGATTACCATCTGGTCCGCGTAATCAGTTTGAACGCGGAACAACCATTTGTTTGGAGAGAAACACCCACCAGTGAGTCTAGTGTGTGCTCGCTCTTCTATAGGGACGCTAAATAGTATTTCATCGCGATCTTCATCAGAAAGATAGTGACGCACAATTTCGTGCTCACCCAGAAGGATGAGCTGGTTATTTGTTTCCCAAACGACGGGCTGACTTGTCACCTGAGGTTGTCTTGTAGGCGGTTCGAGCAAAGCTGAAATCCACCACAGTGCAAGAAGTGAAATGATCCAGATCGCTGCTCTTTTCACAGGTCATTCCTTTGTATAGTGGCGACAGGTACGCCTCCGCGAGTGCCTAATGGTCGCCTACGTGCTTTCAGTAAAACCAGTATAGTGCCGATCCATTCGTATTGAACTATGCTGGTCATTTCAAAAATTGCTTCAAAGAGGCGAATGCCAGCCGAGGTCTTGATCACCCGAGTTGGAGCTGGACAGCTGCTTGCATTGTTTGAGGAACCAAATCTATCCATTGGAGTTGGCCATCATGTCCGAGGATGAACTGGGATGCGCGGTCATGGCTGCCTGCACGAACAGGGGCGGTCCAGAAGATGTAATGGGGCTTGCGCTGGAGCGCGCCAATTGGGTGCGAAGAATTGGTTATTTGGACTCCTGCTGTGCATCGACAATTACGCTTCCGGACTGCTTCCGGAGCCCAAATCGTCGAAACCCAATATCTGCTAAGTCATTGATTTTATGGCGCACCCGGCACGATTCGAACGTGCGACCTCTGCCTTCGGAGGGCAGAGTTTCCTGGAGCCCTCGCCCAGCTCCAACGTCCTCGCTGTCACTAATCGCGACCATGGCACACTTGCTGAATTCCTAGCTTCGGTCTCGCAATCGCCACTCGGCACCCGTCTGGTGAGAAGACAATAGGGTGGGCAACGACGCCACTGACGACTTGGGAGAGAATGGTGGGGTCTATATCGTGCTCTTTGGGCTCTTGGCGATCATTGTTTTGGCACTAAACTTCTATATCAACGCAATAAAAACACCACTTGTCGTGTTGGCAACCAGGAGCGACTCATCGATTCTTGTGAAGACGATGTACTTTGCGCAACATTATTGTGCTCTTCTGATAGCCGGGTGCTTGGTCGCATTGGTTTTCTATTTCGGTTCGTATGTCCTGCAGCAGGTGGTTTTTGATATGCTGGGAGGATGACAAGTGATGAATGCGCCGCGTGCAATCGTCTGCTCTCGCTCATTTCTCGACCATGGTTACAAGGTCACTCTTTGACTTTAGTTTGGATGTAAACAGTGTCCATATCAGCGGAGTATCTCCGCATATCTCAAATGATGTCTGGGCTTTCACTGAGCTGGCCGCTTCAGCTCATTGACTCCGGACTTTTGGCCCGTATCGAAGCAGGCAGCGATACTGGCGACGAATTCCTTGCTAGCATTGAACGAGAAATTCGCCATCATCTTCAGGCTGTCACGCAGCCCGAAGATCTTGAACCTATCCGTCAAGCCTATACGGCCTATGCAGAGGCGGCTGTTTACTTACTCCTGACGGACAAAGGCGTGGCACTTCAACGTACGCCCGGCACAGGTGACTTAAATCAGCAGAGACCCGACTTCCTGCACAAACATCAAAGCGGTGAAGTCTATTTTGAGGTCAAGTGTCTTGACTTCGAAGGCGGCGAGCTGCGCCACAGGGAATTGGCCTATGATGCGCTTGAATCCGCATCAGAGTTGGACGCAAGATCAGTTAATCCAGGTGTGTACTCCCGCGCAATCGAGGTATCCCCCTTTCAACCCGGCTCATCGCCGGCAGATCGGATAGAAAGCACCATTAAGAAGATTCGCGGCAATGCGAAGATGGGACAGCTCGCATACGGCCCCTGTATTCTGGTTGTTGAGCTGGGAAGGCTTACACTGGATGCAGAACATCCAAGCTGTCTCTTGCCTGTGTACTACAATGAGGGCGCAACAGCTGATGCCTGTGCAAGTGGGGAGCTCTGGCATTTGGCTTTCGGCAGAATCGGTGAAACTATCTATCGCCTTCCTGAGGCCGAAGGAATGGGCAACATAGATCGCCCGCTTGAGGAAGATGGGATCTTGCGTGCATACCCCGAACTTTTGGGTATTTCTTTCATTCTGCCTCGCTTGTCGATGCCGACGAAAGTCTATTCGATATGGAATGTCTCGGCCAGGCTTGTCGCAGAGGGCGTCGGGAGTAATCTCGCTGAACAGGACGTTGGTGATCTCATCAACTCATACTCCGATTCGATGAATGACGTTCGCAACTCTTTCGGGCACCGTTATGTAAAGAGACGCTGATCCCCGCGCTCTCCCATAGGGGCAAGACCCGGCACTCGATACCTTGCTTCATTTCGATCACAGTGCACGGGTCAACGTCAAAGAGTTCTTAAGCAAAGAAGCTCTTATTGGACTAGCGCCTAGAAAGCGCTGCCCCAAACCTGGAGAAACTCTACTAGCACCGCTACAGATGAACGTCTGGATTTCCGAGGGTTTTCTAATCGTTCGGGATTCTGGGTTTTTGGTTACATGAGCAAGGCTAATTGAGCTGTCCCTACCAAAAACTAGATCCAACCATATTGGGGATGTAAACCACCTAGGTGTGGGATCGAGTCGATGGTAGGGACAGTGAGTTCTTGGGGCGGAATAGAGAATACTGGGCGTCAGACCCTTGGAACGAAATCAATGACTTCGCTCCACACGAATTGTAGCGCCCCGTTGACTGTGTTGAATGTCATCAACTCGCCGTGTGGTACGCATTCGATAGAAGCAGCAGGCCCTCGGTCATTACCATTGCGAACAAGCACCCTCACAACTGCCTCGCCTGCCTGTTGCGGAATTCGAGAAACCTTTAGGACTCGTCGAACGTCTTTTGCCTCAGTTGGACACACGTCGCGCACCGAAATCGGTTTGGCCTGCACAGAAAAACCGCCAAACTGGAGTTCATCTCGCGTCGAAAGTTCTACGACGTCCTGAAAGAGGCTCGCAGCTTTGACCAAGTTCAATGTGCCACCTGAACGTAGCCACTGCGCCAAATTTGGATCGAAATCGACACTTGCATTTAGCCGCTCCTTGATTGCGGCCGCGCCCGTTAACCCGAGGCTCTGCAATTGCGCTGCCGCAAATGCAACTAGCGCCGTTGCGTGCGAGGTTCCCTGATCGGTGATTACTTCGCCGTTAAAGCCTATGCCTGTTATTTCAACACCTGGAGCAGCAAGATCAACTGACTCTTGACCTCGGCCTGAGAAACCACTGAGGCAACCCTTGCGGTTGTGAGCCGCGACTGCGATCACTCTGCCGCGGAGGTTTTCATCCGTGCGCGAGTAAGATGCTGGATACACCCGACTACCTTCATCTAAGTTTTCCGGGGTGTTTCCAGCCGCAACGACAAGCAGGAGGTTTTGCTGGTTATACAGAGCATCGTGGACTCCTTGCAGCTCTGCACGGGTGGAGACGCTGAGGCTGAATATTGATGCTTTGACAAAGGCGCCATACTCGATAGCCTTTCGCAACCCGTTAACTGGTAGAGAGAAGCTTTCTCTATTCGGCGGGCCGGTCACGATATTACGTCTCAGAATACTAATTGGGATGATCTGTATCGCTGATTGTTCGTTCTCCAATCGAAGGAGGTCACGGTATTCCTGTCCTCCCAGAGCAAGTGAAGCCATTATTGTGCCATGACTGGGCGTAGGTGCACTGGCATACGCAATAGGCATTCCGCCAATGTGAATGTTGGTACCGCTGACATCATCAGCGTATTTACTTCCCGATTGGTCCTCACCATCGTAGGGTTCTTTTAGCTCAAGTTGGTTCACCTTGAAGTCTTCCATCGGAAAGTGGTCCCCGAAGATGCCGTCCATACCATTGTCCACAACGGCGATGGTGGTGCGCACTAAACTGCCAACTCGGTTGCCGTTTATGGTCGCCCGCACTTCACTCGCAGGAAATGGCCAACTGCTATCCTCAATTCTCGATCTTGCAATCAACGGACAAATGTCTTCGTCTTGCCGCGCGTTACTGACGCTAGCTTCCAAGTTGAAAACGGGATCAGTTACCAAAGCGTCGTCAACCGGGTTTCGAGGGCCGAGAGCGGATCCCAGTCTCTTCGCAAGTGCCTCAGCATCTAGGCCCGCAGAGGTTTGGTAAGCCACTGCCTCTGTTGTTACCGGGAGAACAACACTCTCGATGTAATTTGGAAGCGGCCTGCCTGCCGTTGCTAGGGTGATTGTGCCGCTAGCGACGCTCGGACTATTACCGATGATATCTTTGACGGTCACTGGGCCCGCAATGCCAACCTCACGCTTAGCCACGTCTTCGAGCGACTCGTTCTCGAGGACCGGCACGGTTTCGTTGATCCGCACAACGAAACACCCAGGTATTGTGACTTGGGAGTCACTTTGTATGAGCCCGCCGTTGGCTTCAGCCAGGATGCTGATGTATTCTGGGGTGAGGCGCCCGCATACCCGCCTCGCTGCCGCTAACAGGTCATCTCCTTCTTGAAGATCTAATACTCTTGGCAGGACGCTCTCTGCCAGCAATCGTTCCGCTTGCGGAGTGACGCCTGTTGCAGCGCGGACGACTAGTTGCTCTTGGGCCGTTGCTACAGATTGAGCTCCCCCTAGAAGAAGCGCTGCAGACCCTATCGCGGCTCGTGTTAGTCGCGGCATGTGGAGGCGTCCTCGTGCAATCCACAAATCTTCAGATTTTGCCTCGTAGACCAATCTTCAAGGAATGCCGCCCCAGCGGAACTGCTTAGGCTTGAGAGGAACGACCTGCCGCCAAGTTGGATTCCGCCCGGGTTAAGGTTCTCGACCCTTGAATTCACGCTTACCTGTTTTCTCGACCCATCGGCATCGATAAGGAATGCAGGACCTCCACTGTCGCCAAAGCAAAGACCAACTGCTCCTGACGTGACTATGTCATTGTTGTTGCCGGAAGGCAGTGCGGCGATTGGCACCTCACCGATCCTGTAGACTCCATCGTTGCCGCCCGTCCCCTGATCTGTCGTGCAACCAAAGCCCGTAAGCAAGATCTCTTGGTTTATCGAAAGTAGAGTCGGATCAGTGTTCACTCTTTCAGCTGGGATCCCTGGAACAGTGGCCTCAATCGAGCAAAGAGCATAGTCAGCTGTCCGAGAATGTTCTGCATTGCTTCCATATTCAGGTGCGTGCTCGCAAACGGCCGAATACTCAACACTTTCGCTTATCAAGGTGATGACTGCACCATCGTTCATGCAATGGGCTGCGGACATCAGTACGCGGTCACCAATGATTGAAGCCGTGCACGCCCCGCCATCATTGAACGTGTAAAACGACGCTGGCCAGTTGGCCGGATTTGCTATCCTTGCGCCCCTGAGCTCAAGTTCAACGCCTTCTGGCATTGTCAATTCGGAAATCCTACCAAACAACGGACCGTTTTCTTGTTGCACCGCGACGCCATTTGAATCGACGGCGTCAAGCAAGTCTGTGCTTTCGTCTCCTGCCGCGCCTGAGTAGGCAGAAAATACCAACAACAAAGCAATCGTAGCTATCGCTCTCATTGATTTGCTCCCCCGAAGATCAATAGTGAAGATATATCATTTGCGCTGATGCGAAATATCGAGTTTACTATGACGTAGAACCTCAAGCACGTCAAAATTGTAGTGACATGGGGGTGAGTCGATTTGGAACAAGCTCTTTCAGTATACAGACCGCCGAATATGTCGCCGGTGGGTCACCGGAGGGTGCTTTCACAATGAACGCAAAATCGGTCGGATCTGCGATCCTAATAGTGGTCTTGGCAGGATGCGCAAAAGTGCCGACAGTATCCGTGGGCTATTTTTTGCCACAGACTCAAGTCACATTCGACGTCAGTAGGACCATTGCCTGTACCGACGCGGACCGAATCGTTGTCGTCGATGGTGCCTCTCCGACGGTTGAGTACAGTGCCGACCCCGACAGGTACGAATCGATTGAAATCGCAAAACTAAATGGTGTCGGGCGCGATACCGAATTTACAATTGAGTACACCGATGATGGGCGACTGAAGTCAATCAATTCGGTCGGCGAGGGAAAGGGAAAAGAGATCTTTGATACGGTAGTCCGGATAGCGGGCTCGATCGTCGGCGTTTCTGGCCAAGTGCCGTTGTACCCCAAAATGTGTAGGAATATCCGCGCTTGGGGAAAGAACAAGCCAATCACTCTATTCTACCGTGGAAAGGTCGATCTGACCCAACCAATGGGTGCTTCTCTTCCCTTAAACCCTGCTCCGCAATCGCTCGTGTTTCACAATCAGCTTCGGAATGTGCTTGGCGATCTAACGGTCAAAATCGGGAGATTGACCCAACCGCGCGCTCCCGTTGAGCCAGATGGCCTGGAGCAGTACCTCATGCTGCCAGTAGCCCAGCCGGCTGAACGGGTACTCATTGTCCAAGCAGTCGAGCCGAGCACAAAATCCACAGATGAGATTTGGCGAGGCAGCGTGACCATCGCAAGCCAAGACACAGATACGCCGTACAGTATACCAATCCCTAGGGCGCCGTTGTTTGGCAGCCAAGACACTGTTGTTGAGTTTGCTGGATCAGGAGCATTGACAAAATTGCATTACGGCAGCGGTTCTGGCCTACCGTCAGGTCTGGAAGCGACGGCAAGTCTCATTGAGGCCTTCGAAGGGCCCACAGCGGCAGAGCGCGCTAGCGAGCTAAAGGCCCGGGCTGATGAGATTGTACAACAACAGAGACTTGCGGCTTGCCTCGCAAACCCTGACGAGTGCGAGTAAAGTCTATTGAGCTGAAACGTGACTATCGGCATTCTCAAAGCACGCCGCACCCTCAATGGCATCTCGACGAATTGTACGTCTCTATCGGTGGGCGCTGGAAGTATCTATGGCGCGCACTCGATCAAGAAGGCAAGGTCCTCGATTCCTTAGTTCAATCGAAAAGGGGGTGTTGTCACAAACAGCTCTTAACACCGGCTTCACTTAACTGCTTCTCAACCTCGATTTGAATGATCTCTATGACTCATCTAACCCAGTGATCGACATATGGCGAAGCATTGCTTCATAGAGTTCCTGTTTGTGGCATTGCCGCTATAACCATAACTCCTAGTTGTGGACTTAGGAAAACTCTTAAGGTCGAAGACGGATTTCCCAGCGCGAACCGATCTAACCTGTTGAGTTGGCTCCCAGTATTAGGTTGGTATAGGAAGCGCATTCGCGAGAAATTGGGCTTGTTCGATGGGTTCGCCCATACGCACGTGGTCTGCGACGACTTGGTCTGGGCGCACAATGACAGCTGCCTCTCTCTCGTAAACAGTTCCGGAGGTTTCAGGTAGAAGCTCTGAACGGATCGGGAGTCCGCGTTGTTTGACTTCATGCGTGGCCGCTTGCCATGCAGGTATGTCAGCCGTCTGTGCTAGCAAGACAACATATTCGACACCGAGAGCATCGCCCAAAGAAGCAGTCTTTGATCCATCCACCCATATGTGAGGTGCGCCGATGTTCTGTGAGGTGCGCCGATGTTCTGTGAGGTGCGCTGATGTTCGCTAGTTGCTCACTCTGGGAACTTTCGGCTTACCGATGGGACACATTTGTGGTACGCATTCGGCGTCCACTATGTTCATAAGCTATTGAATTTATTGTAATAAATGGTTCGGGTGGAGCGTCCGCCTGGCTCCACCATATCTTGGACTTTCATGCTCTGTT
This sequence comes from Parvibaculaceae bacterium, assembly GCA_965248405.1. GTDB lineage: Bacteria > Pseudomonadota > Alphaproteobacteria > Parvibaculales > Parvibaculaceae > Mf105b01. The sequence continues at coordinate 3,674,176 of OZ252104.1, forward strand.
GGGGACCGTCAAAGCGTGTAACATGCTTCTTTATCTCTTGAGCAATCTGCGCTGCGCCAGTAGCCCTATCCCAATTGCGGGCACATGGTTTGGGTCGCGATCCACGCTCTCTAGCGATTTGCGTGGGTGTCGGCGGTGGCGCTGAGGCATCTATTCACAGCCGTTAGCAGATCGCTATTGTTGAGTGGTTTGTAGAACGTTTCAGATGCACCCAGGTGCTTTGCCATCGACAAAAAATCAAAATTACCGACGCGGGAACCTCCGGAGATCGCAATGATCTTCAATGTAGGGCGCTCTTTCCGCAGCTGGGTCATCATCTCTAGGCCATCTTTCTCCGGCATCACGATGTCTGCAATGACCAGGTCGATTGGACCGTCATCGACGACGTCGATCGCCAGTTTTCCGTTGCCTGCTGTCGTCACCTCGTGACCTTCTCGGGTTAGAAAAGCGTTGAGCATGCTGCATACAAGCGGTTCGTCATCCACAACAAGAATTCTCGCCATCTTATCCCTCATACATCATGACAGGTTGTCTCTGGGTCTGCGCAGATAAAGCTCCTGGTGGACAGGTTGGAAAATAGACATCAAAGCGCGTCCCTCGCCCGACCTCCGTAGAGACGAGGATCGCTCCATCATGGGCAGCAACGATGCCATGAACGACAGCCAGTCCGAGACCCGTCCCTTCTCCAACGGCCTTAGTCGTGTAAAAGGGGTCGAACATCTTCCTCAGAACATCGTCAGAGATGCCGTCGCCCTTGTCTGATACTGATATGCGAACGTACGGGCCAGAGTTCAAAGCAATGTGTTGATCCGCGAAGTCGGTATCAACGATAATCTGTTTTACACAGAGATCGATGGTTCCTTTGCGGCCACTATGTGCTTGAAATGCATTTGTTACGAGATTGACCACAACCTGCTGAATTTGCGTTTCGTCAGCGAAGACAATGCCGCTATTTTCTTCGATATCAATATTCAGATCGGTTGAGGACAATAGTCCAGCACGCAAAAGCAGAACGCTTTCTTTCAAGACGCTTGCGACATCAACAGGGTGGCGATCAGGAACTTCCTGTCTGCTAAAGAACAGAATTTGATTGACGATCAGACTTGACCGTTGCGCCGCCTGGTCAATTTGCTTGATCAGCGACACTGTGGAGTCATCTTTAGGTAATGCGTCGAGAGCTAGCTTCGAACATCCCAAAATAACGTACAGCATGTTGTTGAAATCATGAGCGATGCCACCAGCAAGAGTTCCCAAGCTCTCCAGTTTCTGAGCGTGCACTAACTGGCGCTCCAGGCCTTGGCGCATTGCCAACTCATGACCTAAGTCGGTGTTCGCCTGCTTTAATTCCAGTGATCTCTGTTGAAGTTCGTCTGTGCGTTGCCGGACCTTGGCTTCAAGAGAGTTAAAGGCAATCCGCAGCTGCGTTACCTCATCTCCAACCGATCCTGTCGCTGACAAAGGTTGCCCATAGCTGTCGCCGAGTGAGTGCATGACTTCCGTCAGATTCCTGATAGGGCGCACCACCGTTGCTACAACAAGCCAAAGAAGACCTAGTGAGCCAAACAGAGCAAGAACCAGTAAGATCAAGATTGCTCTGCTTGCCTGACCTACGGCGCTTGCGGCTGCCTCGTCAGCGCCTTCACTGATACCTGCAGCCACAGCTGCAACCCTGTTGAGAGCCCGCGCTGCGTTAGCAGCGTTGATCTCCATTCTCTCTGCCATCCGACTTGTAGAAAGTCTGGCTTCCAGCATTCGGTGGTGCGTTGTGAATAGCTTGTCAGGCCCTTCCACAATGTCGGCCCAGCTTATGAACATAGTCTCAAATGCTGCGACAGCTATTCTTTCTTGGCGGCTTTCAGTTAGATCATGAAGGACGACTAAGTGGGGAAGAGCTTCCTCGTACAGAGTGCGGAAATCCTTCTCTTTTTCAGGCAGGTTAGCGGCAACGTCGTCAGCAAGAAACTCACCTGCAATACCCCGCATTTCCAATATTATGCGTTGCAGTTTCAGCGCCGACTCAACAACCGGATAGTCACGGTCGAGCAAGTGACTGAGGACACGATTAATCAGAGCTCCACTGGCGCCGTTTCTCTGAAGGTTATTGCCTTCTTCCTCTGCTTCGGCCATCTCGCGTTCGTTTTCATCGGCCAGTATATCCAGAGCGCGTATGAGCTCGGCTCCGGCTGTATCAAACTTCACGAGTATGTTTGCGCTCTTTGTCTTCTGATCCAGTTCATGTTCATGAGCTGTAATCATCGCCAATGCATGGTCAACAAATTCTTTCTGTTCTCTTTTTGCAATCCGCAGCTCTTCAAGGAGCGTTTCGTCTTTAACGAGATTCTGAAGGTCTAGAAAGCTCGAGGAGAATGCATCATTTAGAGATTCAAACTTCTGAATAAGCGGGACGAGGTCTGCTTCCTTATCTTCGACAATGATTTTGCGGCCAATACTCGTTGCTTCCAAGATGTTGACGATAAGGTCGTCGGACGTCTCAACGGTTGGTGCAGCGACGTCGGTTATGTTGTTCAGAGTGTTGTTTATTCGATCAATGAAATAGAGACCGCTGAACCCAATCAGCACTGCAATGACCGACACTGCCAAAAAACCGGCGACTAGTTTGGTAGAGATAGAGAACCCCTTGAGCGATAAGGGTTCGAGCGCATTATCTGCGATTTTGCCGCTCAACAATGCGTGCCGCCAGCTACTGCTCTTCAAAGGCATTGCTTTACCAATGCTGTATCTGAATCAAAATCTACAAGTCCGATACAATCCAACCCGATCAAAGCTCCTTGTGGTTCTGCGGAAGTGGTTGAGAGCAGTTATCTCCTATCTGGCGAGTAAACGCGAAATACTGTTTAAACGCATATGATTAACATCGCCCATACTAAAGGATGAGTTTTTGAAATGCTAGTTTTAGTCGATAGCGATCTTGTGGTTCGCGCACCCTAGAGTGGCGCCCAATTTCATTTGGTGGAACAGGGCACCTGATTGACCACACGAGGCATATTGTTTAAGTCGAAGTTAAGAAATTTATGAGGTTGTGCGGTGGTAGAATAACATAAACGTTAGGAAACGAGGCAGATGGAAATATATCTTGCCTAATGAAGGCGGGTCGAACTCGGAACGCAAAATGGGATCGCGAGCAGAACAACAGGAGGCTCCTGAAAAAGCACGTGATGTCTGGCTGAGGGAAGTGGCAGACGCCATGAAAAGCTGGTTCGCGGACCTCGGATTTCCCCTACCGGAGTTCAGCATTAGAACCGGATTTCCCAGCGCTGGCATGCGCAGTCCGAACATCACCGATTCATGGATCCAAGAAGATGACGGGTCTTATGCGATCTTTGTTCGTCCCGATCGCGCGGACGCTGAGGAGGTCGCTGGCGCGATAGCATTTCAGCTTTGTCGTATTGCCGCTGGGGAACGTGACGCACACGGTTATCTGTTTCGCCATTTGGCTATTTCAATTGGGCTCCGGGGTACCAAAACGGAAACAACGCCTGGGACTCTGTTCAAGGAGATGATCAAGCCGACGCTCAAGGAAGTCGGTCCGTTGTCGAGCCCCGGGATTTTACCGGCTCGTAATGATAGGAAGACGAAGCAAACCACACGCCTGCTTAAAGTGTCCTGCAGAGAGTGCGGGTACGTCGCCCGTGTCTCACGCAAGTGGTTAGATGCTGTTGGACCGCCGCACTGCCCTGATCACGGACCAATGACGATAAACGACTAAATCGGCCGGCCGGCATGTCCTGAGGGGCGGGGAAGCCGCAGGACATGCCAAGTTCTATAGTGGGGAATGGACTATAGAACCTGCCGAGCTCAGGCGCTGCGAATACCGTCGAGGAAGGTGTCCACACTTTGGTTCAATACCTCTGCCTGTTCACTCAACTCGCCAGCTGCTGCGAGCAACTCACTTGCCGCTTTCCCTGTTTCCTCAGCCCCTTCGTTAACTCCCGAGATGTTGGAACTCACCTCCGTCGTTCCACTTGAAGCTTCACTGACGTTTCTTGAAATTTCTTCAGTTGCCGACTTTTGTTCGTTCATGCCGGTCGAAATCGAGTCTGCAATCTCATTCATCTGGCCAATTGTACCCGCTATTTTGTCCATGGCCTGCACTGCTTGCACAGAGATCGACTGGATGCCCTCGATTTGAACGCCAATTTCTTCAGTTGCTTTGGCAGTTTGATTTGCCAGTGTCTTCACCTCCGATGCCACGACAGCAAAGCCCTTGCCTGCTTCTCCAGCGCGTGCTGACTCTATCGTTGCGTTAAGCGCAAGAAGGTTCGTTTGCTCTGCGATGTCAGTGATGAGGCTAACAACGTCACCGATACGCCTAGAGGCTTCAGCTAGCTCGCGCATGGTTTGGCCTGTGGTTTCAGCTTCGTCGGCAGCTGATCTGGCAATCGCAGATGACTGATCGATCTGTCGACCTATCTCTGAAATTGAACAGTTAAGTTCCTCTGCTGCAGAGGCAACCGTCTGCACATTCGCTGCTGCTTCCTCTGATGCAGAGGCGACAACAGTTGATTGCTTGTTTGTCTCCTCGGCCGTCGATGAGAGAGATTGGGCACTGGTATGCATCTGCGTTGCAGCTGAGCTTACCGATTTGAGAACCTCGGCGCTCTTCTTGTCGAATTCGGAGATCAGTTCTTCAATCTTTTTGGCGCGTTCTTCGCGGGCCTGCACCTGCTCACGCTCACGCGCCTGCAATTCTTCTTTCTCGATAGCGTTCTCCTTGAACACCTGGACTGCCTGCGCCATGTCGCCGATCTCATCCTGCTTGTTAAGCCCTGGAATCACGGTCGAGTTGTCTCCGCTGCTGAGTTGTCCCATTGCACTGGTCATTGCCTTGATCGGGCGAACGATGGTGAAGATGACGGCGGCTATGAGCAAAACCGAAAGTGATAGAGAGGTGATAAGTAAAAAGACAATCACAAATAGAGCTTCTCCGACCACGTCAGCGGCTTGTTCATCAGCAGCATCACTGACCGCGTCCGCAGCGACAGAAACTTTATCAAGCGCCTCGACGGCAACAACTGCCAGTGCTTTCAACTCGGATCCAAGTTCATCCGACAGGAGCGTTTTCTCCAGCATCAATCTGTGTGTTGCAAACAGTTGGCCGCTATCTACCGCTGACTCAATCCAATTTGAGTACATCAACTCAAGTGCCGCGATATCCCTTTTGTCTTGAGCGCCGTTGGTGCGCTCTTTGATAACGGCAATATGCAATAAGACTGAATTGCTAAGCTCGTCGAATCTCTCCAGCACGGGACGAAGGTCTTCTGGATTTGTTTCTGCGAGATACTCGCCAGCGGTGTCCTCTATTTCGGTAACAATCCGCTGCAGCGTGAGCGCTGCTTCCATTACTGCCGCCACCGGATGGTCGACAAACTTGCCAAGCGCCGTGATTATTTCAGCGCCAGCGCTATCAAATAGGTCCTGGAGACGTTCGGTTTCAATTTGGTTGTTCATCTCTTGTGCACGGGCGGCGAACATCAGATTTGAGACGCTTACGAATGAAGCCTGAGCGTCTCTCGCATCTTCAAGCTCGTCATACAGGTTCTCATCGGAGACTAGGCTCTGCAGCTCTACGTAATTTCTATCAAACGCTGCATCGAGTTCATTGAAGCGACCCAGACGAGGGGTAATTTCCGTAAGCGCGTATGCTGCGTTAATCTCTTCTGCCACCAATGCCGCCTGCCACATTGTTGCGATGAGATCATCTGATGTTTCAACCGTCGGTGCTGCAATGTCCGTAATCTCATTCACCGTGACCTCAATCTGCTCGATGTAAAGCAGGCCAGCCAATCCGACCGCACAACTAATTGTGGAAAGGCTCAGAAAGCCCGCAATCAGCTTCGTTGAAACGTTCATCGTTTCAAACGGTCGACCCAGCTTATGGATCATTGTGGAAGTTTGTTGTTTCGGGTTGTTTTCACCAAGCACTGAGTTTGTTGACATAGGCGGTCTCCTGCAAATTCGTGCGTTTATGAGAATAAGGAAAAAATAAACACAAGAAAACGTTTAAACGCATATGGTAAATAATCTGTTTACGCTGAGAGGTAACGAAGAAAACCAGTGAGAGGCTGGCAATTGAGTGATGACGAATGTGTCTATGAGCCGTTCGGGTGATTTGTCAGCAGCGTTTCTGCCATGAACGATACGCGTGCATGAGTGTGAATCTGTCCCAGTGCAGTCCACACTCCTGCCAGCGAAAAAAATATTTAGCATCCCGAGCCACGGTCAAAACGGCCGAGCCCAATAGGGGCGCACGTCACTGATGCTCTATTTGGCAAGGAGCATCCGCCTGGCTCCACCACCCGTCAATTTTTCCTGGAATTTCCTTGGTTTCAGACCCTTCGGCACGTGCCTTTGTGACGATTGATACACAATCGAGGGACACTTTGGTGTTCATGCCAGGAGCTCTCGCCCGGTTCCATCAAATGGGATTCATGCGCCATCCAGCAAAACATCCATGAGGGACGATTTGAGCCGCGTTAAGGTCGGATAGGAGTGCCCTCAACCGCTTTTTTTGGGAAGGGTGATGGATCCGCAGTTGAGGGCACTTGGTATCAGGCGAGGAACGCCCAATCCATTGAGGATGTGTCATCGATTGCGACGGTCTGGAAGGCGTCAGCGGTCAGGTCTGAAAACAAAACGCCATCACCGTCAACACCATTGAAATCGGCGAAAGATAAGAAGGTGCCATCATCGGTGTCCGTGAAGGCTGACATGAAATCGACGTCGTCCATGTAGAGCGTGTCCGACAGGGCAAGAATGTCGGTCCCGATTTCGAAATCACGAATGATGTCGTACCCATCGCCGACATCGAAATAGAACGTGTCCGCAGCATTGTCCTGACGACCGAGCTCACCGCCCCACAGTTCGTCATCGCCTGTGCCGCCATTCAGCTTGTCGCTGCCTTTACCGCCTCTGAGCCGATCGTCGCCCTGGTCGGCATAGAGTGTGTCCGCGCCGCTGGCACCGTTGAGGTAATCGTTCCCATTGCCGCCATAGACAGTGTCATCGCCTGCGTGTCCGGCAATATAGTCATTGCCGTCTCCGCCGGTGAGTTCATTCGCTTTGTTGCTTCCAATGATCTTGTCGTTGTGTGCGGAACCGATCAGGTTTTCGACACCGGTGAGCGTGTCGGTCCCATTTCCGACAACTGTGCCAGCAGAAAGATCGGCACGAATGCCCTTTGTCCAGTCCTGATAGTCAACAGTGTCAATTCCAGAGCCGCCGTGTATCTGGTCGCTGCCGGTACCTCCGTCCAGAAAGTCGTCACCGCTATTCCCGTAGAGAATGTCATTCCCGCTACCGCCGAGCAGTGTGTCGTCTCCGGACCCACCCGAGAGTTCATCGTTGCCTGAGCCACCGTCCAAGCTGTCGATGCCGCTGTTCCCGGCTAATTCGTCGTTGCCGGCGCCGCCTTCGAGCGTGTCGGTCCCGCTGCCGCCGCTGAGCACATCGTTGCCATTGCCGCCATCGAGCACGTCATCACCACTGCCGCCACTTAGGACGTCGTGGCCGTGTCCGCCCAATAGAGTGTCGTTGCCGGCGGCGCCTTCGATCTGGTCATTATTTCCGCCGCCGTTGAGGTAGTCGTCGCCTGAATTGCCGTAGAGCCGGTCATTGCCGTTGTCCCCATAGACGATGTCGTCACCGAGGTTGCCATACAGCACATCATTGTTGGATCCACCATGGAGGGTGTCGTTGCCGCTTCCGCCATGGAGCTCATCGTCGCCGGTTTCGCCGTAGAGTATGTCATTGCCCTTGTGGCCCCAAAGCTCGTCTGAGCCGGTGCCGCCCCAAAGAATATCGTTGTCCTGAACCGGATCAGGGTTTGGGGTATTGCCGTCGCCGTCATACACAATGTCCGGCAGGCCTTGTTCAGATCGGTAATGTGCATTGAGCACACTCGCGTTTGCGGTGCCGATGTCCACAGTGAAAACAGAGTCGTCGAAGTCTCTGTCTCCGCCATTGTACAAATCTTCAAAGCCCAACGTCAGCGTGCCCGCGTCTGTCTTGAGAATGCCGGTGGTGTGCAGAATGCCGTCCGGATTGAGCGCCAGCGTGTCTCCAAATGCAGCTGTGTGATACTGGTGATGCCGGATTTCTGTGACGGTGCCATCGTCGGCTGTGTGGACAAGTTGAGGATCGGCGCTGGTCAGGCTGGCGGTCGAGCCGTCAGCATTAACAAAGCTATAGCTTCCCTCGCCAAGCGCGCTGAAATTGTTGTAGCTGTAGCCGTTGGAAATGATGAAGAAGCCCAGCTGATCTCCAGCTGTGACGTCGAGTGGAACTGTTGTCTCGCCGCCAATCAGATTGCCGCCACTTCCCTGAAGTGAGGCGTTCTCCCAAATAATGTCGACGTCGTAGATAGCGCCGGTTTCAGAGTCGATTTTGTAATAGCCAAAACTATTGCGATAGCCCGCGGTCTCACCTTCGAAGATGACAGAGACAGGATAATCATCGGCGATAGGGATGGCGGTCACCTGAACAATGTTCGGTCCGCCCGAGCCGTAGAGAAAGTCGTTACCGCTATTGCCGTAGAGGACATCGTCACCTTGGCCGCCCCAGACTTCATCATGCCCGGTTTCGCCGGTCATGACGTCGTTGCCACGTCCACCAGACATCACGTCCGAGTGGCGGGTACCTGAGATTGTGTCGTCACCGGGTGTACCAATGAGTGGGTGTGTAGCTGGTAGGCTGGCCATGTTGTGTCCCTCTTTTGCGGTCTAATCTGGCAGGAGGGTTCAAATGGTGTGCCATCGGAGATAAGGGCAAAATCCGCCAATTTCAGCCAGTTTGCGTCTGACCAACATTGCGAAAAGCTGGGGGTGGTGCGCATCTCGCGAATGGCAGGATGCAAGATGCAACAGACCTGAGTTTGCATCTCGCATGTTCGATGGAGTCCCTCGGTTTAGAAAACCGCAGAATTCTGCGCTTCGCGAACAGTCTATCAATCCACCTACCGTGGCACGCGGATTGCTCCCTTCGCCATGAAAGGAGCAACAGGACATGAAAGTCATCCGCGAACGACCCTGTCAGCGTCGCCACCACCGCGTTACCGCTCCTTTGCGCATTGATGCGGAAGCGTTGGGCAGCGCTCAAACCATAAACTGGAGTCTTGGTGGTTTCAGAGTAGATGGTATTGAAGGTGACCTGCCGGAGGTTGATCAGCAATTCCCAGTCTTAATTGAACTGCCTTTCCAAGGGTTCGACATCAAGTTCGAGGCAGAGACCCGAGTGGTCCGGACCGCTGACCATACGAATAGTGTTTGCGTTGAATTCATCTCACTTGACGAGCGGTCCAGCGATTTGATGAAGCATTTCATCGAAGACCTTATTCGCGGGAAAATGGCAACGATCGATGACACGATTTGCCGGATTGATGTGCCGGTGACGCCGATCTCAACTCAGCCGGATCCGAACCCAACAGAAGAGATGGCGGTGCGTCGCTGGCCTATCAAAACCATCGTAATGAGCGGTGTCTACGCTGTATTGGGTCTCTGCGTATTTGGATATCTGAGTGTTCTTGTCTATTCGAGCTTCACACAGCTTGAGGTTTCCACCGCGGTCGTCTCTGCTCCGGTGCAGGTCATGCGCATGCCCGTCGACGGAATTTATCGGCCTGTGGGCTATGCGGAGGGTGCCAGCGTACGTGCTGGTGAGCCTCTCGCTCGGATAGAAGACACGCGCTTGCAGGCGAAGATCAGCGAAGCTGCCTCCCATGTCGCGCAGGCGCAGGATCGTCTGTGGCGGGCGGAGCAGACCTTCGAGTTGGAGTCAGAGCGCATCAAGCTCTATCAGGTGATCAGCCAAGTCGACAGGGATATGGCCGCCGCCCAGGTAACAGCGCGGACTGAGGCTTTGCGGGGAGCAGATGCCCACCTTCAGCGCATGAAAACCCTGTGGGATCGAGGGTATTCAACGAACGCTCAGTTGGATGATGCGAAAGCACGTCAAAGCCTTGCTGCTGCGAGGCTTCGTGAGTCTGAGCTGGCTCTGGAGCAATCAACGGTGATGAATGAAGTGGCCGGTCGACGCCACTATAATCACAAAGAGTTTGTCTCTGATCTGGACTTGCTGCTGATCGAAGTCGATGAACGGCGAAGTGATCTGCAAGCCGCGAGACAAAAGCTTGAAACGCTGGAAGCTATGAAAGATGAGCTCATTGTGCGGGCTCCCTTTGATGGTCGGATCGTGCGCCTGTTGCAGACAGGCTCCATCAGCGTGCTCAGAGACGAACCACTCGCGGTACTGGAGATGAACGCACCGACAACAGTTACGGCGTTTTTGCAGCAGGAAGAGGTGCTGCAGATCGGTTTAAACGATGTGGCCACCGTTTTCCTGCCGGCCTTGGATCGTTATGTAGAGGCAGAAGTAGTGCGGATTGATCGCACCTCTGCGTACCTCGATGAGAAACAGGCTCAGTATAGTTGGCGCAAGGCTGATGATCGCACAGCGACGGTCTCGCTTCGCATCCAGGGGGATCCGACGGATGTGGCTGATTTTCGGACCATTCGCCCGGGACTTCCAGCGGTCGTAGTCTTTAATCGGCGGTCCAGCAGCGTTTCGCAGACGCGTCTCGCCACAAGTCTTTAGGCGATACCAATGCGGCTCGATACCGTTCTCAACATAGACGAGCCAACCGACTGGCCGACGGGGTGGGCCAAATGGACACCGACAGCGCTCGGTCACCTGGCGCTCTATTTTGCGGTCTGCCTTCTTTGTATTCTCGTACTCCCAAACAGCATCTGGGACGCTGAGACGCGGGCGATCACTTTTGTCATTGGGGCATTGGGTATCTGGCGCTATGGCTGGTGGTTTACGCATGCCTTTCGGGCGTTCATTTTCGGCCGATTTGTCTATCCGAAAATGCGAGCGAAGGGTGAGGCCGTCTGGGCTGCCGGTTGGCGACCGAGACACCTGCATTTCATGATGACCACCTACAAGGAGCACCGCTCGATCACGGAAAAGGTGGTGCGTTCCATCCTGCGAG